>NZ_JBMIRT010000046.1:0-306399 GCF_049195285.1 Ruegeria sp. MALMAid1280 | reverse complement strand
ATCAAACACCGCCGCCTTCTCTCGGCACTGCTTATGCTCGCCCATGATCCCCAAAGGATACTGAACAGGCATCTCCCAACCCGCAAAATCAACCATCTTGCCGCCCAACTCAACATGCAACGCGTGGAGTGGCGTGCGCTTAATATCCGTCATGGGTCCAACCTTTCTTAGGTCATAATTCCTGAATACCGCACTTGCCCGACCTGCGCCAAAGATGATTGCCGCCCAGCTTCCCACGCCTTTGTCGCAAGTCAACAGGCTGGAAACTTTGATCTGTGTCAGGGCTGACCCCGTGAGGGCCGGGTAAAGAGTATACGCCCGTATGCCGCACTCGTGTTTCTGATAGGAAACTTTTTCCCTTTACGCAACATCAAACTTCGCGAATTCAGGCAGGCCAACTGGTCCCTCCCCCTAAACCGCTGAGATTTTTGCCGAACGCCCATGGAACACCTCTGGCCCCTGCCTGCAACCTATCCTAAGACTCGGCCCGAGAGGGACCGCCATGTCACATATTACACTGGTTCGCCACGGCCAGGCCAACACCGATGCGCGTGATGAAGCGAGCTATGACAAGCTGAGCGAGCTGGGTCACCAGCAGGCGCGCTGGCTGGGGGCACATCTGCAATTCACGCGAACCACCTATACGCGCGTCTATTGCGGAACGCTGACCCGCCATGTGGAAACCGCCGCCAGCATGGGGCTGGCGGAACCGATCCGCGACCCCCGCCTGAACGAGATCGAATACTTTACCATCGCCAAGCTGTTCGAAGAGCAGCACGGCGTGGTGGTCCCGACCGACCGCGAAGGCTTTGTGGAACATCTGCCCCGTACATTTGCCGCCTGGGCCAATGGCGACATCAAAAACACGCCCGAGACCTTCGAAGAATTCGAGGCCCGCGTTTCCGGCGCGTTGCGCGATATCGGCACCGAGGGCGGACCCGCGATTGTGGTCACCTCGGGCGGATTGATCTCGATGGTGGTGCGGCAGGCGATGGGGCTGGACATCCCGTCGATGGCGCGCGTGGCCCTTGCCATCATGAACACGTCGATGCATCGTCTGCACCCGATCGGTCCGCAGCTGAGCCCGGTCCTGTTCAACGCTATTCCGCACCTGGAAGCGCCGGACCGGCAATACGCCCAGACCCATCTGTAATCCTTCGGAGACCCCTGATGCAGCTTTACTATGCTCCCTGTACGATCTCGGTCGCTGTTGCCGTCGCGCTGGAAGAAGCCGGGTTGGACTATGAGGCCATCAGGCTGGATTTCGCCGGGGGCGAGCAGACCAAGCCTGCGTATAAGCAGATCAACCCCAAGGGCCGCGTTCCGGCGCTGGTGGTGGATGGCGGTATTCTGACCGAAACTGGGGCGCTGTTGGAATATGTCGCGGCCAGGGCCCCCGAGGCCGGGCTGGTACCCGCCGATCCGGTCATGGCGGCGCGGATGCGCGAGGTGATGTTCTATCTTGCCTCGACCATGCATGTGAACCATGCGCACAAGCTGCGCGGGCACCGCTGGGCCGACAAGAAATCCAGTTGGAAGGACATGAAAGACAAGGTCGCAAAGACGATGACCGCGTCCTGCGCCTATATCACCTCGAACGGGCTGCGCGGGCCGTTTGTGCTGGGTGAGGCGTTCTCGCTGGCCGATGCTTACCTGTACGTGGTTTGTAGCTGGCTGGAAGGCGACGGCGTTGATGTCTCGGCCTTCCCCAAGATCATCGCCTTCCGCGAAGCGATGGAGGCGCGGGTTTCGGTTCAGGCGGTGCGCGCCGCCGGAATGCTCTGACAAAAGGAAATCGCATGACACATCTCTGGGTCCGGGCGGAACAGCGCCAGAACGAGGAACGGGTCGGGCTGACCCCCGAAGGTGCCGCCGCGCTGATCGCGGCAGGTCTGCGCGTCACGGTCGAGGAAAGCTCGGTCCGCGCGATCCCGATAGACGGCTACAAAGATGCCGGATGTGAGATCGCATCCGAGAATTCGTGGCCCGAGGCCCCGCTGGATGCGATCATTTTCGGCCTCAAGGAACTGCCCGAGGACGGCACGCCCCTGCCCCACCGCCACATCATGTTCGGCCACGCCTACAAGGGCCAGCATTCGGGCCGAGCGCTGTTGCAGCGGTTCAAGGCCGGCGGCGGCACGCTTTACGATCTGGAGTATCTGGTGGACGAAAATGACCGCCGCGTTGCCGCGTTCGGCTATTGGGCTGGCTATGCGGGCGCTGCCGTGACGCTGAAAACATGGGCGGCGCAGCAACGCGGTCAGGAATGCCCACCGGTTGGTGTCTATCCAAGCAAGGATGCGCTGAATGCCGAGTTGCTGACTGAACTGGATGAAACCGGAGCCGAGCGCCCCCGCGCCATCGTCATCGGCGCTTTGGGTCGCGTCGGCACCGGCGCCGCCGATCTGTGCGAAGCGATGGGCGTCAGTGTCACCAAATGGGACATGGTCGAGACCGCCAGCGGTGGGCCATTCCCAGAAATCCTCGACCACGACCTGTTTCTGAACTGCATCTTCGCGCGCCCCGGTACGCCGGTCTTTGTCCCGCGTGAGGCTCTGACCGCCGCGCGCACCCTGACCGTCATCGGCGATGTCGCCTGCGACCCCGACAGCAATTACAACCCGGTCCCCGTCTATGACCGCGCCACCACTTGGGAGGCCCCCGCCCTGCGCGTGGCCACCGATCCGGTCATGGACGTGATGGCGATCGACAACCTGCCCTCGATGCTGCCGGTTGAAAGCTCGCAGGACTACGCGGCGCAACTGCTGCCCTCGCTGCTGACCCTGACCGATCTGGACAGCGGCGTCTGGGGGCGGGCGGAAGCAACCTTTAAAACACATATCGAAGGGATCTGAGCGATGACGATTCACTGGTGTGGCACCGGCCTGTCCGCCATCCCCGGCCTGCGCCGCCTGATTAAGGGCGGGCATACAGTCACCGTCTGGAACCGGACCATCGACAAGGCCCGCGCCGAAGTCGGCGACCTGACCGACGACATCCGCGCCTTTGACATCGACGCCTTGGGCGCGGTGCTGGAAAAAGGCGACGTGATCGTCTCGATGCTGCCGGGTGACTGGCACGTGCCGCTGGCGGAACTGGCGATCTCGAAACAGGCCAATTTCGTCTCGTCCTCCTACATCGCACCCGAGATGCGTGCGCTGGACGACAAGGCGCGTGAGGCCGGTGTGGCGCTGGTCAACGAGGTCGGGCTGGACCCGGGCATCGACCACCTGATGGCGCACGCTCTGGTCGCAGACTACCGTGCCGCGGACGCGTTCGATCCGCAAAACCACCTGAGCTTCATCTCGTATTGCGGCGGCATTCCCAAGAACCCCAACCCGTTCCGCTATAAATTCAGCTGGTCGCCCTTGGGTGTGCTCAAGGCTTTGCGGTCGCCATCGAAATCGATCCGCGATTACGCTCCGCTGGACGTCGCCCGTCCGTGGGACGCGATCACCAGCTATATTGCGCCGTTGCCGACGCCGGAAAGCTTCGAGGTCTACCCGAACCGCGACTCGATCCCCTTCATGGCCGAATACCAGTTCGAAAAGCACTGGCCGGTCAAGGAGTTCGTCCGCGGCACCCTGCGGCTGAACGGCTGGGCCGACGCATGGTCGGACGTGTTCACCGAGATCGAGACGCTGTCCGGCCCCGAAGGCGACGCCCGCCTGAAAGAGATGTCGGATCAGTTCTGGGCCGAGAACGCCTATGACGAGGGCGAGCCGGACCGCGTGGTTCTGTGCGTGGGCCTGAAGGCGGAAAATGACGGCGTCCCGGTCTGGAACAAGACTTATGTGATGGACGCCTGGGGCGACGCACGCGGCACCGCCATGGCGCGTCTGGTGTCTGTGCCGGTGTCGCTGGCCGTCGAGGCGGTTCTGAACCGTGCCATCCCCGCCGGCGTTCACGCCGCCCCCAGCGACCCGAAACTGGTACAGGGCTGGATGGCTGAGATCGACACACTGGCCCAGCATCTGCAAGTGGTGGATCATTTGAGCTGACTGGCTAGCCCGCCCTGATCAAGACCGGGGCGGTGCCTTTAATTCAAAGCGGTCTGCGCCAGATCAATGAGGTTGTTGCGCAGTTGCGGGCTGAAGAAATACTCATTTGTGTATTTCCACCCCGCTTCATTTTCTTGTTCAAACCCCTCGTAATAAGAAACTTTGCCGTCATTCACGCATTCAAACACACGATGATGGATCAAAAACTTGGGCGCATGTTCCAAAGTTTTGATCGGCCAGTCGACTCCTCCCAGAAAGGCCCACTGAAACACCTGTTTGGATTTCCAATCGTCCCGCTGAACCAATTCTGTGAGGGTTCCAGCGCCTGTGTCCCGCAACGCTTTTTCGAGTCGTTCCGGGTTATACTCCGCCCATTTTTTCAATGCCTCATCGCAGCTTAAAACAGGATAGTCGGCGCGGCGTTCGGGGAATAGGGGCGGGCAGTCAGGCCCTGCAAACATACACGCTTCAAAAAAACCCGCGGCCGTTTTCTTGTGTGTCAAATCCAACCGATAGACTTCTCTGAATACCTCAGCAGCTGGCCCATACTGCTTCAATTCAAGCCGCATCTGCCCAAGTTCGCGTGGCATCCAAAGCAAGCGTTCATCTTCCGCAGCTGGGTATTTCTCCATCAACCGAGTATAATATGCATCGGCCTCTGCGTACCGCTCCAGCACTTTCAACAGGTGAAAGCGCTGTTGCATCGTGTAGGTATTCGCGGGGCCCAGACGATGGGCTTTTTCGATTGCATCAAATGCAGCCTCATCCTCGCCCAATTCGCCCAGAACATAACTGACCCACTGCCAGGCTTGGTGTTCATCCGCGTTGAAAGCAGCCGCATCCTCGAAGTCCTGCAAAGCCCTCTGCAGGTCCTCCTGTTTCACATGCGCCCGCCCGCGATAGATATAGAGGACCGCCCGTTCCTCGGGCTTGTATCTTGCGGCGTCCAGAAGCCTGCTGCAGCCCTGAACAGTCTTCTCCGGCTCTGCCTCGGGGCTGTGACATCCCCCTGCAAGCATTTCTGCGGCCAGATCATTTCGCTGTTTCTGCTGATACAGAACAAATGCGGCGGCCAAAATCAGGCACGCCGCTGCCAGTCTCACAATTCGCCCGTTCAATAGCCTGCCCCTGAAACGCGTCAATCAACTTTAACGCGTTTTTTCTGGCACGGCTTCTTGCGATTGACCATCCGCCTCTTCGAAAACCGGCCAACAAAAAAAAGCCATCCCGAAACGTCGGAATGGCTTTGCCTCAATCTGTGATCCGTCAGATATAGCGCGCGATCACGTCGTCGATGTCGCTGCGGTTGATGCCCAGCTCGGCCAGATCCTGATCGGACAGCCGGTTCAGATCCTGCGCGGCGCGCACGATATCCGATCTGATCGCCTGCAGCCGCATGGCGCGGTCGAACAGCAACACGGAACTGGCCCTTGCCGATGGTTCGTGGTTGGGTTTTGAATCCAGCATCCTTTCCTCCATGTTTGGTGCAAGACATAACGCCCGGTTCACTGCACGTGGCGGTGATAGGGCTGTTTGTGATAGACGCTTTCATAGGCGCGCCGGTTGATGTCACAGCGTGGAACGCCGATGTCTTCCAACTGTCGGTCGGTCAGGTTTTCCAGTGACCGGACGGTTTTGGCGTAAATCCCGCGGCGGAAATGTTCGACCCGTGCTTCGGCGTAATTCGAGAACATACCGAAGAAGAGCCCCTTCTGCGGAGTAACAGTTTGTGCATATCCCATGACTTTCTCCTTTCAGTCTGAATTGCTTTCGTCATTGCTGAAACAGATAAAAGAAGCCCGCGTTAACGCAGCCAGAGGGATAGATTAAGACTGGTTAATGTGTTGGGTCAGGGCGTGTTGCCGGGTGCGTTTCGATACACATACGCCAGATCGACAAGATTTCGGCGAAACTCCCTAGGAAGGTATTTTTTAGCGTCTTCCCTGGGATAAGTTGGTTCGAATCCTCTGATCGTGTGGCGCTCGGGTAAAAGAAACTCGCCTCCTGACACGCAATGGAACATTTGGTCATGCGATAGAAGATGTCCTGCCATCTCATGTGAGGGCTTAGCCAAAAAACCTCCGACCGCTGCAATGTAGCGAGCTTGTATCAACACCGTTGTCCACTCGGGTTCGTCAGCAACAAAGCTATGTATGTCGTTCGGTCCGCCTTTCTGCACGACCTCTTCAATGAACCTTGGGTATTTGGCATCGAACTTTGCCATCGTTTCATCACAGTTGATCTTCGGGTAACCTTCGCGCCGATCGGGATACAAAGGAGGGCACTTCGCTCCGGCCACCTGACAAAGAGCAATGAACACGATTTTGACATGCCAATCCTCTGGGTCAGAAGCGAATTGATCCCTAACCTCAAGTGTTTTTTCCAGAAACGCAATTTGCGTCAGTGGGTAAAGGCTTGGGCTCTCCACCAACCGACGCATCTCTGAGTGCACTCCGCCGAATAGCCAGCCCAGACTCTTGTCTTCACGCAACCTCCCGCTCACGAACTCATCGACTGCGGCATGTCTGTAGAGGCCAACCAGCAGTTGGTATTTGCCGCGCAGCGCGTCAGGGTCGTCTGGTTGCAGGTCGAAGGCCGTCAGGCGCGCATCCACCATCCCATCTGTATCGCCCATCGCTTCCAGAACCCTAGCTTTCCATTCCCAAGGAATGTAGCTATCCGGGTCCGCTGCAACCGCCAGATCGGCCTCACGCTTTGCGGCCTCCCAATCCTTCACCCCCATGTAAAGCCGCATCTTGTTGCGATACGCCAAAGATCGCTCAGCCGGGTCTGAAACGGTCCAGTCCAACAACAGGTCACAGGCATCGAGGGTCGTCTGCAGGTCGCCCTTATCCGAGCTGCAGATATCAACCAGCGCGTCATGTTTCTTGTGCAAAATCGGCAGCGCCACGATGCACAGCACGACCAGAACGATGGCCACACGGACAAAGGTCAGCTTGCGTTTTTGGGGTTCAACAGGAGTATCAGTGTTCATTCAATCAACCAAAAGTATATCGGGTTGGACTGAATCAAACCTGTGCGGGTTTGTAAACGGCCTTGAAAACAATGCCCGCAGACTTTGCGGGCATTGTGTCTACATCAGATCGTTTTCCACGTCCTCGGCCGAAATTCCCAGCGCATCCAGGCCGTTCTCAAGGTGATCCGACAGGTGCGGCGTGCCGATCAGGTAATCGGCGCAAGGGGTCGAGGCCTCGGACTTGGCGGTTGCAATCGCCTCGGCCAGATCCTCGGCGAAAAAGCTCTCACGCCCGATCCACATGACGGCGACCAGTTCTGCCTGCTCGTCTTCGCCCATACGGTCGATGAAGGCGCGCAATTCGCCCTCGGCGCGCTCCAGCTCGCGCCCCATCATGGCGACCTGAGCGATTTTTCTTGCCGAGATTTCCAACATGACCAACTCCTCGTGTTCGCGGTTTCCATCCTAGCACAAACATTCTGAAGTGCCCGAGTCTTTGATCTTACGCAAACAAAGACGCTTTAAGGCTCGCGTATGCGGGAAACCGGATGATCGGGAACGGGAGCGCTGCGAAACGGGCGGAACCGGGCCTTTTTGGCCCACAGTTTCAGCGCCTGCCACAGGATCAGGACAAATGCGCGACGAGCGCCAAACGGGCGGCGCAGCAGCGACCACAGGATTTTACCATCACTCAGCGGTGCACGCGGCCCGGTCAGCGTCGCAATCAGCCCGCCGCCGTCACGCCCGTAGTCGATCCAGACCCCAACGCGACCCGGGCGATAGTCGAAACGGAATGTATACGCGCCTTCGATCTTCTGAAACGGCGAGACGTGCATCAGCTTGTCCGCCTCGATCCGGTCCGAGGGCTGGATCGGCGCAAAATCGGCATTGTGGCACAGGTAGCTGTGGCGCGTGCCATAGGTGTTGGTGACCTCGGCCACCACCGCATAAAGCTTATCTTCCGCGTTAAAACAGAACCAGAAACTGACCGGGTTGAACACATGGCCGAACACGCGCGGCTGGGTCAGCAGGGTGATGCGGGCCGGTTGGATAACCCCCATCTGGTCGAACTGCTTGCGCAGCCAGACCGCACCGCGCCCCGTCCCCGGTTCTCCGCCATGGTCGCGATCCCGCCAGTTGGTGACATTGGCCCGGTTCAGGGAAAACAGCAGCGGGGTGTCCGGCTGGCCTTCGGGATCCAGCAGGATGTAGTCGACGGAATAGCGAAATGCGTTCTGAACGTCCCCCTTCCGCCCGTGAAAGGTGTGGCCTGCGATATGATCGATCCTGTTCACGCTGCATCCCCTGCTGTGCCTGTAAACCGTTCAAACGGCATTCTTTTCCCAATCTCTTCGTACCGGATAATACGCAAGCTAGCCCGATACGGATCAAAAACCGCAAACAAAGTGATCCGCCTTGGGCTGCCCCGCGTAATGTGGTTATGTTTACCGAGATCGATACCGTGACCTTGGATGAACCGGCGGCCGAGGGGCCAGCACGCAGGCCTTGGCGCACGCAGAAACGCATCAGGGGCAAGCCGGTGAACAAGGCGGATGGCAGTTGCGACACCAGAACTGAGTGGGTAAGCCACGTCAGACGCATTCGGGACGCGCAGGATCAGGCGGCTTTTGCCGAGCTGTTCCAGCATTTCGCGCCACGGATCAAGGCATTCCTGATCAAGTCGGGGTCAGATGCGGCGCTGGCCGAGGAATGCGCCCAAGAGGCGATGGCAACCCTGTGGCACAAGGCGCATCTATTCGATCCCGCCCGCGCGACCGTCGCCACCTGGGTGTTCACGATCGCAAGGAACAAGCGCATCGACGTCCTGCGCAAGCAACGCCGGCCCGAACCCGAGGATCTGGGATGGGGCCCCGAGGCGGAACCGGAGCAGGACGACGTGATCGCGCTGCAACAGGAAACCGCACAGCTGCGTGACGCCATGACGGCGTTGCCCGAAGCACAACGAGAACTGATCGAAAAGGCCTATTTCGGCGATCTGAGCCACCGTGAGATCGCCTCTGCAACCGGATTGCCGCTGGGCACGATCAAATCACGAATACGGCTGGCGCTGGACCGCTTGCGCCACGCGATGAACTGAGATGATGAAGATGAGCAACAAGATCAAACATCACCTGACAGATGACCTGCTGATGGCTTATGCCGCAGGATCTCTGCCCGAGGCGTTCGACCTGATGGTCGCCACGCATCTGTCCTTGTGTGACCACTGCCGCGCCCGGGCTGAAAGCTTCGATGCCGTCGGCGGCTGTGTGTTGCAGGATCAGGACGCCTCGGCCAGCATGAGCGATGGCGCTTTGGCCGCGACCATGGCGCTGATTGCCCAGGGCGCACCGATTGCCAAACCCGAACGTCCGGGATGTTCGGTTTTACCCGCACCATTGCAGGATTACGTCGGCGGAGGTGTGAGCGACATCAAATGGCGCTCGATCGGCATGGGTGTGAAACAGGCAATCCTGCCGACCACACGCGAGGCCACCGCGCGGCTGCTGTTCATCCCCGCCGGTGCTGCGGTGCCGGACCACAGCCATAACGGCATCGAACTGACGATGGTCCTGCAGGGTGCCTTCTCGGACGAGGTGGATCATTTCGCCCGCGGCGACGTCGAGATTGCGGATGAAGACCTGCACCACACGCCGACCGCCGATATCTCAGGGGACTGCATCTGTCTGGCGGTCACCGACGCGCCGCTGAAGTTCAGCAAACTGATGCCGCGCCTATTCCAGCCTTTCCTGCGTATCTGAGGGTCCCCGTTAGCCTTCGGACTGGCCAAGCGGGACCACATTGGTGTGATCGTCCGGGGCCAGTTCCTCGAAATCGAAATTGTCCAGCCGCTGCGCCCGGCGCCCCGCCTTTTCGGCGCTGATCTTGATCTCGGAGATATCCTTGGCCGCCTGCCCGAAATGACGGTCAAGGTTTGAAACGCGATCCCCCAGACGCTCCACATCCTTGTGCAGCATCCCCAGTTCCTTGCGGATCGCACCGGCCTGTTCCCGCATCCGCGCGTCTTTCAGGATCGCCCGCATGGTGTTCAGCGTCGCCATGCAGGTGGTCGGCGAAACGATCCAAACACGTTTCGAAAAGCTCTCCTGCACTAGTTCCGGGAACTTGGCGTGCAGCTCGGCATAGACCGCCTCGGACGGCAGGAACATCAGCGCGCCATCGGCGGTTTCACCGTCCAGAATGTATTTCTCGGCGATGTCATTGATATGTTTGCGCACCGTGCTGCGGAACATCTGCACCGCCGCTTTCAACTCGGCATCATTGGTCGAACCGATCAGCGCCTCATAAGCCTCCAACGGGAATTTGCTGTCGATGACAATCGGCCCCGGCGGGTTCGGCAGGTGGATCAGGCAATCCGCCCGGCGCCCGTTCGACAGCGTCGCCTGCAGCTGAAAACTGTCCGAGGGCAGCGCCTTGGAGACGATATCGTTCAGCTGAATCTCACCAAACGCGCCGCGGGTCTGTTTGTTCGACAGAATATCCTGCAACGACAGCACGTCGCCCGACAGTTTGGTGATATTGTCCTGCGCCTTGTCGATGGCGGCCAACCGTTCCTGTAGCTGCGTCAGCGAGGTCGCGGTCTGTTTCGACGAGCCATGCAGCGATTCCTTCATCCGTTCCTGCATCTCGGCCAGTGCGCGGGCCGATTTCATTGCGTTGTCCGCCAGCCGGTCATTCATCTGCTGCTGCACCGAGGACAGGCGCGATTCCACCGTCTGGATCACCTGCACCTGCGCATTGGCCTGCGTGTCCGAGACATGCTGCAAGCCGCCGCGCAACTGTTCCTGCCCCTGCCCCAATTGCTGCACATGCTGGCCCAGATGCGCAATCTGCCGCGCCAGAGGTTCCGCCATCCGGGCCGATTGCTGCGCAGCCCTGAGCGACAGGAACAACAACAACAGGATCAGGGCGACAACGCTGCCCGCAATCAGGACCACGGGGTCATTCAATGCAACTTGGGTGCCAGCAATCTCGATCATGTCGCCTCGGATGTTCTTGTTTTATTCTTCATAACCCGGCAACGCTGCCGGATCAACTGCGGCCGAACAAACGCTCGATATCGCTCAGCTTCAGTTCCACATATGTCGGCCGCCCGTGGTTGCACTGGCCGGAATGGGGCGTCGCCTCCATCTCGCGCAGCAGGGCGTTCATTTCCTCGGCCCGCATCCGGCGGCCCGACCGGACCGAACCGTGACAGGCCACCCGGCTCAGGATCGCCTCGATCCGCGCCTGCACGGTCTGGCTTTCGCCCTGATCGGCCAGTTCGTCGAGGATATCCAGGATCATCGCACGGGCATCGACCTCACCCAGAATCGCCGGGGTTTCGCGCACGGCGATGGCGCCGCCGCCGAACGGTTCCAACGTCAGACCTAAACGCGACAGGTCATCGGCCACGGCCATCAGGCGCGCGCAATCGCCTTCGGAAAGCTCGACGATTTCGGGGATCAGCAGCGCCTGCGCGGCGACGCCATTTTCAGCCATCTGGGTTTTCAGTTTTTCATAGACCAGCCGTTCATGCGCCGCGTGCTGGTCAACGATCACCATCCCGTCGGCGGTCTGGGCGATGATGTAATTCTCGTGCACCTGCCCACGCGCCGCGCCCAGCGGCAAGTCCTGCGGCGCAGGCTCTTCAACCGCAGCCGGAGCCACCGGCGCGGGGTCGACAACGCTGCCGCTGTAATCGCGTGACAGTTCGGCAAAACCCGGTGCCTGCGCGCTAAGCGCCGCTTGCCTTGCCGCCTGTGAGGGGCGGTCCATCTGATATACCCGCGCCGGTGCAGGCTGCGCCGGTTCCGGCCGCATCGCACCCAATGTTGCATTGGCCACGGTGGTCGAGGCCCGGTGCCCTGCCTCGGCCAGCGCGTGCCGCAGGGCCGAGACGATCAGCCCGCGCGCGACGCCGGGATCGCGGAACCGCACCTCGGATTTGGCGGGGTGCACATTCACATCGACCAGCGTCGGATCACAGTCGATGAACAGCGCCGCGGCCGGGTGGCGGTCGCGGCTAAGAAAATCGAAATAAGCCGCCCGCAAGGCACCGGTCAGCATCTTGTCACGCACCGGTCGGCCATTGACGAACAGATACTGCGCCACCGCCGCGCCGCGGGAATAGGTCGGCAGCGCGGTGTAACCGTACAGCCGGATACCTTCGCGCGTGGCGTCGATCTGCAGCGCGTTCTCAGCAAATTCGCGCCCGATCACGCGAGCCAGACGGGCGTGCAAGGCGTCAAACAGATCACCGTTTTCGCGGTCGGCGCGGAAAGTCACACGACCCTCACCCCCGCCTGAAACATCGCGCAGAGAGAAGGTGATGGCAGGCTCGGCCATCGCCAGACGCTTGACCGTGTCACCAATCGCCTGCGCCTCGGCCCGGTCGGTGCGCATGAATTTCAACCGGGCGGGCGTAGCAAAGAACAGGTCGCGCAGTTCCACCACCGTGCCCGCGCGCAGGGCGGCGGGTTTCACCGCCGCCATCTTGCCGCCAGCCACATGAATCTGCGCCGCATCCGCACCCGGCACCCGGCTGGTGATGGTCAACCGACCCACCGCACCCAGCGACGGCAACGCCTCGCCGCGAAACCCGAATGTGTGGATGTTCAGCAGATCCGAGCCGTCAATCTTGGACGTAGCATGGCGCGACAGGGCCAGCGGCAGGTCCTGCGCCGAAATCCCGCAACCATCGTCCGTGACACGAATCAACGTCTTGCCGCCATCGGCGATATCAATGGCAATCCGGGTCGCACCGGCATCAATTGCGTTTTCCACCAGCTCCTTGACCGCCGAGGCCGGACGTTCCACCACCTCGCCCGCAGCAATTCGGTTGATCGCCGCATCATCAAGCTGCCGGATAACGGGTGCGTTTTCGCTGATATTGGGGTGTGTCTGCGCCATACCACCAGACCTAGCACAAACGCCCGCGATTCTGCCACCGGTTTGGACTTATCAATTTTAAGGGAGGGGGCGTTCGAACAATCGCGTCGTACCGTTTTCAAAACACGGCAAACCGGGTCGCGATTGTCCGAACGATCCGTGGTGAGTGGTGGTCATTCAGAAAAATTCTGGCGTGTTCGTAGCACGATTACCGGAATGCAAGTCATTAACTCTGTCAGCGCCTTAGTTCTGAGCAAGTTTCAGCCGACCGGTCGCAGACAGCGGTGGCGGGAACACGCCGTGTCAAGAGGCCTGGGGCGCTCCGGCGCGGGTTCGGCACGGCCCCCACAACACGGTGGCGGCCAGGATCAGGCCCGACATGGTGGCAATCATGCCCGCCGCGCTGACCGCGTCCGCTCCGCCCAGCCACAGAGGCCCATATCCCGCCAGAACATAGCCCGAAACCGCCGAGACCGTGGCGAAGGAAACGCTCCATGCGATCTGGGTTTCCAGTCGGTTGGTCATCATGCGCGCGGCGGCAGGCGGGCAGATGAACATGGCGATCACGATGATCGACCCCACGGCGTCAAAGGCCGCCACGGCTGAAATCGCCGCCATGATCACCAGCGCCATGCCCAACGCACCGGTGCGAATGCCGATGGTGCGGGCAAAGCCTTCGTCAAAGGTAGAGATTTTCAGCGGCCGCCAGAACAGCCAGATGAACAGGATCACCCCCGCCAGCGTCAGCGCGATACGCGGCAGTTCCGGTGGCAACCCGGCCAGGGCCGTCAGGTCCAGCAAGGATGACCAGCCCACCGCATCCAGCCAGATCAGGCTTTCCAGATTGCCATAAAGCGCATGTTCCACATCCAGATGCACAGTTGAGGTATCGGTCTGTTCCAGCAACAGCACGCCGCCCGCGAACATGGTGGTGAACACCACCCCCATCGCCGCGCCCGGTTCGATCTGGCCCAGCCGCCGGATCGCCTCGATCATCACCACGGCCACAATCGAAGCCCCCGCCGCGCCCAGCATCATCGGCCAAGTCGAGATCGCTCCGGTCAGCAGAAAGGCCACCACGATACCCGGCAGCACCACATGGCTGATCGCGTCCCCGATCAGGGCCTGTTTGCGCAGCACCAAAAAATTGCCCGGCAGCGCGCAGGCAATCGCCGCGAAAGTGCCGATCAACAAGGGTGTCAGCGACAGGGGGACAAACTCTTCACCGCTCATGAGGGCACCCCCTGCGGGCCGCCGATCTGGCGGTCGATCTCGGCAATCTGGTCTTGGGTCAGGACCGTTTCGATATCACGCAACCCGTCATAGAGCGCCGCCGTCGCCTCATGCGCCTGATCGGCGCGGACCACTTCCCAGCGTTTTTCGTCGCGCAGGGCCTTGGCGGCGCGGGCCTTGCCGGCCTCGGTCGCGACGCCATCCGCGCGGGCCAGCCCGGCGCGTTTCAGCAGGCGCAGGGTCAGCGGTTCATAGATTTTCTGGTCCTGTGCCAGTGCCAGCAGACCCTGCCGGATATGAACCCGGCGCTGGAACCGCAGATGTTTAAGCACCGCCGCCAGAACACCCCGGACCGGGGCCAACAGCAGGGACAGGGCGAAGAAACCAAAGCTGACCAGCACGATGATCGGACCCGTCGGCAGGTTCGGGGCCGAGGCCGACAGCGCTGCGCCCAGATACCCGGCCAGACCACCCGCCAGACCGGCCAGCAGCACCACGCGATCCGACCGTTCGGTCCAGAACCGTGCCGTGACGGCCGGAATGATCAGCAGCGCCACGATCAGGATCAGCCCGACGATCTTGAGGCCGACCACGGTGACCGCCATCACCAGACCCATCATCGCCAGATCAATACGATGCACCGGCAGACCGCGTGCCGCGGCATATTCCGGGTCAAAGGCAACCATGGTCATCGGGCGGCGGATGATCATGACCAACAGCAAGGTCCCCGCCCCGCCGATCGCGATGATCAATGCGTCGGCCCAGAGCATCCCAGCGGTCGAGCCCAGCAGGAACCCCTCCAACCCGGCCTGCCGCCCGACGCCCATGGTCTGAATGACGGTCAGCAGCACGACACCAAAACCGAAAAACACCGAAAGCACCGCCCCGATGGCTGCGTCTTCGGCCAAACGCGTGCGGCGCGTCAGCCAGTTCATGCACAGTAGGCCGATCCAGGCCGAGATCGCCGACCCGGCCAGCAGGCCGATCAGGTTGCGCCCGTCGCCGCCAAAGGCAACCAGCACCATGAAGGCCAGACACACACCCGGCAGGGTCGCATGGCTGATCGCGTCGCTGACCAGCGCGCGTTTGCGCAGAAACAGGAAGGTACCGGTGACGCCGGCCGATACACCCAGCAAGGTCGCACCGATGGCAACCAGCGTGGCGTTATAGCCAAGCTGCAGGGTCAGAGCATCCCAAAGCATGGATTACCCCAGCGCGCGCGAGATCTGGTCGATCTGGGCGGTGGCCAGACGGCCCCCATACGCCGATTGCAGGGTCTCGGCGGTGAACGCTTCGGCCACTGGGCCCTCGGCCACTTTGCGGGTGTTGATCAGGAAGACGTGGTCGAAATAATCGGTGACGGTGGCCAGATCGTGATGCACGACGATGACGGTCTTGCCCGCCTCTTTCAGCGACTTCAGCACCGCAATGATGGCTTTTTCCGTGGCCGCATCGACCCCGGCAAACGGTTCGTCCAGCAGATAGAGTTCAGCCTCTTGCGCCAATGCGCGGGCCAGAAACACCCGTTGCTGCTGACCACCCGAAAGCTGACCGATCTGACGGTCTGCAAAATCGTGCATGCCAACGCGGTTCAGGCACTCCATCGCCCGCGCCATGTGCCGGGCGCGAATACGGCCCAGCAGGCCCAGTTCTCGCGACAGGCCCATCAGCACCACGTCGATCACGCGGGTCGGGAAATCCCAATCCACACTGGCGCGTTGCGGTACATACGCGATGCGGGCGCGTTGCTGCTCCAGCGGCTTGCCGTAGACGGTGACCTGCCCGGACAGCGGCGACACAATCCCCAATGCGGCCTTGAGAAGGGTCGATTTCCCTGCCCCGTTCGGGCCGATAATCGCGGTCATCGCACCCGGTTGCACGGTCATGTCCACCGAAAACACAGCGGGCTTCTGACCATAAGAAACCGTCAGGCCGCGGATCGCCAGAGGGCTGTTGCCCAGGCCGCTCTCCGCAACCGTAACACCCTGATTTGTGGCCAGTTCCAGCATCAATTAAAACCCCGCCGACAGTTTGCCGTTCATGCCGCTATCGGGCACATCTGCGCCCAGCGCGCCAGCAATGACGGTGATGTTGTGATCCAGCATGCCGATATAAGTGCCCTCATAGGTGCCCGGTTCGCCCATTGCGTCGGAATACAGCTCACCGCCGACACCCACATCATGACCTTTGGCCGCAGCACCTTCGATCAACGCGCGCATCGACCGGTCCGAAACCGAGCTTTCAACAAACACCGCCGTCAACTGCTGATCGACCAGCGTATCCACCAGCTCTCCAATCCGGTTCAGGCCAGCCTCGGACTGGGTCGAGATCCCTTGAATGCCCATGACCTCATAGCCGTATGCCGCGCCGAAATAGCCAAAGGCGTCATGCGCGGTGACCAGCACGCGGTTGTTTTCGGGAACAGATGCAAGGGCCTGAGCGGCATAACCCTCCAGCTGTTCGATCTCAGCCAGATGCGCCTGCGCGTTGGCAGCAAAGATGTCGGCGGCGTCAGGGCGCGCTTCGGTCAGCGCCTCTTGCACTTCGACCACCACATCGCGCCACAGGGCCGGGCTCATCCACACGTGCGGGTCGTATTTGTCGGCATAATCGTCATGGGCGCGCAGTTTCGACGTGTCGATCCCTTCGGCCACGGCCACCACCGCCCGCTTGCGGCCCAGATCGTGGAAGAAGTCTTCCATCTGCGCTTCAAGATACAGACCATGCCACAGGATCAGGTCCGCGCGGGTCATGGCAACGATATCGCTGCGGGTCTGGCGATAGGCGTGCGGATCGACGCCGGGACCCATCAGTCCCTTCACCTCGACCTGATCTCCACCCACCTGACGCGCGGCATCGGCGATCATGCCGGTGGTGGCAACCACCTTCAGCGGCGCCTCGGCCCAGGCTGTCAATGGCAATGCAGCGGCAAAGGCCAAGGCTGCAAGAAAGCTGCGACGAATCATGTCGAATCCCGATTTCGAGTTCAGTTGAGAATGAATATGCGAACCGTTCGCAAGTAAGTCAATGCTCTTGCGAATTATTCGCAACAAAATGCCAATTTTGTCCATTTGGTCAAAAAAGATACTGCCCCAACCTCTCAATGCCTTCCCTTTACGCGCAACCCGTGCGATTTTGGCGCAAACCTCCCAAAGGACGTGATGATGGATACGCAGAGCTCAGACAGCCCCGTGCGCACCGCGCATCTGCCGCAGGTGACCGAGCCCAGAAACCCCGGTATGGACCTTGATCTGGACTGGGTGCGCGCCGTGCAGGCCAACACCTCGGCCATTGAACGCCGCGCGGCGACCCTGCCCGGTCGGCGCTCGGTGAAGAAAGACTATCAGGCCGCGTGGTTGCTGAAAGCGGTCACCATGATCGACCTGACCACGCTGGCAGGCGACGATACCGTGGGCCGCGTGCGCCGCCTGTGCGCCAAGGCGCGCCAGCCGGTCTCGCCCGCGTTGCTGCAGGCGATGGACATGCCGCCGATCACCACCGGCGCGGTGTGTGTGTATCACGACATGATCGAGACCGCCGTTGCGGCGCTGAAGGGCACCGGCATTCCGGTTGCTGCCGTGTCCACCGGGTTTCCGGCGGGCCTGTCGCCGTTTCACCTGCGCGTGGCCGAGATCGAGGAAAGCGTGAAGGCCGGGGCCGAAGAGATCGACATCGTCATCTCGCGCCGTCATGTCCTGTCGGGGGACTGGCAGGCGCTGTATGACGAGATGAAGGCGTTCCGCGCCGCCTGTGGCGATGCCCATGTCAAAGCCATTCTGGCGACCGGAGAGCTGGGCAGCCTGCGTAATGTCGCCCGCGCCTCGCTGGTTTGCATGATGGCGGGGGCGGATTTCATCAAGACCTCGACCGGCAAGGAAAGCGTCAACGCCACCCTGCCGGTGTCGCTGGTGATGATCCGCGCGATCCGCGACTATCATGACCGCACCGGATATCGCGTCGGCTATAAGCCTGCAGGCGGGATTTCCAAGGCCAAGGACGCGCTGGTCTACCTGTCGCTGATCAAGGATGAGTTGGGCGACCGCTGGCTGGAGCCGGATCTGTTCCGCTTTGGCGCGTCGTCGCTGCTGGGCGATATTGAACGGCAGTTGGAACACTATGTGACGGGTGCGTATTCCGCTGGTTACCGTCACTCCATGGGCTGAGGGCAGAACAATGACAGTTAAAGAAATCTTCGAAACCATGGATTACGGCCCCGCCCCCGAAAGCGCAGCCGAGGCGCTGGCCTGGCTGGTCGATCAGGGTGATAAGTTCGGTCACTATATTGATGGTGCCTTCACCAAGCCCGGCAAAGGGTTCGACAGCCGCAACCCGGCGACCGGTGAGGTTCTGGCCAAACTGACGCAGGCAAGACAGACCGACGTGGACGCCGCTGTCGCCGCCGCCCGCAAGGCCCAGCCCAAGTGGGAGAAGCTGGGCGGCGCAGCCCGTGCGCGGTATCTTTATGCGCTGGCGCGGCTGCTGCAGAAACACGCGCGGCTGTTCGCGGTGCTGGAGAGCCTGGATAACGGCAAGCCGATCCGTGAATCGCGCGACATCGATATTCCTCTGGCGCAGCGGCACTTCTATTACCACGCGGGCATGGCGCAACTGATGGAAAGTGAGCTGCCTGACGCCGAGGCACTGGGTGTTTGTGGCCAGATCATCCCGTGGAATTTTCCTCTGCTGATGCTGGCGTGGAAGATCGCGCCAGCAATCGCGATGGGCAACACCGTTGTTCTGAAACCGGCCGAGTACACCTCGCTGACCGCGCTGTTGTTCGCTGATATCTGCTCGCAGGCCGGGCTGCCCAAGGGCGTGGTCAACATCGTCACAGGTGACGGTGCTGTAGGTGAGATGATCGTGGCCTCGGATGTCGACAAGATCGCCTTTACCGGCTCAACCGTCGTGGGGCGCCGTATCCGTGAGGCGACCGCTGGTTCCGGTAAGGAACTGACCTTGGAGCTGGGGGGCAAGTCCGCCTGTATCGTCTTTGACGATGCCGATATTGATTCAGCTATCGAAGGTCTGGTCGATGCGATCTGGTTCAATCAGGGTCAGGTCTGCTGCGCAGGCTCGCGCCTGTTGGTGCAGGAAGGTATCGCCGACCGGTTCCATGACAAGCTGCGCGCGCGGATGGACAAACTGCGTGTCGGCAACCCGCTGGACAAGTGTGTCGACGTGGGCGCGGTTGTGGACCCGGTTCAGCTGCAAACCATCAAGAGTATGGTCGAAAGCAACACCGCCGGCCACGTGCATCAGGCGGCCTGTGCGCTGCCCGAGAACGGCTGCTATTACCCGCCGACGCTGATCTCGGGGCTCGAAACCTCGGACCCGTTGATGCAAGAAGAAATCTTTGGCCCGGTTCTGGTGTCCTCGACCTTCCGCACCCCGGAAGAGGCCGTGGAACTGGCCAACAACACCCGCTACGGGCTGGCCGCGACCGTGTGGACCGAGAATGTGAACCTCGCACTGGATATCGCACCCAAGCTGGTTGCGGGCGTTGTCTGGGTCAACGCCACCAACCTGTTCGACGCCGCCGCCGGGTTCGGCGGGGTGCGCGAAAGCGGCTTTGGTCGTGAAGGCGGCTGGGAAGGTCTGAGCGCCTACACTAAGCCCAAAGGCAAGGCCAAACCGCTGGCAAAGGTCGAGGCGGCCTTGGGCGAAGGGGCTCCGGTCGACCCCATCGACCGCACCGCCAAGATGTATGTCGGTGGCAAACAGGCGCGGCCCGACAGCGGCTATTCGAAGCCGGTCTGGGGCAAATCCGGCCTGCTGGGCCACGTGGGTCTGGCGAACCGCAAGGATGTGCGCAACGCGGTTGAGGCCGCGGCGGGCGCCAAAGGCTGGTCCAAGACCACCGGCCATCTGCGCGCCCAAATCTTGTACTACATCGGCGAGAACTTCTCGGCCCGTGCTGACGAGTTCGCCGCCCGTATCGACGCCATGACCGGCAAGAAGGACGGCGCAAAAGAGGTCGAAGCCTCGATCCAGCGCCTGTTCACTGCCGCTGCCTGGGCTGACAAGTATGATGGTCAGGTGCACGGCGTTCCGATCCGGGGCGTGGCGATTGCGATGAAGGAGCCGGTCGGTGTGATCGGCGCGCTCTGCGCGGATGAGGCGCCCCTGCTGGGTCTGGTCTCGGCCATGGCTCCGGCGATTGCGGTGGGCAACCGGGTGGTGCTGGCGGCAAGCGAGCCCTACCCACTGGCAGCGACGGATTTCTACCAGATCCTGGAAACCTCGGACGTGCCTGCCGGTGTGGTCAACATCCTGACTGGCAGCCACGCGGAGCTGGCGAAACCGCTGGCCTCGCATCTGAACGTCGATGCGGTCTGGTCGTTCTCGTCCACCGACCTGTCGAAAGAGATCGAGGTCGTCTCGGCCGGGAACCTGAAACGGACCTGGGTCAATAACGCGACGGCATTTGATTGGGGCGTGGACCATTCCCGCCGCTTCCTGCAGGCTGCGACCGAAGTGAAAAACATCTGGGTGCCCTACGGCGAGTAGGGCTCCCGCATCACGGGAGGCCTACATGGATTTTGCAAACAAAGCCGTCATCGTCATTGGTGGCACCAGCGGTATCAATCGGGGCATTGCCGAGGCCTTTGCGGCCTCGGGCGCCAGGCTGGCCGTCGCCAGCCGGTCGCAGGACAAGGTGGACGACACCGTCGCCGCACTGAAAGCGGCGGGCGCGGCCGAGGCCATAGGCACAGCGTTCGACGTGCGTGACCCCGAGGCCGTCGCGGCAGGCCTGAAACAGTTCCACGATGCGTTCGGCGACTTCGACGTGTTGGTGTCAGGCGCGGCAGGCAATTTCCCCGCCCTAACGGCCGAGATGTCGGTCAATGCCTTCAAGACCGTGATCGACATCGACCTGATGGGCACGGTCCACGTGATGAAAGGGGCCTACCCCTATCTCAAACGCCCCGGTGCCAGCATCATCAACATCTCGGCGCCGCAATCCTACCTGCCCTACGAGGGCCAGGCCCATGTCTGCGCCGCCAAGGCGGGCGTCGATCAGATCACCCGCACCCTGTCGATGGAATGGGGGGTCGAAGGCATCCGCGTGAACTCGGTCGTACCCGGCTTTATCGAAGGCACCGAGGGCGCGAAACGTCTGGCCCCCACCGAAAACGCCCATGAAGAACTGCGCCGCGATGTACCTTTGGGTCGTTGGGGGCAGCCGCAGGATGTGGCCAATGCCTGCCTGTTTCTCAGTTCCGATCTGGCCAGCTATATCAGCGGCACCGTCATGGCCGTGGACGGGGCGCTGTATCAGCGTGGCTCGGGCAAGTTCGGCCAGATGATGGGGCAGATGCTGCGCAGCGCAGCGGGGAAAAAGGGCTGAGGCGCGCTCAGCCCCCTTTTCATCAATTCGTGGTTTCCAGCCCTTCGGGTTTCCCGACAACGGTGAAATGCAGCCCTTCGGGGTCGAGCAGTTCACTGGCAACGCGGTTCACGTCTTCCAGTGTTACCGCATTCACCTTGTCGTTGCGGGTGGTGATATAGTCGATGGGCAGATCATCCATCTGCATCCCGACCATGATCCCGGCGATCTGCCCATTGCCATCAAACCGCAGCGGGTAGGCCCCGGTCAGATAGGTCTTGGCATCATCCAGTTCTTTCTGCGTCACGCCCTCGGACGCGGCCCGGGCCCATTCATTGCGGATCACCTCGACCGCTTCGGCGATGCGGTCATTGCCCGAGGACACTGAGCCCAGATAGACCGAGGCCAGATCCTTGGGCACCAGATAGGTCGCCACACCATAGGTCAGGCCGCGTTTTTCGCGCACTTCCTGCATCAGGCGGCTTTCGAACCCTCCACCGCCAAGAATGTGGTTCATCACAAAGGCAGCAAAGAAATCGGGATCATGCCGGTCGATGCCCGCATGGCCGAACAGGGCCACCGATTGCGGCGTGTCGAATTCAACCACGCTGACCCCGCCGGGGATTTCCACATCAGCACGATCCGGAATGGGCTTGCCGGTTTCGGGCAGATCGGCCAGCAGCCTGTCCAGCAACGCGCCCAGTTCTTCGGGTGTGATATCGCCCACGGCGCCGACATAAAGCCGATCCCTGGCAAGAACATTGTCATAAGCGGCCACGACATCATCGCGGGTCAGCGCACCGACGCTTTCGATCGTGCCCTTGCCCTCGGTGCCATAGGGATGGTCACCATAGGCCATCGCCGCGAAATTGAGGCTGGCTATGTCATTGGGATCGGTCTGATCGGACCGCAACCCGGACAGAACCTGCGCCTTGACCCGTTCGACCGCGTCCTCGTCAAAGCGCGGTTCGTGAATGGTCGTGCGCAGCAGGTCGATCACCTCATCCCGGTTCTCGGTCAGGAACTGCGCCGAAATCGATACCGAGTCATCAGACGCGTTGTAGCTGAACGAGGCCGCCAGCGATTCCAGTTCGCGCGCATAGGTGCGCGCATCCATGTCGCCCGCGCCTTCCTCGATCAGGCCGCTCATCAGATATGTGGCGCCGCGCTTGCCCGGATCGTCCAGCGAGGTGCCGCCGCGGAACCGCAGCTCCAGCGCGGTGAAGGGAATCGAGTGATCCTCGACCAGCCAGGCGGTGATGCCGCCGGGCGAAGTGACCTCTTCGATCTCGATCTCGGCCCAGGCGGGCAGCGCGATGACGAAGGCGATCAGGGTTGCGAAAATGCGTTTCATTGCGTCACCTCATCGTCTTTCATCAGCCAGCCGGTGACCGAGCTTTCCGGTTGCAGAACCTCGCGGGCGGCGGCGATGATCTCATCGCCGGTCACAGCCTGAAGGATATCGGGCCAGACCTGCACGTCCTCGACCGTCAACCCGCTGGTCAGGGCACGGCCATAGCGATTGCCGATCCCGTCCACATTATCACGGGCATAGGTCTGCGCCGCGCGCAGCTGCATCTTGATCCGGTCGAGGTCTTCTTCGTTCACACCCTCGGCGATGAAATCGGCCACCGCCTGATCCATCGCGTCCTCGGCCTCTTGCAAGGACACGCCTTGCGCCGGGACAACCAGCAGATCAAAGGTCGTGTCATCCAGCGAGACACCGCGGTAGAAAGCCCCGGCATAGACGGCCTTTTGCTGTTCGAATTGCAGCTTTTCATTCAGGTAAGACGTGGTGCTGCCGCCCAGCAACTCGGCCAGCAGGAACAGCGCCGCGGCTTTCTCCTGCTCACCCGGATCACGTTCGGGCGCCAGATAGCTGCGCTGCACATAGGGCTGCGAAACCCGTGCATCCTTGAATGTCAGGCGACGTTCGGCGTTTTGCGGCGGCTCTTGCGAACGCACCCGTTCGGGCAGATCCGGATTGGCAGGGATGACACCGTAATACTGCTCGGCCAGTGCCTTGACCGCATCGGGCTCCACATCGCCGGTCACTACCAGAATGGCGTTATTGGGCGCGTAGTGGGTCTGGTAGAAGGACAGCGCGTCCGCCATGTCCAGCGTCTCCATCTCGTGCCGCCAGCCGATGATCGGCGCACCATAGCGATGGTTGAGGTACTGCGACGCACTCATCTGCTCGCCAAACAGGGCGCGGGGGCTGTTTTCGGTGCGCTGGTTGCGTTCTTCCAGGATCACGTCGCGTTCGGTGACGATGTCCTCGTCGCTCAGGCGGATGTTGCGCATCCGGTCCGCCTCCATCCGCATCATCAGCTCCAGCCGGTCGGCGGCGACGCGTTGGTAATAGGCGGTGTAATCATAGGACGTGAACGCATTGTCATTGCCACCATTGGCCGCGACCGTGGCCGAAAACTCACCCGGAGCCAACGTGTCGGTGCCCTTGAACAGCAGATGTTCCAGAAAATGTGCCACACCGGACGAGCCGACCGGCTCATCCGCTGACCCGGCGCGGTACCAGACCATATGCTGCACGACCGGCGCGCGGTGATCTTCGACCACGACGACATCCATGCCGTTATCCAGCGTGAAGGTTGTGACCGCCTCGTGCCCCTCTTTGGCAATCAAGGGGGTGGCGGCGACAAGGGCGGCAGACAAGGCCAGAGCCCGAACCATGGGGCGTCCTCCGTTTCGTTCAATGGTGTTCAAACTACGGTGGTGGGGCGCAGGTTCAAGGCCGATGACGGAAAGTTAAGATTTATTCATCCGCCGGGGGCGCCGATGGCGTCTCGATCCCCGCACGCCGCGCTGCTTCGTTCTGTGCATCGGCGTCAAGCGCCTGACGTTGATACACCTGCGAATAGCGATCCACCTTGAACAGGCGCAGACGGGTCAGGCGACCCTGCTTTCTGCGGAATTCGGCATCTTCGGTATCGACAACCTGCCGCGTGTTGGACGGCACGCCATAGCGGCTGGAGGCCGTCACCAGTGCCGCATCGGTGGATGGAATGGCCGCATTGGCATTCAGCGCCGCCTCACTGCCGCCCAGCGCCACAATCGCGTCCGCTTTCGGATCCGGGTCGGTCAGGTTTGTCCCACCCGGCGTGGGCGCGGGCAGGAACTTATAATCCTTGGGCTGTGTCAGCGGCTCCACCGGCATCACCGAAAACTCATCCGGCCCCGGCCCCGGTGCCTCAAGGTGGCGCAAACCGATATCGGCACATCCCGCAACCGCAAGGATCAGTGTCACAGCAAATATGGTACGCGGCAACCGCATCAGAGTCTCCAGCCAGTTTCAGGCGCTTTTATCGCATATCACCCGGCGCGTCACGAGGGCTTTTTGCCCTCGAACAGAACAAGCCCGATGGCGCCCGCAAAGATGAACACATCGGCCAGGTTGAACACAAACGGGTTGTTGATGCCACAGCAGGACATGTTCAGGAAATCCAGAACATAGCCATAGATCACCCTGTCCAGCACATTTGCCAGCGCCCCGCCGATCAGCAACCCGCCGCAAAACAGCATCAGCCTGGACGGCACGGTGCGCATCAGCCAGATCAGCACGCCGATCGAGATGGCCAAAGAGATACCGATCAGCACCCAGCGGGCAGCGTCGGTATCGCCCTGAAACAGGCCAAAGTTGATGCCCCGATTCTCACCGTATTTGAACACCAGCAGGGGCGGCAGAACGTCGATCTCACCCTCGGCCACGCGCATGACGTGAACGACCAGATACTTGCTGATCTGGTCGATCGCAAACGCGGCCAGCGCAGCCCAGAGCAGAAGGCGATAGCGCATCAGTGACGGAAGTGGCGCATGCCAGTGAAGACCATGGCCAGACCGGCCTCATCCGCCGCCGCGATCACCTCGTTATCGCGCATCGAGCCACCGGGCTGGATGACGCAGGTTGCGCCAGCCTCGGCGGCCTCCATCAGACCGTCGGGGAAGGGGAAGAACGCGTCCGAGGCAACGGCCGAACCGATGGTCAGCGGTTGGGCCAGACCCAGCGCGTCGGCCATGCGTTCGGCCTTTTTGGCTGCGATCAGGGCCGAGTCGACGCGGCTCATCTGGCCTGCGCCCACGCCCACGGTCGCGCCGTCCTTGACATAGACGATGGCGTTGGACTTGACGTGTTTTGCCACTTTCCACGCAAACAGCAGATCGCGCATCTGCTCGTCAGACGGGGCCTTCTGGGTGACGACCTTCAGGTCATCCATGCCGACAAAGCCGTTATCCTTGTCCTGCACCAGAAGGCCACCGGCCACCTGACGCACGGTCTTGCCGCCTGCGGTCACGTCCGGCAGGCCTTCGGTCGTCAGCAAGCGCAGGTTCTTCTTGGCGGCAAAAATCGCCTTGGCCTCATCCGATGCGCCGGGGGCGATCACGACCTCGGTGAAGATGCCGGTGATCTCCTGCGCGGTTTCGGCATCCAGCGGCTGGTTCAGCGCCACGATGCCACCAAAGGCCGAGGTGCGGTCACAGTCGAAGGCCGCTTTGTAAGCCTCTAGCAGGGTCGCACCTGTCGCCACACCGCAGGGGTTGGCGTGTTTGATGATGGCACAGGCAGCGCCTTGTGCCGGGTCGAACTCGGCCACCAGCTCAAACGCCGCATCGGTGTCGTTGATGTTGTTATAGCTCAGTTCCTTGCCCTGATGCTGTACGGCGGTTGCCACGCCGGGGCGGCCCGTGCCGTCAGTGTAGAAGGCCGCCGACTGGTGGCTGTTCTCGCCATAGCGCAGGGTCTGTTTCAACTCACCAGCAAAGGCGCGGCGCTTGGGGGCCTCAATCGTAAGCGCGTCAGCCAGCCAGTTGGACACGGCGGTGTCATAGGCGGCGGTGCGGGCATAGGCCTTTTGCGCCAGCTTGCGGCGGAATTTCGGGCAGGTCGCGCCGTTGTGCTGATCCATGTCGCCCAGCAGTTTCTGGTAATCCTCGACATCCACGACCACGTTCACAAACGCATGGTTCTTGGCCGCCGCACGGATCATCGCCGGGCCTCCGATGTCGATATTCTCGACACATTCATCGTAATCGGCGCCTTTGGCCACCGTTGCCTCGAACGGATAGAGGTTCACCACCAACAGATCGATCGCGCCGATGCCATGTTCTGTCATCGCGGCGACGTGGGTGTCGTTGTCGCGCAACGCCAGCAGGCCGCCATGCACCATCGGGTGCAGGGTTTTCACGCGGCCGTCCATCATTTCGGGGAAGCCGGTGACCTCGCTGACATCCTTCACCGCAAGCCCGGCGTCGCGCAGCGCCTTTGCGGTGCCGCCGGTCGACAAAAGCTCGACTCCGCGCTCGGACAGCGCCTGTCCCAGTTCGATCAATCCGGTCTTGTCGGATACGGAAAGCAACGCGCGGCGCACGGGGTGAAGGTCGGTCATGGGTCCAAAGGTCCTTTTGGCGTCAGTCAAACTCGGGCTCGTCCCGGTGCAGGTCGCGCACGGCATAGGCTGTATCCTGTGCCTTGCTCAACGTCCACTGGATGCGGGTCGCATACTCCATTGCGCGCCCGGATAGAACGATCTGTTTTGTCGCGCGGGGCTTTAATCGGCCTTTTTCGAGATAAACACTTGGTTCGACGGCCAATTTTGCAACACCGTCATGGCGGAAAACCCAGATCTCGCCGCTTTTGAGCGCCATCGACACCGCCGCACCGCCCAGATCTATGGCTGCATCGACGTCAGGATGCAGATGAAACCGGATGTCATAGCGAATACCCTTGAGGCCCGAGGCATCCATCGCCTTGTCGAACTGCCGCTTGGCCTTGTCGGTGGCGGTCAGCAGAATATCCTCGCCAGTCAGTTCGCGCCCGTCAAAGCGCAGCTCGAACGTGCGGGCGTGGGTCAGGCCAAAGGTTTTGGTATAGCCGTCATGCCCGACCATGAAGCGCGTGCCCTCGAACGCCTCTTCAAAGTCCACCGGAACGTCCTGTGGCGCACCGACCAGCGCCTCGTTTTCGCTGCCGGTCCCTGCGGGGGTCAGCCGGGCGCTGGAATAGCCATCCAGACACAGGGTCGAATGCGACGGCGTTGCGCGCCCGGCGCGGCGCCATTCCGATCCGAAACTTTCCCCCGAGCCGCAATTCACGATCAATGGCCGCCGTCCGGACGTCAGTTCAAATGCCAGGGTCGAGGCATGGGCATTCAGGGACGCGGTCCCCTTTGGCGGCGTGCTGGCATCCACGATCACGCTGGTCCGCGCCGCATAGAGCCGGGAAAACCCCATCGCCAAACCATTCGCGTGTTGCGGTCGAACCCCGCTTTGGGCCAGCGCCTGATCCAGCCGCCCCTCAACGCCGCGCCCGCCGCCGTGAAACCGGGCCAGCGCACCATCGGCATGGCGCAGGCTGCGCAATGTGGGCGCCATCCGCTTGACCGCATCGGCCTGCGCGGCCGGTGTCCCCCGCCCCAGATCGCCCAGCGCGGCCGAGGTCCAGGACAGCAGGGTGAACACGTCCAGCAGCTCTTCGGGGTTGCGGGTGGAAATGCCGCCCTGCGCGTCGATCTGTTTTTCACATTCCTTCGCCAACGCGCGCAGGGCCGGATCGGCCATCTGCTCCAGCCCTTTCAGGGCCAGCCCGGCCTGAACCAGCCCGGCCAGCGCCTCGAACCGCGGCAGCCCCGGCGTGGCGGCGTGCCAGCGTTTGGACAGGAACCATGTCTGTTGCGCCAAAGCGCGAAAGAACAGTTTGGTTTGCACGTCATCCGCTCCACGCAGCAGGAACGCCGCGTGGTTGATCCAGCGCATCACCCGCCGGCCGGTCAGATCCGGCGCCCATCCCGGCCCCTGCCCACGACCATGCGCATCAATCCAGCCCCAGACCCAGCGTTGCGCCTTGTCCCGCGCCCGCATGTCCCCCACAGCGGCCAGATCGTCCAGCCAGGCAAAGCCGTGGCGTTCATTGTCAAATCCGGTGCTTGGGGCGGTGACATCCCACAGGTTGGTATCTTCTGCCTCGACCAGATACCCGGCAAACAGCAGGTTGCCCGCCACCAGCTGCCGCCCCCGCGCAAACGATCCGACGGTGCGCGGCTCGGGCTCGGACACAAATCCTGTGACCGCCTTGCGCCGCTGGCTGAGCCGCGCATAGAGACGGTTCTGGAACCGCACCCACCGGTTGGTCATGGTATCTGAGTTCGACATGACGCTCGTTACTCTGCCTCTTGCGCTCTGCTGGCGCTTGAGACCCAACGATAGACCGCACAGATCGTCAAGTCACCGAAAAGCGTCGTGTCAGGCGGATTTGTTCAGGCAGGCCATGTAGAACCCGTCCATCCCGCCGCGATCCGCCCAATAATCGGGCCGCAGGCGCAGGCCGCCCTCTTCGGTGATCCAGCCCGGGTTGACCCCGGCGATGTTCAGCGCATCGCGGTTCACCGACATGTCCAGGTACTGCTCCAAAGCCTCTTCGATCTGAACCTCACCCTCATCGGGCAGCAGCGAACAGGTGCAATAGACCAGTCGCCCGCCGGGTTTCAGCAGGGTCCAGGCATGGGCCAGCATCTGGGCCTGCAGCTCGATCAGCCCGCCGAATTCCGAGCCGTCCTTGGCAAAAGGCAAATCCGGGTGACGGCGAATGGTGCCGGTGGCCGAGCATGGCGCATCCAGCAGGATGGCGTCGTATTGGCCCTGATGTTCCAACGCATCGCCCGCGATGACATCAGCCTTCAGGCTGGTGCGTTTAAGGTTTTCGCGCACCCGCTCCAGCCGTGTTTCCGAGATATCCAGCGCCGTGACCCTGGCCCCGGCTGCGGCCAGTTGCAGCGTCTTGCCCCCCGGCGCGGCGCAGAGGTCCAGCACGGTTTCCCCGGGTTTCGGCGCCAGCACCTGCACCGGCAAAGCCGCCGCCGCGTCCTGCACCCACCAGTCACCTGCGGTGAATCCCGGCAGGGCCGAGACCTGCCCCGCATCCCGCACCCGCAGCGACCCGGTCGGCAGCGCGTCTCCGGGGCCGCTCGCCCCCGGCTTTGCGGTGATATCCAGCGGCGCACCTGCGAAATGCGCCTGTTCCATGCCTGCGATAGCCTCAGCACCCCACGCCATAATCAAAGGCTCGCGCAGCCATTCCGGCAGGCGTGGCACCCGCATCTTGGGCCACGCGCCCGGTCCTTCGGCGGCCACCTTGCGCAGAACCGCGTTCACCAGGCCCTTGAGGCGGCCATGCTGGCGCGAGCGGCCCACGATTTCGACCATGGAATTGACCACACCATGGGCGGCCTCCCCGTGGCACAGCTCGACCGCGCCAAGGCGCAGGGCGTTGTGCACGGTCAGCGCAGGCGTCCGATTCAGGTGGTTGTCCAGCAGACGGTCGGCCCGTTCGAGGCCGCGCAGGGTTTCCAGCGTCAGCCGCTGCGCCCGCGCGCGGTCTTCGGGGTCCAGTCGATCCAGCGCACCTGCGGCCAGACATTCGGACAACAACCGCCCCTCCCCCAGAATCTGATCCAGCAGGTAGATCGCGCTGCGTCGCGCCGCTGTTGCGTTGTCGGACATGGAACCGCCTTTGATGTGACCCGCGCCCGCATTGCCAAACGCGGACGGGGGCGTATATCAAGACCGCGCACGGAAAGGAACCCGATGTCATGAGCGACGACCGCAAAGACCTGCCCCCTGCCGCCCAACGCGCCTTGGCCGAGGCCGAAGAGCGCCGCAAAAAGGCCGAGACTGAGGCAAAGGAAATGCCCAAAGAGCTGGGCGGGCGCGATGGTCCCGACCCGGCCCGCTATGGCGATTGGGAGAAGAAGGGCATCGCGATCGACTTCTGATCGCTTATCCCCGCAGCGCCTGCAGGAAATCGTCAATCAACGCGCGCTGCTTTTTCGAGCGCACCCGGTCTTCGGGCCAGGTCAGCCAGTATCCTTCGCGCGTTTGCAGCTCCGGCAGATCCAGCGTGCATAGCTGCCCGCTGCGCAAATGCCCCGACGCCAGCGGCACCGATCCAAGAACCACCCCCATCCCCTGCCGCGCCGCCGCAATCGCGTGACCCATTGAATCAAAGCTGACCCGCGCGGGTGGCAGATCATCCATCCCCGCAGCCGCAGCCCAGTCGCGCCAACCCGGCCGTTCGCCGCGCTGATCGACCAGAGGCGCGCCCCACATGACCCCCGGCGCGGCCATCGGCACCAGAACCTCCCGCGCGATCAAAGCGGCCTCTCGCCCCGACCACGCGCCACGGCCATAGCGGATTTGCAGCCATGTCTTTTCCTCATCCAGCGAAGAGCGGCGCGCCACGGAATCCGTCAGGACCTGCACCTTGGGCTGCATGTTGAGAAACGCGGGCAGGCAGGGCAGAACCAGCGCATAGATGTGGGACGACAGGCCCGCAACGCGCAGTTCACGCGGGGATTTGCCGAACAGATCCTCGGTGTTGCGCTCCAACGCCTGCAAGCTGTCCTGCACCAGCGGCAGATAGCTTTCTCCTTCGACGGTCAGCGACACGCCCCGCGCCTCGCGTACGAACAATGTCCGGCCCAGCCAGGCCTCAAGGTTTGCGATCCGCTGGCTGACCGCCGCCTGGGTCAGCCCGAATTCCTTGGCGGCGGCGGAAAACCCGCCCAACCGCCCGGCCGCCTCGAATACGCGCAGCCAATCCAAAGGCGGCAATCCGATCTTTTTCTTAGCCATTAGTTTTTCCAAGCCTCAGCAGCAATAAGGATTAATTGTCGTAATGCCACGGGGCGCGTATTTCCTCAAGCAAAGCCGCGCCGAACAGGAGACCCCATGCTACGCACCGCCACCCATGATGCCTCGGTCGTGACCGTCGAATTTGACACCGGCACCCAGGCCCGCTTCCACGCCATCTGGCTGCGCGACAACGCGCTGGACCCCGAGACCCGCGCGCCGGGCAACGGCCAACGCCTGATCACCATCGGCGATATCCCCGCCGACATTTCGATCAGCGCCACCGAAGTTCTGAACGGCGATCTGACCGTCACTTTCCAGCCGGAAGACAAGACCGTGACCTTCCCTGCCTCTTGGCTGGCCGATCACATTTATGATCGCGACCCAGCGCAAGAAACCGGTCGCATCGCCCCCGGCATCACCACATGGGAAAACGGCATCGACGCGCCCAGCGCGGATTGGGACGCGGTGCACGCCAACCCCGCCGCCAAACGCGACTGGCTGGCCGCCGTGGCCGAGTTCGGCTTTGCCAAGCTGACAAACGGCCCGACCGAGCCGGAATCGCTGCTGAAATTGGCCGACCTGTTCGGCTATGTCCGCGAGACAAACTATGGCCCCTATTTCGAGGTCCGGACCGAGGTGAATCCGACCAACCTCGCCTTTACCGGGCTGGGTTTGCAGGCTCATACCGACAACCCCTATCGCGACCCGGTGCCGACACTGCAGATCCTGTATTGCCTGGAAAACAGCGCCGAGGGCGGCGACTCGATCGTGGTCGACGGTTTCCGCGCCGCCGAGAAACTGCGCGACCAGAACCCCGAGGGCTTTGCCCTGCTGGCGGGCTTTCCGGCGCGGTTCGAATACAAGGGCTCGGACGGGGTCTGCCTGCGCTCGCGTCGTCCGATGATCGAACTGTCGCCGGATGGCGAGCTGATCGGCATCCGATTCAACAACCGCTCGACCGCGCCGTTGGTCGATATCCCGTTTGACCGGATGGAGGCCTATTACGCTGCCTATCGCCAGTTGGGCGAGATTATCGATGACCCGGCCATGGGCGTGTCGTTCAAGCTGGAACCGGGTGAGAGCTTCATCGTCGACAACACCCGCGTTCTGCATGCGCGGCTGGGCTATTCCGGCGCGGGCTCGCGCTGGTTGCAGGGCTGCTACGCTGACAAAGACGGGCTTCTGTCGACACTGGCGGCAATGGATATGGCACAACCGGAGGCGGCGGAATGAAACCGGATTTTTCGACCCTGAACCGGGACAATATCGTCGCTTTCATCGGCGACATCTTCACCCGCCGCGGCAGCGAGGAATATCTGGGCGAACCCGTCACCATGGCCGAACACATGCTGCAAGGTGCCACCATCGCCGAGCAGAACGGGATGCCCGAAGAGATCATCGTCGGCGCACTGCTGCACGATATCGGCCATTTCACGTCTGAGTTCGGCAGCTATCATCCCGACGACACCGAAGACCGCCACCACGAGGATGCGGGTGCTGCGGTGCTGGAACAGTTCTTCCCGTCGGTGATCACCGGTTGCTGCCGGTACCATGTGGCGGCCAAGCGCTATCTCTGTGCCACCAAGCCCGAGTATTTCAACCGCCTGTCCGACGCCTCGGTTCACACGCTGGAACTGCAGGGCGGCCCGATGAGCGCCGAGGAAGTGGCCGAATTCGAGGCCAACCCGAACCTGAAAGAGATCATTCAGGTCCGATATCTGGACGAGGCCGGCAAGCGCGCCGACATGGAAACCCCCGACTATGCCCATTTCGCACCGATGGTGCAGCGTATGGTCGACAGGCACATGGAGGTTTCATGAACGCGCCGGAATATATCTTTGAGGCCAGCACAAAACCCTCGCTGCCCTGGCACGAGGTTCCGCTGATCCGCGCCACCGACGCATCGGTCAAAGGCTATGGTTGTCTGGTCGATGACCCCGAAACCTTCGAGATCGAAATCACCCGCTGGCCGCAGCAGGGCTGGCGCCCCATCGACGAGGGCACCGGCGACGAAGGTGGCTGGGTCGAGGGTACGTTCCACGGCGAATGGAAGGGCGATGTGCTCTATGGCCGGAACGAAGCGGTGAACGGCCACTATGTGCTGGGATGGTCGACCGATCCGCAACAGGCGCGGGCGGAAAGCCAAACCGCGCCGCGCGATCAGGTGCTGCTGTGGCACATGAACTACCACCCCGATGGGGGGCAATTGTTCTATCCGCTGGACAACAAGCCCTTCATCATCCCCGCCGCCCTGCCCGGCGACAACCTGACGCCGGACAAGGTGGTGGCCTTCTGGTGCGACGGCTCGCGCGGGCTCTATATTCATCCCGGCATATGGCATGAGGGGATTTTCCCGGTTGAGGATAACCAACGCTTCCTCGACCGTCAGGGCGCCGTTCACGCGCGGGTTAGTGCGGATATCGGCAAGGAATTCGGTGTCTACCTCGCATGCCCGCTGCGCGCGGACAAGATCAGGGACCTCTGAGAATGCGCGCTATCCCCTGAATGGCGCATTTTCAAAGACCCTTAACCCTTGTCCGAAACATCTATGATACTCTCGAACCACGTTCGTTAAGTTCGGGAGGCATCAGATGGATTTTAACAGGCGCAGAGTTGTCCAGTTGGGAACCGCAGTGACGGTCGGGACGATGCTACCGAGAATGGCCGCTGGTCAGCGGGAAGACTTCGAAACCGACCTCGGCAGCACTTTGACCCGATTCCGAGCGAAATTCGGTGCCCTCGGATTTGACGAATCCGCTGCTCTGCCCATCTTGACGGGCGATGCTTCCTACAATGGTGGTTTGCGACACGATTTCGATCAATCGGCTCTGCCGTTCAATTCATTCGTCATTCAACCTCTGGCTCGGGTGAGCGATGTTGAAGAAAAATCCCGCGCGGATGTCTTACCCTTGTTCCATGAAGTCGGCTGCCATCCCGCAGGTGCCGACGGTCAGACCACAACCGAACTTATGATGCGCCTTCTCATCGATGACTTCACCTTGGACCCAAGCCGCATCGCCTTTGTCAGCGTTCCGCTAGCCGATGAGCTGCGACCTGTGCTGGATGACATGGGCCTGTCTTTCGCCGAAAAGGTCTTGCTGCGCGATGAGGCCGGGGCCCTGGCGGCCCGCGACGCCTCTGGCTTTTTCTTTCCCGATCCGTTTGATGACGACTACGTTGTGACTATGGGGGTATATTACCGAGTTGGGAACGTTGATGAGCCCGCACCAAAAACCTACCCTCCGTCAGCAAACTGGACCGAGATTGGCGAAATCGTGATAGCTGGAGATGCCGCGCCTTTAGGTATTTCCATAGGAGCCGAGCGCTTGGTTTACGCAATTACAGGCCAATACCCGACCTGGGAGCAGCGGCTTGGTGCACTTTTTGCACAGGTCGAAGAAGAAGGTACAGAACCACCCGGTCTGACCGCGTTCCGCTAGGGGCTTTTACAACCCCAGCACATCCACCATGTCATACTGACCCGGCGCCTTACCCTGCCCCCACAGCGCAGCTTTCAGCGCGCCACGGGCAAAGATGGCGCGGTCGGTGGCCAGATGGCGCAACACGATGCGTTCGCCGGGCGCGGCGAACAGGACGTCGTGTTCACCCACGATGTCGCCACCGCGAATGGCGTGAAAGCCGATATTGCCGCGTTGACGCGCCCCGGTAATGCCGTCGCGTCCCCGATCGGACACATCCGCCAGATTGACTCCGCGCCCCTCGGCAGCCGCCTCGCCCAGCATCAATGCTGTGCCCGACGGGGCATCGACCTTGTGGTGATGGTGGCCTTCGATCACCTCGATGTCGAAATCCTCGTCCAGCGCGGCGGCGACCTTTTTGGTCAGTTGCACCAGAAGGTTGACGCCAAGGCTCATGTTTCCGGCCCGTACGATCACCGCATGGCGGGACGCAGGTTCCAGCGCCGCGATCTGTTCGTCGCTCATACCGGTGGTGCCGATCACATGCACGCAGCGTGCCTGCGCCGCCAGAGCGGCAAATTCCAGCGTCGCCTCGGGAGCGGTGAAGTCGATCACCGCCTGCGCCTGCGCAAATGCCTCAAGCGGATCGTCAGTGACCGTAACGCCCAGCGCAGGGCCGCCCATCGCGGTGCCCACGTCCTGACCGATCCAGTCATGGCCCGCGCGTTCGACCACGCCGACCAGACGCGCCTGATCGCTGTCCGTCACGGTTTTGCTCAGCATCTGCCCCATACGGCCCGAGGCCCCTGTGATGACGATCCCCGGAATATGGGTCATTGCGCTGGTCCCTTTCATAAAGTCGGCTCAAAGCCTCCTACCCCGTTCGCGCCCGCTTGGCAAAGCCCTGCTTTGCGCTTAGATCGGGGGTATGGCAAAGAACAAATTCCACGATGGCCCCGGCCCGTCCCAACGGCAACTGCGCGTCGGCGAACTGATCCGCCGCACCCTGTCCGAGGTTCTGGCGCGCGGAGATGTCCACGACCCCGACCTGAACCGCATGTCAATCACCGTGGGTGAGGTGCGCACCTCGCCCGATCTGAAAATCGCCACCGCCTATGTGCTGCCCCTGGGCGGCAAGGGGCAAGAGGACGTTATCGACCTGCTGGCTCGCAACAAGGGAGAGCTGCGGCGCGTGATCGGCAAGAAGCTGAATCTGAAATTCTCGCCCGATCTGCGGTTCCGTCTGGATGATACGTTCGACCGTCTGGACGACACCCGTCGCATGTTCGATCAGGACGCGGTGCGCCGCGATCTGGACGAGTGATCCGCGCACTGGCCACTTTGGGCGCGGTCCTCTGGGCGGCGCAAGCCTCTGCGGTCACCTGTGAAAAGCTGACCCATGAGGACAAGCGCTACACCATCTGCGAGGTGGACGCCGCATCCGAAGATCTGCGCCTGTTCCTGAACGATGAAAACGGCGATCTGCTTGGGCATTTCTCCTCGGTGAACGAGGCGCTGGCCCCCGGAGGCAAACGGCTGGCTTTTGCGATGAATGCCGGCATGTATCACGACGACCGCTCGCCCGTCGGCCATTATGTCGAGGACGGTCACGAGCAGATGCGGGTGATCCCGAACCCCGGCCCCGGCAATTTCGGTCTGCTGCCCAACGGTGTGTTCTGCATCCGCGACGGTCGGGCGGACGTGTTCGAGACGCTGGACTACGTCGATCAGGCCCCCGATTGCCGTTTTGCCACCCAATCCGGCCCGATGCTGGTGATCGACGGAGAACTGCACCCGCGTTTTCTGCCTGATTCGACCTCGCTCTATGTGCGCAACGGGGTGGGCACCAGCACGGATGGGATGCGGGCGGTGTTTGCGATTTCGGAGGATTACGTGACCTTTCACGAGTTCGGCAGCCTGTTTCGCGATGTCATTGGCACGCCGAATGCGCTGTTCTTCGACGGCAATATCTCTCGTATGTATGAACGGGCGAGCAACCGCTCGGACGTTGGGTTCTCGCTGGGGCCGATTGTGGGTGTTGTCGAAGACGTCCCGACAAATTGACAGCGGCAGGGTGATCCGCTAGGCCGCGCGCCTCGGCAAGAATCTAGGTGAAGCATGGGACGCAAACGCAAGGGTCGCGACATTTCCGGTTGGCTGGTGGTGGACAAGCCTGCGGGCATGACCTCGACCGCGGTGGTCAACAAGGTGCGTTGGGCGATGGACGCCAAGAAAGCGGGCCATGCGGGCACGCTGGACCCCGAAGCAACCGGCGTTCTGGCCGTGGCCTTGGGTGAGGCGACCAAAACCGTTCCCTATATCACCGATGCTTTGAAAGCCTATACCTTTACTGTGCGTCTGGGTCAGGCCACCAATACCGACGATGCCGAGGGCGAGGTGATTGCGGACAGCGATGCCCGCCCCTCGGACGACGATATCAAACAGGCACTGACCCCGTTTCTGGGCGACATCATGCAGGTGCCGCCCAAATTCTCGGCCGTGAAGATCGACGGGCAGCGCGCCTACAAGCTGGCTCGCGATGGCGAGGACGTGGAACTGGCCGCCCGGCCCTTGTGGGTAGAAGAACTGATTCTGGTCGACCGCCCCGACGAAGACCACGTCGTGCTGGAGATGACCTGCGGCAAGGGCGGCTATGTCCGTTCGATCGCGCGCGATCTGGGTGAGGCACTGGGCTGCCACGGCCACGTCAAGGAACTGCGCCGCATCTGGTCCGGCCCGTTCGAGGTCGAGGATGGCCTGTCCATCGACCAGATCGACGAGATGGCCAAGACCACCGCTCTGGACGACTACCTGCATCCGCTGGAAACCGGCCTTGGCGACCTGCCCGAGTTGAAATGCACCCCCGAAGGCGCCACCCGCCTGCGCAACGGCAATCCGGGCATGGTGCTGGCCTCGGACGTGGAATATGGCGACGAGGCCTGGGCCTCGCTGGATGGCAAGGCGGTCGCCGTAGGCATCTATAAATCCGGCGAATTGCATCCCAGCCGGGTGTTCGTCTCCTGAACGGCGTGTTAGGCGAGTGACATGATCACCCGTTCGCATACCAAGGGCGACGCGCCCTCGACCGCCATATATTCCGATTGCGAGAAATATCGTTACAGCCTGACCCGTGTCTGGGACGCGGGCGGGCGCAAGGCGCTGTTTGTGATGCTGAACCCGTCGACCGCGACCGAGGTTCAGAACGACCCCACGGTGGAACGCTGCGAACGCCGCGCGCGGGCGCTGGGGTTCGGGGCGTTTCAGGTCACCAACATCTTTGCCTGGCGCGACACCGACCCACGCAAGATGCGCGCCGCCGTTGATCCGGTAGGCCCCAAGAATGACGCCGCGATTCTGGATGGTGTTGAGTGGGCCGATCAGGTCATCGCCGCCTGGGGGACCCATGGCGCGCATCTCGACCGTGGCCCGGCGGTCGAAACCCTGCTGCGTGGCACCGGCCAGCCGCTGTTTCATCTGGGGCTGACCAAGGACGGGCACCCGAAACATCCGCTCTATATTGCCTATACCCAGCAGCCCGAAGCGTGGTGACAAAAGGTTAACCACAAGATCAGTCCGGCTTTGACCAAGTGCCTGATCGCATGAGACATTTACCCTTGGGCCAGCGCGTTCACGGAGGGTTCCCATGTTTTTGGTCGGATTGCTTGGACTGGCCGCCGTCGGTGGCGCCGCCTACGCCATGAGCGACGTTTTCGTCCCCGAAGACGAGCCCGAAGAGGACGACATCACCGAAGACCAGATCGACGAGGTGACCGAGGGCAATTTCCTCGAGATCGATAACAGCGCCAAAGACCCTTCGACCCCGGATGAGACCGGTTCGGAGGACGATACCGCCGAGACCGAAGACCCCGCCCCGTCCACCGGCACCATTATCTCGGAATTCCAGGGCGATCTGATCATTGCCGGAACCGAGGATGCAGATGTCCTGACCGGCCAGGATGGCGTCGATCAGATCAACGGTTTCGGCGCGGATGACGTGATCTACGGCGGTGCTGGCAATGACGTGCTGCACGGGGGGAACGGCGCCGACACCATCTCGGGCGGGGATGATGACGACATTCTTCACGGCGAGGCCGGCGATGACCTGCTGAACGGGGATGACGGCGACGATAAGCTCTATGGCCATTTCGGGGCGGATCAGCTGGATGGCGGTGCGGGCGACGACGCGCTGCATGGCGGGCAGGGCAACGATACGCTGGACGGTGGCACAGGCGATGACGCGCTGCATGGCGGCTATGGCGACGACACGCTGCGCGGCGGCGCGGGTGAGGATGTTCTGTTCGGCGGGGACGGCGATGACATTCTGACCGGCGAAGATGGCGAGGGCGAACAGGCCCGCGATTTCCTGAATGGCGGCGCCGGAGAGGACACGATTCTGGCCGACAGCGGAGATATCGTCACCGGCGGTGATGATGCCGATGACATCATCCTCGACCCCGAAGCCGAGGATGAGGTCGTGACGGTGATGGATTTCCAGCCAGGTCAGGACAAGCTGTTCGTGTCCTGGGACGGTGCCGAAGACCCCGATATCCGGATCGAGCAGGACACCGAGAACGAAAACCTGACCCATGTGCTGATCGACGGTCAGGATGTGGCGCAATTGCTGGGGGCCGAGGGCCTGACTGCCGACGACATCCAGCTGATCTCTGAGGCCGAGCTGGCACAGCTGACTGCACTGGGTTGACCCGGCAGAATCCCTTTGCCATTTGCAGCAAATACGCTTATACGCGCCCATCCGCATCGGAATCGGTGCGGTTTTCTCCATGGGCCTGCGCTGGACGACATCCCGGCCTGCGCCATCAACTCTAACCTTTAAAGGAGACCCCGATGTCGATTACTGCCGCTGAAAAAGCACGCGTCATGAAAGAATTCGGCACCAAAGAGGGCGACACCGGTTCGCCTGAAGTCCAGGTTGCCATCCTGACCTCGCGCATCACCACCCTGACCGAGCACTTCAAGACCCACAAAAAAGACAACCACGGTCGTCGCGGTCTGCTGAAAATGGTCGCCCAGCGCCGCAAGCTGCTGGACTACCTGAAGGGCAAGGAAGAAGCACGCTATCAGGACCTGATCAAAAAGCTGGGCATCCGCCGCTAAGCGCTTTTTGCACAAGATCTGAAACCGGTTTACCGGTTTTTCGCCCGCCAATTTGGCGGGCGTTTTTTTTGTTGCTCGATGCAAAGCCGACGTGGTGTTCAATCCGGATGCGCGCGTTCATATTCCATGCGCGCGGTCTTAACCTCATCCATTTGCTCGTGAGACCAGTACACAAGCGGCTTGAGCAGCTCCAACAGGCTGCGACCCAAAGGCGTCAACGCGTAGGATACCGCAACGGGCGGGCCGGGATCGACTGTCCGCGTCAGATAGCCATCGCGCTGCAGGCCGCGCAGATTCTCCGTCAGCACTCGTTGCGTCACATCGCCGATACAGCGTTTCAGCTCTCCAAATCGCTTCGGCTCGTCTTCCAGCGCGAGAAGAATGATCATGCGCCATTTGCCGGTCACGTTGGACAGAACCGAACGGATCGAGCAGTTTGACGCTTCGGCTTTGCTGTTGACGCCGATAGGGAGCATGTGAGCCTCTGGTGCGTAATTGATACCTGAAGTGATCCTAATACCTACACCGCACAATTCAACCACCTGTTTTTCAACACAGTATCCTTGAAGTAACCACGTGACTAGAAAGTGCGTAATTGATATGTGGTGCGTTTTTAATACTAACTATTGCCACAACTCGAATCATCAGGAATTGACCCATGACCCCGAAAGAGCTTGTCCTCGCCCTGTTCTCGGCCGCCTTCATCGAACACGATCCCGACGCCGCGCGTCAGCTGGTGACGGCTGACTATGTCCAGCACAACCCTCAGGTTCCGACAGGGGCGGACGGGTTGATAGGGTTGATCCCGCTGGTCGCACAATCCGGCATGACCGCCACAACCCATCGCGTAATCGTCGAGGGTGACATGGTCGTGTTGCACAACACCTATGACAATGCCGATGCATTTGGCGCGTCCTCGCTTGCGGCGTTTGACATTTTCCGCGTGCAAGACGGAAAAGTTGTCGAACATTGGGACAACCTGCAGCCCATCCCCGAAACAACCGCGTCAGGCCGCGGCATGACGGACGGGCCGACCGAGATCGCCGACCACGACAAGACACAGGAAAACAAGGCGCTGGTCCTGGGTTTCGTGCGCGACGTTCTAGGGGGCGCTGCACCGGAGAATGCAGCGAACTACATGGACCCCGAGGTTTACATGCAGCACAACCCCTCGATTGACGACGGTTTGTCGGGGTTGATGGCGGCGATCGAGGTCTTTGCTGCGCAGGGCATGGTGATTACCAAGTTTGAACCGCAATTTGCCGTCGCTGAGGGCAATTTCGTGTTTGTGGCAACAGATGCCACCATGGGTGGCGAGCCCTGGGCGTTCTTCGATCTGTGGCGCGTCGAAGATGGAAAAATCGTTGAACATTGGGATGTCGTGTCGCCCATTCCCGCCGAAATGGCGCATGGCAACGGTAAGTTCTGAGGCTCAGGCAGGGCACAACCCCGCTTTATGCCTGCACAAAAAAACGCCCGCCGAATTGGCGGGCGTTTCGATTTTCTCAGGCCGTACCCCTTACATCTTTGCCCGTTCCGACTTTAGCGCCAGCCACAGGCAGTAGCACATCATCAGAACCACCAGCGTAAACGGAATGCCCGTCGAAACCGCCGCGCCCTGCAGGGCCGAGAGGCCTCCGCCCAGCAACAATGCGATGGCAACGAGACCCTCCAGCGTACACCAGAACACGCGCTGGATCACCGGGGCGTCCATCTTGCCGCCTGCGGTGATCGTATCGATCACCAGCGAGCCCGAATCCGACGAGGTGACAAAGAACACCACGATCAGGATCAGCGCGATGGGGGCGATGATGCCGTAGAGCGGCAGTTCCTTCAGGAACCCGAACAGCGCGCCTTCGGGGGCGTAGCTGTCGATCACCGTGGCCCGGACACCTTCAGCTCCGCCCGCGTTCAGCATGTCGATTGCAGCACCGCCAAAGGTCGACATCCATAGGGCGCAGACCGCCGTGGGTGCCAGCAGGGCGCAGATCACGAACTCGCGCACCGTGCGACCTTTGGAAATGCGGGCGATGAACATGCCCACAAACGGCGACCACGCGATCCACCAGGCCCAGTAGAAGGTTGTCCAGCCGTGGAAATAACTGGTGTCCTCTCGTCCGAAGGGGTTCGAAAGCGCGGGCAGTTTGGTTACGTAATCCACCATCACGTTTGCATAGCGTGCAATGGCCGTGCCGACGCCGGTGACAAAGATGACAAAGATGAACAGGCCGACGGCCATGATCATGTTGATCTCACTCAACCGTTTGACGCCCGCGTCCATGCCCATCAGGACCGATCCCATCGCGATCAGCGTGATGCCGATGATCAGGAAAACAGTTACGGTCGGGCTGGGTTCGATGCCGAATACCTCGTACAGACCCGAGGCCACTTGTTGCGCGCCCAGACCCAACGAGGTTGTCAGGCCGAACAGCGTGGCAAACACCGCCAGCGTATCGATGGCATGGCCCCACCAGCCCCAGACACGCTCGCCCAGCAATGGGTAGAACGCAGACCGCAAGGTCAGCGGCAAATCGAGGTTATAGGCAAAAATCGCCAGGCTGAGGCCGACAGCGGCGTAAACCGCCCAACCTTCCAGGCCCCAATGGTGAATGGTGCCCACAACACCGGCATATTCATTGCCCGGAACCGCAATATCGATGCCCAGGGGGACGGCATTCCCGCCCTCGGCAAAGTTGTAATAGACCGGCTCCATCACACCGAAGAACAGCAGACCAATACCAATACCGGCCGCGAACATCATCGCGATCCAGCCGGCATAGGAGTAGTCGGGCTTGGCATCCTTGCCGCCAATCCGGACCTTGCCGACTGGCAAAATAATCAGCGCCAGACAGAACAGGGTGATTGCGTCAACCGACAGGACCAGGAACCAATCGAACGTGCTGGTCAGCCATGGCCTGAGCCAGCCAAAGAACGACGCCGCGGCCTCCTGATTGGCCAATGCGATCAGAACGAAGGCAAAGATCAGGATACTGGATATCAGGAAGACCGGATTGTGAATGTCCAGGCCGAACGGGCGGACGTTATCCTGCCCCAGTTCGTATTCTGTTTCGAAGTCATAGATCCGCGGATCCGGATCCAGCATTTTCTTTGATTGAGCCATTCGATGCCCCTCTGTTCGCCAGATGCAAACGCCAAGGTATTCGTGCGGCCGACGGATGTGAGTGTTCTGCCCCTGGCGCGTTTCCGTCCATTCGACCGCAGGTTCAGTGGTAAGAGCTTACACTGCAATCACTTTTTCGCAAAACGCATTCACGAACGGGAATGTATTTACCTTTCGGCACCCCCCCTGCATACAACTCTCCATTTATTGGTTTCGCGCTTCGGTACTTCGGTGATTTTGACAGGCACGTCCCCCATGGCGCTAATCCTCAACTCTCTTTTGCTGTCGTTCCGCGTGATGTTGCGCATGATCGTCCCGGTCCTTGTGATCAGTATCGCCTCAACCGTTATCTGGGCGGTTTTGGGTCTTTTCACGCTTGGCATGGCCAGCTACGTCAGTGAGCCGATCACAACCGCCTTTTTCACCCTGTTTGGCATACGCGCAGCGCTGGAACTGAAAGGGGATACACGACATACGGATTACCGGGCTATGGCTTTGTATGCGGTGATGTACGAGTTGTTCTGCGCGGCGGCGCTGACCGTTCTGACGCTTGTGGTCAATTTGTCCGCAATGGCTTTTGCCATGTGGCAGGTCAGAGAGCCTCTTTCATGGGCCGCAATTCAGGATGCCGCAGACACCACGCAAATCGCATTTGCATTCATTGCCTTGGGCAGCAGTATAATCGTGATGTCCTTTGTGTTGGCCGCGTTCTATGCAGTCATGGCCGTACCCATGGCCAGCGCTGTACTTTCCGCTGGTCACCGCGCGGTTTTGCTTTCCTTTGACCGCAATCTCATGTATGCGCGCGATATCTGAGACGTTGTGCCCTGACCCCGGCACTCAGACGAAAGCTAAAATGGGGTCGGCGGCAATGGGGCCGCCATGCAAAACGGGAGACCCGGAGGGCCGGGAGTGCTCCCTTCTAGGATACGCATATGTTTGATGTAACAAAGAAATCTATGCAGTGGGGCGAAGAGACGCTCACACTGGAAACCGGCAAGGTTGCCCGTCAGGCCGACGGCAGCGTGATCGCCACACTGGGTGAGACCAGCGTCATGGCGAACGTGACCTTTGCACGGGCTCAAAAGCCGGGTCAGGACTTTTTCCCGCTGACCGTCCACTATCAGGAAAAATACTATGCCGCCGGTAAGGTTCCGGGTGGCTTCTTCAAGCGCGAGGCGCGCCCGACCGAGAAAGAGACGCTGACCGCGCGTCTGATCGACCGTCCGATCCGCCCGCTGTTCGTTGATGGCTTCAAGAACGAAGTTCTGGTGATGTGCACCGTGCTGAGCCACGATCTGGTCAACGACCCCGACATCGTTGCGATGATCGCGGCCTCGGCTGCTCTGACCATCTCGGGCGCGCCGTTCCGTGGCCCGATCGCCGGTGCCCGCGTTGGTTTCGAAGATGGCGAATACGTTCTGAACCCGACCGTGGACGACATGCAGGACCTGCGCCTGAACCCTGAACAGCGTCTGGATCTGGTTGTTGCCGGCACCAAAGACGCCGTGATGATGGTGGAATCCGAAGCCTATGAGCTGTCCGAAGCGGAAATGCTGGGCGCGGTGAACTTTGCGCACGAGCAGATCCAGCCGGTCATCGACCTGATCATCTCGCTGGCCGAAGACGCCGCAAAAGAGCCGTTTGACTTCCAGGCGCCGGATTATTCCGAGCTGTCCGCCGCCGTAAAAGCCGCCGGTGAAGAGCAGATGCGCGCCGCATTTGCCATCACTGACAAGCAAGAGCGCACCGCTGCTGTTGCCGCTGCGCGTGAAGCAATCAAGGAAGCGCTGACCGAGGAACAGCTGGAAGACGGCAACCTCGGTTCGGCGATGAAAAAGCTGGAAGCCGGCATTCTGCGCGGCGACGTCGTCAAAGGCGGCAAGCGGATCGACGGTCGTTCGACCACCGATATCCGTTCGATTGTGGCCGAGACCTCGATGCTGCCCCGGACCCACGGGTCTGCCCTGTTCACCCGTGGTGAAACACAGGCGCTGGCCGTGACCACGCTGGGCACTGGCGACGATGAGCAGTTCATCGACGCGCTGCATGGTAATTTCAAATCGAACTTCCTGCTGCACTACAACTTCCCGCCCTATTCGGTTGGCGAAGTTGGCCGCGTTGGTGGCCCCGGCCGTCGTGAGATCGGCCACGGCAAGCTGGCATGGCGCGCCCTGCAGGCGGTTCTGCCTGCGGCAACCGATTTCCCCTACACGATCCGTATCGTGTCGGAGATCACTGAATCCAACGGCTCGTCCTCGATGGCGTCGGTCTGCGGCGGCTCGCTGTCGATGATGGATGCGGGCGTTCCGCTGAAAGCGCCGGTTGCCGGTGTGGCCATGGGTCTGATCCTGGAAGATGACGGCGAATACGCCATCCTGTCCGACATTCTGGGTGACGAAGACCACCTGGGCGACATGGACTTCAAGGTTGCGGGTACCGAAAACGGCATCACCTCGCTGCAGATGGACATCAAGGTCGCGGGCATCACGCCCGAGATCATGGAGAAAGCCCTGGCGCAAGCCAAGGACGGCCGGATGCACATCCTGGGTGAGATGGGCAAAGCCCTGTCCGAGACCAACGAATTCTCGGTCCACGCGCCGCGCATCGAGACCATGAACATCCCCACCGACAAGATCCGCGAAGTGATCGGCTCGGGCGGCAAGGTTATCCGCGAGATCGTGGAAACCTCGGGTGCCAAGGTCGACATCAATGACGACGGCGTCATCAAGATCGCCTCGCCCGATGGTGAATCGATCAAGAAGGCCTATGAGATGATCCACTCGATCGTGGCCGAGCCGGAAGAGGGTCAGATCTACACCGGTAAAGTGGTCAAGATCGTCGACTTCGGTGCCTTCGTGAACTTCTTTGGCAAGCGCGACGGTCTGGTCCACGTGTCCCAGATCGAAAACCGCCGCCTGAACCATCCGTCGGACGTTCTGAAGGAAGGTCAGGAAGTAAAGGTCAAGCTGCTGGGCTTTGACGATCGCGGCAAGGTCCGCCTGTCGATGAAAGTTGTCGATCAGGAAACCGGCGAAGAGATCGTTCCCGAGAAGAAAGAAAAGAAAGAAGAAAGCGCAGAGTAATCTGCCCTCTCTTATGACAACGAAGGCCCCGGTTTTGCGCCGGGGTCTTTTTTTGAACGTTCAGGTGTGTGCACTCACAAACCCAACCCGCCTGAGAAACGCTAGCTTTTAGCGGAACCTAAGCACCGGGTTGTACCGCTTCCTCGCTTAAGCTCGGAGAATACCACACGCGCGCTGCGCCCATCCGATAAACTGCCCGTGCCTTTAACCGGAACAACAAAATCACCTTCAGGGATGCGCTCAGTTTTATAACTCCCAATAATCCCGTTGGAGCACACAAATTCACCAGATATCCGGCGAGAAATTCCCGCTGAGTATTTGCCCGAGCAAACGGTTTCTTCGGTCTGCAGACAAAAGTCGCCGCCGGGTCGGCCACCGCTGAACCACGCCACGCCGGACACGGCGGACCCATCTGACAAATTGCCGGAAATCTCGTTGTAGAAACCGGAAAACTCAACGTTCCGCTCGACACGCTCGTCAACCTTCTCCGTGGCGCACCCGGACACCAAGGCCACCGTTGCAGCCACAACTAAAGTGTTTTTTCTGAGAAGATACGCCACGCCGTTCGCTTACCTCTTAATTCCTCGCTGGTCAAAAGTTATAATTTTGTACGCACGCACCCAGATATTTCACGGCAACACCAGAGACAAGTGCCTTATACCGCGCCGAAAATCTTACATCAGCAGATCGTTTAGGCCGGCAAAAATAGTGTTATCCAAACCGTGTGGTCTATCGTATGATCAACATTTCTTGTTGATTGAAACTGCTGCCCAAATAGCCAATCACAGCCATATCTGGTCGCTCGGACCTGGCCGCAAGACACTTTGGCGGAGGCGATTTGTGGCCGCGCAAGTTTATTCACTCACACAGCCCTAAAAACCTGTGAAACGAAGTGATGGCCCAGCGCCTTTCTTTCCCGCCAACATCGCCCACATGTGCACCATACCGAACTCGGAACGAAGGACATGGTTATGGTTACGCGCCTCATTTTGGCCTCGGCGGCCCTGACGGTCAGCGCATCGTCACTGGCCGCGCAAAGCTTGTCAGAAGGCCTGTATATTCAGGGCTTTGCCGGTTACAGCCAGCTGCAGGACAGCGACTTCAGCGGCACGGTCAACGGGTCGTCGCAGTCGGTGGATACGGATTTTGACGCCGGTTACGGGCTGGGCGTTGCGATTGGCACCGAGATCCCGCAATGGTCCAACGACCGGATCGGCACGCGGGTTGAACTGGAACTGTCCTATCGCGACAGCGACGTGGACGGGGTGAATTTCTCGGGCAACGGACCGGGCGCCGAGGGCAACATCTCGGGTGATGTCACGCAGACCTCGCTGTTTGCCAACGTGCTGGTCGATTTCAAACGGGCCGGAGCCTTCACCCCCTATGTCGGCCTTGGGCTGGGCGCCACCTATACCAATGTGGATTTCTCCTATGGGCCGGGCGTGACTTTGGATGACAGCGATACGAACTTTGCCGCGCAGGTCATCGCCGGTGTCGCCTACGAGATCGATCCGAACATCGCGCTGACGCTGGACACCCGCTATTCCCGCGCCTTCGACGTCTCGTCCGAACGCCTGGCCCCCAACGGTGCCCGGACCGGCACGGTCGAAGACGATATCGACGTGTTCAGCGTCAATGTCGGCCTGCGCTACGGATTCTGAATACCCTGGGGCAAGAGTTTCTCTCCGGTTTCTCTTCCCCCGCATGTTCCCGTGTTCTATGCACGGGGACATGCGTTCCTTTGTCATCCATATGTCTTCCAGCATGGCCCGGCGGCCCAATGCCGACCAACTGTGCGCCGACCTGCCCAATGCCGAACTGTTCGAGGCCGTGAACGGCCGCGACCCGGACCAGATCGCCGGGGTTCAGCTGTATCCGGGCAACCTGCACCGCCCCCACTACCCCTTTGCCCTGCGCCCGGCCGAAATCGGTGTCTTCGAAAGCCACCGCCGTATCTGGCGCAAGCTGGTCGAGGAAAAGATCGATCTGGCCATCATCACCGAGGATGACCTGCGTATCGACCCCACCCGCATGGCCCAGGCGCTGGACATGCTGGCCCCGCTTGCCACGCCCGATCACTATATCCGCATCCCGGTAAAACAACGCGAAGCCCCGGCCCAAACCCTGGCCGAGCAAAGCGGGCTGCGCCTGATCCTGCCCAAGGTGATCGGCCTGCAATGCGTATGCCAACTTGTGGGCCGCCGCGCCGCCGAACGCCTGCTGGCCGCAACCAATCAGATTGACCGACCTGTGGACACCTTCCTGCAAATGCACTGGCTGACCGGCCAGCCCATCCATGCATTGCAAGGCAGCGGCAATCAGGAGGTTGCGGGCGAAATCGGAGGCTCGACCATCCAGACCAAACCACCACTGTCAGACAAGCTGACCCGCGAGGTCAAACGCGCAATCTACCGGGCGCAACTCCACCTGCACCCACAGCGCCTGCCTGCTTCATCTGGCTGAAAATATCCTCGGGGGGAATCGCGCCCATGGCGCGATGGGGGGCAGACAGCCCCCCTGACCCGACCCCGGCTTACGACGGCGCCTTGGTCTTGCGCAGATAGGGGAAGATCGTCTCGAACTCGCCGAACTTCGCTTTTGCTTCGTCGTTCGACACCGCAGGCGGAATGATCACATCCTCACCCGGCACCCAGTTTGCCGGTGTGGCGACGCCCTTGGCCGACATCTGCAACCCGTCCAGCGCGCGCAGAATCTCGGCAAAGTTCCGACCTACGGTCATCGGATAAGTCATCGACAATTTCAACTGCTTGTCCGGTCCAATGATAAAGACCGACCGCACGGTGGCACTGTCTGCGGGGGTCCGGCCATCGGGCAGATAGGCCTCGGCGGGCAGCATATCAAAGGCCTTGGACACGGCCAGACCGTCATCGGCGATGATCGGGAAGCCGGGATTGGCCTTGCCGTATTCTTCAATGTCCTTCTTCCACTTCTTGTGATCCTCGACATTGTCCACCGATACGCCGATCACCTTAGTATTGCGCGCCGCCCATTCGTCATTCAGCTGCGCCACGGCCGAGAACTCGGTTGTGCAGACAGGGGTAAAGTCCTTGGGGTGCGAGAAAAGGATGGCCCAGCTGTCGCCAATCCAGTCGTGGAACTGAACGGTGCCCTGATCCGTTTCTGCGGTGAAATTCGGAACCGTGTCATTAATGCGCAAACCCATGGCAAATCTCCTCTCTTGTGAAAAACCCGAGTCGGTTGCCGTAAACCTAAACACTTTGCGCAATTGTTAAACCATCTAGATCCGCGAAAAAATTTGATCAAATTACCGCTTGCCGTGCCCCAACCCCGATGCCAGAGTAGCCCCGACACACCGGGTTCGGACGGTTCGCACAGGAGGATGCGCCATGATCGAAAAACGCGATTTCTATATCAACGGTCAGTGGACCGCCCCGTCGGCTGCCAATGACTTCGAGGTAATCAATCCCTCGACCGAGGAGCCCTGCGCAGTAATCTCGCTGGGCGCGCAGGTGGACACGGACGCCGCCGTCGCCGCCGCCAGGTCCGCCCTGCCCGGCTGGATGGCCACACCAGTCGCGGACCGGATCGCACTGGTCGAAAAACTGGTCGAGATTTACCAGACCCGGACCGAGGATCTGGCACAGGCAATGTCGCTTGAGATGGGCGCGCCGCTGGATCTGTCGCGCAGCGCGCAGTCGGGTGCCGGGATGTATCACCTGCAGAACTTCATCCGCGCTGCCAAGGCGTTTCAGTTTGACCGCCCGCTGGGCGATCACGCCCCCAATGACCGGATCATCTTTGAAGCCGTCGGCGTCGCCGCCCTGATCACGCCGTGGAACTGGCCGATGAACCAGATCACGCTCAAGGTCGGCGCGGCGGCGATTGCGGGGTGCACCATGGTGCTGAAACCCTCGGAACAGAGCCCGCTGAACGCGATGATCTTTGCCGAGATGATGGATGAGGCCGGCTTTCCGCCCGGCGTATTCAATCTCGTCAACGGCGATGGTGTCGGTGTGGGCTCGCAACTGTCGTCGCATCCGGATGTGGATATGGTCAGCTTTACCGGATCAACCCGCGCAGGCACGGCGATTTCCAGGGCGGCTGCGGATACGCTCAAGAAGGTGCATCTGGAACTGGGCGGCAAGGGCGCGAATGTGATCTTCGCCGATGCGGATGAAAAGGCGGTCAAACGCGGCGTACTGCACATGATGCAGAACACCGGCCAAAGCTGTAACGCCCCCAGCCGCATGCTGGTGCAGCGCCCGATCTATGACAGGGCGGTTGAGACAGCCGCTACGGTGGCAAACATGGTCAAGGTCGGACCGGCGCTGGAAGAAGGCCGCCATATCGGCCCGGTGGTGAACGAGGTCCAGTGGACCAAAATTCAGGACCTGATCCAGAAAGGCATCGACGAAGGCGCCCGTCTGGTCGCGGGGGGTACCGGTCGACCCGAGGGTCTGAACAAGGGCTTCTATGTCCGCCCCACTGTCTTTGCCGACGCCAACAACCAGATGACCATCGCGCGCGAGGAAATCTTTGGCCCGGTCCTGACCATGATCCCCTTCGACACCGAAGAAGAGGCGGTCGAGATCGCCAATGACACGCCCTATGGCCTGACCAACTATGTCCAGACACAGGACGGTGCGCGGGCCAACCGCATGGCCCGCGTATTGCGGTCGGGCATGGTTGAAATGAACGGCCAGTCGCGCAGCGCCGGGTCTCCGTTCGGGGGGATGAAACAGTCCGGGAACGGGCGCGAAGGCGGTGTCTGGGGATTGGAAGATTTCCTGGAAGTCAAAGCTGTCGGCGGCTGGGCCGCGGAATAGACCTGCCCTCTAAGCGCTACAGATCGGACGAGGCATAACGCCTCGTCCCTTTTTACTCCGGGCGCAAGATCAGGACGGGGTTCGCATTGCCATCCGCGCGCCGTGAAAGGGCAACAGATGAGTTTCAACAGGGTTTCACCAAAGCCAAGGGCCGCGAACGGCAGGAGACCCAAACCTGTCGTGACATGTGGCACCGGCAACGCGTTCTGTCAATCAGGCATCCGCCTGAGCGGCCTCGAAGGCCAGCATGGCGCGTTTGACCGGCAGGCCCCAGTGATACCCGCCCAGACCGCCGGATTTCCGCAGCGCGCGGTGACAGGGGATCAGCCAGCTGACCGGGTTGCGCCCGACCGCTGTGCCCACAGCGCGCACCGCCTGTGGCGACCCAACCCGTTCTGCGATCTCGGAATAGGTGGTCACCTGACCGGATGGTATGTGCATCAGCGCCTCCCACACTTTGATCTGCAGGGGTGAGCCGATCAGGTACAAGGGCGTCGGTTCCAGCCGGTCGCTGACAGACCCGAAGGCGCTCAGCACCCAGGGGCGCAGGCGCATCGGGTCTTCGACAAACTCTGCCTGTGGCCAGCGCGAGAGCATGTCCTCCATCGCCTCTTCCTCGCCGGTTTCGGCGCCGAAGGCCATGCCGCAGATGCCCTTGTCAGTGCCCATCACCAGCGCCGGGCCAAAGGGGCTTTCGAACCAGCCCCAATAGATCGTCAGACCCGCGCCCTTGCGGGCGTATTCGCCGGGGCTCATCGATTCCCATTTCAGGAACAGATCATGCAGACGGCCAGAACCGGACAGCCCAACATTATGGGCAGTTTCCAATGTCGTGAACCGTTCGCGCAGCAGTGCCTTGGCATGGCCCAGCGTCAGATATTGCTGATAGCGTTTCGGTGACACGCCAGTCCAACGTGAGAACAGGCGCTGGAAATGCGCCGGGCTCATGTCCATTTGGCGGGCCAGCTCATCCAGGCTGAGGGGTTCTCCACCCTGATCAATCAGCTCGATCGCGCGCCGCATGACGTTGTAGTGATAGCCGCTTTCGGGGGTCTGGACGTTCATGTCTTTCACCTCATTGTCTTTGGTAAACCATAGCGCGCAGGTCACGCCCAAGCGACCCGGAACATGCGCATTGGCTTTGGGCTTGTGTCATGGGTCCACGGGCGGCATTAAGGCTCGGATGGCAAAGCAACTCGATTACCACACGATCCGCGAGATCTTTACGCGTTTTCAGGACGCCGACCCCGAACCCAAGGGTGAGTTGGAGCATGTGAACGTCTACACCCTGGTTGTGGCGGTGGCGCTGTCTGCGCAGGCCACCGATGCGGGCGTCAACAAAGCCACCAAAGAGCTGTTCAAGATCGCCGACACGCCGCAAAAGATGCTGGATCTGGGCGAAGAGGGCTTGATCGAGCATATCAAGACCATCGGCCTGTTCCGGCAGAAAGCCAAGAACGTCATCAAACTCAGCCGCATTCTGGTCGAGGACTACGGCGGTGAGGTCCCCAATTCCCGCGCCGCGCTGCAATCGCTGCCCGGGGTGGGCCGCAAGACGGCCAACGTGGTGCTGAACATGTGGTGGCGCTATCCGGCGCAGGCCGTGGACACCCATATCTTCCGCGTCGGTAACCGTACCGGCATTTGCCCCGGCAAGCATGTGGACGCGGTCGAACGCGCCATCGAGGATAACATCCCAACCGATTTCCAGCTCCATGCGCATCACTGGCTGATCCTGCATGGCCGCTATCACTGCAAAGCCCGCAAACCCATGTGCGGCACCTGCATCATCCGCGATCTCTGCGAATTTGAGGACAAGAACCTATGAAGACCTACCAATTGACTGGCATCGGCAATGCCGTTGTGGACGTGATTTCCCAGGCCGATGACAGTTTTCTGGAGCTGATGGGCATCGAAAAAGGCATCATGCAGCTGATTGAGCAGGAGCGCGGCGAAGTTCTGTATGCCTCAATGGAAGGCCGGGTGCAGACGCCGGGCGGGTCCGTGGCCAACACCATCGCCGGGGCCGGTGCGCTGGGTCTGGACGCGGCCTTTATCGGCCGGGTGCATGATGACGCTCTGGGCCGGTTCTACGCGGATGCGATGAACGAGGATGGTGTGGATTTCGTCAATCCGCCGGTGCCGGGCGGAGAGTTGCCGACCTCGCGGTCTATGATCTTCGTTTCGCCGGATGGGGAACGGTCGATGAACACCTATCTGGGGATTTCGTCGGAACTGTCGTCCGAAGATGTTTCCGAGGACGTGGCAGGCAACAGTCAAATCATGTTCCTTGAGGGCTATCTGTTTGACAAGGAAAAGGGCAAGGCGGCCTTTCTTGAGGCCGCGCGAAACTGCCACAAGGGCGGCGGCAAAGCAGGTATCGCCATCTCCGACCCGTTCTGCGTGGAACGCCACCGGGTCGATTTCCTGCTGCTGATCGAGAACGAGCTGGACTTTGTCATCGGCAACGAGGCCGAAATCAAGTCACTGTTCGAGACCGACGATCTGGAAGAGGCGCTGGCAAAGACCGCCGAGATTTGCCCGCTTGTCGTCTGCACCCGCTCGGGCGACGGGGTGACCGTTCTGCATGGTGGTCAGCGCATCGACGTGCCAGTGGAAAAGGTGGTTCCGGTGGATGCGACCGGCGCGGGCGATCAGTTTGCTGCCGGGTTCCTGTTTGGCATGGCCACGGGCCGCGACTATGAAACCTGTGCCAGGATCGGCAATGTCTGCGCCCGCGAAGTTATCAGCCATATCGGCCCGCGGCCCGAAGCAAACATGCAGGAGTTGCTGCGCGCCGAAGGGTTGCTCTGACCTTTCAGAACGCCGCAGCAGCGTCGTTCAAGGCCCAGTTGTATTTATAAGCATTGACGCGCGCGGTGTTCTGCAACCGCGCGCACATCGGGATCGGCCACTGTCTGGAGTTAATTCAGAACTGCCTGCTCGTTGGCGCCGAAATCTTCACGAAACCAGGTATAGATCTTTGACAGGATCAACCGCCCGCGCGCGTCAAACCGAACCCCACGCGGATCGTTGACATAGGCGCGTTCGGCGGCGGCAAAGTCACGTTCCAGCGTTTTGACCTGCCAGGCGCGGTTCATCAGATTGGGGCAGCGCACAGCAGCGCAGTTCAACGCGTAGTGGATGCGCGGTTCGTTGAACGTGGGCCGGATGATGCGAAGCTCGATATCGTTCAGGGTCAGCATTTGCCCCGAGACCTGTACCAGCGGGCGGCTCCAGAGCCCGATCGAAATCGGCCCGTCCTTGATGTCGCGGATCGAGGCAACGGGGTAATTCTCGAGGATCACATCCACCGTCATGGCGTTATAAGGTTGATCCAATAGGCCAGTTGCTGATCGCGGGTCAGCCGTGTTGGGTCAACGGCTTGCAGGTCAACCAGATACCCGTCCAGCCGCGCCGTGTCCGGCTGCGTCACCTGCCCATAGGCCACCCGGTTCACACCCTGGGCATCGGGCGCGACATATCGGGACAGGAACGCCGTCCAATCCCGGTGATCGACTTGCTGGCCCGGCGCAGAGGCAAAGCGGTTCAGCGTTTGCCCCGGCAACACCTGAGGCGCAGGTAAAGCCAGACGTTGGACGCTGGCGCAGGCGGCCATCAGCGGCAGCAGCAGGATCAGCAGCTTTTTCATGAGGCGTCCTTCCGTGCCTGACGCACGGCCCGCATCTGCCCCTTTAACCGATTGAGCGGCGCCAATGCGGGGTCGCTCAGATCGGGCAAGTCGGAATACGCAGACATTCCGGGCACTGCTGCGTTCCACCATCTTGGCCCGGTGGATTCGTCGATCCGGTCCGGGCTGGCCAGATGCTGATCTCGCTGGGCGTTGTGTACACACATCGACAAGGGGCCGTTCGCCGTGGCCACCATGAATACGCAAGAGGCGCAGCGGTCGACCTGCAACGCATCCGCTGCCATGAAGTCACCGTTTGCCGCCGCACAGGACCGAGCAGCAGACCCGGCCCCAGGCGCGCTATGCTCACAGCCAGATGTGCCACGGCATGCAGCGCCAGCAATGGGTGACGCCGGATCGCGCGCCGCAGCTTGGGACAAATACGGCTATGGGCGTCCTGCCGGTCATCCTCCCCTTTTCAGCGCCGGGAGGTCATCGAAATTACCGCCAATAAACGGTGGTGTTGAACAGAATTCGCAACCCCAGCCCCCGTGCCCGGCGGATATAGGCGCGACGCACGGTGTTCAGTTCAAGAAACCCATTGCGGTCCTGTGTCATGTCCACGTGAAAGGCCACATCGTCCAGCCCCGCCGCCGCCAGCCGTGTCAGCAACGCCCGGCTGGCGCGGATGCCGTTGGTCATCAGGCAGGAGCGCATCCCCAAACGCCTGATCTCGCGGCACAGCGCCTCAAGGTCCGCGACCTTGCGCAGGGTCGGATCCCCCCGGTCAATTGCACTGAAACCCCGGTGCCGTAATGGCTGCGGATCGTCGCCAACCGCGCAAACAGCACCGAGAGCGGCGGATCATAGGTCATCTCGGCCCGGTTCGAGAGGTAGCACAGCGTACAGTCCAGATTGCAGTGCTGTGTGACCTCCAGCGCGCCGCAAGCGACCGGATAGAACCGCCCCGCCGTCTGGCCAGGGCCGTATTCACCGCAGCTTTTCAACCCCTTTCGCAGGGGCGTGCGCTGGTCTGTGCCTTTGAACATGCGTCCGGCGGGAACGATGGCGGGTTGTATGGGGGCAACGTCTTTCATGCCCACCAGGCTAGAGAGGTGCCGGAACCCAAACCACGCTCCCTCACGGCAAGTTGTCGCGGGGTGATCAGCGGGGTGTGGTGTCGTTCCTATCCCAGATAGTCGTCAAAAACAGCCAGCACCTGCATGTACACCTCACGTTTGAACGGCACGATTTCCTCGATCAGCTTGCCGGGTTCCTGCCATTTCCAGCAGGTGAATTCCGGGTGGTCGGTTTCGATATTGATCTGATCGTCACGGCCGGTGAAGCGCAGCAGGAACCATTTCTGCTCCTGCCCGCGATAGCGACCTTTCCAGATGTTAGGCACGATATCATGGGGCAGATCATAGGGTAGCCAACCGTCGGTTTCGGCCACAACCTCGACCAATTCAGACGTCACACCGGTTTCTTCCCATAGCTCACGCAGGGCCGCATCGCGGGGGGCTTCGCCCTTGTCGACGCCGCCCTGGGGCATTTGCCAGGCGTCCTTGTGGCGGTCATTGCGCTGGCCGACGAAAATCTTGCCCTCAGTGTTCATCAGCATCAGCCCGACGCAGGGGCGATAGGGCAGTTTGGCGATTTCTTCGGGGGTCATGCGCGGCCTCGTACGTTGCTCTGGCAACTCTGTATCAAGCGGTTCAGGAACAGCAAAGGGTGTGACGTTAGGTTCTGCGTGACAAAGGTGACGCGAACGTCAATCTAGCATCGAAGAATCGGGAGGGAGAGTTCGCCATGACTGCGTACCCAAACATGCTGGCCCCGCTGGATCTGGGCTTTACCACGTTGAAGAACCGCGTGCTGATGGGCTCGATGCATACCGGGCTTGAAGAAACCGGCGACTGGAACCGCGTGGCAGAATTCTACGCCGACCGGGCGCGCGGAGGTGTGGCGCTGATGGTGACGGGCGGGATTGGCCCGAACCTCGAAGGTTCGGTTCTGCCCGGCGCGTCGATGATGACCAACGACAAAGAGGTCGCGAACCACTCCATCATCACCCAGCGGGTGCATGAAGCGGGTGGCAAGATCGCCATGCAGATCCTGCACGCGGGGCGCTATGCCTATGGTCCCAAATGCGTGGCCCCCAGTCCGGTAAAATCCCCGATCTCACCCTTCCCGCCCAATGAGCTGGATGAAGAGGGCATCGAGAAGCAGATCAGTGATATCGTAAACGCCGCCGTCCTGGCCCGGAAAGCGGGTTATGACGGGGTCGAGATCATGGGGTCCGAGGGGTATTTCCTGAACCAGTTCCTCGTGACACACACCAACAAGCGTGAGGATCGCTGGGGTGGGTCCTATGAAAACCGGATGCGCCTGCCCATTGAGGTGGTGCGCCGCACGCGTGAGGCCGTCGGCACCGATTTCATCATCATCTATCGGCTGTCGATGATCGACCTGATCCCCAATGGCTCGACCCATGAAGAGGTTGTAGAACTGGCCCAGCGGATCGAACAGGCCGGGGCCACGATCATCAACACCGGTATCGGCTGGCATGAAGCGCGGATTCCCACCATCGCCACCAGCGTGCCGCGCGCGGCCTTTGCGTGGGTCACCAAGAAACTGATGGGCAAGGTCGGTATCCCGGTGATCACCTCGAACCGGATCAACACGCCCGAGGTCGCCGAAGAGGTTCTGTCCACCGGCTGCGCCGACATGGTTTCGCTGGCCCGCCCCATGCTGGCGGATGCGGAGTTCGTGAACAAGGCGATGGCCGGTCAGTCCGCGCAGATCGCGCCCTGTATCGCCTGCAATCAGGCCTGCCTGGATCACACGTTCAGCGGCAAGCTGACCTCGTGCCTGGTCAACCCGCGCGCCTGCCACGAGACAGAGCTGAAAATTGGCAAGGCCGAGACGCCCAAGACCGTTGCCATCGTTGGTGCCGGTCCGGCGGGCCTGTCCACCGCGATGACAGCCGCCCAGCGCGGCCATGACGTGACCCTGTTCGACCGCGCCGCTGAAATCGGTGGCCAGTTGAACATGGCCAAACAGGTACCGGGTAAGGAAGAGTTCTGGGGGCTGGTTGATTGGTACCGCACCATGATGGCTGATCTGGGCGTCAAGGTGGAGCTGAACCGAGAGGTCAGCGCCGACGACCTGACCGGTGTTGACGAGGTGATCATCGCCACCGGTGTCACCCCCCGCGATCCGCAGATTCCGGGGCAGGACCGTGACAACGTCATCACCTATATCGACGTGCTGCGCGACAAGGCCAAGGTCGGGAAATCCGTCGCCGTGATCGGCGCGGGCGGTATCGGCTTCGATGTGTCTGAATTCCTGCTTGAGAACGGCCACAGCATCACCACCGACTTGCCCGCCTGGATGAAGGAATGGGGCGTGACCGACCCGGAGCAGCATCGCTCGGGCCTGGCACCTGAAGGCCCGCAACCCGAAGCCCCCGCGCGCGACGTTACTCTGTTGCAGCGCAAGAAACAGGCACACGGCAAGGGATTGGGCAAGACGACCGGCTGGATTCACCGGGCGACACTGAAGATGAAGGACGTCAATTTTGTCGGCGGCGTGAACTATGAACGCATTGACGACGACGGCCTGCATATCAGCTTTGGCGAGGAACGCGCGGACCCCACCGTGATTGCGGCAGACACGATCGTGCTGTGTTCCGGTCAGCTGTCCGAGCGCAGCCTTGCGGATGCGCTGATCGAACGGGGGATCACCCCGCATGTGATCGGCGGCGCGGATGTGGCGGCGGAATTGGATGCGAAACGGGCAATCAATCAGGGGACGCGGCTGGCAGCCGCCCTCTGATCACTCCGAAAGCGCCAGCTTGACGCCCAGCGCCCCAAACGCTGTCGCGAAACACCGTTTGATCCAGGCCATCACGGATGGTCTGCGAATGACGTAATCCCGTGCAAGGGCAGCGCAGGCGCCGTATCCGACAAAGACCACAAAGGTCATCGCCATAAAGGCGGCGGCCAGCTTGGCCAGTTCCAAACCGGCATTTGCAGAGCCCGCTGGCAGAAACTGAGGCAGAAAGGCCAGGAAAAACAAGGACAGCTTGGGGTTCAGCACATTGATCAACGTCCCGGTCACCGCGATCTTGAGATGACCTGCCGAGGATTTTTCGGCGTTGACCTCCATGGCGCCACCGTCTTTGACAATCCCCCAAGCCATGTAGAACAGGTAGAGGACGCCCAGATACTTGATGACTTGAAACGCCAGCGCACTGGTATGCAACAGGGCGGCAAGTCCGATGATACTGGCCAAAGCTGCCGGGACGATCCCCAACGTGCATCCCACCGCCGCCGCAAGGCTGGCGCGAAACCCGCGTCCAAGACCAATCGCCAGAGTGTAGATCACTCCGGTTCCGGGCAGTAACACTACAATCAAGGATGTCAGAAAGAACTCCAGCGACATATCGGCCTCCTGTTTTGGCCGACAGAGTTTCCGACATTCAAATTATTGTAAACCGGTTTTGCGGGTGATTGCGGCGACTATTCCACCGTAACCGTAACCACATCAGACACAATCGGCGTGGAATGCGGTACGTGGCCCGCATCGCCCAGCACCAGTTGCAGCGTGTGCTCACCCGGGGCGAGGTCCAATGTCACCTCGGTCTGGCCGCCGCCGAAATGCAGGTGGTTGTCGTCCGAGGGCAGACCATTGGCCAGCTCATCCGCGCCATCCTCGCCCTCACCCAAGGGCGGGCGGTCGATCAGCAGGTGGTGATGGCCTGTATTTTCCGTCTCGGTCCCGGCAGGGGCAACGCCCATGCCGCTGAGGCCAAAGACCACGGTGACCGGCGACTGGACGGTGTCCCCATCGGCAAGGTTCACGAAATAAACCTTCGCGTCAGGGTTGGATACAGTTTCCCCTCCGGCCAGCGCAAGGGTTGCGGACAGGCACAGGGCAGCTAGGGCAAGCAGGGCTTTCATGATCTCCTCCGTGGTCACAAATTTGCCATTCTCACCTTAGCACAACCGGACACAAGCGCAGAAATTCCCTGCCTGTCAGGCTCTGTGGTGATGCCGGAAACCATTGTTTCCGCGTTTCCTATCTGCAAACGATCTGATTCAAATCCCTGATATTATCCCATGTCTGCCCTGTTTCCGCCCAGATTGAAGGCGACAGTCGGGCAACGACTATGCACCCGGGGAACGAGAATGGATCGACTTACCGAAATGGAAGCCTTTGCCAATGTGGTGGACCAGGGTGGATTCACCGATGCGGCCAAGAAAATGGGCATCTCCAAATCGGCCGTGTCAAAGCACGTGTCCAGCCTTGAGGCCCGATTGGGCGCACGGCTGCTGAACCGTACCACACGCCGCGTTTCCCCCACCGAGATCGGACTTGCCTATTACGACCGCGCCCGCCGTGTGCTGAATGACGCGGGCGAGGCGGATGCGCTTGTAACCTCGATGCAGTCCGCCCCCTCGGGTTTGCTGAGGATCAGCGTGGCGACGGATTTCGGCGTAAACCACTTGTCACCGGTTCTATCGGATTTCCTCGCCGCCTATCCGGACATCACCGTGAACATGGTGCTGAACAACCGCTATGTTGAACTGATCTCGGAAGGGTTCGACGTTGCCGTGCGCATTGGTGAACTGGAAGACAGCACCCTGCGCGCGCGCAAGCTGACCGAAACCGTGAAACGCATGGTCGCCGCGCCCAGCTATATCGAGAAATTCGGACGTCCGCAGAAGATCGACGACCTGAACGAACACAAGCTGCTGCACTATTCCAGCCAATCCTCGGGCAATGTCTGGAAACTGACCGCGCCTTCGGGCGAAAAACGGCAGGTCCGCACCGCTGGTTGGCTGAGCGTCAATGACGGTCAGTCGCTGTTGAATGCGGCCATCTCGGGGCTGGGGATCGCGTATCTGCCCAGTTATCTGTATGCGGACGCGCTGAAATCCGGGCAGGTACTGGATGCTATGCCGTCGCTGCCGGATGAGGTGCAGGGCATTTACGCCGTCTACCCGCCTGGCCGCTTTACCCAACCCAAGGTGCGGGCATTCATTGATTTTCTTGTCGAGGCCTTCAATGAAAAAGGCTCGATGGACTGGTAATATCTCCCCGGTGAACCTCGACGGCCCGCGCATCTGTGCGGGTCTTTTTTTGTCTGCTCAGAACCGTTCGACCCAGGGCCGCAGGGTCAGTTCATCGCTCCAGGCCGAGCGGTCCTGATGGATCAGATGCATGTATTCGCGGGCAATGGCGTCCGGATCCAGCATCGAGTCGGGCGTATCGGCCGCTGCAATCCGCTTCGGGTTGCGGATACCGCCGTCGATATTGACCCAGGCCACATGGATGCCGCGGGGGTGCAGCTCGCGCGCCATGGATTGTGCCAATCCCCGTTGCGCAAACTTGCCCATGGCAAAAGGCGCCGACAGCGGGAAGCCTTTGACCCCTGCCGAGGCACCGGTGAACAGGATCGTGCCCCGCCGGTTGTCGCGCATGGGCTGATCCAACATGCGGCGGGCGGCGGCCTGACCCAGCAGGAACGCCCCATGCGCCGTCACCTCAACCGCCTTGCGGACGGTTTCGGGGTCAAGCTCTGTGATCGGGCCGCGTTGCCGGGCCGAGGGGTTATAGCACGCAACCCGCAGCTCGCCTGGTACGCTGGCGACCAGCGTCGCCACGCCCTGCGCATCCGTGCCATCCAACTGATGCAGCCGCGCCCCTGTCTCGGCGGCCAAGGGTTCCAGATCCGAAACGTCGCGGGCGGCCAGGTGCACGGCATACCCGCCCTGTGCCAATGCCCGCGCGAACGAGGCCGACAGACCGGCCCCCGCGCCAATGATCACGGCCTGCGGCGTTGGTGTCTGGTCAGTCATGAGGGGTCCTTTCGTTTTCGATCGGCTCGCCTGTCTGACCTATGTCACCAAGGTCAATTGACCAGCAAAACCGCCTCGACCCGGCGGTTCAGGTCGCGGCCCTCGGGCGTGGCATTCGAGGTCAGCGGAGCAAGGTAGCCAATGCCGCGCGCCTCGACCCGGTCGGCGGCAACCCCGTGGGCCTCGATCAGACGGGTCCGGACCGCCTGCGCCCGGCCGGTGCTGACCGAGATGTTGGCATCCAGCGCGCCGGTGTCGTCCGTGTGCCCAACCAGTGCCAGCCGCATATCGGGATTGTCGGACAGATAAGACGCGATCAGGTCCAACGAGGCAAAAGGGCCGTCGCCCAGCGTGATCTCTCCGGTGCGGAAATGCAGATCATCCAGAATCACATGCCCGTTCTGTTCCAATGCAGCCAACAACCCTTCGGAGGTATCAGCCGTTTCCTCGATCACCAGCGGCGGCGGCGCTTCTGCGTCAACCGGAGAGACCCGGATCAACTGAATGTACCCGCTGGGCGGATTGCGGCTGACCAGCAGGCTCAGGACATCGTCGCCGCGGGTGGCGGACAGAAAACGGTAATCCTGAATCGCCACATACATGTCGGGGGTCGGGACAACCTCGGTCCCAAAGCGGAAATCGAAGCCACCACAGGCGCGGGCCTCGCATTCGAACAGCACGTCATAGTCTTGGTCGACGATCTGTTCGCGCAGCGGGGCCAGCAGCTGCAGCGTCGTGCTGGAGCCCGATTGCAGGCGCCAGGTGATCCGTTCAACCCGCCCCTCGACCTGCCGCACGGGCAGGGTGCCATCGGAATACGGGCCAGTGGGCAGGTCATAACTGTCCAGCGGGCTGATCCGGTCGCTGATCTGGCGGGCGCCCGAAGGCAACGTCAACTCCTGCGCAACACCCGGCCCGGCCAATAGCAACAGGATCAGTGAGGCAAAACGGATCATCGGGCCTGCGCGTGGTATTGGTCGTTCGGAACCATCGTCGTAGCACTGGCAACCCGGTTCGACATGTTGAAAAAGCCGGTCACATTGGCGATGTCCCAGATGTCACGATCGGTAAAGCCCGCATCCCGCAGGCGCTGACGGTCGGGTTCTTCGATCTCGGTGCTGGCGGTTGTCATCTTGGCAGCAAAGTCCAGCATCGCCCGCTGGCGCGTGTCCAAAGGCGCGACGCGGTAGTTCATCACCAGCATTTCGCCCAACTGCGGATCACCCGACAATTGCCGCACCGCCGCACCATGGGCCACGAGGCAATAGAAACATTTGTTGATTGCCGACACGACCACCGCGATCATCTCACGCTCAAGCTTGCTGAGGCCGCTGTCGCCCAGCATCAGGTCGTTATACATCGCGGTGAAGGCGTTCAGCTTGTCGATATCAAACGCATAGGCCCGCAGCACATTCGGCACAAAGCCCAGCTTTTCCACGCAGATATCAAAGTATTTCTGCGTCTCGGGCGGCAGCGGGTTCACCATCGGCAGGTCCAGCGCGGTGGGGGCAGATTGGTCGGTCACGTCGGGCTTTCTCCTTCAACAAGCTGACGGTAGTGGTATTCGTCGGCAATCTCCATCCCGAGCGCATGATAAAGCCCGTTGGCCCCGGCATTTGCCTTGGTGCAGATCACGCTGAGCGTTTCCGCCCCGTTATCCCGCGCCCAGAAGGCGGCGGCGCGCATGGCCCAACCACCCAGGCCCTGACGGCGATGATCGGGCAGGATTTCCAGCGCGTGCACCATCGCGACCCCATCGTGAATCGCAACAAAACCGGTCCCGGCGGGTTGATCGTTATGGCGCAGCAGCAGGCCGGTCTTGGGCCCCTGCGCGCGGTCCATCACCGCAACCCGCCGGGGGCCAATGCCGCCCTTCGCCCAGATCTCACGCATGATCGCCAGCGGCTCGGGCGTGAGGAACACCGTGACACGAGGGATCGGAATATCCGTCAGGTGACCGACAGGGCAGGCATAGATGTTGACCGGGTCCAGAACCTGATAGCCGCGCGCGGTCAGTTGCGCATCCAGCGCTTCGTCCCCCGGGCGCAGGCAGAAGATGCGCTTTTGCCCCATCGCCTGCATCGCGGCCTCGGCGGCGTCGATATCCGCGTCACCTGCCGGCCTCAGAGCATTGGCCGCCGACACACGTGATCCGCCGCCCTGCCCTTGCCGCAGTTGAAACGGCCCCAGCCGTTCATACCGCGCAGCAGGCCAGGTTCCGTCAACGATGTCGGCCCAGTTGACGCTCACAGATCAAGCTCTTTCGCAAGCCGGGTGGTGGCGGCATCGATGCGCGCGCCGTCGGTACCGCGCACCACGACATTGGCGCCGAATACGCCGTTGATCTGGAACGGATAGCACCCGATTGTGAGGTCCGCGAAATCACCGGCCAACGCGGAAAGCGTGGCAGCGATATCGCCTTCGCCCCGATCCACCCGCAGGGTTTGCGACAGCAGCGGGCTGCCACCGGTCAGGCCGGGCAACACACTGGCCACCATCGCCTGAAACACCAATGGCACCCCGGCCATCACATGCACGTTTTCCATGGCAAACCCCGGCGCGGTCGACACCGGATTGTCGATCAGCACCGCCCCGTCCGGAATGCGCGCCATGCGCAGGCGGGCCTCGTTCAACTCCAGCCCGGAATTATCGTAATGCGCCTGCAGCAGCGCGCGGGCATCGTCGCGAATATCGATCTGCGCCCCAAAGGCGCGCGCAATGCAGTCGGCGGTGATATCGTCATGGGTCGGCCCGATCCCGCCGCTGGTGAATACATGGTCGTGATCGTCGGACAGCGCCTTGACCGCCGCCTCGATCGCCGGGGCATCGTCGCTGACGATCCGCACCTCTTTCAGGTCGATACCGTGTTTGGTCAGTTCCCCGGCCAGATAATGCATATTCGCATCGCGAGTCCGGCCCGACAGGATCTCATCCCCGATCACCAGCATTGCAGCGGTTGGATTTGCCATGGCGTGCCCCCTCTTGATCGACCGTTAGGGCAGGTATAGGCCCTGAGCCATGCGATTTGAAACCCCCCTTGTCCCCGCCCGCCTGATCCGCCGCTACAAACGCTTTCTGGCCGATTGCACGCTGGAGGACGGGCGCGAGATCACCGCCCACTGCGCCAATCCGGGGTCGATGATGGGGCTGGCCGAGCCGGGTGAGAAAATCTGGCTGGAGCCCAATGACGACCCTAAGAAAAAGCTGAAATACGGTTGGCGGCTGGTCGATCATGAAAACGGCCATTTCACCGGGGTCGATACCTCGGTCCCGAATCGGGCGCTGCGTGCGGCGCTTGAGGCGCGTGAAATCCCCGAATTGGCGGCCTATGAAACGGTCCGCCCCGAGGTGAAATACGGCGAAAACAGTCGCATCGACTTTCTGCTGACCCAGCCCGGCCTGCCGGATGCCTATGTCGAGGTCAAAAGCGTCACCCTGTCCCGCCAACCCGGTCTGGCCGAGTTCCCAGACAGCGTCACCGCCCGCGGCACCAAACATCTGGGAGAGCTGGCGGCGATGGTGGCACAGGGGCACCGGGCGATCCTGTTGTATCTGGTGCAGCGCACCGATTGCGACCGTCTGGCGCTGGCCGCCGATATCGACCCGGCCTATGCGGCAGCGTTCGAGGTGGCGCAGGCACAGGGGGTGGAGCGGTTGGTCTATGGGACACGAATTACGCCAGAAGGTGTTTGGGTCGGAAACCCCATAGGATAGCTTGCAAACAACGTATTGATGAAATTCTACGCAATTTCTGTACCTTGACGACGCCGTGACACATAAGAAAGTTTGGGAATCCCTCCTTCTGTACGGCACCCGCATTGTCCAGCCCGTCGAGGTCCATCTGGATGCTCCACGACCGTCAGGGTATGTGGCGTTTCAGGACAGATACGAAGATGCGCAGGACATAGACGTGTCCGGGTATCCAGACTACGTGTATTTCGAATTTCGCGATCTCCCCAACAAAAAGAAGGAAAACCTGCCGGGTGTATTTACGGGCCATTTGAGTTTGATTTTTGTGTCGGAGTCGATGCGTGATCTATTGATGGGGTTTGAGCTCGGCCGAACCCGGTTTCATGAGGTAGAGTTGCGCGAATATGACCAAGAAACGCCCTATCCTGGGCGGCGATGGTTTTTCATGCATATATTGGAGAACCGAAAAACACTTGTCCCGGATCAATCTATTGGGCTTAGACCGGTTGAAACCAAGGGATTAGCGTGGAGGTCAATCCCTGAAGGCAAAAACAAGCTTGCGGTCGACCCGTCGTCCGCCTGTGATCTAGACTTCCGGATGGATCGCAGCATCAGAAGCCGCGTGTTTTTCTCGGATCGTTTGAAAATTGCGATCAAGGACTAGGGGCTCAGCGCCCGCTGGCTTGGATTCCGACCGTGTAAAGTTCTTGTAGCAAACTAAGCTTAGGATTGCCGTTCAAAAACCTCGGGCCACAGATCCGTGTCCAAACCTTGCACAAACGGCTCGAACAGATCCGCCACCGCCTGCCAGCCTCCGACCGAGGCTGTATTCACCGGTTGCCGGGCCTGCAGATTACTGGCCGTTCGGATCGCATTCGCGGACTTGTCCGGCGTCAGCATGGCGTCCTCGAACGGCAGGTCGCAAATCCGCGCAAGGTCTTGCGCGGTGTTCTGTAGATCGCCCACCAACGTCTCATACCGGATGTCGTGAATGCGGCCCGGCAGGACCTGATGCCAGTGGCGCATATAGCGCTGATACCGGTTGGCCTCGGCCGCCATCCAGTTCAGGTCATGGGCGTAATACAACCCGCCCGCCCCGAAATTTGCACGCCACATCGACAGGGCGATGTCACGCGGGTCGCGCAGCACGTTGAGGATCACGGCGCTGGGGAAGGACTGCGCAATCTCGCCCAGAAAGGCATAGTTTCCGGGGGCTTTGTCTACAAAGGCCGTGGCACCTTCGGGCAGCGCAGGCAGCTTTGCCATGTAGTGCGCGGCCAGTCCGTTGACGGCGCGCCATTCCGGTGGTTGCACTTCGGCCTGCCGGGCCCATTGATGGACCGAGGCCAGCTCTCCCAGACCTTGAACGGTGGAATGGCGGGCCAGAATACGCTCAATCAGCGTGGTGCCGGACCGGGGCAGGCCGACCACGAAAATCGGCCGGGGGCTGCCTGCGGATGGCTCGGACCCGGTAGCGGGCAATGGGGCGGCCAGCCGTTTGGCGCAGTCTTTGGCACTGCGGTCTTCCCAGGCTTCGAACCCGTTGCGCTGCAGCTTGTGGGCCTCGGCCAGATGCTGCATTTCCTGCGCGGTGTTCTTTTGCCGGCGCGCCAGATTTGCCGCGGCAAACCGCAGTTTCACTTCATCCTCCGGGTTGGCCGCGGGGCCGTGTTCCAGCGTTTTGGATATCCGGGTCTGCAATGTGGCGATGTCGTCAAAGGTGAGGTTCGGCAGTCCGGCCATTAATTCCAGCGCATCCGGATGCTCGGGCGCCAGCGCAAGCGCGGCGCGGACATTATTCAGGACCTCGTCCAATTGACCCAGCCCCAGCTGCGATCTGGCCAGCCGCACCAGGCCGGGAAGGTATTTCGGTTGCTTCTTGACCAGCGCAGTCAGCACATCAACCGCGTCCTGCCATTGGTGCATCGAATCCAGAATGTCCGCCTTCAGAATCTGCGCATTCGGATTGGCAGGTTCGCGACTCAATACCTGTTCGACATCCGCCAGCGCCTGTTCCGGCTGCTGCTCCTGCAACAGGGCCAGCGCGCGGATGAACTGCTGGGCGGGGCTCAGCGGGCCACGCGTGGCGATCTTTTTCAGAAACGTCAGCGCATCGGCGGGATCACCTCCCTGAACCAGACTAAGCGCATAGTTCTGGATCAGTTCGGCATTTCCGGGATCCAGCCGCCAGGCCTGTTGAAAATGGGTCTGGGCCAGTTTGGGTTTCTTCTGCTGCACCGCGCTGATGCCCGCAAGTCTTGGCAGCGCCGCGATTTTTGGCCATTTCTTGGCGGCCTTGGAGGCCCTTTTGAACGCACGGTCCGGCCGTCCGGCCTTGAGAAGTTCGCTGATGCCGGCAATCTCGGCCCTCAACTGGTCAGCTTTTCTTTGCATCTGCCTGCCCCTCTCTGTTTCATGTGCCCGCCCGGACTTGCCTTGTGCTAGTTCAAAATTACCTGAGGGTCTACATGCGATCAGACCGCATGAGGGGTGGCGGTGACATTGCGGACTGACACCCTCTGGTACTTTCTGCACAAGCAGCGTAAAAGGAATGCTGCGCGAAACATTTGGAGCCTCGCATCCATGAAGGAACATCGTGGCCGTCTGACCAAGGACGGTATCCGCATCTATGAACAGGGTGACTTTGCCGGCATGCATGCGGCAGGGGCCTTGGCCGCGCGGATTCTGGATGACGTAGCCGAACATGTCTTTCCCGGCCAGACAACCGGTGCGATTGACGGGCTTATCACCCAGATGGTCGAGGACGCAGGCGCAACCTCGGCTACCATCGGTTACAAGGGTTATCAGCACGCCAGCTGCATCAGCGTCAATCACGTGGTCTGCCACGGTATCCCCGGCGACAAGCGGTTGAAAGATGGCGATATCCTGAATATCGACGTCACCGTCATCGTTGACGGCTGGTTCGGCGACACCTCGCGCATGTATGTGGCGGGCAAACTGCCGCGCAAGGCCGAGCGTCTGATCCAGGTGACCCATGACGCCCTGTTCAAGGGGATCGAGATGGTCAAGCCGGGCAACACCTTCGGTGATATCGGCCACGCTATTCAGGCTTATGTCGAAGCACACCGGATGAGCGTTGTGCGCGATTTCTGCGGTCACGGTCTGGGCCGGGTGTTCCACGCGCCGCCAAATGTACTGCACTATGGCCGTCCGGGCACCGGCGCGATTCTGGAAGAGGGCATGTTCTTCACCATTGAACCGATGGTGAACCTTGGCCGCCCCGAGACCAAGACCCTGTCCGATGACTGGACCGCCGTGACCCGCGACAAGTCGCTGTCGGCGCAGTTTGAACATTCGGTGGGTGTGACGGCGGATGGGGTCGACATCTTTACCCTGTCACCGGGCAGCAAGTTTCACCCGACCTATTCCTCCTGATCGGCGGCCTGATCGCGCATCAGTTTCAGCAACAGGGTTTCCTGTCCCCATGGCGTGACCGCGTCGTGGATGAACACCGGCGCGCGCGCGGGTTTCCGCTCGGGTCCGGTGGTTGCGTCGGTTCCCTGCGGAACAGTCCAGATCGGGAGTTTCAGGGCACGGTCCATGCGCTGATACTAGCATGTCCCGGTCAAATCCCCAAAAGCGCTGGAACCTCGGCCATATCGGTTATGACTTCTGCGCCGAGCTGGGCCAGATCTTCCCCACCCCCATGCGGCGCATAAGCCAGACAGCGCATATTGGCACGGATTGCGGCGGTGACACCGCTGGCGCTGTCCTCGATGACCACGGGTCGCGAGGCGCCAAACTGTTTCGCCGCCGTCAGGAACATGGTCGGGTCGGGTTTGCCGACACCCAATGTGTAGGCCGAGAACATCACGTCCTTGAACCGATCCCATAGGCCGTTCTGACCCAGCGTGACCCGCATTTTGTCAGGCCCGCCATTGGAGGCAACGCAGAACGGCACGCGGCGTTCATCCAGCAGCGTCAGCAATTCCGATATGCCGGGAACCAAAGGCACGCCCTGCCGAAGATGGGTGTCTGTTTCGGCATCGAATTCCGCGATCCAGTTCTCGGGCAGGTCTGCCCCAAGACCGCGGGCGATATCCTGAACTTCGGGCATGGTCTTGCCGGTAAAAATCCTGTGGCACTCATCGGCCGTCAACGACAACCCGTGCCGGGCCAGGTTTGCGACCATCACCTGATTGGACAGCGGCTCACTATCGACCAGAACGCCGTCGCAATCGAAAATGACCAGATCATGCATTCGAGGGATCGCTCCACATCAGGGTGATATGCGTGTCGCCGTATTTACGGCTGTCCTGCAGTGTGAACCCCGCAGGCGGTTGCATCGGGGCGTTTTCTTCCCACACGATCAGGGCGTCCGGGGCGATCCAGCCGTGCGACAGGGCGGCGATGGCCTTCTGCCCCATGGACTTGCCATAAGGCGGGTCCAGAAAGACCAGATCATAAGGCGCGCCGGGGTTTTCTCCCAACCGCGCGGCATCCCGGCGGATCAGATCGGTGCGGTCGGCACTGCGGGTCAGATCGATATTCTTGCGGATCAGACCCTGCGCCACGCGCCCGTCATCGACAAAGGTCACATGCGCAGCCCCACGCGACAGCGCCTCAAGCCCCAATGCGCCCGTCCCTGCAAACAGGTCCAAAACGCGCAGGCCGTCGAAATCAATCTGATGGCCGAGCACGTTGAACAGGCTTTCGCGTACGCGGTCGGTGGTGGGGCGCAGATGTGCGCCCGTATCCCCCTTGCCGACCGAGGCCAAGGCGCGGCCCCGGAACTCTCCGGCGATGATCCTCACGCTTTGAGCAGCGGCTTCAGGTCCGCGCCCGCGTCGGCCACGATGGCCGGATCGGCGGTCTTACCCGATTCAATCAGGCGTTTGCCGACCATATAGGCGCGCGGATCGTTCATTGCGTCGACCGCGATCAACTGATCACCCTTGTAGTACCAGAACGACACGGTTTGACCTTCGCCCTTCCGTGTCACCACGCGGTCATACCCGGTGTTCAGGCCGGCGATCTGCAATTTGACGTCATACTGATCCGACCAGAACCACGGTGTCGCCACGTAGTCCTTGGCCGCGCCCAGCATGTTCTGGGCCACGATCTCGGCCTGATCGATTGCGTTCGGAACGCTTTCCAGACGGATGCGGGTACCGCCATGTGGGAAGGACGCACAATCGCCCGCGGCCCAGATCGACGGGTCAGACGTGCGGCCATGGGCATCGGTCTTGATGCCGTTATCCAGCTCAAGCCCCGCCATCTCGGCCAGTTGGGTCGAGGGGACAATTCCCACACCGACAACGACAAAATCGACCTGCAATTCGGTGCCGTCGGTCAGAACCGCGCCGACCACCTTGCCGTTTTCACCCACCAAACGCTCCAACCCGACACCTTCGCGGATATCGGCGCCGTACTCGCTGTGCAAAGCCCGGAAATAGTCGCTGGTCTCGGGCGCGGCCACCCGTTTCAGAATACGGGCGGCCATCTCGACCAGGGTCACCTTGACCCCGCGCTTGGCACAGACCGCTGCGGCCTCGAGCCCGATATAGCCACCACCGACGATCAAGGCGCGCGCGCCGTCTGCCACGCGGGGCTCCATCTCATCGATATGCGCCAGATCGCGCACCACATGCACGCCGTCCAGATCACCACCAATCGCGGCAGGCAGATAACGCGGGTCCGACCCGGTGGTCAGTGCCAATTCGTCATAGGAGATCACCTCATCCCCAACGGTCACAGTCTTGGCCTGCGGGTCAATCGCGCTGACGCGCTGGCCCAGCCGCAGGGTGATGTTGTTCTCGGCATAGAAACTCTCGGGCCGCAGAAACAGGCGTTCCAGTTCCATCTCGCCCAGCAGATAGGCCTTGGACAGCGGCGGGCGCTGATAAGGCAGATGCGGCTCGGCCCCGATCAGGGTGATCTTGCCGTCAAACCCGTCCTTGCGCAGTCTGGCGACAAGCGAAGACCCCGCCTGCCCCGCACCGATCACGACAATATGGCTCATGTTCCTCCCACCGTGTCGAATTCCCGTGGTCTCATCCACGCGACCACCTATATTGCGGCTGAGCCCGACTCTGCAAATCCAAACGACAGGAGCTTAAAATGATTTCAACAGGTGACATGCTGCCCGACGCCACGCTGACCCAACTGGGCGCGGATGGCCCCGAAGAGGTGCGGATTTCAAACAAGACCAAAGGCCGCAAAGTCGTGATCTTTGCGGTGCCCGGCGCGTATACGCCAACCTGCCATTCGGCCCATGTGCCCAGCTTCATGCGCACCAAGGACCAGTTCACCGCCAAGGGCGTGGACGAGATCATCTGCGTTTCGGTCAACGACCCCTTCGTGATGAAAGCCTGGGGCGAAGCCACCGGCGCCGCCGAGGCCGGACTGACCATGCTGGGCGACCCGGCATCCGAGTTCACCAAGGCCATCGGCATGAATTTCGACGCCCCGCCCGCCGGTCTGATCGCGCGATCCAAGCGCTATGCCATGCTGGTCGAAGACGGCAAGGTGGTCGCGTTGAACCTGGAAGAAAACCCAGGTGCCTGCGAAATTTCGGCGGGCGAGGGCCTGCTGGACGTGATCTGATATCGCGTGGCCCCGGGTGACCTCTGGGCCAAGATCGCCATTTAACTTGATGCAACGCCCTGATCTGTCGATATTTGAAGAATACAATCAGGGAGTTTGTTTGATGAAACTGAAGATCATTACACTCTTGCTCGGGTCTGCGGGGGCGCTGGCCGCCTGCGGACCGGCACCGACCCCGCAGCAACAGGCGGCACGCCAGCACGAGATTGCCTGCCTCAGCGGTTCTTTGGGCGGTGCGCTGATCGGCGGCGCCTTGGGCAACCAGTTCGGTGGCGGGTCAGGCAAGTCCATCCTGACAGCGGCAGGTGCTGCCGCCGGCGCCGTCGAAGGCAACAGATACGCATGCTAAGGAGAGCCGGAATGACACGTGGACTTATTATCGCTGCGGCCGTTTTGCTGGCCGGTACCGCTTCGGCCGAAAACGTTGCCGAGCTGCATGAAAACGAGTTGAAAGCCATCGACGCGAACAATGACGGATTCCTGTCCCGGGACGAGTTCGACGCCTTTTCCGACTATGCCTTCCAGGAGATGGACGAAGACAAGAACGGTTCGGTCGGATTGCAGGAGGCCAAACCCTTTCTGGACATCAAGCAGTTTCAGGACGCTGACCGCGACAATGACGACTTTATCTCAAGGGCCGAATACGACACCCAGATGAACGACGATTTCCTGTCGGCTGACAAGAACCAGAACGGCCAGCTGGATTAAACCGGACGGCCTCGCGTTTGGCGGGGCCATCCACACGGGGGGCGTGCTATGCGAAACTGGGGAATTCTCTGTGTTCTGGGCCTGTTGGCGGCCTGCGACGTTCCGCAAGCCCCGGTGGTGACCGGGCCGGACGGGCAGACGCGCATTCAGATCAGCACATCCGGGCTGACCTGTTACAACAATCGCTGTCTGGACATCAACCCGGCTGCGCGCAGCGTGCGCCAGATCGGCAACCGGACAACGCGTATTCCCGGCAGCATCGACGTCAGCGATGGCACCGTGACCCCCGCCGAATTTCAGCAGATGGGCGTGACCGCCGCATTGGCGGGTGGCGTCGGTGAGGGCAACCGCTAGCAGAGACTGTCCATCTTGCGGGCAAGCTTGGCGTCCAGCGCCGACAGCCCGCCCACGTCATGGGTGGCCAGCGTGACCTCGACCGTGCGGTAGACATTGGACCATTCGGGGTGGTGGTTCCATTTTTCGGCAAAAATTGCCACCTGCGTCATCCAGCCAAAGGCGTGGACGAAATCCTCGAAGATAAAGGTCTTGGTGATCGCATCCCGGCCGTCGACCATGGTCCAGCCATTCTTGAACAGCGGGTCAAGCAGCGGGCCGCGGGTCTCAGGCGACAAGAGTTCGGTCATTGCTGTTCCTCCGGGTTCAATTTCCTGAACGGGCCGTATTCCGTCAGGATCTCGATCTCTTCTCCCACTGCGGCGACCTCGGCGTCCAGGTATTTTCGGATCGCATCGGCAAAACCGGGGTCACCGACCCAATGCAAGCTATGCGTGCGCGTGGGTAAATAGCCTCGCGCCAGCTTGTGTTCGCCCTGCGCCCCGGCTTCAACCCGGGCCAGACCATTGGCAATGGCAAAATCAATCGCCCTATAGTAGCACAATTCGAAATGCAGACAGGGGTGATGTTCGACGCAGCCCCAATAGCGGCCAAACAGGGTTTCGCGCCCGATGAAATTCAGTGCCCCGGCAATCGGATAACCATCGCGTTCCGCCAGCACCAAAGCCATGTCGTCCGCCATGACTTCCTGAGCGATATCAAAGAATTGACGGGTCAGGTACGGCGCGCCCCACTTGCGCGACCCGGTGTCCTGATAGAACCGCCAGAAGGCATCCCAGTGCTCGGGCCGCAGGTCATCCCCGGTCAGCGTGCGAATCTCACCGCCGAACCCGCAGGCCTGCGCCCGCTCCTTGCGGATATTCTTGCGTTTGCGCGAGGATAACGCACCCAGAAAGCCGTCGAAATCCGCATATGCGTCATTGAGCCAGTGAAACTGCTGCGAGCTGCGCAGCATCAGGCCCATCTGCTCACCAGCGATAGCCTCATCCTCGGTGCAGAAGGTGGCGTGCAGCGACGACACCCGGTTGTCGGCGGCCAGTTGCACCGCGCCCTGTACCAGCGCCGACATCCCCACCGCCTCGTATCCCGACCGCACCAGAAAACGCCGCCCGGTGGCGGGGGTGAAGGGCACGGCGATCTGCAGCTTGGGGTAATATTGTCCACCCGCGTTTTCATAAGCATGGGCCCAGTTGTGATCGAAAATGTACTCGCCCTGACTGTGCGACTTGGCATACATCGGCGCCGCGCCGATCAGCATCCCGTCCAGATAGGCGGTCAGATATTGCGGCTGCCAGCCGGTGCCACGCCCGACCGAACCGCTGTTTTCCAGCGCCAGCAAGAACCTATGCGTGGTAAACGGGTCCAGCGGGCGGCCACCATCCGCGGCCTCGGGACAGGCGCAACTGTCCCAGTCCTCGGCAGAAATCTGCGACAGCGATCCCAGAACCTGAACTTCGATTTGCGCCTGATCCATATGCCCTCCGCGTCTGAGCTTTATCTGTGACGGTGGGGGGCGGGTTCAACCCGGATGGCGGGCCAAATAGCCTTCGAAGGTCACATTGTCGGCAATCTCGCGGGCCAGTGCCTCTTGTTCGGGCGACTGCACTGTCCAGCACAGAATCGGCACGCCCCGCGCCTTCAACTCGGCCACGCGGGGGCGGGACAGGTCGGCAACCTCATGGCTGATGAAACTGGCGCCGACGCGGTCAAAATCGGGGATGTCGCGCAGGTGATCGCAAACCGTTTGCGGCAACAGCTCGACCTTGGGCTGATAGGAACAGGTCACGATGCCGCGCGGCAAATGCGGCGCAAGGCGCGCCAGTTCAGCCACGGAATTGGGGTTGAAGGACATCAGCGCCACCGGCCCGTCATAGCCCTGCAGCGCCCGCACCGCGTCCGCCTCAAGCGGTCCGACATCGGTGCCCATCGCGCCGTCCTGATCCTTGAACTCGATCAGCAGCGGCACCCTGCCGCCCACGATCTCCAACACCTCATCCAGCGTCGGGATGCCGTCATCGGTGTGCAACAACCGGGTGGCCTGCGCCTGTGCGGCCGAGATCTGCTGAATCGGGCCGGGCTGTCCGGTCAGGCGCGTCATGTCATAGTCATGAAACACCATCGCCCGGTTGTCCGAGGTTCGTTGCAGATCGATCTCGATCCCATACCCGGCCTCGATCGCCGCCCGAATGGCCGCCCGGCTGTTTTCCGGGCGGTTGTCCGAGAGGTCATGCAGCGCCCGATGCGCAATCGGGGTTTGCAGGAACACGGAAGGCAGGGGCGGTGTCATTGGACCTCGAAAATGCCTTCGATTTCAACGGCCACGCCCAGCGGCAGTGCGGCGGCGCTGACGGCGGAACGGGAGTGACGACCGGCATCGCCCAGTGCCTCGACCAGGAAATCGGACGCACCGTTGATGACCTGCGGCTGGGCGGTGAAATCGGCAGTCGAGTTCACGAATCCGGTCAGCTTGATCACGCGCACCAGCTTTTCGATATCACCGCCGCAGGCCGCCTTGACCTGGGCCAGCAGGTTGACGGCGCAGACCTTTGCCGCCGCCGCACCGGCCTCGATCCCCATGTCGTCGCCCAGCTTGCCGGTGATCAGATCGTCATCCTTGGAAATCTGGCCCGACACATAAACGATGTTGCCGACCCGCACGAAGGGGACGTAATTCGCCGCCGGTGCAGGCGCATCCGGCAGGGTAACGCCGAGGCTTTCCAGTTTCGCTGCGATGCTCATGAGGTTTCCTCCAAATCTTGAGTCGCGGCGAAGCTAACCGGGACGGGCAATTTCGGAAAGCCTGAAAACTGGGATGGACGTGCCTGACTGGTGGGCGTAACTCTACTTATTCCGAACAGTTGAAGCAGTGTCGCTTTACCTCGGCCCATCAGGCAGGTTAAACGCTATCTGTTTCATACCTGTTGTGGAACGTATATGTGACCTCGGATTGGGCCGCGCTATGTGGCCAAAGGCAGTATTGATTGATAGTTCGGGCCAACGACCCCGAATGGTTTGGAGTGACAAAGACCGTGTTGAGCAGACCCCGCCTGAAGCACCTGATCGTACTGTCCCTGATGACAGTCCTGAGCGCCTGCGCCACGCGGCCTCCGGAAGGGACCCCGCCAAACGAGGTGTTCGATCCCTATGAACGAAACAATCGGGGCATCCACAAATTCAATCTGGGCGTTGACCGGTTCCTGTTCCGTCCGGCCTCGAAAGGCTACGTCAAGATCGTACCCGATCCGATGGTGACCAGCTTCAGCAATTTCGCCGAGAACCTGACCCTGCCCGGACAAGCCGTGGATTACCTGCTGCAGGGTAACGTCAAGCAATCGGGCAACGCGCTGTTGCGCTTTGTCATCAACATGACTGTGGGCGGTGCGGGGCTGTCTTCGCCAGCTGACGAACTGAACCTGCCGCCGGTCGATACCGATTTCGGTGAAACCCTGCATGTCTGGGGTGTTGGCGAAGGCGCCTATGTCGAATTGCCGTTTTATGGCCCGTCAACCCAGCGGGACGCGATTGGCGTTGTGGTCAATCTGTTCTCGAACCCGATCAATTTCAGCCCCACGCGCCCGGTCGACAATATCGGTGTCTATGCCGAGGTCGTGCGGCGCATGGGTGACCGGGGCCGGTTCTCGGACACGGTCGATTCGATCCTGTATGAAAGCGCCGACAGCTATGCACAGGCGCGCACAATCTACATCCAGAACCGCCGCTTCGAACTGGCGCGCGACGATGAGGAAGCCTATCTGGGTCTGTATGATGACCCCTATGCAGAAACCGGGACCGACCCTGTCAGGGACCCCTACCTAGACCCCTACGAGGACCCCTATGCCGAATAACCATTTGAACAGACGCGGTTTTATCGCCACTGGCCTGGCTGGTGTGATGCTGACCGCCCTTCCCGCCTTTGCCCAGACCGAAGCCAGCGCCAAAGCTCTGGTTGTCAGTGTCGTAGATGATATCAACCGTGTGATCGCTTCGGGCAAATCCGAAAAAGCGATGATCCGCGATTTCGAGAAGATTTTCGTGCAATATGCCGACGTGCCGATCATGGCGCGCTATGTGTTGGGGGCGGATGGCCGTTCGGCCAGCCCATCGCAGCTGAGACAGTTCACCAGAGCGTTTCAGGGCTATATCTCGAACAAATACGGCCGCCGCTTCCGCGAATTCATCGGCGGTCAGGTCACCGTGCGCAATGCCCGCAAGATCAAGGCCGGCTACGAGGTGCGCACCTCGGTCAAGCTGCAGGGCTCGTCGCCGTTCGAGGTGACCTTTCTGGTGTCGGACAAATCGGGCCGCGACAAATTCTTCAACATGTTCATCGAAGGGGTGAATATGCTGCTGACCGAACGGACCGAGATCGGCGCCATGCTGGATGCGCGCGGTGGCGATCTGAACCGTCTGATCAAGGATATGAAGCGGGCGGGGTGACCGGGGCGAAATTGCAAAAACAACGCCGCGTGATTGGATTCACGCGGCATTTTTTGTTTCAGTTCAACCGTTCGCCGGTTTCCTGAGCGAAATAGGACACTTTGCTCATGTCAAAAGCCAGATTCAGCATCTGACCCGCCTGCGCGCTGGTTTCAGCGTGCAGACGCGCGGTGACCTGCTTGCCGCCCAGTTCCGAGACCACATAGGTATCCGCGCCCGCCGGTTCGACCATATCGACAAGGCATTCAGCCTCTTGCACGCCTGCACCGGCGCGGAAGCCTGCCTCGGCAATGTCTTCGGGACGCAGGCCAAGGATCACGTCTTTGGGCAGCGACAAGTCGCGGGTATCTTTCAGCACCAGTGCCTCACCCGTTTCGCGCGCAATGGCAATCTCGGTGCCGGAGCCGTTCTTGGTTGCCTGCGCCGGGATCAGGTTCATTGCGGGCGAGCCCATGAAATCGGCCACGAACAAGTTGGCCGGGTTGTTGTAGATCTCGGCCGGGGAGCCGATCTGCTGCACGACACCACCTTTCAGAACCACGATCTTGGTGGCCAGAGTCATCGCTTCGATCTGATCATGGGTCACATAGACGATCGACGCATCCAGCGTCTGGTGCAGCTTCTTGATCTCGGTCCGCATCTCAACCCGCAGCTTGGCGTCGAGGTTCGACAGCGGCTCATCGAACAGGAACAGCTTGGGGTCGCGCACCAGTGCCCGGCCCATCGCCACCCGTTGCCGCTGACCGCCCGACAACTGGCTGGGGCGGCGGTTCAGCAGAGGTTCGATCTGCAGCAGTTGGGCGACCTCTTTCAGTTTGGCCTCCTGCGTCGCCTGATCGACCCCGCGGACCTTCATGCCAAAGGTGATGTTCTTGGCCACCGACATGGTCGGGTACAGGGCGTAAGACTGAAACACCATCGCGATGTCGCGGTCCTTGGGGCTGACATGGGTCATGTCATTGCCACCGATGGCCAGTGTTCCGCCGGTGATTTCCTCGAGCCCTGCGATACAGTTCAGCAGGGTGGATTTACCGCAGCCCGAAGGGCCGACCAGCACCAGGAAATCGCCCGGTTCGATCGAGATGTTGATGTCCTTCAAAATCTCGGTCGCGCCGTAATTCTTGTAGAGTTTGTTGATATCAAGGATGGGTGCCATGGGTCTTATCCCTTCACGGAACCAGCGGTCAGGCCGCGGATGAAATACTTACCGGCGACGACATAGACAAGAAGCGTCGGCAGCCCCGCGATGATCGCGGCGGCCATGTCGACGTTGTATTCTTTGACGCCGGTGGTGGAGTTTACGATGTTGTTGAGCGCCACGGTCACGGGCTGCGTGCCCGCCTGGCTGAACGACACGCCGAACAGGAAGTCGTTCCAGATCTGCGTGAACTGCCAGATCACGGTCACCACGATGATCGGCAGCGACAGCGGCAGGAAGATCGACCAGAAAATCCGCAGGAACCCTGCGCCATCAACCCGGGCGGCTTTTGTCAGCTCGGCCGGGATGGTGACATAGTAGTTGCGGAAGAACAGCGTGGTGAAGCCAAGGCCGTAGATCACGTGCACGAAGATCAGGCCCGGAATGGTTCCGGCAATCCCCATCATGCCCAGCAGACGCGCCATCGGCAGCAGAACCACCTGGAAAGGGATGAAGCAGCCAAACAGCATCAGCGAGAAGATGATATTGGCCCCTTTGAACCGCCATTGCGCCACGACATAGCCGTTCAAGGCACCCAGCAGGGTCGAGATCGCCACCGCAGGCACCGCGATCAGAACCGAGTTCCAGAAATAGGGCCGCAGGCCTTCACACTGGATACCGGTACAGGCGCCGGACCATGCGGTTTTCCAGGCGTCGAAGCTGACCTCTCGCGGTAGCGAGATCAGGGACCCGGTGCGGATTTCCTCAAGGCTTTTCAGAGATGTGGTCAGCATCACGAATAGCGGCATCAGATAGTACAGCGCGAACAGGCCCAGCAGGACGTAAAGCAGCCAACGCAGGGCAATCTTGCCAGTGGCGCTTTGGGTGCGGGTTTCGGTATGGGGCATCGACAGATCAGTCATTTTTCGCCCTCAGCTCTGAGTAAAGATAGGGAACCACGATGGCAAAGACGACCAGCATCATGATCATTGCGGACGAGGCCGCCTGACCGATATCGCCGCGCGAAAAGGCCATTGCGTACATGTAGGTGGCCGGCAGGTCGGTCGCGTAACCCGGACCGCCACCCGTCAGGGCAATGACAAGGTCAAAGCTCTTGATTGCAAGGTGGGCCAGCACGATGAAGGCGGACAGGAAGATCGGCGCCATCGAGGGGATAATGATCGCCGTATAGATGCGCCATGTGGGGATACCATCGACCTGCGCGGCCTTGATGATTTCTCCGTCCACCGAACGCAGGCCGGCGAGGAACAGCGCCATGACAAAGCCCGAGCTCTGCCAGATCGCAGCAATCACGATGGTGTAGATGGCGTAATCAGGGTTCACCAGCCAGTCGAATTCGAAATTCGGAAAACCCCAGCCCTGCACCATGGACTCGATGCCTAACCCCGGGTTCAGGATCCACTTCCACGCCGTACCAGTCACGATCATCGACAGTGCCATCGGGTACAGGTAGATCGTACGGATCGCGCCTTCGACGCGGATCTTCTGATCCAGCAGGATGGCCAGCAACAGGCCCAGCACCATCGCGATGACGATGAACAGCGCACCAAAGATATACAGGTTGTTGATCGCCGTATCCCAACGGGGCGAGTCGAACAGGCGTTCATACTGAATGAAGCCCTTGATCTCGTATTTCGGCAACAGTTTCGATCGGGTCAGTGACACCCAGGCCGTCCATCCGATAAAGCCGTAGACAAAGATCAATACGGCAATGAACGACGGTGCCAGCACCACCTTGGGCAGGTGGTTTTCCAGCCATTCGGACATTTTTTCCTCCGGGAGAAAAGAGGTTCTGCCCCGCAGTATAGGGGCAGAACCGGTTCGGATCAGTAGCTGTTGGCCACCGCGTCCGCCAGTTGCTGAACCGCGTCAGCCGAGGACATGTCCGAGTTGAAATGCGCGGTCACAACATCGGTGATCGCACCAGCCTGCGACCCGCGCAGCGCCATGCCATGGGCATAAGAGGGCAACAGCGAACCCGCGGCCGAGGTCGAACCCATATCTTCGGCTGACAGGTTGGCACAAACATCAAAGTCGTCCAGCGCCACATCAGTCCGGGCCGGAATCGAGCCTTTGTTCAGGTTGAACACCTTCTGAAAGCTGGGACCCACGATCAGCTTGGCCAGCAGGTCTTGACCGGCGCGATTGTCGTCACCTTCCACGTTGAACATGGCAAAGCTGTCAACGTTGTACAGATATCCGTCGCCGGGGGTCGAAGCGCACAGGAAATCTTCGCCGGGGGTCTTGCCCGCTGCCAGAAACTCACCCTTGGCCCAGTCACCCATGATCTGGAACGCCGCTTCGCCATTCATCACCATCGCGGTGGCCAGGTTCCAGTCACGGCCCGAGAAGTTCTCGTCCACAAACCCGCGCAGGGTGCGCATCTGGTCAAAGACCTGCACCATCGTGTCCGAGGTCAGCACTTCGGTGTCGAGATCAACCAGAGCTTTCTGGTAGAATTCGGGTCCGCCAAGACCCAGCACAACCGCTTCAAATACGGTGGCATCCTGCCAGGACTGACCACCATGAGCCAGCGGGATCACCCCAGCGGCCTGCAGCTTTTCAGCGGCAGCATTAAATTCGTCCCAGGTGGTCGGCATCTCGATGCCATTGGCGGCCAGAACGTCTGCGTTGGCCCAGATCCAGTCCACCCGGTGCACGTTTACAGGGGCCGCACACCATGTGCCTTCACACATCATGTGGCCCGCGATCGACGCAGGCAGCACCTCGGCCCAGCCTTCAGCCTCGGCGACGGAAGAGATATCGGCCAGAACGCCCTCTTCATACCATTCCTGAATGGCGGGGCCTTTCAACTGCACGGCGGTCGGCGGATTTCCAGCCAGCACCCGTGCGCGCAGCGCGGTCATTGCCGCATCGCCTGCACCACCAGCAACCGGCATGTCGGTCCAGGTGCCGCCGTTCGAGGCAAACTCTTCCTGCAGAACGGCCACCGATTTGGCCTCACCACCCGAAGTCCACCAATGCAAAACCTCAGCCTGCGGCTCAGCCAGAACCGACGTTCCGGCCACCACGGCCAATGTCGACGCAGTAGCAAGTGCAAAACGCTTCATTACGTGTCTCCTCCCTAGAGAACTTAGTGACTGCAATAGCAGCGATGCCCGACATACTGCGCCCGGATTGCTCTCTGGCAACGCTGAATCCGCGCCAAACCATTGCCGCCGTCCAATTTTTCACCGCTTTTGTTACAGCGTGTTACGTTGGCCTTGAATCTGTTTCCGTTCGTTACAATGCACGATACCGGAGGCGCAGAAACTGGGAGGATAAGCCGCGTGAGCATTCCGCGACTACTGGTGGTGGATGACGACCCCGAGATGCGGTCAATGATGACCCAATTCCTGCAGCAGAACGGGTTCATCGCCCTGCCCGCCAATTGCGAGGCAGAGATCCGCGCTCATCTGACGGCGGGACGGATCGACCTGATCCTGCTGGACGTGATGCTGGGCGATGAAAACGGCGTCGAGATTTGCGCCCGCCTGCGGGCCGAGCAGGATGTGCCGATAATCCTGGTCTCGGCGCTGTCCGCCGACCACCAGCGCATGGCCGGGTATGAGGTCGGTGCCGATGACTATATCGCCAAGCCGTTCAACCCGCAGCTGTTGCTGGCCCGCGTCCGCGCGGTGATGCAGCGTGCCCGCCGCACGCCGTCACTGGCCTATCGCCGCCGCACCCGCAGCTTTCGGTTCAATAGCTGGATCTATGATGGCAAGCGGGACGAGGTGCACTCGCCCGACGGCTATCTGGTCTCACTGTCGCAACGGGAATCCGCCCTGCTCAAGGTTCTGTTGGCCAATCCGCATATCCCCCTGACCCGGGATGAGATTGCCGCCGCGCTGGACGTCACCGGCAGTACTGACAAACCCGAGGCACAGGGCCGCGCCATCGACATGCTGGTCGGGCGGTTGCGGTCCAAGATCGAGGCCAACCCGAAAGACCCGCAAATGCTGCGCACCGAACGCGGCGTCGGTTATGTCTTTGCCGCCGAAGTGTCTGTGGACGAGGACGCATGACAGCGCGCGTGCCGCGCCTGCGCAGCCTGGGCTGGATCTGGACCGGGGCGGCCTTTGCCACCGGCCTTTTGTCCGCAGGGTTGTGGTTTTCTTCGGCCCGCGCCTGGGACGACTTTCTGACCCACGCCTATGTCGCGGGCTTTGCTGTTTACGAAGAATTGCGGGTCGGAATAACCCCTCCGCCCGGTGTCACGGTTACGGCTTTGTCGCCACGGGCGGTACACTTGGCCGATGCAGGCCAGTTCGAGCAACTGCCAGGCCTGTCGGACCGCAGCTTCGTCACCAACCTGTCGATTCTGACCGACAATACCGCCCCTTTGGCCGGGCGCGAGCTGACGCTGGCAGTGATGTCCGACCGGCTTGTCTATCCGGTGTCCGATATCCTGTCGCGTATCGACCAGACCGGGGCCGAGAAGATGGGCAATCTGACCCGCCTGCTGGCCACCTATTGCAGCGAACCGATCCTGATCGCCCGGTTCGGGCGCAATGACTGGCGGCAGGTGGACGGCACCGATGTCTGGGGCTGCAAGGCCGCCCCCGCCGACCTGCGCCTACCCGCCATTCTGGCCGCGATCGTGGCGCTGGCGGTAATCCTGACCTCGGTCGGCAATGTCTCGGATACCTTCACCCGGTTTGCGGGTGCGCTGCGCGACCGCAAGCGCCGGGGCGGGCCGAGCAGCTATGACACCGATGGCCCGGCGGAACTGCGCGAGATCGTCTCGGCCGTCAACGATCATCTGGATGCCGAGCGCGCGCAGCTGGAAAAACGCGCCACCGTTCTGTCCGGGGTCAGTCACGATCTGGGCACGCCCGCAACACGGGTCCGCCTGCGGGCGGCGCTGATCCCCGATGACGAGCTGCGCGAAAAGCTTGAGGCGGACGTGGACCAAATGACCGGAATGATCGAAAGTGTGCTGACCTACACGCGGTCCGAGCTGAGCGTCGAAGAACCCCGTCAGATTTCGCTGACCGCGCTGGTCGAGTCTCTGGTCGCCGATTATCAAGATATGGACCTGCCGGTGACGCTGAGGAAAATCACCCCGGTCGCGGTCGAGGGCGCGCCCTCGGTCTTCATGTCGCGGCGCGGACACGGGTCGTTGCCGGAAACGCGGCGGATGCTGGTGATGGGGCGGCCGATTTCGTTGAAACGCGCGCTTACCAACCTGATCGACAACGCCCTGAAATACGGCCGTCACGCCGAGGTGCAACTGGAAACCGATGCCCGTACGGCCACCATCACCGTCGAGGACAAAGGGGCCGATCTCTCCGTTTCAGATATCGAAGCGCTGATGGCGCCGTTCCGCCGTGGGTCCAATACCGGGTCCTCGGACGGGTTCGGCCTTGGTCTGACCATTGTGGCCACGATTGCCGAACAGCATGGTGGTTCCCTCAGTTTCGAGGCCGGGGATCAGGGCTTGCGGGCACGGCTGCAGATCACCCGGCAATGACTGCTCTAGGTCATGTAACTGCGCACCAATGCGCCGGCGATCAGCGACCAGCCATCGGCGATGACGAAAAATGCCAGCTTGAACGGAAGCGAGACGGTCGCAGGCGGCACCATCATCATCCCCATCGACATCAGCACCGCCGCCACCACCAGATCGATGATCAGAAACGGTAGGAAGATCAGGAAACCGATCTGAAAGGCGCGGGCGATCTCGGACAGCATGAAAGACGGCATCAGGATCGACAGCGGCGCCTCGGGCGACAGCGCGATGGCGTCTCCACCGGGGCGCAGGGCGGCCATGGACTGAAACGTATCGGGGTCCAGCCGCGCAGCCATGAAGGCGCGGAACGGTTGGATGGCAATTTCCAGCGCTGGCTCAACCTCCATCGTTTCCTCGACCATCGGTTTGATGCCGGTGGTCCAGGCCTCGGTAAAGACCGGCTCCATAATGAAATAGGTCAGGAACATCGCAAGGCTGACAATCAGCATGTTGGGTGGGGATTGCTGCAAGCCGATGCCCTGCCGCAGAATCGCCAGAACAGTGATCAGAAACGGAAAACAGGTGATCATGATTGCCAGCCCCGGCGCGAGGCTGAGCACTGTGATCAACAGGATCAGCTGGATGGTCCGCGCCGAGATCGAGCCCCCTTCGCCCAGTGACAGCGACAGCTCCTGCGCCGCAGCCAGCGATGGGGACACGGTCGCAAGCGCAACAACCAGCCAAAGCAGAATCCGCATCAACCGATCCCGTTCTGCAAATCCGCGATTTCGGTCAGGCGTACGGCCAGTTGCCCGGCCTGATCGCCCTCCATCTCTTCCAGCAGGCCACGGGCGACCAGTTGATCGCCGACATAGAGGTCAACCGGATCCTCGATCCGCTTGTCCAGCGTCAGCACGGCGTTTTCGCCCATGTTCAACAGGTCGCGGATCAAGGGTCGCGCGCGCCCGACCGAGACTGTGACCTCGATGGGGACGGCTTCGAACGGGTTGGCTTTTTCGGGTTTCGGGGTCTGGGAATCACTCATGGCTTACTGCCTCTTTTGCCTCAAATACATATGCGTCGAATGCCCCGGCGACCGAGGTAAGCAGCCCGCTGCAATCCACCTCACGCTGCGAGGTGCCGACCTGCAATCGCGCCTGTCCGGTCTCCAGCGAGGGGTCTTCGATCACGCGCGTGGGTGAGGACAGGTCTTGTGGCAACAGGACCTCAACCTCGCCCGTGCGGCCCGCGGGTACGAATATCTGCATTGGCTGGCCGACCTGCTCGCGCGCCATTTCGGCCAGTTGTTCAACCAGCCGCGCGGCAAAGCCGCGATCCAGCGTCTCGGGCAGGATAACCTGCACCAGACTTTGAAACATCGGCTCCAGCGACAGGGTCATCCGGGTGACGGCCTCGTGATAGGTAAAGGACATGTCCTCCAGCGATTTGGCCAGTTCGGCCGAAACCTGCCCCCGGCTCTGCTCCTGCGCCTGAACCGAGTCTTCCCAACCGGCGCTGTAGCCCTGTTCAAAGGCGGCCAGTCTTTGTTCTTCCAGCGCGTCCTCGTCCAGAAGGTGCAGCTTGCCACCCCCGGCCTGCAGGGTGAAATCCTCAAGAAGATGGGCAATCGACATCAGACACGCTCCTCCCCTTCTTCGAGCCAGCTGCGCAGGATTTCGACCGTCTCTTCCTGCTTGTCGCCGATCATCGCGCGCAGCCGATCCACCGGATCAGCACCCTGCTGAGCGGCCAGCGCCGGAACGTCGCCAGCAGGTGCCTGATCTGGAAGCGAAGTGAATTGGCCGTTCTCGTCGGTAGCGATTTCACCGGTCAGATAGGCCTCGGGTTCAGGAGTGGTCCCTGCAGGCAGCAGCGCGGGTGCCATCGCCGGTTTCGTCAGGATCGGACGGATCACGAACAGGCCGAGCACCAGCGAGACAATCGCCAGAACCGCCATCTGGATCAGCGACATCGCGTCGAAATGCACCTTTTGCCAGATTGAGGCCGAGGCCATCGTGCCCTGCGGCTCAACCACCGGCAAGTCCAGCGATTTCAGGGTAATGACGTCCCCGCGCGCCTCGTCGAACCCAACGGCCGAGGCGACCAGTTCTTTCAAAGCGTCCATCTCGGCCTCGGGCATCGGCTCAAAGGTCTCAACCCCGGCGGCGTCCACAGTGCGCGTTCCGTTGACCAGAACCGCCACGGTCAGGCGTTTGATCGCACCGGGGGCGTTGTGAACCTCAAGCTCGGTCTCGGAAACCTCATAATTCACCCGCTCGCGCGTCTGCGTTGCGTTGGAGTTCGATTCGTCGCCGCCAGCGCCATCGCCATCCGGCAGGTTCGACGCCACCGTGACATCGGCAGACTGGTTGCGCGCGCTGTCTGACCGTTCCTCGATATCGGTGCTGATGGCGACGCGGCCATTGGGGTCAAAGCGGCGCTCGCGGATGGATTCGGTCTTGGTCACCGTATCAACACTGACTTCGACCACCGCATTCCCGGTGCCGACGCGCGCCTCGACCAGTCGCATCACCCGTTCGCGCAGCTGTCGCGCCTTGTCATCCGCCGTATCAGCGGCAACGGCCGTTTCCTGCGCCCCGATCACCGCCCCGTTCGAATCGACGACCGTGACATTCTCGGGCGCCAGACCGCTGACCGCTGAGGCCACCAGAAACCGGATCGCCTTGGCCTGATCGGACGTGACCTGCGCCCCCGACGGTACCAGATAGACCGAAGCCGTCGGCGCCACGCTGCGCTGGAACGGATTGGTCGACCCGTTGGCGATATGTACCCGTGCCTGACTGACATGGGGGCTGCCGACAATGGTGCGGGCCAGCTCGCCTTCTTTCGCGCGCCAATAGGCGGCATCGAACATCTGCGACGTGGTGCCGAAACCGCTGAGCGAATCCAGCAGTTCGTACCCCTGATTGCCGTTGGCAGGCAGCCCCTCGCTGGCCAGGGTCATGCGCAGTTCATCCCGCTGCGCCCCGGGCACATAGATCGAACCGCCCCTGATCTCGTACGTAACCCCGCGCTGTTCCAGCGAGCGGACGATATCCCCAGCGGCACCGCTTTCCAGCCCCGCATAGAGCAGGGTCATCGACGGTGTCGTCACCAGACGTGACATCGCAAGAACCCCAAGAAACACCAGCACGACCGCACCGGCAACGATGATTTGTTTACGCCTGTCCAAACTTGCCCAGACAGTTCCGATCTGCTGCACGCTCACCTCCGACTCGCCGACATTCTGCCCGGCGCATCCCCTGTTTGGACGATTGCCCTTAACAATCGGTTAGTCCCTGCCGGGTTATGACGATTGCAGAACGGACAAATGAGGACGTCATGACTGACGCGACTGCAGAACAGGCAGAAGCCCCGGAAAAGTCTGGAAAAAAGGGGCTGATCATCGGGGTGATTCTGGCCGTGGCCGGGGCGGCCGGCGGGTATTTCCTGACCACGTCCGGAATGCTGCCTTTCGGCGGCAAATCCGCGATGGAAGAGGCCAAGGAAAAGGACAAGGGCAAGCCTGTCAAGGCGTTGCCGCAGGTGGGTTTCATCGACCTGCCGCCGGTGATCGTGTCGGTGAACGCGGGCGATTCGCGGCATCTGAAATTTCACGCTCAGCTTGAGGTGAACAGTGATTACGCCGCCGATGTCGAGAAGATGAAGCCTCGAATCATGGACATCCTGAACGGCTATCTGCGCGCGGTCGAAGTGTCGGATCTTGAGGATTCACTGGCCCTGATGCGCATCCGCGGACATCTGCTGCGGCGCATTGAAATCGTCGTCGGCGAGGGGCGCGTGCGCGATGTCCTCGTGATGGAATTCGTATTGAACTAGGAGGCGAAATTGGAGCTGATTGCAGATATTTTGCTGGTCGCCGGCGCGCTGGGTGCGGGTCTTTATTGTTTTGTGCTGTCCCGGCGGCTCAAGCGGTTCACCGATCTGGAAAAAGGCGTTGGCGGCGCGGTTGCCGTGCTGTCGACCCAGGCCGATGAGCTGAAAAAGTCGCTCGGTGCGGCGCGCGAGGCGTCGGACCAGTCCGGTGAGGTCCTGAAAGAGCTGACGCTGCGGGCGGAATCGGTCGCCCAGCGCCTGGAACTGATGATGGCCTCGATGCATGACATCGTTCCGCCCGAAGAAAAAGCTGTGAAAACGACCGATTCGGAACCCGCCACCCCGCCGAAAGAGACAAGCGCACAGCCTGAGGCGGATGAGGAAACAACCAAAGCAGGATCGGAAGACACGTCTGAGACGAACGAAAAGTCTGCAGAGACGGAAGACAGAGTTGAAGTGGCCGACAAGCCGGAACAGCCGGAAGACACCGCCGAAGCAACGGAAAAGCCCGAAGAGGCGGGCAGCGAAACTCCTGCCGCAACTCCGGCCAAGCGGCCCGATGGCCTGATGTTTTTCCGACACGACCGGTCTCGGGGTGAGGCAGCGACATGACCCGCAAGCCAACCGAAAAACGGCCAAAGAGTGGTGTGCTGGCGGTCATCTCATTGCTGATGATCGGGTCGGCGGCGATTCGTATCGGGTTGGAAGCAGGTCCCGCGCTGGCAAAAGGTACCGAGCCTTCAATGCCCGAGGCCAGGCAGGCACGGGCCGATTTACCCGGTGCACAGGTCTTGCTGACCGAGTTGCTGCGCCGGGAAGAGACGCTGGAACAGCGCGAGGCGGCAGTCCTGGACAAGGAAAAGGCGCTGGCCATTGCCGATCAGGCGATCGAGACCCGTCTGGTTGCGCTGCAAGAGGCTGAAGAAGCCCTGCGCGAAACGCTCTCCATCGCCGAAAAGGCCGCCGAGACCGACCTGACGCGCCTGACGGATGTTTATCAAAGCATGAAACCCAAAGACGCCGCCGCCCTGTTTGAGACGATGGACCCGAGCTTTGCCGCCGGCTTTCTGTCACGGATGCCACCGGACGCGGCGGCGGGCGTTCTGGCCGGGCTGAGCCCCGAGGCCGCCTATACGATCAGCGTCATCATGGCTGGCCGCAACGCGGCAGTGCCGCAGGAATAACATTTCAACCCCGCACAGGGCTTTGCTGGAGACAACCCATGATCGGATTAATCGGAATTGTCGTCATTTTCGCCATGGTGTTCGGCGGCTATCTGGCTGCGGGCGGCAAGATGGCCATCATCATGAAATCGCTGCCGTTTGAGATGATGATGATCGGCGGTGCGGCTGTTGGGGCTTTTATGATCAGCAACGACAAGAGTGCCGTCAAACACACCCTGAAAGACATGGGCAAGGTGTTCAAAGGCCCGAAATGGAAGCCCGAGGATTACCGCGACCTGCTGTGCCTGTTGTTTTCGCTGATCCGTATCGCCAAGGCCAACCCGGTCGAGGTTGAACAACATATCGAAGACCCGGAAAACTCGGCTTTGTTCTCGGCCTACCCCAGAATTCAGGCCGACAGAGAAGCCGTTGACCTGATCTGCGACACGATGCGGTCCGCTTCGATGAACTATGACGATCCGCATCAGGTGGAAGAGGTGCTGGAAAAGCGGATGGAGTCGAATTTTCACCACGCCATGCACTCCAGCCACGCCCTGCAGACGGTTGCGGACGGTCTGCCCGCCCTGGGCATCGTGGCGGCGGTTCTGGGGGTGATCAAGACGATGGGCTCAATCGATCAGCCGCCTGAGGTATTGGGCAAACTGATCGGCGGTGCGCTGGTGGGGACCTTTCTGGGCGTGTTTCTGGCCTATGGTCTGGTCGGGCCATTTGCCGGCAAGCTGAAAGCAGTGGTGGAAGAAGACAACCATTTCTATCAGTTGATCAAAGAGGTTCTGGTCGCCAACCTGCACAACCACAATGCCGCCATGTGTATCGAGGTCGGGCGTCAGAACACGCCGACCCATAACCGCCCGGATTTCACCGAGCTTGAAGACGCGCTGAAAGAACTCAAGCAGGCAGCCGCATGACCCGGTTTGCGCTGATTGTTTCCGCCCTGATCACAGCAGCCACAGGCGCCGCCGCGCGGGATGTGACCGTGCGCTCGGGCGAGCATGACGGCTATACAAGACTGGTTGTTCAGGTTCCGCCAGACACCGGCTGGGTATTGAAACAAACGAAAAACGGCGCACGCCTGAACGTCGCGCTTGAGGATGTGGCGTTTCGAACAGGGGCGGTGTTTCAGCGCCTGACCCAGAACCGCTTGGCCACCCTTTCCCAGGCTGAACCCGGTGCGCCCCTTGAGCTGGAGTTCGGTTGCGACTGTGTCGCCTCGGCGTTTCTGTTCAAGAATACGATGATCGTGGTGGACATCGCGCCCGGCACTTTCCTGCCACCGCTTACCAGCGACATTCCGGCTCTGGCTCTGCCCAAAGCCCCGAAGGAAAATTTAACGCCCGGGCAGGATCAGAGTATCGCGGCACTTGAACTGCCCTTGCTGAACCTGAACGCGAGCGGGTTCGAAGATCAGCTTGCAACGCGCCTGCTACAGGGTGCTGATCGTGGCATCATCGATCTGAACATTGCCCCGGTGGGGCCACGTGCCTCGGTTGGCAACCAAAGCCTGCTCATGCCGGCTGACGTGGAGCTGAACGTTCAGGTAACCTCAATTCTGGACACCCTGAACGGGCTTTTGGGTCCCGATGTTCCGCAGTTGGAACGGCGCCCCCCCTGCGTATCCAGCGCCGAGCTTGCTTTGGATGACTGGTCCGGTGAACGCCCGTTTGCCGAACAGACGGCACAGCTGAGGGCGGGTCTGTTTCAGGAGTTCGACACCATCGACAAGACCCGCGCGCTACAATTGGCAAAGCTCTACGCCTATTCCGGGTTCGGTGCCGAAGCCATCAGAGCACTGGATCTGCTGGGAGAGCGGTCCGTGGAAACCAAACGCATCGCTGCCATTGCCCGCGTTCTGGACGACGGACCACTGACTGAACCGAACCCGTTTACGGGCCTGCAGCGGTGCGATAGCGACGCCGCTTTGTGGGCTGCCCTGACCGAGGGCCGCTTGCATGAAGACGCCAATCTGATCGCGATTGAGCAGACCTTTGCGCGCCTGCCGAACCATCTGCGCCGCCATGTCGGGCCAAGGCTGTCGGACATTCTGGTGGACGGGCAGGAATTGGAAGCCGCCCGCCGTGTCTTGCGCTCGGTGGATCGTGTCGAGACTCTGGCCAGCGCAGACACCACGCAGGCCAAGGCAATGGTCGCCTCGGCCGAGCACGATGCCCCCCGGACCGAAGCCTTGCTGACCGAAGTGATCGGGGCCCCGGACGCCACGCTGGAAGCCCCGCTGGCGCTGGCCCGGCTGGTTGAAAAACGCTGGCTGGAGCGTGGGGCCGTCTCACCGCAAGAGCTGGATCTGGCGGAATCCTACACGGTCGAGTTTCGCCGGTCGGATATCGGCCTGATGATGCAGCAAACGCACGCGGTTGCCCTGATGCTGGGGCAGGAATTCGATGCGGCGCTGGACGTCGTGGCGGAGCTGCCCGAGGATGACGGGTCCGCCGAGACGCTTAACCGCGTGGTGTTCGTACTGACCGAACGGGCCGACGATGCCACCTTTCTGCGCCGCATCCTGAGCCTGCGCCAAGCCCAGACACAGGGGCTGACAACCGATGCGGCAATTGCGGTTGCGGACCGGTTGGCCGAGCTGGGGTTTGCAAGGCAGGCGCAGGCCCTGGCGAAACGCCCTCAGGACAGGCTCAAGCGCGGGGAACGGGCCCGGTTGCGGGCCAAGGCAGCGCTACTTGCGCAACGCCCGCATCAGGCGATGCTTGAGCTGGGCGATGATTCTACGGAACAGGCTGTTTCACTGCGGGCCGCAGCCCTGCAGGCCGCGGGCGAATTCGCGGCAGCGGGTGAGTTGATGCGCGCCTCGGGGCACGTGGAGGAGGCGAACCGGCTGTTCTGGCTGGCCGATCAGACGGAAAAGGCGGATCAGGATGACGGTACGAAATTCAGTCGTGTTGCAAGAACAACTGGGGGTTTGACGGCTTCACCGCTGCGCGTTCCTGAAAAACCACTGGCCGACGCGGAAGCCCTGTTACAGGACAGCGCCGATACCCGGCAAAGGATTACAGACCTCTTCGCAATGTTGAAGGAACAGTAAAACAGGCTCTAACACGCTGGAAAGCCGGTATCAGAACCAACGTCACCCGGATCAATGACCGGTCGCCCACCGCTCAGGGGCCGAAAATAAAGGGCGACAAGTCAGCGTATCGAGAGTTTGGGGTAACCCAGCCCAGAATGACATTGCGGATCGCCTCGGCTCGCGCCGCGCCTATAACCGGGGCGGCGAATTCCATGTATTTGGCGATCACCTCATCCCGGCTGATCGGAGCCTCGGGACCGCCGCGGGCGTGTATGTCTCCGGAGCCCAGCACCCGCCCATCGGTGGTTGTGATTCTGACATCGGCCCAGCGGCCTTCGGGAAATCGGGTGTTGTGCCGGTCAGATTCAGCCACGCTGATACGCGTCATCAAATCTGCCACGGCCGGGTCAGACAGCCCGGATCCGGAAATGTGCTCGACGCCGATCCGGCCGTATATGGCCTGCACTGCCACGGCAAAGGACAGAGAATACTGGGCTTGAGACGTCGTATCCGGCATTCCGGCATACAGGCAGACTGCCTGATGAAAGCTGTTGATCTGAATGGATTTAATTCGGCCATGGGACAGGGTGTTGTCCCGCATCACTGCCCGGACGCCATCTATCGCCGCATGGGCCCAGCGGCAGATCGGATAGGGCTTCACATATTGATGCTCGACCTGCCAGAACTGCCCCAGATCGGCCCAATGGGGGGCGGCGGCCTCGGCTTCGATCGTGATGGCAGGTGCGCCAGTAAAGCCACGCTCGGCCAGAATGGCGGCGGACATGCCAACCAGCGCACCCCAGCCCGAGCCGTCATGCAGCATCGTAGGGTTGGCAATCTCGCGCATCATCTGGCTGCGGGGGCCGTGGTATTCGGCAATCCCCATCGCATGCCGCATCTGTTCGGGTGTAAATCCCCGCAACCGCGCCGCCATCGCCACCAAGCCCAGCGCGTTCCACGCGCCCGAGGTGTGGTAGTCGCTGACCGACGCATGCAATGACAGCCCGGCCCGACCGGCGATTTCGTAACCGGTGATCACGGCAGCCAGCGCTTCGGGCCCGGTCAGGTCAGGCCGATGTTCCGCCAGGGCAATCAGTGCTGGCAGAACCACAACCCCGATATGCCCTTTGGTCGGGTTATATCCATCATGTCCGTCCAGATTGTCGGTCTGGGTTGCGGCGGCATAGGCGGCGCCTGCCATGCTGACCGGACGACCATCGAACATCATCCGCGCGCTGTAGGCCGGATCAGTGCTGGCATAAAGCAGCGCCGCGGTGTCGCGCGCAATCACCCCGGCCTCCATCGGGCCCGAGGCGATCAGGATGCCCATCGTGTCCAGCATCATCAGCGCCGCCGCCTCTTTGGCACTGTCCGGCATCTGATCAGCCGGGCGGTTCAGGGTGAAATCGGCAACGCGCGTGATGGTATCCGTCATGAGGCGCCCTCTGTCACCGGGTGGATGTCGCGCAATCGGTGACCCTTGGGGTCAAAGGGCGGTTCCGCAAGAATTTTGGCCCCGTGGCGCTTGCCCAGGATGAAGATTTCGACCGTATCACCCGGACCTGCCACCTTGGGGTCGGCATATCCGATGGCCAGAGATTTGCCGACCGAATACCCATACGCGCCCGAGGTCACGCGACCCACGGGTGTCCCGTCGGGGGTAAAGATCGGCTCACCACCTGAAGCATCGGCAACATCGGCATCGACCTCGAAGATCGACAGAACCTCGCGCGCCGGGTTGTCCTTGATGGCCAGATAGGCCTCTTTATGCAGGAAGGTCTTGTCCAGCTTGATCAGGCCCGACAGCCCGACCTCTTGCGGCCAATATTCCTGAGAATACTCGCGGCCCCAGGACCCATAGCCCTTTTCGATGCGCAGCGACCCCAGCGCACGGCCGCCGACAGGACCCCCTTTCAACGCCTTTGCGGCCCCTAAAAGCGCTGAATAGAGCCTGATTTGGTCAGTTTCAGCGCAATGCAATTCCCATCCAAGATCGCCGGTAAAGCTGACGCGGATGGCCAGACAGGTGACCCCGGCGACCTCGATCATGCGGGACCGCATGAAGCGGAAGCCTTCGTTGCTCAGATCCGCATTGGTCAGCCGCTGCAACAGATCGCGCGATTTCGGCCCCGCCACGTTGAAGCCTGCAATGCGGTTGGTGGCGACCTCGAAAGTGGTGCCCTCGGGCAGATCGATCATGTTGAAGAAGCGCTGATGATAGCGCTCGGCCATGCCCGAGCCGATCATCATATACTCGTCGTCAGCGACCTTGGTGATGGTGAAATCACCGGCCACACCCCCGCGGACCGAGATCAGCGGGGTCAGGCAAGACCGCCCAACCTCAGTCGGTACCCGGTTGGCGACCAGACGGTCGAGCCAATCATAGGCCCCTGGCCCCTTGATCACGTAATTGGCGAAGTTCGAGATATCGATGACACCCACATGGTCGCGCAGCATCTGCACCTCGCGCCCCACCGGCTCCCACCAGTTCTGACGGGTGAAGCCGTTGGTTTCCGCCGCGCCGGGTTGATCGGCGAACCACAGTGGATGCTCCCAGCCGCAGTTCAGGCCAAAGACGCAGCCCATGTCCTTTTGCATCTGATAGGCCGGGCGCACGCGTGCAGGACGACCGGCGCTGCGTTCTTCGTTCGGGAAGTGGATGGCAAAACGGTGGGTATAGACGTCCTCGACCCGCGCCTTGGTGAATTTCTTGTCGGCCCAGTCGCCGAACCGCGCCAGATCCCATGCAAACATGTCGTATTGCGGTTCGCCCTCGATCATCCACTGCGCCGACAGCAGGCCAAGGCCGCCGGATTGCGAGAATCCGGGGATGATCCCGGTACAGCAGAAGTAGTTGTTCAACTCCGGCACCTGTCCCCAGATCGCGTTGGAATCCGGAGACCAGATCATCGGCCCGTTGATCACCCGCTTGACGCCCGCAGTCGCGGCGACCGGCACGCGTTCGGTGGCGCGGATGACGTTCTCCATGATGCGATCCAGATCGTCGGGGAACAAGTCGTGGGCAAAATCCAGAGGAGTGCCGTTTTCAGCCCAAAACCGCATGTCTTTCTCATAGGCGCCGATCAGCAACCCGTTGCCTTCCTGCCGGAAATAGTACTCTCCATCCCGGTCGGCGATCGACGGCAGACGGCGACCCAAAGCGGCGACCTCATCAATCGCCTCGGTGACAAAATATTGATGCTCGGTCGGTTGCAGCGGCAGTTCGACTCCGGCCATCGCAGCCACCTCACGCCCCCAAAGACCACCAGCATTCACCACCCATTGCGTGTGAATATCGCCCTTTTCGGTGCGCACGATCCACGACCCATCGGGCTGCTGTTCAGTCCCTATTACGGGGCAAAACCGCTCAATTGTGGCTCCCATCGCTCGCGCTCCGGCGGCGTAGGCATGGGTCACACCGGATGGATCGACATTGCCGCCATCGGGTTCGAACATAATGCATCGGATATCATCGAACTGCGCCAGCGGGTGCAGCTCCGTGGCCTGCTCGCGGCTGATCTCATGGAAATTCAGGCCGTAGAACTTTGCCTTGGCCTCCTGCAGGCGCAGCTGGTGTTCGCGGTCCTCGGTCTGCGCCAGATACAATGACCCAGATTGGAAGACGCCACAGCCCTGCCCGGTCTCCTTCTCCAGCTCTTTATACAGGTTCATCGTATAATGCTGGATGCGGGTGATGTTGTTGTTGTCGTGCAGCCCATGAATGTTGGCCGCCGCGTGCCAGGTCGAGCCCGAAGTCAGCTCATCCCGTTCCAGCAGGACCACATCGGTCCAGCCAAGCTTGGCCAGATGGTAGAGGATCGAGCAACCGACAAGGCCGCCTCCGATCACAACGGCCTGAGCGTGGGTTTTCATCGGCGGACCTCCTGCTCGCGAACTAAGCGCTTGTTGGAAAGTCAGCCACAGGTCAGGGGCAGCTTATGCTCTGTTCCCGACGCGAAATGTCGGGAACAGAGCGTGGATCGCCGGTTTTGATCAGTAGGGCGCCTCGACATCGTTCATCGAAACGTAAACCGTCTTCATCTCGCTGAAGTGGTTGATCGCCAGTTTCGAGTTCTCACGGCCAACGCCCGACATCTTGGACCCGCCGAACGGCGCCTCAACCGGGGCGAGGTTGTAGGTGTTGATATAGCAGGTGCCCGCCTCGAAACCCGCCACGATACGGTGGGCGCGGGTCAGGTCGTTGGTAAAGACACCGGCGGCCAGACCGAATTCGGTATCATTGGCGCGGGCCATGACCTCTTCCTCGGTGTCGAAATCCAGCACCGACATGACCGGGCCAAAGATTTCCTCGCGTGCGATGGTCATGTCGTCGGTCACATCGGCAAAGACAGTGGGCTGCATGTAGAAACCATCGCCGTCGATCCGCTTGCCGCCATAGACCAGACGTGCGCCCTCGGCCTTGCCCTTTTCGATATAGCCCAGCGCAATGTTCATCTGGTTTTCGCTGACCATGGGGCCAAAGTTGACCTCTTCATCCAGCGGGTCGCCGATTTTCGCGGTTGCCAGACGTTCGGACAGGCGGGTAAGGAACTGTTCCTTGATGCCTTTCTGCACGAACACGCGGGTACCGTTGGAACACACCTGACCCGAAGAATAGAAGTTGCCCAGAATTGCGCCCGACACGGCGTTTTCGATATCGGCATCGTCGAACACGATCATCGGGGATTTGCCGCCCAGTTCCATGGTCACGTGCTTCATGCCATCCGCTGCGGCAGCATAGACCTTGCGGCCTGTCGGTACCGAGCCGGTCAGCGAGACCTTGGCGACGCGCGGGTCGGTCACCAGCGACGCACCGACATCGCCATAGCCCTGCACCACGTTATAGACGCCTTTGGGTGCGCCGGCCTCGATCAGAATCTCGGCCACTTTCAGCGCCGACAAAGGCGTGGTTTCCGAGGGTTTGAAGATCATCGTATTGCCACAGGCCAGCGCGGGCGCACCTTTCCAGCAGGCGATCTGGGTCGGATAGTTCCACGCACCGATGCCGACGCAGACACCCAGCGCCTCGCGGATCGTATAAACGAAGTCACCACCACCCAGCGGGATGTGTTCACCGGTCAGTGAGGCCGCCAGACCGCCGAAATACTCCAACGCGTCAGCACCACTGGTCGCATCGGCCACCAGCGTTTCCTGCAGGGGTTTGCCGGTGTCGTGGGTTTCCAGGATCGACAATTCGCGGTTGCGCGCGCGCATGATGTCGGCGGCACGGCGCAGAACCCGACCGCGCTCGGTTCCCGACATCGCAGCCCACTCAGCCTGAGCGGCTTTCGCGCTTTTTAGAGCCTGATTTACGATCTCAGGCGTGGCGGAGTGCAGCCGCGCGATGACCTCTCCGGTGGCCGGATAGATGACGTCGATCGGGGCGCCATTGGTGTCTTCGACATATTCGCCATTGATGAAATGGCTGGCCTTGGGCTGAAACTTCATGCCGCGTCCTTTTCTGTTCGGTTGTCCCTTTGAGACAGGGAAATGAGTGCGTTGCGCACGGGAATATCTTTTATTGATTGGCCAGTCAATAAACGCATGAGCAGGCGTGTTCTTGCTTAGCCAAAAGGGTCTACTCTTGAAATGAAAGGTTAATGTTCTATTTATGTTCTATACAGTCAGAGGATCACCCGATGACCCGGAACATGCAAAATTCTGCCTCAAGCGGCCCGACAAACGACTATCATCTGCTGCCCGTCACCGACCGGCAGATGCGCTATGCCCGCGCCATCGCGGAACAGTCGGCGCTGGATATTCCGGTCGAGGCACAGCGCGACCGGCGGTCGATGTCAGCCTGGATATCGGCGCACAAACCGGATGATCCGTCGCCCTTTGCAAATTACCCGACGGGCAAGCAGATCGCTTTTGCCGAGCGTATTTCACGCAGCAAGCGCAGGCCGATCCCGTCCGAGTGTTTCCGCGACAAACAGATGATGTCGCGCTGGATCGATCACAACAAATAACCCTTGATCAGAGCCTATTCCTGGCTGTGTGTGCGGGCGTAGAGAGCAACGGCGGCGGCGACAAACATGCCCAGCAGGATATACCCGGTCACGGCCTCGGCCACGGCCAACCCGCGGCACAGGCCGATGGGGGACATGTCGCCGTACCCGACCGTAGTGAAGGTGACGTATGAGAAATAGAGAATATCCGCCGGCCCCTTCGCCCCAAGTACGCAATTGTCGGTGTATCCGAACGCGCCATAGACGGCCGCAAACAGGAAGGGGACAACCTGGATGAAAGACACCCCCATCAGGAACAATAGCCTGCGCGGTGATTTCACCTGTGTCATGTAGAACCAGGATTGCGAGACGATCCACAGCACCAGCCCCACCGACGCAATCGTGCCGATCGTGTCCCCGGCCGCGGCCTCACTCAGACGCGACAGCCCGAACCACGCAACGAAGCTGGCGACGACCATGCCTGCGGCGGCCAGAAACGTCGACTTCCATTCTGCCAAAGTCGTGGGCTTGCGGGCCATGGGGCCTCCAACACGCTGATATCGCCTGAATTATCCAGATTTCAACGCACCGCCGCAACCGGAATTGCGAACCGGCCTAGTCGATGCCCAAATGCGTCTGCCCGCGCAGCCGCGCCAGCTGAATCTGTTTCTGCCGCTCGCGGAACCGCATCTTGTCAGCCTCGGAGGTCTCATTGATGCACTGATGGCAAGAGACGCCGTGTTCATATTCGGGACGTTTCATATCCTCGGGCAGGATCGGGCGACGGCAGCCGTGGCACAGGTTATGCGGCCCCTCGACCAACCCATGCCCCACGGAGACACGGTTGTCGAACACGAAACACTCCCCCTGCCAGGTGCTGTCCTCGGCGGGCATCTCCTCGAGATAGCGCAGGATGCCGCCTTTCAGGTGGTAGACATCCTCGACCCCCTGCCCCAGCAGGAAATTGGTGGATTTCTCACAGCGGATACCGCCGGTGCAGAACATGGCGACGCGCTTGTTGTGGAAACGGTCCTTGTTTTCCTCCCACCAGGCCGGGAAATCACGGAAACTGGCGGTTTCAGGGTCTATTGCGCCCTCGAACGTGCCAATCGCCACCTCGTAATCGTTGCGGGTGTCGATCACCACCACATCATCCGAGCGGATCAGATCGTTCCAGTCCTCGGGCTCGACATAATTGCCGACACGGGCGCGCGGATCGATATCCGGCTGGCCCATAGTCACGATCTCTTTCTTCAGGCGCACCTTCATCTTGCCAAAGGGCGGGTGGTCGGCGGTGGCCTCTTTCCAGTCCAGATCGGCACAGCCCGGCAGTGCGCGGATATGGGCCAGCACCGCGTCGATCCCGGCGCGGGGGCCTGCAATGGTGCCATTGATCCCCTCTTGCGCCAGCAGCAGCGTGCCTTTGACCGATTGCGCGCGGCACAGGCCCAGCAAGGGCTCGCGCAGTGCGGCGGGATCGGCGAAACGTGTGAAATGGTACAGGGCAGCGATCGTATACATGCCCGTGATCTAAACCTGCAGGGCCAGTGCCGCAAGCCATTGGGTGACTGCCCGGCGCAAGATTGACGATCCCGCCCCCGCCCCGTACCGATAGAAAACCCGAGGAGAGACCGCGATGACCCATGCCCTGATTGTAATCGACGTCCAGAATGATTTCTGCCCCGGCGGCGCGCTGGCCGTACCCGCAGGGGATGAGATCGTCGCCCCGATCAACGCGATGATGGATGATTTCGAAGCCGTGATCCTGACGCAGGACTGGCATCCGGCGGGGCATTCCTCATTCGCCAGTACGCATCCGGGCAAAACCCCCTATGATGTGACGGAAATTCCCTATGGCCCGCAGGTGCTGTGGCCGGACCATTGCGTGCAGGGCACGCCGGGCGCGGCGTTTCATGCCGATCTGCGCACCGACGGCGACCTGATCATTCGCAAAGGGTTTCGCAGCGCCATCGACAGCTATTCGGGGTTTTTCGAAAACGACCAATCCACGCCGACGGGCCTTGAGGGATACCTGAGAACACGCGGCATCGACAAGCTGACCCTCGTTGGCCTGGCGACGGATTTCTGCGTTCATTTTTCGGCCGTGGACGCCGCGCGGCTTGGGTTTGACGTGACTGTGCGGATGGAGGCCTGCCGGGCCATCGATCTGGACGGGTCCCTGGCCGCGGCCGAAACCGCGATGCGCGCGGCCGGGGTGACCCTGAGCTAGGGCGCGGTGCCCGCCGACGCCAGATACTTTAGAACCACGATCACAACCACCGCCAGCCCAAGTGCGAATCCGATTCGCCCCTGGATCGAACGCCTCTTGGGTTTCGGCCCGGCGGGTTCTCGCGATTTGCTTATCCACTCCTTAACTTCGGATGGCACGTCGTCCCGTGGCCGGGCTGTTTTCACATCATCGATAAACTGCCGGATGTCGAAGGCACCACAATATTCGCCCTTCACACCCACCGCCCTGATATTGGCGAACAGCGCACGCAGGATGCGTTCCCGCTCGGCCGTATCCTGCGGGCGGAAATACCCGTGTGCAAGATTGCTGTTGGTGGGGTCCAGGCCAAACCCGGCCTCTTCGAAAACCAGACGGATTTTGGGAGAAGCCGCGCGCAGGGCCTCGGCGGTTTTGGCACGGCGAAACTGCGCACGCGTTGCCCCTTTCGCGGGCGCTGCGGACTTCGCTGATCCGGAATTCGTTTCGTCAGCATCAATCGTTACAATATCAAAGTCGTACTCGAGACCCATTCACCGACTTAACCTTGTTCTTCCATCCCCTTTTTCTACTAACCAACGAAAAGATCAAACAATATGCTCGTATTGTGTCCTGACCTTGTCATTGTCTTCAATCTAGCGACTCTTGCCAATCCGCGCACCTATTGATCTAACAACGGAAATCGCAGGAGCTCCCCCATGGTCGATATTGCGACACGCGTGTACAATCATAAATGGAAGATTGACCCGATTGTCCGGTCTTTGATCGACACTGATTTCTACAAACTGCTGATGTGCCAGTCAGTGTTTCGAAATAAGCCACAAACGGATGTGGTGTTTTCGCTGATCAACCGGTCGAATCACATTCCGCTGGCCAAGCTGATCGACGAAGGCGAATTGCGCGAACAGCTGGACCATATCCGGTCGCTCAGCCTCAGCCGGGGCGAAAGCACCTGGCTTCGGGGCAACACGTTCTACGGCAAACGGCAGATGTTCCGCTCGGATTTCATGGAGTGGTTCGAGAACCTGCGCCTGCCGCCCTATCACCTGGAACGCAAGGGCGATCAGTACGAGCTGACCTTCGAGGGCAAGTGGCACGAGGTCATGCTGTGGGAAATCCCCGCCCTCGCGGTGTTGATGGAGCTGCGATCACGCGCGGTTCTGAACGACATGCGCCGGTTCGAACTGCAGGTGCTCTATGCCCGCGCCATGACGCGTGTTTGGGAAAAGATCGAGCAGCTGCGGGGAATTGACGGGTTGGGCATCGCTGATTTCGGCACCCGCCGGCGGCATTCCTTCCTGTGGCAGGATTGGTGCGTGCAGGCGATGATCGAGGGGCTGGGCCCGGCGTTTTCCGGCACCTCGAACTGTCTGATCGCCATGCGGCGCGAGGTCGAAGCGATCGGCACCAATGCCCATGAACTGCCCATGGTCTACTCCGCGCTGGCCGAAAACGATGAGGCGCTGGCGCAGGCCCCCTATGACGTTCTCAGCGACTGGCATGACGAACACGAAGGCAACCTGCGCATCATCCTGCCCGACACCTATGGCACGCAGGGATTTCTGGACCGGGCGCCGGACTGGCTGGCGGGCTGGACCGGTATCCGCGTCGACAGCGGCGATCCGGCTACCGGGTCCGAGATAGCCATCAACTGGTGGAAATCGCGCGGCGAAGACCCGACCCAGAAACGGGTGATCTTTTCCGACGGGCTGGACGTGGACAAGATCCGCGAGCTGCATGAGCGTTTTGCCCATCGCACCAAGGTGTCCTTTGGTTGGGGCACTTTGCTGACCAATGATTTCCGCGGACTGGTCCCCGATGACGCGTTGGCGCCGTTCTCGCTGGTCTGCAAGGCAGTGTCGGCCAATGGCCGCCCGACGGTGAAACTCTCGGACAACCCGGAAAAGGCAATGGGTCCGCAGGACGAAATCGCACGCTATAAACGCGTGTTCGGCGTCGGTGCTCAGGATCCGATCAAGGTAATCGTTTAGACCCTAACCATGGTGTGCGGCCACGGTTTTCAGCTGCGAGAACCCGTAAAGGGCCTCGAACCCTTTCTCGCGGCCATGGCCTGATTTACCCACGCCGCCGAACGGCAACTCGACGCCTCCGCCGGCACCGTAATTGTTGATGAACACCTGACCCGAGCGCAGCCGTTTCGCCAATCGCATCTGCCGCGCACCATCGCGGGTCCAGATGCTGGCAACCAGTCCGTAATCGGTGCCGTTGGCGATCTGAATGACCTCTTCCTCGGTATCGAAGGGGATCAGAACCTGAACCGGGCCGAAAACCTCATCGCGTGCCAGAACGTGGTCGGGTGGAACATCGGCAAACAAGGTTGGCCGGACATAAGCACCCTGCGCCGGGGCGTGATCAACGATCCGCCCCTGCCCCGCGATGTTCAGATCAGAGCCTTTGGCCAGAAACCCGGTCACGATCTCTTTTTGCCGGGCCGAGATCACGGGACCAACCCGTAAATCCTCTGACGCCGGGCCAACGGTCAGATCGGCATAAGCCGCCGCCATGCGGGTTTTGACCTGCTCATACACCCCCCGCTGCACCAGAATGCGCGATGAGGCCGAGCAGGTCTGACCCGCGTTCTGGATGCCCGCATTCACCAGAAACGGTAGCGCGGCATCCAGATCGGCATCGTCGAACACCAGTTGCGGGGATTTTCCACCCAACTCCAGCGTCACCGGCACCACGTTGCGTCCCGCCGCCTGCTGCACCAGCGCCCCCGTCGCAACCGAGCCGGTGAACGAGATATGGTCAACGCCGGGATGCCCGGACAGCGTCGCCCCGGCCTCGGCCCCCAGACCCGGCACCACGTTCAGCGCGCCCGCAGGCAAACCGGCCTCTTGCGCCAGATGGGCAAAGGCCAATGCGGTCAGACAGGCCTCTTCCGCCGGTTTCAGCACACAGGCATTGCCCATCGCCAGCGCCGCCCCGACCGAACGGCCGATGATCTGCATAGGGTAATTCCATGGCACGATATGGCCCGTTACCCCATGCGGTTCGCGCAGGGTATAGACGGTATAGCCGTCCAGATAGGGGATGGTCTCACCCATCACCTTGTCGGCAGCCCCTCCGTAGAACTCGCAATACCGCGCCAAGGCCACCGCATCTGCCCGTGCCTGGGTCAGCGGTTTGCCCACATCCATCGCCTCAATCCGCACCAGATCGTCCACGCGGTCCAGAACCAACCGGCCCAACCGGGTCAGGATACGGCCCCGTTCCAGTGCCGTTTTACGCCCCCAGTCGCCCTGCAACGCGGCGCGCGCGGCCTGCACAGCCGCGTCGATATCCGCCGCGTCTCCACGCGCAATCCGGCAAATCTGGGACCCGTCCGAGGGGTTGATCAATGGAATCTCCGCCTGTGAGGCAGGGCTGACCCATTTACCGCCGATGAGACACAGGCCGGGATTGAACCAGAGGGGGTTGGACATTTGGGCCTCCTTTCAGGCTCTAACAAGGCGAATTACGCCACATTCATACCGATATTAGGCAAGACGGGCGCGGCTTCGATCAGGGTTCGGGTATAGGGGTGCTGCGGGTTGGCAAAGACCTGTTCGGTTTCGCCCTGTTCGACGATCCGGCCCGCCTGCATCACCATCACCCGGTCCGTGATCGTGCGCACCACGCTCAGGTCATGGCTGATGAACAGATAGGTCAGGTCATAGGCGGCGCAAAGCTTGGCCAGCAGGTCCAGAATTTGTGCGCGGACCGAGACATCGAGGGCCGAGACCGCCTCATCAAACAGGATCAGTTCTGGTTCGATGATCAGGGCGCGGGCGATGGCGATGCGCTGCCGCTGCCCGCCCGAGAACTCATGGATGTATTTGCCGGCGTCGTCGGGGCTGAGGCCCACGGCGGTCAGCATCTCGGCAATGCGGTCCCGGCGATCCGCCCCGGTGGGCGGTGCGTCCAGCAGGTGAAACGGCTCGGTGATCAGACGGGCGACACGGTGGCGCGGATTGAAACTGCCATAGGGGTCCTGAAACACCACCTGCATCTTGCGGCGCACGGTCGGGTTCGGCCTGTGGCCCGAGAAAACCGGCCGCCCATCCAGGCGGATTTCGCCGCTCTGCACCTGCTCTAACCCCAAAATCGCCCGTGTTAGGGTCGATTTTCCACATCCGGACTCGCCCACCAACCCCAGACGCTCCCCCTTGTTGAGAGTGAAGCTGACGCCGTCCACGGCGCGATGATGGCCCGGCGCGCCAAACAGTCCCTTTCGAGGCAGGCGGTAATTGCGGGTGACCTGCGTTACCTCAAGCAGGGGGTGAGGATCAGCGGCCTCGGGCAGCGCCACCTGATGGCCCGAAGCCTCAAACAACATTCGCGTGTAAGGGTGCTGCATGTTGCGCAGCAGGTCGGTGGTTGCGCCGCTTTCGACCACCTCGCCGCAGCGCATCACCACGATCTGATCCGCCATATCCGCCACCACCGCCAGATCATGCGTGATCATCAGCAAGCCCATGCCGTATTCGCGCACCAGCCCTTTGAGAAGATCAAGGATCTGCGCCTGAGTGGTCACGTCCAGCGCGGTTGTCGGCTCGTCCGCGATCAACAGCTTGGGGCGCAGGGCGATGGCCATGGCGATCACCACACGCTGGCGCTGACCTCCGGACAGCTCATGAGGGTAGCGAGACAGGGGAAAGCGGTCGGGCGGCAGGCCAACGCGAGTCAGAACCTCCTGCGTGCGCGCCAACGCCTGCGGGCGCGGCATCGCTTTGTGAATCAGGATCGTCTCGATCACCTGATCGCCGATGGTCTTGACCGGGTTCAGGGCGGTCATCGGTTCCTGAAACACCATGCCTATCGCAGCCCCGCGCAAGGCGCACATCTCAGCCTCGGGGCGGTTCAGCAGGCCGTTCCCCTCCAGCCGGATCACCCCTCGCGTTTCAGCCCCGTTCGGCAGCAACTGCATGACGGCCAAAGCGGTCATCGACTTGCCCGAGCCACTTTCCCCGGTCACGGCCACAATCTGACCGGGGTCGATGGACAGGCTAACCTGTTTCAGAATTTCAGCGCCGTGGATCGACAGCGAAAGGTTTTCGATCTGCAGCAAACTCATGCGCGCGCCACCCTGATCCGTGGATCCAGCCAGTCGCGCAATCCGTCGCCCAACAGGTTCAGGCCCAAGACGGCAACAATGATCGCCAGCCCCGGAATCAGAGCCAAATGCGGCGCAAAACTGACCATTGTCTGCGCATCGGCCAGCATCCGGCCCCAGCTGGGCGTCGGCGGCTGCGCGCCAAGGCCGACATAGGACAGACCGGCTTCGGCGAGAATGCCCAGCGAAAACTGAATGGTCCCCTGCACGATCAGCAGGTTCGCCACATTGGGCAGGATATGTTCCGCCGAAATCCGCGCCGCGCCCTTGCCCGAGACGCGGGCGGCGAGGATGAACTCACGCTCCCACAGTGACAACGCGGCCCCACGGGTGATGCGGGCAAAGACGGGGATGTTGAAGATGCCGATGGCGATGATGGCATTGATCGCCCCGGCTCCGAATACGGCGGTGATCAGGATGGCGATGACCAGCGACGGGAAGGCAAAAACCAGATCATTGCCGCGCATGATCACCTCATCCAGCCACGACCCCTTGCGCGCCGCCGCCGTCAGGCCCAGCGGCACGCCCAAGCCGATGCCGATGCCCACCGCCACCAGCGCCACCGCAATCGACGTGCGCGCGCCGACCATGATCATCGAAAACATGTCACGCCCGAAATGATCCGTTCCGAACCAGTGCTGCGCGTTGGGTGGCTGCAATTTGTTGGCGATATCCAGCGCCGCATAATCATAAGGCGTCCAGATAAAGGATACCAAGGCCGCCAGCAGAACCAGCGAGGATAGCACCGCGCCGAGGATCAGATTGCGGCTCATGCCCGGCTCCGCAGTCTTGGGTCAACGGCGGCATAGGCCAGATCGACCATGAAATTCACGGTGATCACGGCAAAGACCAGCAGCATGACCACCGATTCCACCACGATCAGGTCACGGGCCGAGATGGCCTGAAACACCAGCCGCCCGAGGCCGGGCAGATAGAACACCTGCTCGATGATGATCGAGCCCGCCAGCAGGAAAGAAAACTGCAGCCCGATGATGGTCAGTACCGGAATCAGAGCGTTCCGCACCCCGTGCCGCCACAACGCCTGACGACGCGACAGACCCTTGGCGCGGGCGGTGCGCATGAAGTCCTCACCCAGAATGTCCAGCAGCGATGACCGCATCACCCGCGCCAGAATCGCCGCTTGTGGCAAGGCCAGCGCGATGGCAGGTAAGGTCAGGGAATGCAGACCGGTCCAGAGCCCCTGATCCCAGCCCGCAAACCCGCCCGCATTGAACCAGCGCAGATTGATGGCAAAGATCAGCACCAGCATCATCGCGAACCAGAAATTCGGCACCGCGATGCCCAGCTGCGTCACGCCCATGACCGTCAGGTCTCCGGGCTTGCCGCGACGCGCGGCCGCGTAAATCCCGGCGGGAAAGGCGATCAGAGTGGACAGCGTCAGCGCATACAAAGCCAGCGGCAGCGACACCCACATCCGGTCCACGATCATCTGCGATACCGGTGTGCGATAGGTGTAGGAGGTGCCGAAATCCCCCATCAACATGCCGCCGACCCAGTTGAAATACCGTTGCGCCTTTGAAACGTCCAACCCCAGCTCGGCCCGCAACGCCGCCAGAGTATCCTCTTGCGCGTTCACGCCCAACATGAACGAGGCCGGATCACCCGGTGCAACCTCGATCACCGCAAAGATGACGACCGAGGCGACGGCCAGGCTGATCAGCAGTGAAATCAGACGTTTGAGGGTATAGCGCAGCATCGAAGCCACGTTAGGCACACAGACCGCGCGGGTCCAGCGCCTATGGCACCAGAAGATAAATGAAAATCGCGTAGGCGACGATGGCGGCGTAGCCCAGCGGGTAAATCCACTTGATCGCGTAGTTGTCCAGCTTTCTGGCCCCCTCCTCGCGCCCGGACACTTTCAGTTTGCGCAGGGCCACGTTGAACACGATCAGCGCCCCGGTCATCAGGAACATGCATTGCAGGATGAAATCCAGAAAGGTCAGATAGCCCAGCTTTGGAAGATCGGCCGAGATCGCCCAGTTGAAGGCCACGAAAACCAGCAGATTGCCCCCGGCGATCTCGATCCGGCGGCGGTATTCGTCAAGGAAGAACAGCGCCCAGCCAACAGTGATCAGAACCAGCATCGGCAGGAACACCCGGATCACGTAATAGGTCAGATGCCGCTTGCCCTCGAAGGCCAGCGCGATCTGATCGCTGTCCCGACCGGACAGGCCGATCACGGTCGAGCGTTCGACCCGGGCGTTGCCCAGAATCCACTCTTCCTCACCCAGCATGTCGCCGAGGCCCGAGTGCTCGTTGAGCGGGTAATAGGACACGTAGTCGGACGGAAAGACCGAGACGACCTCGAAAAAGAACTCCTGCGTGTCAAACGGGTATTTGCGGAAATCGAAATGCGGGGCCTGCAAGGTCAGCGAGGATTTCTCGACATAAACCACTTGCCCGTCATAGCGCAGCGAGGCTGCGGCTTCGTGAATCCATTTGTTGGATTGCTGGTTGTGGATGACGAACGCGGGCACAACCGCACCCAGCCCCCGCGCGTGATCGGCCAGCCCCGAAGGGTTGAAGACCTGAATCTCGCGCCCGACCTCATCGCGGTCAAAGGCCAGTGCCGGGTCGGTCCATTCGACCCGCAGAACAACAACGGCGCCATAGTTCTCGGCCTTCTGATCGACGCTGGTGACCTGATCAATGCGGATGCCGATCCCCACCTGCAGCGGGTTTTCAGGCGTCCCGACCAGCGGCCCCACCCCACTTTCCAGCCCGTTTTGCGCCCGCGCCTTGCCATCAGCGGCAAAGAGGCAGGCAACAACAAGGCAGAAGATGCGGATCAGGTTCATTGTCAGGCTTACTCGGAAACAGAAAGCCGGGGCCGGTTCCAGCCCCGGACAGGGCTTACTCGGACCAGCTGATCTGGGTCAGGTCAATCGCGGCGGTCGGCGCGTTCTTCCACAAACCTTGGACACCGGCCTTGGCGATCCCCAGCTTGGGCAGCTGGAACAGATAGCCGTTGACGAAATCAGTCGATATCAACCGCTGCATGTCACCCAGCAGTTTCTTGCGCTCCTCCGGGTCGGTGGTGGCATTCAGCGTCTCCAGCAACGTTTGGGCGTCCAGGCTGTCATACTGGAAATAATAATCGGGCCGCGCATAGATACCGATATCCATTGGCTCGGTATGGCTGATGACGGTCAGATCGTAATCCTTGCCCTTGAACACCGATTCCAGCCACTGCGCCCATTCCACATTGATGATCTCGGCGGTGATGCCGACCTCGGCCAGTTGCGCGGCGATGATCTCCCCCCCGCGCCGGGCATAAGACGGCGGCGGCAGGTGCAGCGTGGTTTCGAACCCCTCTGCATAGCCCGCATCAGCCAGCAGCTTGGCCGCCATTTCCGGGTCATGGGCCGAGGTGCCGGTCAGATCGACATAGGCCGGGTTATGTGGCGCGAAATGGGTACCGATGGGGGTGCCATATCCGAACATCGCCCCGTCGATGATCGCCTGACGGTCAATGGCATGGGCCAGTGCCTGCCGCACGCGGATGTCGTCGAACGGGGGTTTCTTGTTGTTGGTGGACAGGATCGTTTCCCCCTCGGTCGAACCGACAAGCACCTGAAAGCGCGGATCGGCCTCGAACTGAGCCAGGTTCTCCGGCGCGGGGAAGTTGTCGAACACGTCCACATCCTCGGCCATCATGGCGGCGAAGGCGGCGGTCGGGTCCGAGATAAACTTGAACGTTGCAGTCTCTAATGTGGGCTGATCGCCCCAATAATCCGGGTTCTGGTTCAGCGTGATACTGTCGCCCTGCACCCAGTTGCCAAAGCTAAAGGCCCCGGTCCCCACAGGGTTGGTCTTGATGTTCTCGATACTGTCGGGCGACACGACCACCGCATCCCCCCAGGCCATGTTGAACAGGAAATTGCCGTTCGGCTCGGACAGGGTGACCTTGACGGTCAGCGGGTCGATCACCTCGACGGCTTCGATCCCGGCAAACAGCGGCTTTTGCGCGTTGGCACTGTCTTCGGCGCGGGCGCGGTCGAGGCTGAACTTGACGTCCTCGGCATCCATCGCGGTGCCATCATGGAAGGTCACACCATCCCGCAGCTTGAAGGTATAGACGGTGCCGTCCTCGGAAATTTCCCAGCTTTCGGCCAGCCCGGGCACGACCGAGCCATCGCCCATGAACCGGGTCAGCCCTTCGAAAATGTTGGTATAGACCACCGAGTCAATCGCCTGCGCCGCAGCACTTGTGGGGTCCAGATGCGGCGGCTCAAGCTGCATCGCGATGGTGATATCGGATTTGGCCAACGCCCCGGTGGCAAAGACACTGACCCCCAGCGCCAGGGCCGATGCAAAGGATTTCAACATCTGATTTGTCATAAAAATCTCCCACCGTTTTTATGGCTGAACCCGCTGTTTTGCGGGCTATTCTGCGGTTAATGTCCCTTTAAACCTCGGGTCAATCAAGGAAATGTTCGCGCAACCGGGGTTTCTATGACCTTGTTCAATCTGCTATGCCGCGCTGCAACATGAACCCCGGAGGAGCAATCATGAGCGCCACCGCCCACAAAAAAGCCCCCAATGCCGAGGACATCCGCGCCCGCAAAGGCGGCACGCCGCTGGTCAGCCTGACCGCTTACACGACCCCGATGGCGCGGCTGATGGATGCCCATTGCGACTTTGTTCTGGTGGGCGACAGCGTGGGCATGGTGCTGCACGGGCTGGAATCGACGCTGGGCGTGACGATGGAGATGATGATCCTGCACGGCCAGGCCGTTGCGCGCGGGTTGGGCAAGGCGATGATGGTCATCGACATGCCGTTTGGCAGCTACGAACACTCTCCGGCGGATGCCTTCCGCAACGCCGCCCGCCTGATGGCGGAAACCAGCGCAGGGGCGGTCAAGCTGGAAGGCGGGGTCGAGATGGCCGAGACCATCCGCTTTCTGGTCAAGCGCGGCATCCCGGTGATGGCCCATATCGGCCTGACGCCGCAATCGATCAATACGCTGGGCGGCTACAAGGTGCAGGGCCGGGACGAACAGGCCGAGGCCGTGCTGGCCGACGCCCGTGCCGTCGCCGGGGCGGGTGCGTTTTCGGTGGTGCTTGAGAAGGTGCCGCAAGGTCTGGCCGACCGGATCACGTCCGAAGTCGCCATTCCGACCATCGGCATTGGTGCCTCTGCCGGATGCGACGGGCAGATTCTGGTCGTCGATGACATGGTGGGTTTCTTCACCGCCTTTAAACCGAAATTCGTCAAACGCTATGCCGAACTGGGCCCGCAGGCCGAAGCCGCCATTGCCGAATATGCCGCCGAAGTGCGCGCCCGCGCCTTTCCGGCCGACGAGCATGTGTTCGCGGATCAGGCGCCCGCCAAAGGACCCAGGACATGACCGCCCCCATCCTGCGTCGCCTGACCGACCTGCGCGCGCTGACCACCGAATGGCACCGCAACGGTGAATCCATTGGCGTCGTCCCGACCATGGGCGCGCTGCATCAGGGGCATCTGTCACTGGTCGAGGCGGCAAAGGCCGGTACCGACCGGGTGATCGTGACCATTTTTGTGAACCCCAAACAATTCAACAACCCCGAAGATCTGGCCAAATACCCGCGCACCGAACACGAAGACGCACAGAAACTGGCCCTTTTCGGTGTCGACGCGATCTATGTGCCCGACCCCGAAGAGATCTATCCGCAGGGCTTTGCCACCAATGTGTCTGTCGCGGGCCTCACCGATGTGATGGAGGGCGAGTTCCGCCCCGGTCATTTCGACGGCGTCGCCACCGTGGTCGCCAAGCTGTTCCTGCAGACGCAGGCTGATCGAGCCTATTTCGGGGAAAAGGACTATCAGCAGCTGATGGTGGTTCGCCGCATGGCGCGCGACCTGGATATTCCGATCGAAGTGGTCGGCTGCCCCACGGTGCGCGAACCTTCGGGCCTGGCGATGTCGTCGCGCAATCTGCGCCTCTCGCCGGATGGGCTGGCGATTGCCGCCAACAAACACCGGGTCATGCAGGGGCTTGCTCAGTCGCTGAAAGCCGGTGCCGCCTTCGATCCGCTGGCCACAAAGGCCGAGACCGATCTGCTGGCCGCAGGGTTTACTCAGGTCGAATATATCCACCTGCGCTGCGCCGAAACGCTGGAGCCTCTGACCCATGCCGACCGCCCCGCGCGGCTGTTCGCGGCGGCCTGGGCGGATGGGGTCCGGCTGATCGATAATATTCCGGTCTGAACGCTCTGGCCCCCGCGCCGATGTTTGCGCTAAAGTCCCGCAAAACCAAACGGGAGGGGCGCGGGGAATGACCTATATTCTCGCCATTGATCAGGGCACCACATCATCGCGGGCCATTTTGTTCGACGCAGATATGCAGCGCGCAGGCACCGCGCAGCATGAATTCACCCAGCATTTCCCGCAGGAAGGCTGGGTTGAACACGATGCCGAGGAAATCTGGGACAGCGTGCTGCGTGTCTGCCGCGAGGTGATGGAGAGTACCGGCGTCACCCCCGATCAGATCGCGGGCATCGGCATCACCAACCAGCGCGAAACCACCGTGGTCTGGGACCGGTCCACCGGCAAGCCGATCCACAATGCTATCGTCTGGCAGGACCGCCGCACCGCCGAGATCTGCGCCCGCTACAAGCAGGCGGGCTGCGAGGATGACGTCACCGCCCAGACCGGTCTGCTGCTGGACCCCTATTTCTCGGGCACCAAGGTGAAATGGCTGCTGGACAACGTGCCCGGCGCCCGCGACCGCGCCGAGGCCGGAGAGTTGATGTTCGGCACCATCGACTGTTTCCTGATCTGGCGCCTGACCGAGGGGCGCAGCCACGCCACCGACGCCACCAACGCCGCCCGCACCCTGCTGTTCGATATCCACAAGGGCGAATGGAGCGCCGAAATTTGCGACCTGCTGGACGTGCCGATGAACATGCTGCCCGAGGTGCATGACTGCGCCTCGGACTTCGGAAAAACGACTCTGTTAGGGGGGAATATCCCCATTCTGGGCGTGGCGGGTGATCAGCAGGCAGCCACGATTGGTCAGGCATGTTTCCAACCCGGCATGATGAAATCGACCTATGGCACGGGGTGTTTCGCGCTGTTGAACACGGGCGACAGTCCGGTTGAGTCGAAAAACCGTTTGCTGACGACTATTGCCTATCAGTTGGATGGCAAACGGACTTACGCGCTGGAAGGCTCGATTTTTGTTGCCGGTGCCGCGGTGCAATGGCTGCGCGATGCGCTCAAGATCATCGAATCCGCACCCGAAAGCGGCGAGCTGGCGCAACAGGCCGATCCGAACCAGCATGTGGTATTGGTGCCCGCCTTTACCGGCCTTGGCGCGCCTTATTGGAAGCCTGACTGCCGGGGTGCGGTGTTTGGCCTGACCCGAAATTCCGGCCGCGCCGAATTCGCCAAGGCCACACTGGAGAGCATCGCCTACCAGACCCGCGACCTGTGGCACGCCATGCAGGGCGACTGGGGGGCCGACACCGACGTGACCCTGCGCGTGGACGGAGGTGCCAGCGCCTCGGATTGGGCGATGCAGGGGCTGTCAGACTATCTGGGCGCCGAGGTCGACCGCCCCGTCATGCAGGAAACCACCGCCTTGGGCGCGGCCTGGCTGGCAGGGATGCGGGCGGGTGTTTACCCGGACCAACAGGGATTCGCGGAAACCTGGGCACTGGATCGCCGGTTTGAACCGGAACTGTCCGCCGAGGAACGTGACGCAGCCTATGAGCGCTGGAAACGCGCTGTTTCGGCGGCGATGGCGTTCTGAAACCGGTGAAGGATCAGCTGTGATCCTTCATCAACCGCTGCTTTTGACGTGACCAGTCGCGCTTGGCCTGCGTCTCACGTTTGTCGTGCAGCTTCTTACCCTTGGCGATGCCAATTTTGATTTTGGCCCGGCCCTTGTGGTTGAAATACAAAACCAACGGCACCAGCGTCATGCCCTTGCGCTGGGTCGCATTCCACAGGGTCGATAACTCCTTGCGTGACACCAGCAGCTTGCGACGGCGGCGTTCTTCATGCTTGAACACCTTCGCCTGCTCGTAGGGCGCGATGTAGCTGTTGACCAGCCAAAGCTCTCCGTCATCGACCGAGGCATAGCTTTCGGCGATGTTCGACCCGCCCGCGCGCAGGGATTTGACCTCGGATCCCTCCAGCACGATGCCGCATTCGATATCGTCTTCGATCGCGTAATCGAAGCGCGCACGCCGATTTTCTGCGATGACTTTGTAATTCGGGTCTGAGTTCTGCTTTTGCTTGGCCATGACGCGTTGATTTAGGCGGCTTGGGCGGCCCTTGCAAGCCGTACCGTCAGGTCTTGGCCGAGATGATCAGATCGGGACCAAAAATCGTGTCTGCATGGTTGTGCAGATAGATCTTGAGCCACGGCGTAAATCGATCCGGATGGCGCTGCACTTCGGCCAGCAGATCGTGGTAGTCGATCCAGCGGATATCCATGACTTCGTCCGGATTAGGCTCGATTTTCAGCGAGCCGCGCACATGGGCCAGAAAGACATCGACCACCTCATGCTCGACCATGTTGTTGCCGACATCGGCGTGGTATTCCAGCCGGTGGCGGTATTCGGGATACAGGCCCGTGATTCCAAGTTCCTCACGCAAGCGACGCACGGCGCATTCCGAGGGGGTCTCACCCCAGTCGGGATGGGTGCAGCAGGTATTGGCCCACAGACCGGGCGTGTGGTATTTGCCCATCGCCCGGCGCTGCAGCAGAATCTCGGTGCCGCGGACGACAAAGACGGACACAGCCTTGTGTCTGAGGCCCTTCTCATGCGCCTCAAGCTTATCCACGGGGGTCAATTCGCCATCAACCCAGGCCGGGATCATGATTCCCATCTGTCGTCTCCTGCTGCCGATCTGCCTGAAGGGCCATAAATTCGAAATTGACTTGGGCCGGATCGGCGTGGCTTTGCGCAATCATGCGGGCAAGGCATGACGGATCGCGCATACCCAAGGTGGCGCTGATCTATCCTGTGATCAAGCGCACGAAAGGCCGCAGGGGCTGCGGCCTTTTGTAACCTTAAGCGATGCGTGGCGTCAGGCGTTATTCGCCCGAAACACTGACGATATAGGCATAAACGTCTTCGCCGCCCTTCTTCAGCTTGAAGGTCATCTTGGATTTGGCAGCGGTGTCATCCAGATAGGATTTCAGGAATGTCTTGGGATCCTGGGCGTATTCGACAAAGGTGGCTTCGTCCCAGACCAGACCGTTCTCACCGGCTGCAACGATGCTGTCGCCATATTTGAAGCCTTCGACAGTGCCCGCAGTACGGCCCGCGATGCCATAAAGGTTCGGACCGGTCTTGCCGCCTTTGACGATTGCCTCGCCGTCGGGGGTGGCGATTTGGTGACAGGACTTGCATTTGTTGAAGGTCTTCTTCCCGGCCTCGGCGTCGCCTTCGGCGTAAACGGGTGCGGCCAGAAGGCCGATTATTGCGGTAGCGAGGATACGATTCATAGCTTGGGCTCCGATACAAATTGGCTGCGCCGAATGGACCGTCAGCGCAGGAAAGAGTCAACGCGCAGATTGCCGCGCGCCTGCACTGTGCCACTGCGGCATATTGGTCGTCCTTAACTTATGTCATGTGGTGCCGACCAACAGGGCAAAAGATCGCCGACCTCCGGGGTTGCCAGATAGATCGCCCGCGCGATGGCCCGCGCAAGGCAGACCGAGGCCGCATGGCCGATCAGCCCCAATTCCGATTCAGCCGTGACCGGACGTGCGCCTGTGCTGACCCCAAACACCAGATCGCCGTCGCCCGGCGTGTGGGCAGGCAGGATCGCCCGGGCAATGCCATCATGTGCCGCCACCGCCAGCCGCTGGCATTGCGGTTTCGACAACGCGGCATCGGTGGCAACGATGGCGATGGTGGTGTTGCCTTTGTCCGGCTCGGTCAGGCGCATGGCCTGAGCCTTGAGACTGGGTGCGGGCAAACCCAGATTGGCGCTGGAATCAGGCCCTAATCCGCCGAATTCACCGTCACATTCGAAGGGCGCGGCCCAGAAATGACGATCTCCGGGCGTGGTGACGCTGCCCAACGGGTTGGCGGCGACCAGGGCGCCCACGGTGATTCCATTGTCCAGCACCAGCGAGGCAGAACCCAGCCCGCCCTTGTGCCGTGCGGTCATTGCCCCGGTGCCTGCCCCTGCCGTTCCCAGCGCGAAATTCGCAGCAGCAGCTTCGAATGCGGCCCGGCCCAGGGCGCGATAGGGGTTTTCGACCCAATCCTTGTCGCCGCCATTCAACAGATCGAACAGGATCGCACCGGGTACGATTGGCACCACAGTGCCGCCAACCTGGTATCCCCGGCCCTGCGCACACAGCGCATCCGACACTCCGGAACAGGCGTCCAACCCAAAGGCAGACCCTCCGGACAGAGTAATCGCATCCACCTGCGAGACGGATTTGTCCGGGGCCAGCAGATCGGTTTCCCGCGTCCCAGGTGCGCCGCCCATGACGTGGACCGAGGCGGCAAAGGCCTGATCAGCCGTCAGGACGGTTGTCCCGGATTTCAGCGCAGCGCCCTGCGCGTTGCCGACCCGCAGGCCGGGGACATCGGTGATCAGGTTTCTCGGTCCGGGGGTCATTGCGATCTTTGATGTTGAGGCCGGAAAGCGCGCAGGCGCGCTGCCTCCGGCGGGGATATTTTTGGCCAGATGAAGAGCGGATCAGATACAGCGGCCACCATCGACCTCCAAGGCTGTTCCGGTGATCATGCTGGCCTCGTCTGAGCATAGAAAACAGGCGGCGTTGGCCATGTCCTCGGGGGTCGAGAACCGGCCCAACGGGATGGTCGACAGGAACTTGGCGCGCATCTCGGGCGTGTCTTCCCCCATGAAGGATTTGAGTAACGGTGTTTCCCCGGCCACCGGACAGATGGCGTTGACGCGTACACCTGAGGGGGCGAGTTCCACTGCCATTGTTTTGGTTGCGGTGATCATCCAGCCCTTGGACGCGTTGTACCAGTTCAGGTTCGGGCGGGGCGACAGGCCAGCAGTCGACGCGACGTTCAGTATCGCTCCGGCCTGACGCGATTTCATGTGGGGCACGAAGGCACGCGCGGTCAGGTAGACAGATTTCATGTTCACATTGAAGACGCGGTCAAAATCATCTTCGGAAACGTCTTCGAGCGGTGTGGGTAGGTGCGTCACACCAGCGTTGTTGACCAGAATGTCCAGTTGGCCGAACCGATCCAAAGCGGTTTCCGCCATGGTCTGCACCGAAGGTGCGCTGGCCAGATCCACCAGCTGCGCAATCGCGTTGGGCCCGAGTTGCCTGGCCTGAACCTCGGCCGCGTCACCGTTGACGTCGGCAATCATGACCCGAGCCCCTTCGGACAGGAATTTCTGCACGATTCCGGCGCCAAAACCCGACGCGCCACCGGTGACGATTGCGGTTTTTCCCTCTAACCTCATGACCTTGCTCTCCCTTACGGGATCAGACTAGCAAGGTGCCGCGAAACTACCAGATCAATCTTCCGCGATCTTGCCGCGCAGCGCTTTCACATCCGAACGCGCCTTTTTCGCCGCCAGACGGCGCTTGACCGAGCCATAGGTGGGTTTGGTGGCAATGCGCCGCTTGGGCTTGACCAGCGCGCGGGTGATCAGTTCGGCCAGACGGGCGCGGGCAATCTCGCGGTTGCGGGCTTGCGACCGGGTTTCTTCGCATTGGATGATGATCGAGCCGTCCTTGGTCCAGCGCCGCCCGGCCAGACGCTTCAACCTGTTCTTGACCGGATCGGGCAAAGACGGTGAACGCGCGGCCTCGAACCGCAACTCGACCGCGGTCGAAACCTTGTTCACGTTCTGCCCACCGGGACCGGACGAGCGGACAAAGCTCTCGGTCATTTCCCAGTCTTGCAGGGTGATATCGTCGGTGATGCGCAACATGGGGTGAACCTTATCCGGCACAGGCAGAAACAAAAAGGGCCGCCCCGGCGGGACGGCCCTTCGAAAGTTCAGGAGGTCGGGTCGGTTAGATCAATCGACCAGCCGGAGCGAGTGCTCCGCCAAGGGCTGCCCTAGCAGGCGATCCCCCCGGTTGTTCCGACACCTCTCTCCAATCTCTTTCTCGACACTGGATCACCTCCTTTTCTATCTGTTGCGGTTAACCGTGAGCCTGACACAAGATGCGCCATTCTCAAAGCACTTTTTTACGCAGGCTGTGCGGTCAGGCGCGCAACGATCACTTTGAACGGGATCAAGGCGATCAGCGCCAGCGACAGTTTCATCAGCCAGTCAGCAAATGCCAGCGTTACCCACAGCGGCGCCATCGGGCCGGTCAGCATGAAGGGCACGGGCTCCCACGCCCAGTTGATCGCGGCGTCTGCATTGGCCCCAAAGACAGTGACCGAGGCGGAAAACGCGATGGTGAAGAACAGCGCCGTATCCAGCGCCGAGCCGATCAGGGTCGACACCAGCGGCGCGCGCCACCAGCGGCCACCGCGCAGGGAATTGAACACGGTCACGTCGGTCAATTGGGCGATCAAGAAGGCGGTACCGGACGCAACGGCAATCCGCAGCGGCACGGCGGCATAGGTGAAGCCGTCACCTTGCAGCATGATCTGGCTGCCGATCAGCGAGCAGATGATACCGGTGATGAATCCCGCAAACACAACCTTGCGGGCGGTGGCTACGCCATAGACTCGGTTCATGATGTCGGTGACCAGAAAGGCCAGCGGATAGGTAAAGGCACCCCATGTCAGCAGCCCGTCAAAGATCAGGAACTGGACCAGGATGTTCGAGGCCACAACAATGGCGGCCATGGCAAGAATGCCGGGGATGTAAGCGCGTTGCATGTTTTGATGCCCGTTTTGACAAGGTAGCGGCGACTTGGCCAAGGGACCGTCCCAAGGCAAGCCGTGCGTTTAGACCTTTGGTTGCCCCGAGTCAATCCGGCAGCAGATATTCCACCAGCTCGGTGCGTTGCAGGGCCAGAAAGTTGTCATCCGAAATCATCGTGGCCCGCAGCCGCCCCTGATCGTCACGCCAGACCGACAGCCCTTCGAGGTTGTCATGCGCGCCGGTGCCGCTGGTGAACAGGGTTTCTTCGTCCCCGGGCAGGTCACCCGTGATCTGCCAGCGGCGCAGGCGGGTACGGAACCCGGTCAGCGACAGGCTGCGCTCCAACAGATAAAACCGGCCGTCTGGCCCGAAATCGGCAGAGACGGGCAGGAACTTGCCCCGCTGCGGCAGTACAAATGGCGCCGACCAGCCCTGCCCGTCCCAGCGATAGACGGGGATGTCACCCTGCCGGGTGCGGCTTTTTTCGGGCAGGGTATATAGGTGCCCTTGGTTGTCGATGGCCAGAGCCTCGAACGAGCCGTTCTGCTTCAGGTCTTCAAACGCCTTGGGGCGCGGCAGCACCCGTGCGTTGGCATCAGGGGCCGCATAGCGGGCCACGCGGTGCAGCCATTCGAATGAGATGTAATAGCTGCCATCCGGCGCGACCGCGATGCCCTCGGAATCCCCGGCACCGCCCGACAAGGGCCGACCCTTGCTGGACAGAACCGGCCAGTTTCCGATGATCCGAACGCCGGTGATCTGATCCCCATCCCGCGCAATGGCCGCGCGGACAAGAACCGCCCGATCGCTGAGCGCGATCATCTGGCGTCCGTTATCCGAGACATGCAGCGCCGAAAACCCGCCGAACCACTCGGCCTTGTGCCGCCACGCAAAGCTGTTCAGTTGGGTGGCCGTCTTGACCTCGACCGCCCAGACCGATCCGGCCAGCAGAACAGCAATCAGTTGGATTGCAAGACGGCTGCGCATTGTTGCGGCAAATCGGTCAGAACATATTCCCGGCGTTTCTTCGGTGCCGGGGCGTTCGGGTCGGGTGGCGGTGGGTTGAGAATATTGCGCACCCATTGCTGCGCCTCGGCACAGCCATCCCCCTTGGGCGGCGGATCCTGATTGACACAGCCGCGCGATCCCCTGGGGCATTTCAGGCGTACATGAAAGTGATAGTGATGCCCCCACCACGGCCGGATCTTGCGCAGATAGGCGCGGTTGCCTTTCTCATCTTTGCACATCTGAGCCTTGGCGCCGGGAAAGACAAAAATCCGCGCCACGCGCTTGTCCTTTGCGGCCTCTCGCAGCAGGGCGTGGTGCTGTTTCGTCCAATTGCCGTTCACATAGGCCCCGTTGGAGCGGCGCAGGGAAATTGACGAGATATTCTCGCGCGCCTTGCGGCTGAGGCGCATGTTGTCACCAGGCAGCATCCAGATATCGATGTCCAGACCCAGTTGATGCGAACGATGGCCGGATGTCATCGGCCCGCCCCGCGGCTGGCTGATATCCCCGATATAGAGACCATTCCACCCCGGTTGCCGCGCCGCAAACCGGCTGAGGTCCTGCACATAGTCGATCGACTGCGGGTGACCCCAGTTGCGATTGCGCGACAGACGCATGGCCTGCCATGTCGGCCCGGTTTCGGGCAATTGCACCGACCCGGCGGCGCATCCGCGCGAATAACTGCCGAACGCGGCCGGTTTTTGCTGTGAACTTTGCTTTTGCGCCCCGAACAATTGCTTGGCCAGGGGCTGCGCCCCCACTGTGCCCGCCAATGTCATCGCGGCGATTATTGCCAAAAAACGTAGTAAAATCATCTGCTCTGATCCCCTTCCGGTTTCACCCAGCGCATTAGGAACAACCCCAGAATAAACAACAGAATGATCGGTGACACCCCCAGCCGTGCGCTACCGGTGGCAGCTGTGGCAATCCCGATCAGCAAGGGCGCGGCAAAGGCGGTGGCACGGCCCGACAGACCATAAAGACCAAAGCTTTCGACCGGCGCCTTGGGATCGGTGTGACGCACCATCAGCGAGCGGCTGGCCGATTGCAGAATACCCCCCATACCGCCGATCAGAACGCCGCAGCCAAAGAACACCATGTCCGGCAGGCCCGAGCCTTCAGGCAGCGCGATGCCGTATATCTGCGTCCGGTCCATCGACACCACGGTGATGCAGACAAAGATCAAAACCCAGATCGCCACCAGAATGACCGGTTTAGGGCCGTATTTCTTGTCCATCTTGCCGCCGATCCAGGCAAAAATGGCCGAGGCCAGAACGCTGACAATTCCGAACACGCCGATCTTGATCAGCCCCCACTCCAGCACCAGCCGCGCATAGACGCCGCCAAAACTGTAAAGCCCGTTCAGCGCGTCTCGATAAAACATGGACGAGCCCAGATAGGTCGCCAGGCTGACCCGGTGCCGCAGGTCCGAGATCGATTTGCCCAGCAGGCGCAGCGCCTCACCAAAGCTGCCCGATTTGTTGCTGTCCGGATCATCGCGCACCCACAGGAAATAGGGCACCATGAACAGGACGAACCACCCGGCGGTGAAGGGGCCGACGAACCGCGTGCCTTCTTGCATGGCGGCGTCCAGCCCGAAGATCGGCTCCATCCCGATTAGCGTTTTGCCGTTGGGCTGTTCGACAAAAAGCAACAACATGATCGCCAATGAGATCAGCCCGCCGAAATAGCCAAAGGCAAAGCCCGAGCCGGAAATCTCTCCGACCTCGTTGTCATCGCCCAGATCGGGCAGTTGCGAGTTGATGAAGATCAGCGCGTATTCCGCGCCCACAAAGCCCAGCCCAAAGGCCGACAGCATCAGCCACATGTTCGAACCGTCCGGCATCGTGAACCACAGAGCGGCAGAGCCCACCGCATACATTACCGAAAAGGCGAATATCCACGGAATGCGCCGCCCTGACACATCCGCCATCGCACCCAATAGCGGCGCCCCGAACGCGATGATCAGCCCGGTGATCGTCAGGCAGTTGGCCCAGACCGTCTGCGCCCGCGCCGCTGCCGCCTGCGGCTCTAACCCGGTGCCCGAGAAATACCCCGCCGCAACCCCGGCGAAATAGGGGCCAAAGACAAAGGTGACCAGAAGGGTGTGAAACGGCTGGCTGGCCCAGTCAAAAAACCACCAGCCCCAAATGCGCTTGCGCTTGGAAATCTCTGCCATGACCGCCCCTGATTATCGTTGCGTTCATAAGACGGGGCTTTGTCCCGTTTCGCAAGCGTTCTGTTGGCGCGGGCTTGCTCTTTAAGGCGGGGGCGCTTAGGTCTCGTCAAACGTAACTGGAGTATTCGGACATGATGGCTATTTTCGGCCCCATCGACTTGATATTGAGCATCGCCTATTGGTTCGTCTTGATTCAGGTGATTATGAGCTGGCTGATCAACTTTCAGGTTCTCAATCTGCACCAGCAGTTCGTTGCTCAGATCTGGTATGGTTTGAACCGCATCCTTGAGCCTATCTATCGCCCAATTCGCAGGGTCATGCCCGATCTCGGCGGCATCGACCTGACACCTCTGGTCGTTTTGGTGATCATCATTTCACTGCGCAGCTACGTCCTGCCGGAATTGTTTCAGGCTCTGAGCTGACCCGAACCCCCTTGTTCACCGAATCTTAGTATGTGATTGTCCTGTCTTAAGAGCAGATAAACCTTAAAACAGGGCAATCCCCACATGTTCGACGCCGCGCCTTTGCTGCGAGATGTCTTTGGATTCGACGACTTCCGCCCCGGTCAGGAAGAGATCGTCGATGCCGTGACCGCAGGCGAGAACGTGCTGGCGATCATGCCGACCGGTGGCGGTAAATCCCTGTGTTTCCAACTACCTGCCCTGCTGCGCGACGGGGTGACGGTGGTGATTTCCCCACTGATCGCCCTGATGCGCGATCAGGTACGCGGGCTGCAAGAGGCCGGGGTCGAGGCCGGAGCGCTGACATCCGGAAACACCCCCGAAGAAACCGATGCGGTGTGGGCGGCGTTGGAGGCCGGGCGTCTGAAATTGCTCTACATGGCGCCCGAACGTCTGGCCGCCGGGTCGGCCTTGGGTATGCTGCGTCGGATCAATGTCAGCCTGATCGCCGTGGACGAGGCCCATTGCGTCAGCCAATGGGGTCACGATTTCCGCCCCGATTACCTGCGGATCGGAGAGTTGCGGCGTGCCCTCAACGTGCCCTTGGCGGCCTTCACCGCCACGGCGGATGCCGAAACGCAGGACGAGATCGTCGAGAAACTGTTCGACGGCGCCGCGCCGCGCAAGTTCCTGCGCGGGTTTGACCGGCCTAACATTCACTTGGCCTTTGCCGCCAAGGACGGGCCGCGCAAACAGATCCTCGATTTCGCCGGGGCGCGCAAAGGGCAGTCCGGCATCGTCTATTGCGGCACCCGCAACAAGACCGAGGTGCTGGCGCAAGCCTTACGCGCCGAGGGGCACGTGGCCTGCCACTATCACGGCGGCATGGAGGCCGAGGACCGCCGCATTGTCGAGACCCGCTTTGCCCGCGAGGATGGTCTGATCGTCGTTGCCACCGTGGCCTTTGGCATGGGGATCGACAAACCCGATATCCGCTGGGTCGCTCATGCCGATCTGCCCAAGTCCATCGAGGCCTATTATCAGGAAATCGGCCGTGCGGGCCGCGATGGCGGGCCTGCCGAGACGCTGACCCTGTTCGGCCCCGACGACATCCGCCTGCGCCGGTCTCAGATCGACGAGGGGCTGGCCCCGCCGGAACGGCGCATGGCCGACCACGCCCGTCTGAACGCTCTGCTTGGTCTGGCCGAGGCGCTGGTATGCCGCCGTCAGACCCTGCTGGGCTATTTCGGCGAACAGGCGGCGCCTTGCGGCAAATGCGATCTGTGCGATACCCCTCCCGAAGTGTTCGACGGCACCACCCCCGTCCGCATGGCCCTGTCCGCGATCCTGCGCACCGAGGAATGGTTCGGTGCGGGCCATCTGATCGACATCCTGCTGGGCAATGACACCGACAAAATCCGCGCCCGCCGTCATGACAGCCTGTCCACCTGGGGCATCGGCAGGGATTGGTCGCGCCCGCAATGGCAGGCGATCTTCCGGCAGATGATGGGCCACGATCTGGTGCGCCCGGACCCCGAACGCCACGGCGCCCTGCGCATGACCGAGGCCGCCAAGCCGATCCTGAAAGGCGAAGCCCAGATCAACCTGCGCAAGGACACGATCCGCAAGGCCACCCGCCGCCCCGCCGTCAAAATGATGGTGGCCGAGGAAGACGCACCGCTGCTGTCCGCGCTGAAGGCCAAGCGCCGCGCGCTGGCGGAATCCGCGCGGGTGCCGGCCTATGTGATCTTCCCCGATCGCACCCTGATCGAGATGGCTGAAAAGCGCCCCGTAACGCTGGATGACATGGCCCGCATCGGCGGCGTCGGCGCCAAAAAACTGGAACGCTATGGCGATACCTTCCTTGAGGTGATCGCCGGTGCGGTCGAAGCCGTCCACCCCGCCCGCCGCAAACTGGCCGGGCGCGATCAGGGCGAGATTTACGACCGGCTGCTTGAGGTTCAATCGCAATTGTCGCGCGGCCCCGACGGGATCGATAAGCCGCTGACCTGCTCGGCCTCGCAACTGGCCAAGGTTGCGCAATTGCGGCCCGATGACCCACGCGGGCTGGAACAGGTTTTGGGCGATCGTCGTCACGAAAGGTTTGGCGCCGCGTTTCTGGACGTGCTGGAACAGGCGGGCTAGATAAGCCCTATCAGGCAAGAAACGAGGGCGGATATGCTGGTAGTGATTTCCCCGGCCAAGCGGCTGGACTGGGCAGAACGGGACATTGAAGTCACGCAGCCCGACTTTCAGGACGACGCAATCCGGCTGTCGAAAACCGCTCGCAATTTGACCTTGGGCGATCTCAAGAAACTGATGGACCTCAGCGATGATCTGGCGCGCCTGAACCGCGACCGCTATCGCGCCTTTTCCGATGCACCGGAAGCAGACGTAACCCGCCCCGCCGCGCTGGCCTTTGCAGGCGACACGTATCAGGGTTTGGAAGCAGCTTCGCTGGACGCCGAGGAAATGGCCTGGGCGCAGGATCATCTGCGCATTTTGTCCGGCCTTTATGGCGTGCTGCGCCCTCTGGACGCGATTCAGGCCTATCGGCTCGAGATGGGCAGCAAGCTGAAAACCCGGCGCGGCAAGAACCTGTATGAATACTGGCGCGATCAGCTGAGCAAGGCTCTGAACACGCAGGGGGATCAGATCGGCTCGGACGTGCTGGTGAACTGCGCCAGTCAGGAATATTTCAGTGCTGTGGACCCCAAGGCGCTGAAACTGCGGGTGATCACGCCGGTCTTCATGGAGGACAAGGCGGGCACCCCCAAGATCGTCAGCTTCTTTGCCAAGAAGGCGCGTGGCGCCATGGCGCGCTACATCATCCAGCACCGCCTGACCGACCCCAATGGCCTGCTGGATTTCGACACCGGCGGCTATGAATATCGCCCCGACCTGTCAGAGAACGACAGGCCCGTCTTTGTACGCCCCTATCAGGCCTGATCCAGCATCGACGGGTCAAAGGCAACCAGTTCGACCGTATTGCCCTCGGGGTCCTCGGTGAAAATACCACGCCATCCGATCCAGCCGAACTGTTCGACGCGGTAGGGCTGGTTGATTTCGTCGTACCAGCGCATCACAGCCTCTTGTTCCTCAAACGGCAGGGACAGCGCGATGTGGTGCAGCGACGATCCGGCACCGGTCGCGGGCCTGTCGGCGCCGATCGGGTGCAACCCGGGGCGCGGGGCAGCCGTGTGGTGAAACAGCGCCAGCACCTGCGTGTGGCCGCCGAACCCTTCGGCGATGCGAAAAAATGTGATGGCGCTGTTGTGATCTCCGGTCAGGCGTTCCAGCCCGATCACATTCTCATAAAATTCAACCATTGCGCCCATATCGGCGCAACGAATGGCAATCTCGCCCAATCCACGAGGCTGAAATCCACGATCTGACATGGGCTCACGCTAGCTGGCGGTGGCGTCTTCGGCAATGACAGGCAAGGCCTCTTCTGGCTTGTGATCCAGAATCATCTGGTGGATTTTCCGTTTTTGCAGCGGCTTGGTCAGATAATGATCCAGCCCCGCCGACAGGATACCCTGATCATCCCCGGTCATGGCATGCGCGGTCAGCGCAACAATCGGCACATGCCGCCCTGTTTCGATCTCGCGCCGCCGGATTTCTGCCGTGGCCTGTTTGCCATCCATTTTGGGCATCGAGATATCCATGAAAATCAGGTCCGGATCGAAGTCCTGATTTTTGTCCACCGCCTCGACCCCGTTGCCCGCGAATTGCAAGTCGATGTTCAGGTCTTTGACCATCTTTTGCAGGATCAACTGATTGGTCCGATTGTCCTCTGCCGCCAGCACGCGCATCTGACGTTGGCGTTCGCTGGGCTGCTCAGGCGGGGTTTCCGGAGCCTCGGATCCCGAGTCCGGCGCCGCGGACCGCCGTCCCAGCATGGTCAGACGCGAATACAGCTCGGCCCTTGGGATGGGTTTCTGCAACACCCCGTCGATCAGGTGACGGGCCGGGTTGGCGTGGAGAACGCCGGGATTGGCCGACATCACCACCACCGGCAAATCGCCCCACCCCCTTTCCTTCAGCGTGGTTGCCAGCTCCAACCCGTCCATGTCCGGCAGGTCGTGATCGCACAGCAGCAGATCCACGCTGTCATCGACCGCAGCCAACGCCTCACCCCCCGAGGCGCAGACCGTGACCCGGGACCCCAGCCGCCCCAGCTGTTTCGCAAGGATGGCGCGGTTCACGGCCTGATCCTCGACCACGATCACATGGCGCAGGCGATCCGCCAGATCGGGCGGTAAGGGTTGCGGCCCTTCAACCGTGGGCAGCGATACCCGAAACCCGAAACACGACCCCTGCCCCGGTTCGCTTTCGACCCAGACCGTTCCGCCCATCAACGTCACCAGCCGGTTGGTGATGGCGAGCCCCAGCCCGGTGCCTTCGAATTCGCGGTTCTTCTCGTCTTCGACTTGATTGAATTCACCAAAGATATGTCCGATCTTGTCTGCCTCGATCCCGATGCCGGTATCCTCGATCGCGACGTGGATATCGCAAGTGTTAGTCTCTGAATTCGGTACCCCGGTTGCGCGGATCAGCACGTGCCCCTCAGCGGTGAACTTGACCGCGTTGCCCACCAGATTGGTCAGCACCTGCCGCACGCGGCCGGGATCGCCGACAAACAGGGTCGGCAGGAACAGGTCATAATCCACCAGCAGCGACAAACCTTTGTCACGCACGCTGGGCTGCAGCAGCATCGCGACCTCAAGAATACAGCGTTCGAAATCAAACTGTTCGGGGTGCAGGATAAGTTTGTCGGCCTCGATCTTGGAATAATCCAGCACATCGTTGATGATCACCAGCAACGCCTCGCCCGAGTTGCGGATGGTGTTGAGATACAGGCGCTGCTCCTCGTCCAGCGGGGTTTCCGACAGCAGTTCCGTCATCCCGACAATGCCGTTCATCGGCGTTCTGATCTCATGGCTCATATTGGCCAGAAAGGCGGATTTGGCCCGGTTTGCGGCCTCGGCCCGTTCGCGGGCGGCGTTCAGTTCGGCCTCATGCCGGACCGAGGCGGTGATGTTCAGGCCCAGGCTGACCACGTCGCCGCCATTGCCGCGCTGGTCGATCATCTTGAAATATTCGCCGTTCCACAGCTTGATCACCACCGGATCCGGATGCGGCTGCGCCCAGCGCGCCAGCATTCTTGCTTGCCAGTCCGCCGCCTTTTCCGCCCCGGTATCGACCAGCCCCTCATCCGTCAGAATCTCGAGGATACGGGCGTAGGTTATGCCGGGCACTACCTCATCCAGACCGTCAAAAAGGCTGAGGTAGGTCGCGTTGGCGCCGATCATGCGGTTATGGTGGTCAAAGAAGGCAAAGCCGTCCTGAATGGTCTGCATCGAATGCCACAGGCGGCGCTCGGCCACCTCGATCTTGGCATTGGCCTCGGTCAGGTCGGACTTGACCTTTTCATTCTCGTCCCGGACGTTTTCAACCTCGGCCTGGGTTTCGCCGATGCGTTTGGTCAATGCCATCGCGTGCAGGCCCAGCTTGCGGTTGGCCGAGGAAAGCTCGGCCTGTTTCATCGCCAGCAAACGCTCGGCCGCCAGCCGCGCGCGCCGTTCCTGTGCCAGTTTGTTTGCAAGACTCATCTTTGGTGATCCCGGACCGTTCCGCGACCAGCATCCGGGCAGAGCGTGAAAAAGTGTTTAAGCCGTTGCCGAACCCGCGCGCCCCGTGTCAGAGTTTTGAAAACCGGAGGTCCGCCATGCGCTTTACTCTCGCCACATCGGCACTTTGTTTTCTTGCCTCAATCGCATCGGCGCAGGCCGATTGCGCCACGGATGCGCAGGTGGATCAATACGTGCAGGACTATCTGGCCAAGACGCCCACGCCTGCCCTTTCTGCCGGTGGCAGAATGGAGGACGCGTTGTGCACCCAAGCCAAAATTGTCGCCGCATTAGAGCCGCATCTAGGCCCGGTCATCGGCTACAAAGCAGGCCTGACCAGCGCCTCGGCGCAGGGGCGTTTCGGGGCATCCGAGCCGGTTCAGGGTGTCCTGTTCCGCGACATGATGCTTGAGGACGGCGCAAAGGTGCCGATCACATGGGGCGCCCGTCCGGTGTTCGAGGCCGATCTGGTTCTGGTCGTCGGGGACGCGGGCATCAATCAGGCCACGACACCCGCCGAGGTCATGGCACACATCTCGGCCATCCGCCCCTTTATCGAACTGCCGGACCTGACCCTGGCCGAGGGCGAACCGATCACCCCGGTGACCCTGACCGCCATCGCAGTTGCGCCAAAACTGGGCGTGTTAGGGTCTGAAGTACAGGTTTCCGACCCTGTCGCGATGACACAGGCGCTGGCGGACATGACCGTCACGCTCAGCGCCGCGGATGGAGAGGTTCTGGCACAGGCCCCCGGCACGGCGGTTCTGGGACACCCGGCAAATGCAGCCCTGTGGCTGATGTCCAAAGGGATCGCGTTCCAGCCCGGAGACATGATCTCGGTCGGATCCTTCGGACCGCTTGTGCCGCCTGCCAAAGGCAAGGGCGGCGCATCGGCCACCTATGCCGGATTACCCGGCGACCCTACGATCAGCGTGGTGTTCGAATAGTCAGCGCCACCCCTCGCGCAGCCAGCCGGCCAGCAGGAACCCTCCGGCCAGCACCAGCACCAGCCACGGTGGCAGCAAACCGGCCTGCGTGACGTCGCGCGTCTCATAGGCGTTGCGCGGGGTCAGGCCGATCCAACCGCGCCCCGAGGCCGGACGCCCGGCGCGGACATTGCGGATCGACGGCAGACCGTCCTCCAACCGCATCGCACCGCCGCGCAGCTCGTCCAGTACGGGCTTCAAAACCTCACTGGTGGCGATGGTGCGTTCAAATTCCTTCGGCGCGGCGGGGCCCAGCCCGATCACCGCCATCTGGTCACCTTCCTGCAGACGGTAAAGGCCGATCTCGGGCCCGTAATACAGCGACTCGAACCGGCCCGGCGACACCTCATCCAGCGTAATTTCAAGCGTTTCGCCATTCGGGCGGGTGATGGTGACCGGCCCGACCTGATCCTCAAGCGTCTGGCGGATGATACGCATGAATTGGCCGTTGGCCTCGGCCCACAGGGCTTCTTCCTCCAACTCGGGCTCTTTCATCATCCAATGGGCCAGACGGCGCAGCAGCTCCAGCTGCGGGCCACCGCCTTCGAACCCCCGGCTCCACAGCCAGGCATGGTCTGACGCCAGCAGCGCCACGCGCCCTTCGCCTACACGGTCCAGCACCAGCAAGGGACGTTCATCCACGCCGGTCATCAACAGCTCACCCGTGCGGTGGTTCACGTCGATCTGGCGCAGCCACGCGCCCCAATCCTCGGAATCGCCCAGATTGGTCGTCACCGGATGGCGATGGCCCAAATCGGTCACCATGGGCACAAAGCGTTCCTCGATCACCCGCGCCGTAGGCTGCGCCGGCAGGATCGGCGCCAGAGGTGAGCGGAAAATACTGTCGGCGCTGGCGAAATCCGGCCCGGCAGCAATCAGGACCGCGCCGCCTTCGTTGATGTAGTTGGTGACATTGTCCAGATAGATCGCAGGCAGGATGCCGCGTCGCTTGTAGCGATCAAAGATGATCAGGTCGAAATCGTTGATCTTTTCCAGAAACAGCTCGCGCGTGGGGAAGGCGATCAGCGAGAGTTCGTCTACCGGCACGCCGTCCTGTTTCTCGGGCGGACGCAGGATGGTGAAATGCACCAGATCGACCGAGCTGTCGGATTTCAGCAGGTTGCGCCATGTCCGGCCACCGGGATGTGGCTCGCCCGAGACCAGCAGCACCCGCAGCCGGTCGCGCACGCCGTTCATCTGGATCAGAGCGGTGTTGTTGCGGTCGGTCAGCTCGCCCTCGGCCTGCGGCACGGTGAACTGGATGACGTTGCGACCGCCATGGGGCAGCGTGATGGGCAGTTCGACATCGATGCCGATGGGGATGTTCAACTGTTCCGGCTCGGCCCCGTCGACCGAAAGCTCAAGCGGCGCGGTCACGGCCCCAGCAGGGGCGGCGCCGCTGTCTTCGATCCGCAGGGTCAGGGTCACGGACTCACCAATGATGGCAAAGGCGGGCGCGTTGCGGACGATCAGGCGGCGGTCCCAATCACTGTCGCGCCCGGTCTGCAGCAAGTGCAGCGGCGCGGGCAGCTCGGGCGCCTGATCGACATCATGCACGATGCCATCCGACACCACCAGAATACCGGCGATCCGGGCACGCGGTTCCTCGGCCAGTGCCTCGTTCAGCGCGGCCATGACCTGCGTGCCTTCATCGCCGTTGCCATCACCCACCTTGATCCGGCGCAGTTCGGTATTGTCGCGGGATTCGATTTCGACGGCCAGGTCCTCGGCTGCCCGTGCTGTCTGATCCGCCCGGTCCGAGAGGGTCTGGCTGGCGCTTTCATCCTCGATCATCAGCACGATGTCGGTCAGCGGCGCGCGGTCTTCGACCTGATAGACCGGTCCCGCCAGCGCGGCGATCACCACCAAGGCCGCCAGCCCGCGCAGGGCCCAGCCGGACAGGCCGCGCCACAGGGCCAGAATGACACCCGCCACTGCAATTGCGGCAACGATGGCCAGAACCGGCCACGGGATCAGCGGATCGAAGATGACGGTTCCGGTCATTGTCCCAACCTGTCCAAAAGCGCAGGCACGTGGACCTGATCGGATTTGTAATTCCCGGTCAGCACATGCATCACCAGATTGACGCCGAAGCGACTGGCCAGCTCGCGCTGACGTTCCCCCGCATAGCCACGCCCCACCGGCAGCAGCGCCTGCCCGTTGCGGTCCACCGCCCAGGCCGAGGCCCAGTCATTGCCGCCGATCACCACAGGGGTCACGTTGTCGTTAAGGTTACGGAAGGGCATGCCTTCGATCTGTTCCGCATCCATCGGGGCGGCCTCGACCCAGACCTCGGTGCCTGCATACCGGCCCGGGAAATCCTGCAGCAGATAGAAGGCACGGGTCAGCACATGGTCGCGGGGAACAGGCTCTAACGAAGGGATGTTCAGCGGCCCGGCCAGTTGTTGCAGCTTGCGGCCATTGGGGCTGGCGGCACCATACCGCGCCACGTCCGCATCCCGCGTGTCGAACAGGATCATGCCGCCCGAGCGCAGATAAGCGTTGAGCTTGGCATAAGCCTCGACCGAGGGCTGCGGCTGATCCGGCGTGATCGGCCAATAGAGCAGCGGGAAAAACGCCAGCTCATCGCGTTCCAGATCCACACCGATCGGTTCGATCGGCTCGACCGAAGTACGATAGTACAGCGTTTGCGACAGCCCACGCATCCCCGCGCCGGCCACTTCGTCAACCTGCGCGTTGCCGGTCAGCACATGGGCCAGCACCAGTTCCTGCGTGGCATTCAGGGCAAATTCGGTCTCTTCCGGCGTCTGCGCCTGTGCCTCGGGCACCAGCATTACCGCACCCAGCGCAACCGCCGCCGCTTTGGCCAGACCGAGACGACCGGACAAAGCCAGCGAGGCGATGACATCCACGGTCAGCAGCAACAGCGCAAGGCTGAGCAGCAGCCCCCCGATCGGTGTCTCGTTGTTTACTTCCTGCCCCTTGATCGGCACATCCGGGGGCCAGATCACCGGGTTCAGCACCGCATCCTCGGACAGAACATTCAACGCCAGCTTCTGCTTGCCGCTTTCATAAAGGCCGGGCTGCAAATCCGGGCCGATCGTACCCGAGATCAGGTCGGAGCCCTCAACACCCGCCAGATTGCCCGCATCCGACAGAGTACCAAACCCGTCCATGACCTGTATCGGCTCCCACGTTGTGCCCTGCAACTGAGCCTCTTGCCGGGATTTGGCGGCCGAGGCCACGGCCAGACGATCCAGCATCTCAACAAACAGGCCGGACAGCGGCAGGCTGGACCATTCCGCATCTGCGGTCACGTGGAACAGCACTACCTGCCCCAGCCCCAGCGCCTTGCGGGTGACCAAGGGCGTGCCGTCCGACAGCGATGCAATCACCCGATCAGCCAGATTAGGGTCTGGTTGCGCCATAACCTGCGTGGTCACCGTGACATCACCGGGCACCTGCAAGCCATAGAAAGGCGAGTTTTCCGGGAACGGTGCCAGCCCTTTCGCCTCACCCCAACTCATCGCGCCACCGACCGAGCGGCCACCACTGCGCAAACGAACGGGCAGCAGGGGATCCGCGGCATCGCGCCCCATATCGCTGGCGGCCATGCGCGGTCCGGCAAAGCGCAGCAGCAGCCCGCCCTGTTCCACCCATTCGATCAGCGTGGCCTGTTCGCTGTCGGACAGTTTTGCCACATCGGCCAGAACGATCACATCCGGGTTGGCGGGCAGAACCTCCAGCAGCCCACCTTCGACGAAATCCGCCGTGGGTTTCAGAACCTGCGTCAGATAGTGCAGGGGCGAGAGCAGCTCCAGCCCTTCGCGGTTCAGGGTTCCGGCGATCAGGGCGACCTCGCGCCGACGCAGGCTGTCATCGGTCAGCGTCACCGCTCCGGCGGAACGCTGGCCTTGAATTTCGAACCGGGTGATGCGGGCGCGCAGTTCGGATGGCAGGGCCAGATCCACTTGCGCCAGGGTTTCTCCGCTGGGGAATTCCATCTCGGCCGATTGCAGGACACGCATCGCACCGGCCGGATCGCGGCCCTGCGCCAGCACGGTAATTCGGTCGACGGGTCCCGGCACCGCACGTTGCGCAGTCAACTGGATCACACCGTCCTGATAGGCAGCAGGCAGGATCGCAACCACCGGTGCCGCAGATTGATATACCGTCACCGCACCCTGCGCCTGCGCCGCCGCCAGAACCCGGTCATGGCCGTCAAAGCTCAGGTGGTCACTGAACCAATGGGTATCAAAGCCCCCGTCCAGCTGATCCAGCGCGGCCAGCGCCTGATCGATCTGAGTTTCGGTGGGCTGCCAAGGGGTCGGCGTCAGGCCCGGCAGGCGTCCGCGCCATGCCTCAGCCGCCTGAAACACCGGTGTTTCGGGTTCGGTCAGGCGCAGGATGGCCACGGTGCGCCCCGCCCGCCCGGCCTCGGTCAACTGCGCGTCGATCTGATCCAGTGTCGAAGACCACCGCGTTGCCCCCGCCCAACTGGCATCCAGCACCAGCAGCAAAGGCCCTGTCCCGGTTTCATCCCGCGAGGGGTTCAGGACCGGACCGGCCAGCCCGATGATGATCGCCGCCGCCGCCAGCATCCGCAATAGCATCAGCCACCACGGGGTGCGGTCCGAGACGCTTTCGTCATCCTTCAGCCCCAGCAGCAGCGTCACCGCCGGGAACAGACGGCGGATCGGAGCGGGCGGGACGGCACGCAGGATCAGCCACAGGATCGGCAGGGCCAGCAGACCCAGCAGCACCCATGGGGCGGTAAAGCCGATGCCCGCCAGAACCGTCATCGCGTGCCCCCGTCCAAGGCCCGATAGAGCCACAACAGAGCCGCTTGCGCGCTGTCTCCGGTATGGTGCAGGCCCAGCTGCCACCCCGTCGCGCGACACAGCTGCGTCAGCGCATCCTTGCGTTTGGCAAGACGGTCCAGATAACGCTCGCGCAGGTCTCCGGCCTTGAGCGTTTCATGCCGGACCGAGCCGCCAACGCTTTCGAATATTGTCCGGCCACGATAGGGAAAGGTTTCTTCGCCCGGATCGAGAACTTGCAACAGCACGCCCCGCACACCGCGATCGGCGGCTTTGGCCAGGGCCAGCTCGACCTCATCCAGCGGGCCAAGAAAATCGGAAATGAACACGGCGCGGGCATGGGGGATCATGGCGCGGTGTTCGGGCGGGGTATAGTCGGTGTCGGAATCTTCGGACCAAGCCTGCGCCAGACGGATGACCTGCGCATTACCACGCCGGGGCGGCAGGGTAGTGCCGGTCAGGCCGACCCGCTCGCCGCCGCGCACCAGCAGGATGGCCGTGGACAGGCCCAGCAGCCGCGCGCGGTCGGCTTTCGTTGGCAGAGATTTGTCCGACGCAAACCGCATCGACGCGCCCTGATCCACCCACAGCATCACTGATTGCGCAATCTGCCATTCGCGTTCGCGCACAAACTGCTGATCCCCACGGGCCGAGCGCCTGTGGTCAATCATCCGGCGACTGTCACCGATCTGCGCCGGGCGGTATTGCCAGAAATCATCACCAAGCCCAGAACGTCTGCGCCCGTGGTCGCCCAGCAGTACCGTTCCGGCCAGATGTTCGGCCCGCGCCAACAGGGGCGGCAGCCGGGACGCCTCGGCCTCGGATCTTTCGCGAAGGGTCAGCGCGGCATTCACGCCGCAGCCTCGGTGCGGATCAACCCGGCCGCGGTCGAGTCGATCAGATCGGCCAAACTGTCACCACGCGCCCGTGCCGCGAAGTTCAGCGCCATCCGGTGGCTGAGCACCGGGCGCGCCATGTCCAGCACATCCTCGGCATTGGGCGCCAGCCGCCCTTGCAGCATCGCCCGTGCCCGCACCGTCATCATCAGCGCCTGCGCCGCACGGGGGCCGGGGCCCCAGGCCACGGTTTCGGCCACACGTTCGGACACGCCTGCCTCTTCGGGACGGAAGGCGCGCACCAGATCGAGGATCAGTTCCACAACCGAATCCCCCACCGGCATCCGGCGCAGCAAGACCTGTGCGGCCAACAGTTCCTCTTTGGTGAAAATCTCGTGCGCGTTTTCTTCTTCGACGCCCGTGGTCGCCAACAGGATATCGCGCTCGGTCTGACGATCCGGGTAGTCCACGTCGATCTGCACCAGGAATCGGTCCAGCTGCGCTTCGGGCAGCGGATAGGTGCCTTCTTGTTCGATCGGGTTCTGCGTGGCCAGCACGTGGAACGGCTCACCCAGCGAGCGATCCTCACCCGCCACGGTCACGGTACGTTCCTGCATCGCTTGCAGCAGCGCCGACTGCGTTCGCGGGCTGGCGCGGTTGATCTCATCCGCCATCAGCAATTGACAGAAGATCGGGCCGGGAATGAACCGGAAATGGCGGCTGCCGTCATCGGCGGTATCAAGAACCTCGGACCCCAGAATATCGGCGGGCATCAGGTCGGGCGTGAACTGGATACGGTTGCCATGCAGGCCCATCACCGTCGACAACGTCTCGACCAGTCGTGTCTTACCCAGACCCGGCAGACCGATCAACAAGGCGTGACCACCGCACAGCAGCGCGGTCAGGGTCAGATCCACGACCCTTTCCTGCCCGATAAAGCGGCGGGTGATCGAGGATTTGGCCTCTTGCAGCTTGTTTTCCAGCGCTTCGATCTCGGACACGAGGTCGGCAGGTTCGGTCATGACTTTCCCTTCCGTGGACTATTATGATTGAAGTGTATCGCGCTGAGAGGAAATGGCAAAAGCAATGAGCGGACAAAAACCTGTGACACCTTCGCCTGATGGCCTGGCTGCATCAGTTCAAGCGGCCAAATCCAGGGGATTGCCCCCCGTTCACCTGTGGAATCCTCCGTTTTGCGGCGATCTGGACATCCGGATCGCAAATGATGGCACATGGAGTTATTTAGGCTCGCCCATCAACCGGTTCGAGCTTGTGAAGCTTTTTTCCTCAATTCTTAAGAAAGAAGACGGGAAATACTATCTGGTGACCCCGGTCGAAAAGGTGGGAATCACGGTCCAGGATGCCCCCTTTGTTGCCGTAGATTTCGATATCGAGGGCGAAGATGAGGCGCAAAACCTGAGTTTCACCACCCATGTCGGCGACACGGCGGTGGCCGGGCCAGACCATCCGATCCGCATTGTCATCGATCCCGAAACAGATGAGCCGTCGCCCTATATATTGGTGCGCGCGAACCTTGAGGCACGGATTGACCGCAAAAGCTTCTACCGCCTCGTGGACATCGCCGAACACAGTGGCGACTGGTTCGGCGTCTGGTCCGGCGGGCAGTTTTTCCCCCTGATCAAATCCGACGGTCTGCCGGACTAAGCGAGCTTCGCAACTTTCCGGTCCTGCGCCAGCACAACCGCCATCGCCACGATCCCCGCGCCCAGCGCGCGGGTCCAGTTCCACTCCTCCCCCAGCACCAGCATGATCAGCATCACGTAAAACGGCGCGATGTTGATGTGGAACGAGGCCAGCGCCACACCCAGCCGTCCGACCGATGAGATGAACAGAACCTGACTAATGCCCATCGCCACCAGCGCGTAGATGCCCAGCATACCGATCTGCTGCACATCGATGGGCGCGGTCGGCATGACCTCCATCCCCATTTGTCCGGCCACCAAGAACAGCAGCAGTGCCGCAACCAGCCCGCCCGCAAAGGTTATGGTGCTGCGCCCGGTCTGGCTGAGTTCGGGAAAGTCCCGCGCGGTCGCCATACAGGCCCAGCAGAACAACCCGGTGGACACGATGGCACAGGCCGCGCCCATCCCCAATTGCGCCGGAGCCACGGCGCTGGTGGCGATGAGGCCGCCAATGATCGACACGACCACGCCAAGGGCAAAGTTCCACCGCAACCGCCGCGTTCCCGTCGCCAGTTCGATCAGCGTCGCAAACAGAGGCGCGCATGAGGCGATGATCGCCACGGTCACCGGATCCGTCATCTTTTGCGCCAGAATGATCAGGAACATGCCCGCGCCCAGCATTGCGCCGACAAACAGCGCATGCCCCCAGCGCGCCCGCAACACACGGTCCCAGCCGTCGATAATGAACCAGACCGGCAGCATGACCGCCACCGCCAGCGCCAGCCGTGCGGCGAACAACGCGACCGGAGGCCAGCTTTGCAGCAACACCTCAGCCGCCGGAAACCCTGCCGCCCATGTCAGCATCGAGGCAACGGCCAAACCATTGCCGGACAAGACGGAATTGCCGCCGCCTGACACAGAGAGAGTGCTCCCGCGCGCGGGGTCAGGGCTCATTGCCATGGGGTTCATACCTTCTGTTGGCACGGCGTCGTTGAAATGATTCGCCGTCTAGTTCGGACCGTCTCTGATTCACGCGCGGCGTTCTGGCCGATTTTCGACAATCTGTCGTTTTTGATCCTCTTTCGCTGAAAACGCCTCGCCGCTAATCTCGGCGCAGAAACTGACCGAGACCGCCCATGCCCAGATTTGCCGCCAATATTTCCCTGCTCTTTACCGAGCTTCCCTATCTGGAACGCTTTCAGGCGGTGGCCGAAGCCGGGTTCCAAGCGGTCGAGATCCTGTTCCCCTATGAACTGGCCGCCAAGGAAACCCGCCGCGCACTGCTGGCCAACGGGCTTGATCTGGTGCTGATCAACGCCCCGCCGCCGAATTACACCGGGGGGCAGCCCGGCTATGCCGCCATTCCGGGTGGCGAGGCGCGGTTCCAATCCGATATCCGCCGCGTGCTGCGCTATGCCGATATCCTGCGGCCGGGGCTGATCCACATCATGTCCGGCTATGGCTTCGGACCGGATGCGCAGGAAGTATTTGTCCGCAACCTGCAATGGGCAGCCGATTTCGCCCCGCAGCAACAGTTCACCATCGAACCGCTCAACCCGGTGTCCCAACCCGGCTATTTCCTGAATGACTATGATCTGGCAGTGCAGGTGCTGGACCAGGTGGACCGCCCGAATATCGGCCTGCAATTTGATAGTTTCCACGCCCATATGATCCACGGCAATGCGCAGACGGTCTGGGACCGCTTTCACCCTCGGGTCGTCCACGCCCAGATCGGTGCCGCCCCGGATCGCCGCGAACCGGGGCACGGGCCAACAGATTTCGGTCGCCTGTTCACCGCCATGGACGCCGCAGGCTATGCCGGTTGGGTCAGCGCCGAATACGCGCCCTCAACACCCCGCACCCCCGACAGTCTTGGCTGGATGCGGGTCTAGCTCTGGTCTTTTGACGGAAAATGCAGCACATCTGGGGCAACTCGACCCTTAGGATGTCCAAAATGATTTCTGCCCGTTATGCCCGCGCCGTGTTCAGCCTGATCATGTCCGGCCTGATGTCCTGTATCGTGACCGGCGTCGCGACCGCGAAAGCCATTGGATTTGGCCCCAACACCCTGGCGGACTGGTTGGCGTCCTGGGCCTTTTGCTGGCCCATCGCCTTCATCGTCATCCTGTCGCTTGGCCCATCGGTGCAACGGCTGGTGAACCGCATGGTCAGTCCGCAGGGCTGACCCGCTGCGAAGAGGGCCCGCCGGGCCTGATGAGCAGCGCCCCCTAGTGCGCCTCGGCCCAGTTCGCACCCTGGCCTGCATCCGCGACCAGCTTGATGTCCAGCTTCACCGCCGGGTCCGCCGCGCCCTCCATGACGTCGCGCGCCACGCCGATCACCTGATCCACCGCGTCTTCGGCCACTTCGAACAGCAATTCGTCATGCACCTGCAACAGCATCTTGGCGGGCAGCCCGTTGATCGCATCGGGCATCCGCACCATCGCCCGCCGGATCACATCCGCCGCTGTGCCCTGAATCGGAGCGTTGATCGCCGCCCGGCGTGAAAAGCCAGCATGTGGCCCCTTGGCATTGATCTCGGGCGTGTGGATTTTGCGGCCGAACAGGGTCTGCACGTAGCCATGCTCTTTGGCAAAGGCGACCGTGTCATCCATGTATTTCCGAATACCCGGAAAGCGTTCAAAGTAGCGGTCGATGAACCCTTGCGCCTCGGCCCGCGGAATGCGGAGATTGCGCGCCAGACCAAAGCCCGAGATGCCATAGATCACACCAAAGTTGATCGCCTTCGCCTGCCGCCTGATCTCGGGCGTCATCTCGTCCAGCGGCACGTCGAACATCTCGGACGCGGTCATGGCGTGAATGTCCAACCCATCCGCAAAGGCCTGTTTCAGGGTCGAAATATCGGCAATATGAGCTAAAATTCGCAGCTCGATCTGGCTGTAGTCGAGGCTGACCATCACGTTGCCCGGCTCGGCGATGAAGGCCTCACGAATACGGCGACCCTCCTCGGTGCGTACCGGGATGTTCTGCAGATTCGGATCGGTCGAGGCCAGACGCCCCGTGTTCGCGCCAGTGATCGAATATGACGTGTGTACCCGCCCCGTATCGGGGTTGATATGGGTCTGCAGCGCATCCGTGTAGGTCGATTTCAGCTTGGACAGCTGCCGCCAATCCAACACCCGGCGCGGCAATTCATGCTCGGTCGCGAGGTCTTCCAGAATATCGGCCCCAGTGGAGTACTTCCCAGTCTTGCCCTTCTTGCCGCCCTCAAGCCCCATCTTGTCGAACAGGATTTCACCCAGTTGCGCGGGCGATCCGACGTTAAAATTATCACCGGCCAGTTCGTGAATTTCAGCTTCTAACCCGGCCATTTTCTGGGCAAACGCGTTGGACATGCGGCTGAGAACGTCACGGTCGACCTTGATGCCGTGCATCTCCATCTCGGCCAGAACCGGCACCAGCGGGCGTTCGAGCGTTTCATAGACGGTCGTCACCTGCACCTGATGCAGTTGCGGTTTGAACAGCTTCCACAGGCGCAGCGTGATATCCGCGTCCTCGGCCGCGTAAGCGGTGGCCTCGTCAATCGGCACCTTGTCAAAGGTGATCGCCGACTTGCCCGACCCCAGCAGTGGTTTGATCGGAATCGGCGTGTGGCTCAGATACCGTTCGGACAGCGTATCCATGCCATGCCCATGCTCACCGCCATGCATCGCGTAAGACATCAGCATCGTGTCGTCGATGGGCGCCACGTCGACGCCGTAGCGCTTAAAGATCTTGGCGTCGTATTTCATGTTCTGCCCGATCTTCAGGATCGACGGGTCCTCAAGCATCGGTTTCAGCAGGGTCAGAGCCTCATCCAGCGGCATTTGCCCCTCGGCCAGCGCGTCCGAGCCGAACAGGTCATCTGCTGCGCCATCGCGGTGGGTCAGCGGGATGTAGCAGGCCTCACCAGCCTCAACACACAGCGAAATGCCCACCAGATCGGCGACCATTTCGTTCAGCCCGGTGGTCTCGGTATCGACGGCGACCCAGCCGCGCTCATAGGCCTGATCGATCCATTTCTGCAGCGCCCCGGCATCGCGGACGCATTCATATTTCGACGCGTCGAATGGCAGCGCTTCGGCCTCTTCGACCTCGGCAACAGCGGCAGGTGCATCAGCAATCACCGGAGCCTCGGCCCCCAGCTTGTCGGCGATGCGTTTGGTGAGGGTGCGGAACTCCATCTCCGCCAGAAAACCCAAGAGGGTCTCGGCATCGGGGTCTTTCACCTCAAGATCGTCCAGCGTGAAGTCCAGCGGCGTTTGTTCGTCCAACTGCACCAGCTTCTTCGACAGCTCGATCTGGTCGCGCTTTTCAATCAGGGTCTGGCGGCGTTTGGGCTGCTTGATCTCTTCCGCTCGGTCCAGCAGCGTTTCCAGATCGCCATATTCGTTGATCAAAAGGGCGGCGGTCTTCACCCCGATCCCCGGAGCCCCCGGTACGTTATCCACACTATCCCCGGCCAGGGCCTGCACATCAACCACACGTTCCGGCCCAACACCGAATTTCTCGAACACGCCATCGCGGTCGATACGCTTGTTTTTCATCGCGTCCAGCATTTCCACACCGCCGCCGACCAGTTGCATCAGGTCCTTATCGGAACTGACGATGGTCACCCGGCCACCGGCCTCGCGCGCCTGCACGGCGAGGGTGGCGATGATGTCGTCAGCCTCATAGCCCTCAAGCTCTTTGCAGGCGATGTTGAAGGCGCGCGTTGCCTCGCGGGTCAGGGGCATCTGCGGGCGCAGATCCTCGGGCATGGCCTCGCGGTTGGCCTTGTAGAGGTCATAGAGGTCGTTACGGAAGGTGTGCGACCCCTTGTCGAAAATCACCGCCACATGGGTCGGCGCATCCGGTCCGGCGTTTCCTTCGACATATTTCTGCAGCATGTTGCAGAAGCCCGACACCGCCCCGATCGGCAAGCCATCGGATTTGCGCGTCAACGGCGGCAACGCGTGATAGGCCCTGAAAATAAAGGCCGATCCGTCGATCAGATGCAGGTGACACCCTTTTCCGAAATTGCTCATGCGCGCTCTCCCTGTCGGTCAGGGATGGTTCTGCCACAGGGGCGGGCGGGTGACCAGTCAGGAACGCGCATCGCCGTCATTCCGGCGGGTGGTTTCTGCGTTCCGTCAGGCGATGCTGAACGCGCGTAGCGTCTTGTCCCAGTGCAACCCGGTACGCCCGGCGATCATTTGCATCTGTTTGTTCAACGAGCGGTCGTTCAACCGGCGGCTCAGCGACCGCAATGGGATGAGGTTGCGCTCTCCGTACCCGTCGATCAGGAGGAACATCCGGGCCTGACCGCGAACGCCGTAGACGATATTCTGTTCGTGAATGTCGCGGCCCACGACCTGAAACTGGAACAGCTTCTGCACAAAACTGTTGAGGTCGGCCAGGATTTCATCGTTCAACAAGTGCTGCTTGCTCATCCATAGCAGGTGATGCGCCAGTTCCCCGTCTTCGGATTGTATCCGTTCGACCACAACCCCCGGCCCGACATCCGTCTGCACCACACCAAAGGACCGCGCCAACGGCAGCTGCGCGATATCATTACCGCTTTTCAATGCCGCCTTCATCTCGCACTCAAGCTCTTTCAGCGCGTTGCGAAAGGCCGAATCCGGCAGAATCCGCCGTATCAACCGCTTGGAGAAGGAACGATTCGGGCGCGTGCGTGGCCGTGTCACCTTGATCAAAAGCTCTGGCTGGCCCGGGCAGGCATACACGTTTCTGTGGCCGCCTTTTGCCAGAAGGTCCTGATCGGATAGCTGCAAAAGCTGTAGTGAAAAAAACATCCAGCCTCCGCGCTGTATCAGGTCATCGAAACCCCGCGGGCTTTGACGGATCGCACGCCAGCCGGGAGCTTGTCATTCTATCAGATTTTGGCCTCGGCCCCAGCCAGCACATATTTGCAGTCGCAATAGGGACACTCGACCCAGCCGGTATCCTCGGGGATCTGCAGCCAGACGCGCGGATGGCCCAATGCGCCTTCGCCGCCATCACAGGCGACACGGGCGGTTTCGACGGTCTTGGTTTCCGGCGCTTCGATTGTCACGGCTTGCGATCCTTCTTCGGTTGTCGGCCTCGCGGGCATGTAATAGGTGCGTTTATGAGCGATGAGCAAACCGGGGGCAAGAGCCACATGAACGATGCGGCAATCAGGATCGACGGGCTGCGCAAGACCTATCGGGGCGGCAGGGGCCAGCCTGAAAAACACGCGCTGAAAGGCATTGACCTGACGGTGCCGCGTGGCTCGGTCTTTGGACTGCTGGGGCCAAACGGGGCCGGAAAATCGACCCTGATCAACATTCTGGCCGGGCTGGTGGTGAAATCTGCGGGCAAGGTGTCGATCTGGGGCTTTGATCAGGACCAGAACCCGCGCCAGTCCCGCGCCGCGATTGGTGTGATGCCGCAAGAGCTGAACCTGGACCCGTTCTTTACCCCGCGTGGCGCCTTGGAGGTTCAGGCCGGCCTTTATGGCGTGCCCAGGGCGCAACGCCGCAGCGATGAGATTCTCGGACTCGTCGGCCTCAGCGACAAGGCCGAGGCCTATGCCCGCACCCTGTCCGGCGGGATGCGGCGGAGGTTGCTGCTGGCCAAGGCGCTGGTGCATCACCCCAAGATTCTGGTTCTGGACGAACCCACGGCGGGCGTGGATATCGAGCTGCGCCAGATGCTCTGGACCAATGTGCGCAAGCTGAACGAACAGGGGATGACCATCATCCTGACCACCCATTATCTGGAAGAAGCGCAGGAGATGTGTGACGAGATCGCCATCATCAACCACGGCGAAAAGATTGCGCAGGACAGCACCGCCAACCTGCTGGGCCGCATGGACAGCCGCACCATGGTCATCGCCCCGGACAGCCCGGTCACCGATCTGCCCGCAACTGAAGGCGTCGAGGCCACGCTGCGCGATGATGGCAGTCTGGTGCTGCAATACCGCAGCGCCCAGACCAGCGCTGAACAGGTGCTGGAATCCGTCCGCGCCGCCAATATCCGCATCCGCGACGTCCGCACGGAAGAGGCCGACCTTGAGGACGTGTTCCTCGCGCTGACCTCGTCCCGTGCCGTGGACGCCCCTGTGGATGATCAGAACCAGCCACGCCAGGGGATGCACCGGGTCAAGCTCTAGCCCCGGTCAATCCGCGCCTGATAGCAATTGTTCCGGGCCGAGCGGACGTGGATATAGGCCACATCCGGCCGCGCAAAGATATCCCTGACCTTTGCGTCGATCTGATCCGTTGGTGTGATCGCCCCGGTGCCATAAACGATCCGGTCATCCTGCCCATAGCCCTTGATCAGATAATCCGGGGACGTGGTCAAAATCTCGGGCATTTCATCGCCCTCATACCGATCACACGGCGCGGCACACAGAAAGATCGGGCCGGTTTCGGCGTAAGGATGCGTCTCTAAAAAGGGGCGGTGGGCCAATATCAGCATGTCTTCGCCCTCGGGAATATTCCTCAAACAATGACGGCAGGGATTGCCTGTCCCCGTGGATTCGGCACGCTCGGGCGCGGCACCATAGGCATCCGGATGACCGGCCTGAAGGGCGCGCACCTCGTCGGTTGGCAATGCGGTGATCTTGAACATGTCGGGTCTCCTTTTTGCCAACCATGCGCATCTGGCTAAACCCAAGCGACCCGTTTCCTGCGCAAAGGACTCGGAAAAAGAACAAAACGTGAATATAATATGGAATCGCCATGTATGCCGAGCTGTCGATCACGTCGAATTTCACCTTCCTCACCGGGGCCTCGCACCCCGAGGAGTATATGGAGCGTGCCGTCACCCTGGGCCTGCCCGCCATCGCGATTGCCGATGACAACTCGGTCGCCGGAATCGTCCGCGCCCATACCCAAGGGCGCGAGATCGCCCGCAAGGTCCGCGAACGGCAGGCGTGGGAGGCGCAGAACACCGCCATAGGCCCGCCCTGCCCCGATCACATCCCCAAACCGTCGTCATACCCCATCCACGCAGTACCGCGCCTGATCCCGGCGGCGCGGCTGATCTTCACCGATGCGCCCACCGTCACCGCCCTGCCCCTGAACCGGCAGGGCTGGGCTAACCTGTGCCGTATCCTCTCCAAAGGCCGCCTGCGTGCCAAGAAAGGCGACTGCATTCTGCATCTGTCGGACCTGCTCGAATTCTCAAACGGCCTCCACCTGCTGCTCTGGCCACAGGCGACCCGGTTCCAAGGCGGCGCGGACGCATGGCGGACACAGGCGCAACAGCTGACGCGCCGCTTTGCCGGGCGGATGCATCTGTTGATGCACCCTCGGTATGACGGCGCAGACAGCGCTTATTTCTCTTTATTAGAGACTGAATCACAACAGCTCGGCATCCCCACCCTCGCCAGCGCCACGCCGATGATGCATCACGGGGCCCGCCGCAAACTGGCCGACGTCCTGACCGCCATCCGCCTGCGCCGCAAAGTCGACGATCTGGGCCGGGACGCGCTGGCCAATGGCGAACAGCGCCTGCGTTCGGAACCCGAGATGCTGCGCCTTTTCAAAGGCCATGAATGGGCAGTCGCGCGGGCGCATACGCTCAGCCAAGACCTGACATTCTCATTGGACGAACTGCGCTATGAATACCCCAATGAGGGCAGCGAACAGGAAACCCCGGCCGAACGCCTGCACCGGCTGGCGCATGAGGGGTTGAACTGGCGCTATCCCGAAGGGACGTCAGACAAGGTGAAGAAAATGCTGGCGCATGAACTGACCCTGATCGGCAAGCTGAAATATGAACCCTACTTCCTGACCGTTCACAACATCGTCAAATTCGCGCGTTCGCGGGGCATCCTGTGTCAGGGGCGCGGTTCTGCCGCCAATTCCGTGGTTTGCTACTGCCTGCGCATCACCGAGGTCAGCCCCGACAGAGGTATGATGGTCTTCGAACGCTTCGTGTCCGAGGCGCGGGACGAGCCCCCCGATATCGACGTCGATTTCGAACACGAACGCCGTGAGGAAGTCATCCAATGGATCTATGACCACTACAAACGCGAATGCGCCGGTCTCTGCGCCACCGTGATTCATTATCGCGGCAAACGTGCGATCCGCGAAGTGGGACGGGCGATGGGTCTGACCGAAGACACCATTGCGGGACTCAGTTCCCAGCTTTGGGGGTTCTTCTCAGCCGATGGGCTGGAGGCCGAACGGATGCGCGAGATTGGCCTCGACCCCGAAGATCGACGCCTGAAACAGACTCTAATGCTGGTCTATGAGATCGACGGCTTCCCCCGTCATCTCTCGCAACATGTCGGCGGTTTCATCATCACCGAGGGACGCCTGGACGAGCTTGTCCCCATCGAAAACGCCGCGATGGAGGATCGCACGGTCATCTGCTGGGACAAGGACGATATCGACAGTCTGGGCATCCTCAAGGTCGATGTGCTCAGCCTTGGGATGCTGACCTGCATCCGCAAGGCGTTCGACCTGATCCAACGCCATCACCACACCGACTATACGCTGGCGACCCTGCCGCCCGAGGACCCGGTGGTTTATGACATGCTGTGCAAAGCCGACAGCATTGGCGTGTTTCAGGTGGAATCACGTGCACAGATGAACTTTCTGCCCCGGATGCGCCCGCGCAATTTCTATGATCTGGTGATCGAGGTCGCCATCATCCGCCCCGGCCCCATTCAGGGCGACATGGTGCATCCCTATATCCGGCGGCGCAATGGCGAGGAGGAGGTCAGTTTCCCCTCGGACGCATTGGGCGAGGTGTTGGGCAAGACCCTGGGCGTGCCGCTGTTTCAGGAACAGGCGATGCAGATCGCCATTGTCGGCGCGGGGTTCACGCCGGAACAGGCGGATCGCCTGCGCCGCTCACTGGCGACGTTCAAGAAACATGGGTCCGTCAGCGAATTCCGCGCGCTGTTCCTGCGCGGCATGAAGCGCAACAATTATGACGACGACTTTGCCGAGCGCTGTTTTTCCCAGATCGAAGGCTTCGGATCGTATGGCTTCCCCGAAAGCCACGCAGCCAGTTTTGCGCTGCTGGTCTATGCCTCGGCCTGGATCAAATGCCACCATCCGGGCATTTTCGCCTGTGCGCTGCTGAACTCGCAGCCGATGGGATTCTATGCGCCCGCCCAGATCGTGCGCGATGCGCACGAACACGGCGTGCAGGTGCGTCCAGTCTGCATCAATGCCAGCTTCTGGGACAATGTGATGGAGCCAGACGGCCGCGGCGGGCTGGCCCTGCGGCTGGGGTTCCGCCAGATCAAGGGCCTGAGCGAGGAAGACGCCAGTTGGTTAACGGCGGCGCGCGGCAACGGCTACACCCAAGTCGATGACGTCTGGCGCCGCGCGGGGCTTGGTCCTTCGGTGATCGAACGGCTGGCCGAGGCCGATGCCTTTGCCGCCTGCGACCTGACCCGGCGCGAGGCGCTGTGGCAGGCCAAGGCAATCGCCACCGCCAAACCTCTGCCCCTGTTTTCTCAGGATCTGGAGGGCGAGGCGCTGGACGAGCCCGAAGCCCATCTGCCGCAGATGACCCTGGGCGAGCAGGTGGTCGAGGATTACGTGGCCACCCGCCTCAGCCTGAAGGCGCATCCGGTGGCCCTGATCCGGCATCTGCTGACACCCGAGCCGCGTGACAAAACACCTCTGTCGGGTGACGGCTGAACGGGGTATTGCCACTGAACAGAGTCGAAAACGGACCACACATGACCAGACCAACCCTGCCGCCGCGCTTTCCGGCCACACCGGACCAGATCAACGCACAGGTCCGCGCCTTTTATGCCCGCGTGCGCGAGAATGCAGTGCTGGGCCCGGTCTTCAACACCCATGTCACCGACTGGCCCGCGCATGAGGAAAAGATCGCCGCCTTCTGGCGCAATGCGATCCTGTTTGAACGCAGCTATGACGGCAATCCGCAGCGGGTCCATGCCGAACGGCCCGACGTGAAACCCGAGATGTTCGCCCACTGGCTGGATCTGTTCGAAGAGGTCGCCACCCAATCCCTGCCGCCGGAAACGGCCACCCCGTGGGTCGCGCTGGCCCGGCGGATCGGGGTGGGGATGAAAGCGGGCGTACAATCGGCGCGCCAACCCAAGGACGCCCCGCCGGTCTTGCGATGACCCTGGATCATGGCAGCCATGTGATGTTAGCGATAAAATAGGGGCTATGCGCCCTGCCAAATTCGGTTTACTTGAGGGCAAGACAGCCCTTTTTGCGCTGCGAACCTACACCGACACATCACCCGAGGCCGATTCATGAGCACTCAGAACACCACCCTTAGGGGTCTTGGCTATGCGTTTGCGGGCTTTGCCATCTATGCCAGCCATGACGCGCTGATCAAGGTACTGGGCGGCACCTATTCGGTGATGCAGATCATCTTTTTCGCCACGCTGTTTTCCTTTGTGCCGATGGCAGTCACGATACTGGCCGACCGCACGACCGGGAACTTCCTTCCGCGCCACCCGTGGCTGGTGCTGTTGCGCTCGGCCCTGATGGTCACGTCCATGGTCTGCGCTTTCTATGCGTTCTCAGTCCTGCCGCTGGCCGAGGTCTATTCGCTGCTGTTCTCCTTCCCCCTGATCGTCACTGTCCTGTCGATCCCCATTTTGGGCGAGGTCGTGCGCGCCCAGCGCTGGGCCGCCGTTGGGGTCGGCCTGATCGGGGTGCTGATCGTCCTGCGCCCCGGCGCGACCGAGATTACTCTGGGCCACCTCGCCGCGCTGACCGCGGCGTTTTGCAGCGCGTTTGGGTCTGTTCTGGTGCGCAAGATCGGCAATGAGGAACGCTCGGCGGTGCTGATCCTGTACCCGATGCTGTTGGCCATTATGGTGATGAGCCTTGCGCAACCCGCCGTCTATCTGCCCCCGTCTCTGCTGCATCTGGCGATGATGGCGATGGTCGGCGTGTTCTCGGTGATCGCGCAGCACCTGATCATTCTGGCCTATCGCGCAGCCCCAGCGGGGGTCGTGGCCCCCAGCCAGTACAGCCAGATCATCTGGGCCACGCTGTTTGGTATGATTTTCTTTGGCGAGCGCCCGGACGGCTGGGTCGCTGTCGGGGCCAGCGTCATCATCGCATCGGGCGTGTTCGTGGTCTGGCGCGAGAGCCGGTCGAACGCCTCGGCCAATACACCGGTTCTGCGGGTTCGGTCGCCGCGGTCGGATACCGGGGCATCGCGGCCAGGCGAGTAAGATCCCGTTTTCAGGAATCCTTGCACCTAATCTTGAGATCGCCGTTGGTGCCACTTTTTTCGAAGCGGTCGATGGCACGCACAAGATCGCTCAGCCTTTTGTGACCATAAGTTCGAGAGTCAAAGTCCGGATACATCTTGCCTAGCTGGCTTCCCACAAATGCAAGGCTGGCCCAGCCATCGGGCTCATTTGTGTTGAGCACAACATTTCGGACCAACTGGTACGCGTGGTTCAACTCATGCTTCGATTTTGCACCCTCAACTTTTTTGGCCTGCGAAACTCCGGCTTGCGGCTTTTCGATGTTTTCAATGTAGATGAAACGGTTGCATGCGGCCACAAAGGCCTTAGGCGCTTTGCGCTCTCCGATACCAAACACATCCAGCCCCTGTTCGCGAATGCGGCTGGCGAGACGCGTAAAGTCGCTGTCGGAAGAAACCAGGACAAACCCACTGAATCGCTCGGAATGCAGGATATCCATCGCATCAATAACCAGCGCGATATCGGCCGAGTTCTTTCCAGTGGTGTTCGCAAACTGCTGGTGGGGAACAATGGCGTATTCCGCCATAGCCCGGGCGTTCCATCCTTGCGGAGAACCGTTGGAGAAGTCTCCGTAAATTCTTCTTAGGCCTGCCTCGCCCAAAGTGGCGATTTCTTCGAAAATCTCTGAAGCGTGTTTCGCGGGTACATTGTCCGCATCAATCAGAACCGCAAGGCGGTCCGCTGTTTTCGTCGTCACGAAAATCCCTCAACTCAATATTATTCTCAGAAACGAATGTAAGAACGAAAAAGGGCGAGCAAAAGCCCGCCCTCTGAGTTTAATTTAAATTTATCAGTATAGTACGACCGAGCGAATGCTTTCACCCTTATGCATCAGGTCGAAGCCGTGGTTGATGTCGTCCAGACCCATGGTGTGGGTGATCATCGGGTCGATCTCGATCTTCCCTTCCATGTACCAGTCGACGATCTTGGGCACGTCGGTCCGGCCACGGGCACCGCCGAACGCGGTACCGCGCCACGAGCGGCCCGTGACCAGCTGGAACGGGCGGGTCGAGATCTCGGCCCCCGCAGGTGCCACGCCGATGATGATCGATTCACCCCAGCCCTTGTGCGCCGCTTCCAATGCGGTGCGCATCACGCCGACATTGCCGGTGGCGTCGAATGTGTAATCGGCTCCACCCTTGGTCAGGGCAACCAGATAAGGCACCAGATCGCCTTCGACCTCTTTCGGGTTCACAAAATCGGTCATGCCAAATTTCGTCGCCATTTCCACCTTGGACGGGTTCAGGTCGACGCCGACGATCTGATCGGCCCCAGCCAGACGCAGGCCCTGGATCACGTTCAGGCCGATACCGCCCAGGCCGAACACGATCGCGCGGCTGCCGATTTCCACCTTGGCGGTGTTGATCACCGCGCCGATACCGGTAGTCACGCCGCAACCGATATAGCAGATCTTGTCGAAGGGCGCGTCCTCACGCACTTTGGCCAGCGCGATTTCCGGCAGAACCGTATGGTTGGCGAAGGTCGAGCACCCCATGTAATGCAGGATCGGATCGCCATCCAGCGTTGAGAAGCGCGAGGTGCCGTCGGGCATCAGGCCCCGACCTTGGGTCTCCCGGATCGCCTGACACAGGTTGGTTTTCGGGTTCAGACAGTATTCACATTCGCGGCATTCCGGCGTGTAAAGCGGGATCACGTGATCGCCCGGCTTCAGGCTGGTGACGCCCGGCCCGACCTCGACCACAACGCCTGCGCCCTCGTGGCCCAGAATTGCAGGGAACAGACCTTCGGGATCCGCGCCCGAGCGGGTGAATTCATCCGTGTGGCACAGGCCGGTAGCCTTGATTTCGACCAGAACTTCGCCCGCTTTGGGGCCTTCGAGGTTCACATCCATCACTTCCAAAGGTTTGCCGGCTTCAATGGCGACGGCGGCACGGGTACGCATGTTGCATTTCTCCCTGTCAAATTTGCCCCGACCCTGCGTCAATTGCAGGGTTTTTTCAACCGGCGTTTCGTGACAGATTGGCTAATGTCTTGATATTCCAGAAACGACATTGCCGGAAAGAGGAACGCCAATGCACCGTTTTATCCCGATCCTGATCCTGCTGGCCGCCTGTGCCGAGACACCACCCGCACCCGAAGACGCCCGTCTTGCACCCGAGGCGGCCCCGGTCGATCTGGCCTTTTGCGAGGGCGACGCCTTTGCCAATTCCATCGGTCAGCCGATCTCGACCATTCAGGCTTCGCTGCCCGAACGTGCGCGTGTTCTGGGGCCGGACGGGTTGGCCACGCAGGATTACCGCATTGACCGGTTGAACGTGTTTGTTGATGAGGCCGGGATCGTTGAGCGCCTGACCTGCGGGTAAGCGTGGACTCAGGGCATGATTCTACGGTAAGAACAAAATGGGAACATTTTGATGTCTGCCAATGCCCAAACGCCGAATACTCTCACTGTGGTTCCCCCGTCTGGGGGCTGAACGGCTGGTCCGCGCCGCGCGGGGCCTGCAGGATGGGCCTTTGGCTGTGGTGGCCGAACAATCGAACATGCAGGTGGTCACCTCGCTGAATGCCGAGGCTCAGGCCGCCGATCTGCGCGTCGGTCAGCCGGTGCGCGATGCCCATGCCATGTGTGCGGCGCTGATCACCCGCCCCCGCAACGCCCCGGCCGAGGCCGCATTTCTGACCGCGCTACGCCGCTGGGCGGGCAAGTTCAGCCCGTGGGTGGCCGAAGAGGCGCCGGACGGGCTGATTGTCGACCTGTCGGGCTGCGCCCATCTGTTCGGCGGCGAAGAGGCGCTGCTGAGCGTGCTTGAAACCGACTGCGCCGATATGGGGCTGAGCGTTCAGATGGGCATCGCCGACACGCTGGGCGCCGCCTGGGCGCTAGCGCGGTACGCCGGGCAAGAGGCCATATCCGACCGCAATGGCGACGCCATCAGCCAGGAGGCCCGCGCCACCCGCGCCCGGGCCACCAAGCGGCGGCACTGGACCAGGGGCGGCGCCGCGCCGCAAGTGATGGCGCTGGGCGGCGGCGCACGCATTGCGGCGCCGGGGCAATCCTATGGCGCGCTCAGCCCGCTGCCCATCGCGGCGCTGCGGCTCGAGGATCAGGTGGTCGCGCAGCTGAACCGCCTGGGCCTGCGCCGGATCGGCGATCTGTTGGGGCAGCCGCGTGCGTCTTTGGCGCGGCGGTTCGGACGCGGGCTGGTGCTGCGGCTGGATCAGGCGATGGGCAGTGCGCCCGAGCCGGTCTCGCCCGCGCGCCCGCTGCATCATTTCGCGGTGCGGATGACCCTGCCCAATCCGATCGGGTTGACCGAGGACATGATGGCCGCCATCGACCGGGTGCTGCCGACGCTCTGCACCAAGCTGGAAGACAAAGGCCGCGGCGTCCGCACCCTACGGCTGGAGGCGCATCGCGCCGATCAGGCCGCCGAGATCATCGAGGTCGGACTGGCACGCCCGACCCATGACAAATACCGCATTCGCCCTTTGTTAGAGATGAAAATCGACCAGATCGATGCGGGCTATGGCATCGACATGCTGCGGCTTGAGGCGATCCAGACCGAACCCATCCACACCCGCACCGTGGCCGGCCATGCCGAAGCCCTCCGCGCTGTGCAGAACCGATTAGCGGGCAACACCGCCGTCGAAGACCTGATCGGCAAACTGGGCGCACGGGTCGGGCTGGATGCGATCACAAGGCGGCACCCCGCAGCCTCGCATATCCCTGAGAAAACGGCGCAGGTTCTGGCGGCGGCATGGTCGGAACCGGCGCGCGACTGGCCCGCCCCGCCGCGTCCGCGCCCCCTGCAGATGTGGCAGCCCGAGCCGGTGATGGCCCCGGAAACTCCCGATGTTCCAACCGCCTTTCGCTGGCGTGGCCGCGACTGGCAGCTGGCACAGGCCACCGGCCCCGAACGGATCGCGCCGGAATGGTGGCTGGACGACCCCAACTGGCGCAGCGGCGTGCGCGATTATTGGGTGGTGGTGACCGAACAGGGCGAACGGCTGTGGCTGTTCTACGGCCACGGGGGCACCCTGTCGGCGGGCTGGTTCTGTCAGGGGCAGTTTGGCTGAAATGACCTGATTAGGGTCTATTTTCCGCGATAGATCAGCCAATCCGGCAGATAATCCAGCAGCCGGATCACCCAGGAAAACGGCGCCGGAAAATCGGTACGGAAGCGGCGGCGTGACATCGCCTTGACTACCTGATCCGCCGCATCTTCGGGCGTCATCAGCATCGGCATCCTGAAACTGTTCTTCTCGGTCAGGCGGGTCTTGATGAAGCCCGGATTGACGATCCGCACCGTCACCCCGGTGCCCGCCAGATCGAACCGCATGGTCTCGGCCAGAGAAATCAGCGCCGCCTTGCTGGCCGCATAACCCACCGCAGCCGGCAGACCGCGATAGCCGGACAGCGAGCCGATCAACGTGATATCCCCCCGGCCCGCACGGACAAACCCGGGCACCGTCTCGCCCAAGACCCGCAGCGCGCCGGTGTAATTCACATCGGTCATCGTCAGGACGGCCTCGGTTTCCCAATCACCCGAGCGCATCGGCTCATAAGCCCCGGCATTGTAGACCAGCCCGTCCACCTCTCCGGCCTCAACAGTGGCACGGCGCACCGACTCCAGATCGGTCACGTCACAGGGCACCGCCTGCGCATTGGGCAGCGCGGCGCAGATCTCGGCCAGGCGACCGGCATTTCGGGCGGACAGGATCAGATGCGCACCCTGACGGCTCAGCGCCTCGGCCAACGCCCGGCCCAGCCCTTCGCTGGCACCGATGATCCAATAGGTTTTTTCGTCAAAGCTGCTCATGCGCCCATTCCAGTCGAGTCTCATCTGTTACGGGCGGGGCAAAGGGCTGGATCACTTCACCAGACGTCACGACATAGTGCGTTCGAGAAAATCTTCTAACCCGATTGATCCACCTTCGCCCATCCTGCGTATCCTATTGTAAAATGTCGCACAAAGAGGATGGCATGTTCGACGAAACCCGGGGCGCACGCAAGAAAATCGCAGTGGTAGGGGCAGGTATCTCTGGCCTGTCGGCCGCTTACTATCTTTCCGAAAACCACGATGTGACCGTGTTCGAGGCCGAACCCCGGCTGGGTGGCCACGCCCGCACGGTGATGGCGGGCAAGAATGGGGATCAGCCCGTCGATACCGGATTCATCGTGTTCAACTATGCCACCTACCCTTATCTGACGCGGCTGTTTGACGAGTTGAACGTGCCGGTCATCGAATCCGAGATGAGCTTTGGCGCAACCATCGACAATGGCCGCATCGAATACGGACTAAGCAGCCTGCGCACGCTGACGGCGCAGAAACGCAACCTCGCGCGCCCGGCCTATTACAAGATGATCGCCGACATCCTGCGTTTCAGCAAAGAGGCCCCCGAGGCCGCGCAGGACGATGACACCACAATCGGTGAGTTGGTCGACCAGCTGCGTTTGGGCTATTGGTTCCGCCACAACTACCTGATGCCGATGTGCGGCGCCATCTGGTCGACCCCGGTTGAGTTCGTGGATCAGTTCCCGGCGCGTTCGCTGGTGCAGTTTTTCAAAAACCACGCCCTGCTGGCCAGCGGCCGCGCCAAACAGCATCAATGGTACACGGTCAAAGGTGGCAGTATCGAATATGTCCGCCGCATCGACGCCGCCTTGCGCATGCGCAATAGCGAAATCCGTCTGGCATCGCCCGTCGATCGCATTCAGCGGGATGAAACCGGCGTGACCGTTTACAGCCAGGGGCAGGCCGATCTGTATGACGAGATCATCCTCGCCACCCATTCCGATCAATCGCTCGCCATTTTAGGTGATGCCGCGACACAGGCTGAAAAGGCCGCGTTAGGGTCTATTCGCTATCAGCCCAACACCGCCATCCTGCACTGCGATCCAGGCCAGATGCCGCGCAGACGGGCCTGCTGGTCCAGCTGGACCTATCGCTCGCAAGCCGGGAATGTCGGGGTCACCTATTGGATGAACCGGCTGCAGAACATCCCGGACAGCGATCCGCTGTTTGTGACGCTGAACGCGTCGTCAGAAATTCCCGCGGACAAAATCTATGATCAGGTCGAATTTGCCCATCCGGTGTTCGACAAGGCAGCCCTGAAAGCCCAGGGGCAAATCCGCCAGATGCAGGGACAGAACCGAACATGGTTTGCCGGTGCGTATAATCGGCATGGGTTTCACGAAGACGGGATTGCCAGCGCGATGCATGTCGTCGATCGCCTGAGTGGCACCCCGCAGACACTCGGAGCTGACAATGGCATTCTTGCAAAAGATCCGGTCTTCCCGGCCTCGGCTGGCATCTAACCCCGTTCGGGCGGCACTTCTGTCGCTTGCCCTGCTGGCCCCGGACGGGCTGGTGGCGTCTTCGGGCCTGAATACGCTGGACGGCGCACAGCTGCGCGGCACCGCGACGTTTCGCTATCTCGGACTTCCTGTGTATGACGCGCAGTTGTTCACTCCGGGTGGTGCGGCGTTCAGTTGGAACCAGGATTTCGGGCTGCAGCTGCAATATCGTCGCAACGTGAGCCAAAAGGCATTGGTGAATTCGACACTTGATGAAATGCAGCGCATTGGCCGCGCCGTGCCCGTACGTGATCAGCTTCAGACCTGCTTCAAGGCGGTCAAAAAGGGGGATCTGTATCTGGCGGTGTCCGAGGGACCGGACAAGGTTTCTTTCTGGCTGAACGGGCGCAAGACCTGCACGATGTCTTATCCCGGTATCAAACGCAGCTTCATGTCGGTTTTCCTGGGTGAAAACACCCGCTCTGCCGCCTTCACGCAGAGATTGCGCGGGCAGTGATGCTGTATCCGCGGGTCAGTCTCTATGCGCTGATGCTGGCTGCGGCGGGTATCCCGCTGTATATCCACCTGCCGCGATTTGCCGCCGTTAATCTGGGCATCGGGTTGGGGGTAATTGGCACCGTTCTGCTGCTGATCCGCATCGTCGATCTGGTGCAGGACCCGCTGATTGGCTGGGCCATTGACCGCTGGCCACGGGCGCAACTTATGTTCGCCATCACCGCCGCGATCGGGCTGGCCATCGGGTTTCCCATGTTGTTCGGCCTGCCCCAAGGGGCCAGTATCGCAGTGTTAGTCTCTGTATTGGTTCTTCTGTTCTCGGCCTACAGTCTGGGGACCATCCTGCTTTATGGTCGCAGCGCGACGCTGGCGAAGCAGGCAGACGCCAAGGAACTGATGACACTTGCCGCGTGGCGCGAGGGCGGGCAACTAACCGGGGTTATCCTGGCCGCCAGCGCCCCTGCCCTGTTCGTGGCCTTTGGGGCCAGCGCACAGGGCTATCCGGCCTTTGGGTTGTTTCTGGGGCTTCTGTCGATCTTCACCCTGATCCTGACCATTCCGATCTGGCGTCGGACCCCGATCACCGGGCAAGGGTTGTCTTTCGCCGGGCTGGGTCAGGCCGGGGCGCTGCGCCTGTTGTTTCTGGCGCTGGTCAACAGCCTGCCTGTGGCGATCACTTCAACCCTGTTTCTTTTCTTTGTCGAGGACCGGCTGCAATTGCCCGGTAAAGCCGGGCCACTGCTGATCCTGTTCTTCCTCAGCGCCGGGGCCAGCGTGCCGCTCTGGGCCAAGCTCAGCAACCGGATTGGCCCGAAACAGACCCTGATGATCGCCATGCCGCTGTCGATTGCTGGCTTTATCGGGGCGGCTACATTGTCGGCTGGCAATCTGACCGGATTTGCGGTGATCTGCCTGACCTCCGGCGCGGCGCTGGGGGCGGATATGGTGGTGTTGCCTGCCATGTTCTCGGTGGTGCTGACGCGCGCGGGGCTAAACGCCTCGGCCGCTTTTGGCATCTGGTCCTTTGCAGGCAAGCTGGGCCTTGCGCTGGCCGCCTTTTTCACTCTGCCGCTGCTGGAACGCAGCGGGTTCACTCCGGGACAGACAAACTCGGCCGAGGCGTTGCGCACACTCAACCTCGCCTATGCCGTGCTGCCCTGCATCCTGAAACTCGGCGCGTTCGGGCTGGTCCTGACGCTGCCTACCGAGGTCTCAGCCAAATGACTGTCATCGCCATCCTTCTGCTCGCCATCCTTGTTCTGATCATCGCCCAGCGCCGGTTCCTGAGTTTCCGGTCGCAGGCACCATCGGATTACACAGGCACCGGGCCTGCCTTCAATATGAAGGAAAACCTGAACGGAGAAATCCTGTCCGAAGGCCTGATCTATGGGCCCAACGGCAAGATGTCGAACAGCTTTGTCGCCCGCATGGTCGGCGAATGGGACGGCAATACCAGCACGCTGGCCGAGTATTTCACCTATTCCAATGGCAAGCAGATGACCCGCAAGTGGTACCTGACGCTGGGCACCGGCAACACCTTCACCGCCACGGCAGAGGATATCGTAGGCGAGGGCAAAGGCATCATTTCGGGGTCGACGGTGAAACTGACTTATCGCATCACCCTGCCCAAGGACGCGGGCGGGCACACGTTGGACGTCACCGACTGGATGTACCTGACCGAAAACGGTGTGATCATGAACCGCTCCGAGATGCGCAAATTCGGCCTCAAGGTCGCTGAACTGGTCGCCACAATGCGTCCGGCGCCCGAGGCGACGCCCGCCCATGTCAGCGGCTCGAACGGCTATGACGCCCCGGCGGAGACGAGGACATTGCAATGATCACCCGCCGGTTTCTGATCGCGACCTTCGCCTTTTTGGGGCTTGCCGCGCTGGCGGCCTGTTCGGCAAAACCGCGCATCCCCAAGACCTTCCTGTCCGACCGGCAACTGAACCTTGAAGAGTTCTTTGAAGGCAAAACCGTCGCCTATGGTCAGTTTCAGGATGTGCTGGGCAATGTACCCCGTCGGTTTAAGGTCGATATTGACGGCACGTGGGATGGCGAAACCCTGACGCTGGTCGAAGATTTCGTCTATGACGACGGCGCCACAGAACAACGTATCTGGACCCTGACCAAAACCGGCGAAGATAGCTGGACCGGCACCGCGCCGGGTGTGTTGGGCACCGCCAGCGGGGTTGAGCGCGGGGATACGTTCAACTGGACATACAGGATCGACCTGCCGGTGAAAGACGGCACCATGCGGGTGAATTTCGATGACTGGATGTGGTTGCTGAGTGACGATCGGTTGCTGAACCGGGCCTATGTCTCGCGCTATGGCGTGCGGCTGGGCGAGGTCATCCTGTATTTCGAAAAGCTGTAAGCCGCCGACGAGTCAGTTGCTGGAATAGACAAACGACAGCGACCGGCTGACACCCCCAGGTGGTTTCGGGAAGGGAGAGGCCGCTTGGACCTGCGCCTTGGCCGCCCGCTCAAGATCCGGCGAACCGTTGGTATCCACGACTTCGACATAGGCCAGAGTTCCGTCCGGGTTGATCACGAAGAACACCACCGCAAAGCCCCGCGCCGCCGTGTAGACGGCTCGCGTACGGTTCAGGTGCACCAGAACTTTCCCGGCATAATTGGTTCTGTCCGAGTTTCCGGGACCCCGCCCGCCAGAACGTGTGCCACTATTGCCCGAGGTGAACAAATCCCTGCCCTGACGCTGATAGGTGGTCAAGGGCGACTCGACCTCTTGGGTCGGGTATTTCAGGTCGCTGAAATCCCGTGCCCCGCGCAGCGTCCCTTGCGGTTCAGACTGCGTATTCCGGTCCGGCAGGCGTGGCCGGATCGACGAGGTCAGCGCCTGCTCCGGCTCCTCGCTGTTTTCCTCGGCGTCGGGCACCGGCTCGGTCGCGGCGGCGGGGATATCGGCCTCGACCGTGTCACTTTCATCAGGCACGACCGGAGCAACCGATAGCACCGGGCTTTCCGATGGTTCGGGCAAGGCTGCAATCTGCTCGTCCTTGGTGGGCTCGGGTGCCGCCGGGGTCTCTTCTGCCGGTTCCGTGGCCTCGGGGCTGCCTTCTGGCGTTTCGGCAACCTCGGCCACCTCGGCGGGCGGGGTCTCCTCGACCTCATCGCTGGCGGATTTGTCGCCATCGGTGGTGTCCTGCGTTTCGGGAGCCTCGGCCTCGACCGGATCGGGCGCGACCGGTTGCAGGATTTCGGACGTGCCGGTGTCGGGGGAAAAAGTTTTCTGCGGATCGTCCGAGGCCACATGCACCTCGCTGGTCGGAATCTCGGCCGGTTCAGGCGCAGGTTCCGGGGGCTCTTCCACCGGGGGTTCCGGCGCCTCGGGCGGTTCGGGTTCCACCGGTTCGGCGATCGTGTCCACAAGGTCTTCGAAACTGTTGCTCAGCTCAACCGAGTCTCCCCGGCCTGCGTCATCCGGCTGCTGTATCAACCTGGGTGCGGTCAGGCCCAGCCCCATCAGGTGCAACAGCAGCGACAGCAGCGCCGCAATGGCCGCGATGACGATCGAGCCCCGGATCATTCCAGTGCCTTCTCGGTCACGACAAATACGGAAACCGCCCCCAGCCGGCGCAGTTCGCCAGTGACTTCGATCAGCCGCGCGCCCGAGGCTTCGCGATCCGGCACGATCCGCACCGGTCCGGGATCACGCCCGGCCATATAGGTTTCCGGTTCCATCGGCGCGCCGCGAAAGCTGAGCGTGCCGTCCCGGTGCAGCACCAGTGCGTCCGGGGGCTCGCGCCCGTCCAGTTCCGAGGTGTCGACCAGATTAAGATCGGGGTCCAGCGGCGTGGCCACCGTGCCCGCAATCAGAAAGAAGATCAGCATCAGAAACACGACGTTGATCAGCGCAATGGTCGAGTCGCGTTTGCGGCGGGGGCGGCTAGGGCGGATCATTCCAGCACCAACACGCTCAAGCCCTCACGCCCGCGCTGCAGAACCAGCAGATCCACCAGCCGCTGCGCCGTGGTGTCGGGATCGAGGGCGACCAGCACCTGCCCTGTCATCACCTGTGCCGTCAATTCATCCAGCGTGACTGGCGCGCCGTTCAATACCAACCGGTCTTCGCCCAGTTGGACAAAGGCGCGGTCCTGTGGCGCGTCCGTTGATGCACCTCCGGTCGTGGCGTTGCTCAGCTCGATCTCGCCGTATTTCGAAAAGGTCGAGGTCAGCATGAAGAACAGCAGCAACAGAAAGATCACGTCGATGAGCGGTGTCATCGCCATGGGTCGTCTGACAAAGGGTGCGGGGTTACGCATGTCCGGGCGTGGCCGCCATGGGTTGCGCGTCTTCCGCCAGCGGAACACCCTGCCCCGGCACCAGAACCGTGCGCAGGGCCTTGTCGGCAAACACCCGTTCGCGCGCGGTGCGGCTTTCGAACCACGACAACACCATCGAGGTCGGCATCGCCACCGCCAGACCCACAGCCGTGGTCACCAGCGCCACCCAGATACCGCCTGCCAACAGCGACGGATCAACCGAAGAGCCCGCGGATTGCAGGCTGCGGAAGGCCTCGATCATGCCCAGAACGGTACCGAACAGGCCCAGCAAGGGGGCAAGCTGCGCCACTGTGTCCAGCAGGCGAAAGCCGCGTTCCAGACCGGCCAGCGCCAACCCCGCTTCGGCATCCAATCGCTGATCCAGACCGGGCGCATCCGGCGCGTCCATTGCCACCCCGACCAGCGGCGCAAGGTAACTGTGGCTTTTGGCCAGACGCGCGCGGGCGGTCTGCTTGTCACCGGCATCCCAGGCCTCCAGCGCCTGCGACAGCACCCGGTGCCGCCCGACGCCCGAGGCCGCGAATTGCCAGAGCTTGTAAAGCGTCACCGCCAGCGTCACCACGGACATGGCGATCAGGATGGCAACCACCGGCCCGCCAAGGGCCAGGATTTCACGCAGGGCTTCAAGAATACTCATCCCAAAAGCTCCACTTCTGTTCGGCTGTTCAAGGTTGGTGTCCGGTCGCAGATGTCGCTGTCGGCGCCGCCGACGGTGCAGCTGCTGACGCCATTGATCAGAACACGCCCGAGGTTTTCGCAGGTGATGCCCCGGATATCAAACTGACGGACCCGAGGACGTTCTGCAGGCAGGTCCCGAAATCCGAACAGGGTGATCCGTTCGAACACACCCGCGGCATCGAAAATCACCACCTGATAGCTGGCGCTGTCGATCGACGTTGTGGATTGATTTTCGACCAGAAAGGTCAGGCGGCAGGCGCCTTCGACCTCTTCCACCGCATTCAGCTCGACCATCAGGCCCGGCGCGTCTTGCGTCGTTTCGGCCACAGCCGCAAATGGCAGCGCGCAGAGGAGGGCGGCAAGGGCCGGACGGCGAAACTTCATGGATGCGCTCCCGATTGTTCAACGCAGACAGGGCTTTGACGGCGTTCCACCCGTCATATCCAAGACCGCTGGAGCGCGAAAGGGCTGCCGACACCTTTGTGATAAAGGGCGATTTACGGCCCGTTCAACCCTGCCCTTTCGTGAAGACCGGTGCAGATGCGCGCTATTGCGAGGGCTCGGGGTTGTTCTGATTGACCATCGCGCAGGCCACCAGCCATTCCAAAGCATTGGATTTGATCCCGTGTTCGGCGCAGATCGCGATGCCTCGGCTTTCGAAAATCTGCGCATAGATGGGCCAGTGATCCTGTTCGGCCGGGAATATCGCGTCGGCGGTCTTGCGCTGTTCCCACTGATGCAGCTTGCCGCCCGCCACGCCAAAGCTGATCTGCCCCGGAATCGGAGGGTCCTGGTTCGGGTCCAGCATCAGCGGGTCCGAGAAATCCCGGTGCCCCAGCCCCTGAACAAAGCTGGTATTGGACGGGTTGCAGCCCAGTCCGAACCACATCCCTTCGGCCACGGCATCCGCCATCCTTGAGGGAAGCTCGCCGTTCACGGCCTGATACAGCGCGAATTCCCCGGCGCGCCAGTTCGACCCGGGCCCAAACCGCAGCCAGCCGCGCCCCCACGGGTAGGTATCGGTATTATGCAGGCCATAATCAGCCCCCATCCGATCAGAGCGCTTGGCGCGGTACCCGATCCAGCCTTCGATGGCCGCCACAATCTCGGGGTCTGTCAGCCTGCCATCCCGCGCGGCCAGTACGTATTCGCCGTAGGCGTGCGGGTCGCGCCCCTTTTGAACCCCCTTCGCCGGGGTGTCGGATCGCGGAACAAAGGGGTTGTGGCCTTCGAACACATCGCGGGCCTCTGTATCCCCGCTGGCGCGGTACAGCACCGCAGCTGCAGCCACCCGTGCCTGCGCCGTGACCTCTTGCGCCTTGGGGTCGCGCGCGCCGGGTTTTTCGGACAGAAAGTCCTGTTCCGCCCAGCGCCAGGCCTGAACCGCCTCGTTCATCAGCGCATCACCCAGAACGGGATCCCCGCAGACATGTTTGATGACATGCCCAAGTTTCGCGGCGCTCAGGGCGAAATTGTAGGCGGCCCAATCCTCGGGGCCATAAGCATAGGCGATCTGCACCGGGTTCCAGGACACCGAGCCAAATATCCCCGGATTCGAATACTCCACCCCACCGATCACCGCGCCATCGGCACCCTGCGTCCTGCGCCACAGGGAAATGCCCCACAGCGCCTCGTGTATCAGGTCCGGCAGAACCGTCATCCCGTCGCCCCGGTCCGCCGCGTCCTTGCGGGCCAGCACATCGGGATGGGCAAAGGGTTTGCCGCTTTCGGGCAGGTTCATATCCAGACTGCGGGTATGGTCGAGCAGTTCGACGATATTGGCCATGTGATAGACGACATCCATGTGCTGAATGCGCCGATCCCAGTCCCCGGCATCGTGCCACCCGCCCCAGGCGTCCGGATTGGCCTGCGCCCGGGCCGAGACAGGCACATCATCCAGACCGGTCACCCCGACCGGCTGGTCCGACAGCAGCTTGGTCGCACTGGTTTTGCCGTAGCCTTCTCCGGTGTCACCCAGCCGCGCATCGGTCTGCCAGACGGTCAGGCCATCCTCGGGGTGGCCATTGCGTGGACGGGTGCGGCCTTCGCTGAAAGGTTCGGCAATTGCGCAGCCGGACCTTTGCTGGAAATACCAACGCGCCGCCAGCCGCAGGGCTTCGGCATAGGGGGTGTGCGAAATGCGGAATGGGAACGACTGACCGAACCCGTCCACCAGCAGGGTGTATTCACCCTCGGCATCGATATCCGAGAAATCGGCCTCGTATATGTCGCAGCCGTTGAAGTTCTGCCCCTTGCGATGCGGTTCCGAGGCCGGTTTGGCCAGAGTCAGACGACCGCTTGTCACTTTGACACCATCGGCGGTCGCGATGACCGTCCAGGCAGTTTCGGGCGACAACACCGCGTCAGTGCTGCCGGGCCGCCCCTCGGTGTCATGTCCCCACCAGGCTCCGACATAGGCCTTTTTCGGACCGCTCAGCGGATACCCGGCGTGACACACATGCAGCGCCTCGTTGAACAGCTTGGGCGACCTACTTTGTTTGGCCGCTGGTATGGAGGGTCCTTCGAGCAGCACCTGTGCCCCGTCCGGGATCGCGCGATCCAGCACCAGTGTCAGATTGTGCCGCTTGGTGCTGTGCCATTCACGTTTGGCCACGGCCAAGGTCCGGATCGGAACGGACTTGCGGTAAACCGACACGACGCCAGCGGGGTCTCCGTCAATGGTGACTCGCCATTCACCGGGTTGATCCACCGTCGCGCCGCGCTGGAAAAACCCATTGCTGGCGTTGAAGCCAGTCAATTGGCTGTCCGGGATGATCTTAGGCCAGGCCGTAAAGCGCTGCGGCTGCGACGGGTTGGTGTCGCCCGAGAAATACCCCTCGACCCCGTTCAACCGCCCCATCGCGCCAAAACTGTCAAACGGATCGGGCGACCACCTGCGCTCGTCCGTGTGCGACACCGGAACAGTCGGAGAGACATCGAACAGCGTATCAATGACCGTAAGCTGAACGGCGTTTTCCCCGGCAAAACCAATCGCAGCGTCAGGGCCGGTTCCGGCAAGGGCAATCGGCCCCAGTAACGGACCGGACGCTATCAGCGCGGTGCCCTGAAGCAGCACGGAACGTCGGGAAAGTGCCATTTGTCAGTGCCTCCCCTCGGGTTTTCCTGGTCCGACGGTACCTTGTTTCGCGGATCGGTCCAAACTTTGCAGGAACCGCCGGATCAGCTTGGGGCGAAGCAGGCTGTCGGGATACAGAACCGCGCCGCACAACCCTTCGAGCAATGCAGTGGATTTGCGGCCGTATTGGTATTGATTGCGGACCCCGGACCAGAAGATGTCGATCTGCCGGGCGCGCAGCAGGCGGCGCAGCCGTGGCCCGTATTTCTCTCGCATGGCCGGATTGGCCGCAACTTTCTGCAGGCTGGGTACCCGGCGGGCAAACACCGAGCCGCGCGCCTGATGATTGGCGCCGCTGGCCACCTGACGGTACTGCAGCAGCGGCGGCCCCTCGACCACGGCAAACGGTCCCAGCAGCGCCACCCGGCACCAGAACTCCCAATCTTCGCCCTTGATCAGGCGTTCGTCATAGCCCCCGGCCTGCCGGGCGATATCGGTCCTGAGCGCCAGCGCCCCGCCATTGACCACAAAGTTCTTGCACAGCAGCGCATCCAGTTGATCCTGCGCGGGCACCAGCACCCGATTGTCGGTGCTGCGCATCGGATTGCCGTCGATATCCATGCGCTGCACGCCTGCCAACGCCCCCACCGCAAAGCTGCCGGTCAGCGTGTCGTAATAGCTTTGCAACGCCTCGGGGTGCAGCAGGTCATCGGCATCCAGAAACAGCACAAACGGCGTGTCGGCCTGTGTCAGGCCCAGATTCCGGGCTGCGCTGACGCCTTTGGCCGGGCCCTGCACTGCGTGAATCCGGACGTCACGCTGCGCGTAACTGTCAAAGATGTCGCGCGTATCATCGGTCGATCCATCGTCAATGCACGTGACCGCAAACGCGGCAAAGCTCTGGTCACATACGCTGTCCAGCGTTTCCGCCACGAACCGGTCCGCATTGCGGGCCGGGATGATGATCGAAAACACAGGCTGATCCATCTCAGCCACCCCCGACCCGATCGACCTTGACCGCCGCGCTGCTGTATTCGGCGAACTCGAATCGCAGCAACCCGGCCATCATACCCGCCCCCCGATAGACCTCGAGCAGGCCGCGAACCCATCTGGCGCGCGAGCCGAACCCCAGGCACAGGCACATTACCGCGCCCCAGCCCATTGCGCCGACGCTTTTGACCGCCCGCATCGCGATGCCCTTGCGCCGGATCAGAGCGATGCGGCTGAGCGTATTGCCCTTGCGGAACCAGCGCCGCCGCAGCCAGCGGATCGAGGCACGGTTTTCCGGCACGTCATCCCAAACCAGCGCCTCGGCCGCCGCACGGATCGTACCGCCGCCCATGCGCAGACGGGTAAAGAACTCTTCATCCTCGCCGCCCGAGATGTTGAACCGCGGATCGAACCTGAGCCAGCGATCACGAATGGCCGACGCCCGCACCACGGAATTGTTGGTGGCCGCCGATACCAGTTCGACCCCCTGCTCATAAGGCCCCATACGAAACAGGTTCAGCGCCTCGACCCAAGCGGGCGGTGTTTGCCGGTAGCGCGGCTCGACCGGGCCCTGGGCAGCGACTGTATCGGGCAGCGCCATGGTCTTCAGCATCTCGGCCAGCCAGCGGTCGGAAACCACTTCGTCATCGTCGAGAAAGGCGATGAAATCGGCGTCCGGAGGCACCTCGGACAGGGTCCGGTTGCGGGCCGCCACGATGCCGCGTTCACCCTCGGTCACATAGATCACCGGCCAGCGGGACAGGTTTTGAAGATCGCCCGGACTTGCCGCAGCCGGGGCATCGGGCGCGTTGTCGGCAATCACCAATGTCACGCGCACCTGATCCGGCCTCAGCGTTTGAGTGTTGAGGCTTTCGATCAGTGACCGCAGCCCCTTTGGACGCAGATAAGTGGCGACACAGACGGCGATATGCGGTCCCGGGGTCATGACGCGATCACCGCTCATACCCGGCAAGCTCCAACGCGCTTCCGGCCAGCTTGTCAAACCGGGCCTTTTGCGCATCTGACCACGCGGCCCAGCGCTTGACCGGGTTAAAGTCCGAAGGCTTGACCTGCGGTTGCCAGCGCGCCTCGTTCGCGGCGGATGACCGCGACGACCCGCGCACCGGCATATGGTCGACCCGGTCCCAGGGGAAGGTTTCCGGCGACAGCTCGGTATGGGCCAGCATCTCGGTCACGAAATGCTGTGGGTCGGCGACGATATCCTCGTAACGGGCCACCATCGTAGTGTCGTTTTCATTCACGCCGCCCTCGGCAAAGCTGGTGATGGCTTCGGTCCCAAGGCGCCATTCATCCGCCAATTGGCGAAAGGTCTTTCGGGTCAGCGAATACCGCGAAAAGGTGTTCAGCGTGGAATCCACCACATCGCGCCCGTCACGCAGGCACAGGATCAGCCTGGCATCCGGAAAGATGTACTGCGCCAGCGTCAGGTTATGCACATGCGGGCATTTCAGCAGGATATGCTTGCCCGGGGCCTGCGCCTGCAAGCTGCGGAACCACGCCCCGGCCAGCATTGCCAGCAGGTCGTATTCCCCAAGAACCTCGGCATTGCGCGGAAAATACCTGAGGAACGCGCGGCCGAACGCGGCCGCATCATCGGCGGCGTGCAACAGGGGGAATTCATATAGACGCCCCGGATCTGCTGCGACGTCCGGGTGCATGGCCGCAAGATCCCGGACGAAATTGGTGCCCGAGCGTGGCATTACCCCAAAAACAAGGATAGGCGCGTTGACCTCACCGCTGGCGCCGCGCGCCACCTCCGCCAGACGCGCGCCCTGTTCCGGGGAAACCGGCGGCAGGAAATCGTCGATGGTCAGAAACCGCGCCCCGATCAGACGCCGGGCAATCTGGCCCATCTGGTTGATGCGCATCTCTCCGAGTGTTTGGGCTGCCTGGCTCAGTCGCATCGCTTACACGCCATCCCTGCGCTCGCGCCAGGCCTGCCAAGGCAGGTCCACGCGGCCGGTCACCTTGGCCACGAACTCCATATCCGGCGTGAACAGATCGGTCAGTTTCTTGCGGGTCTCGCCAGTGGGGGGCGCGACCTTTGTCTTCAGATGCTGCCTGTTCATCGACAGGGCCTGCTTCAGCCCCGGCAGGCCTTTGACCTTCCGCACCGCGCCGCGCATCCCCAGCGACCGCATCATGTCACCACCCCGGCGCAACGTGCGCTGCACCGCCGGATTGCGATAGGTGACGGTTTCATGGTGTCGCTCGGACAGCGCCGCCGGGTTGTGATCGGGGGCGATCGCCAGATGCCGGCAAATCTGGTCATAGGTGCCCTTGGGATCATCCGAGATATCCTCGGAAAACAGCAGCAGCAGCGCAGTGCGGTCAAAACAGTCCAGCCAGCGTTCCAGATTCATCTTGTACTGGCTCTGCCGCTCATAGGCCGGGTTCTGTGCCAGCGCATCCTCGAACGAGATCGAGGACGCAATATGCCCCTTGCGGATTTCATGCAGATGGTTGGAATAGGCGCGCTCGACCGGGTCGCGCAGGATGCAGATCAGCTTGAGGTCCGTGTTATAGTCCCGCGCCCGTTGCGGGGCGTCCTGACTGAAGAAATAGGTGGGTGAGCATTCGCCCTTGATAGTCCCGGCGGGGCCTTCGGCGAAACAGCTTTCGTACCAGATATAACCCCGGTCGTAATTGGCGGTGAAAAAGTTCAGCTCTTTGGTGTCGCCCGTGGTCACGGCGGAATGACCCGAAAGCACATGGTGCAGCCACGTTGTCGCCGCTTTCTGCGCACCGATTCCGATGAATTCGACCTTACTCACACCAATTCACCTTTCAAAACACGCCGCCCTGCCAATACTAGCGGCTCGACTCAAATCATCCCTGACGATCCACCCTCATCTGCGGCCAAAGCGGTTGGGTACGTCCTTGCGCAAAACAATGCTCAGCGCGTGCGGCAGGGTCCGCATATATCTTCCGATCAGATGCCGCGGCCCCGTCGCAACACGGTGCAGCCATTCCAGACCCAGCGCCTGCATCCAGTCGGGCGCGCGCGCGTAATCACCGACAATATAATGAAAACACCCGCCACAGGTCACGATCCAGGCACAATGATCCAGTTTCGTCGCGACCCGTTCGGAGAAAAACTGTTCCTTCGGCTTGCCCAGCCCGACCCACAGAATATCGGCCCCGCTGGCGTTGATATCGGCCACCACCTCGTCCTCTTCCGAGGGGTCGAAATACCCGTGGTGCCGCCCGGCCAGTTTGAGGTCGGGGTACATTTCGGCCAGTTTCTCGGCACAGTCGCGGTTGATCTCTTCGACACCGCCCAACAGATAGAAACTCAGCCCGTTGGCCGCTGCAGCCTTGGCGGCCCAGTGAATGAAATCGGTTGTTGCGGTCCGCTCGGGGATACCCAGATTCCCATAAGACAATCGCGACGCCCAAACGACGATCTGACCGTCTGCATGGGTGATATCGGCGGAATCCATGGTGCGGGCGAATTTCTCGTCGCTGGCATAAAGCGACATCGCCTGCGCATTCGAAGAGAAGACGGTTGTCGCACGGTTCAGCTTGCCGCTGCGCCGCCGCTGCACGTCTTCCAGCATCACTTCCGTCAATTCGTCAGCGCCTACGATCGCAACTGGCATACCTCCGACGAAAGCATGCGGCAGACGCTTATCCAGGATCTTATTCATGTAAAAGCCAACTGGTCACAAAAATACAAACACGAAAACAGGTTATCAGGCCCACCGATTCTTGCTAGGAAATTCAGCGTTTTTGGGCCGGATTGTTTCGAATATCGCGAGTATTTTCGTAATTTCAACCAAACTTGCTTACTTTTCGCCGCCAATTGTGGTTTGCTTGGCGCATTGTTGAGTATTTCTGGCCCGCGGCTGATGGCTGCTGACGCGTTTTTTGTTTGGCATTGGCTACCGGGCTTACGTGAACCATATCTGTGCCACACGTTGTTATGAGTGATGACTGATCAGTACCGCCGAGGGCTAGAAGTAGAGTTATCGGGCCTGGGGCATCCCCCTGCAGGCGACCCCGAACTCAGGATGCTGTCCAATGTTGCCTGGGCCATCCGACGATCGATTCTGTGGATTCTGGCCATAGCCGTTGGCGGGGCTTTTGTGGCGTATCTGTTCACCTACACCGCGGATACAAAATACACCTCAAGCGCCAAGGTCATGATTGAGACCAGGGTGCAGACGGAAACGCAGTTCACGCCGCAGGTGTCCGGCCTGCCGCTGTCGCTGACATCGCTGGAAAGCGAATTGCAGTTGCTGCGGTCCACGGACCTTATCGAAAGCGTGGTCGAACGGCTGGATCTGCAAAGCGACCCCGAGTTTTCAGGCGAGGGGTCCGGTGTGAACCTGAACCCCATTGCCCTTGCGCGCGGGGTGAAAAACGCCTTGGTCGACGCGCTTTCGGGCGGGGATGACGTGGACGGTGCCGAGGATGGCGAACGGTCCGAGGACGTGTTGCGCCGCGAGGCGGCCATTGAAAGCCTGCTGAGATCCAGACGCATCGAGCAGGTAGGCGACACCTCGGCGGTGTACGAAATTCGCGTCACCTCGGAATCCAAACGCAAGGCCGCGCGGATCGCCAACAGCCTGGCGTCCGAATACCTGTCGGTTCTGACCAGAATGAAACGCGACGCCCTGGGGCAGTCGCAGGACTGGCTGGCCATCCGCATCGGACAATTGCGCGAGGATCTGAACAGGCTGAGTTCAAACCTCGAGACGCATTCAATCGAAATTCCCTATTCACCTGATGAATACGCAACCATCAAGGCGCAACGGATCAAGGCGGAACGGCGGTCTTCGCTGGCCAGTGAAAGCCTGATTGAACTGGAAGAGCAGACAGCGGCGATCACGCTGCTGCGCGACCAGGGTAAAATCCAGGAGGCGGCGGACTATGCGGCGCAGGTCGGGCTACTGTCGCGCAGCTCCAACGGCGACATCACCGATCAGGCCGCCATTACCGCGCTGGATGCGATCCAGACGGCCTCGGAACGGAAAATGGATCAGTTGAATGCCCAACTGACCTCGTTGAAACAAAACATCGAAACCTTCAAGGAACAGCAGGCCCGCCAGGTGCAGCATGACTCGGTCACCAAGCGAATCGAAAACGAAATTCTGGTCACCGAAGCGATCTATCGGGATTTCGTGTCACAGCTGGGCCGCCGGGCCGAACAGGGCGACTATCTGGATGCTGGCGCCCATATCATCGAACGGGCGCGCCCTGCGGTTGACCCGTCTGAACCCAAACGATCGCAGACGGCCATTGCCGTCCTGTTCGCGATTGTTTTCTTTGGTCTGGTCGGAACCGTCATTCGGGAGGTCTTTCAAAAACGCCTCCGGACCACGCAGGAGTTTGAAAGCGCAACCGGAACCAAGCTGTCTGCAATCTTGCCCGAAATCCGGGAAGAGCCACCCTTCGAGACCTTCTTTGCCCATGCCGGGAAACTGGCCCCCGAGCTGCGGCTTTTCGGAAAAAAACTGCTGGCCAGCGGCGATGTCGGCCTGCGCGTTTCGCCCGGTCAGGCCGAGCCCGCCGCCGCACAGAACGGCCATTTCACGTCCAGGCGTCAGGACAGGAAGTCCGGCCAATCCGACGCGCAGACGCAATGCACGATCTTTTCCGGTGCCTCCGCGCTGCCGGACGAAGGCAAGTCCTCGGCCCTGTTGTTGTTGGGGGCCGTGTGCGCCAAGGCGGGTTACCGCACGTTGATCATCGACTGCGATACCGTCGCCTCTGCCTACCGCGTCTATTCCCGCATGACACCCGAAGCCCTGCAACACGCCGCGACCGATCCGGAGTTCTTGTTGAACTATGTGGTCGGCAGCCCGCAGGAGGGGCTTGATATCCTGCCACTGATCCGCGGTCAGGGCGAAGAGGCGCAGGCAGACGCCGGGGATTTCCTGTATTCGCCCGCCTTCCTGGATCTGCTGTATTCGTTGTCAGACATGTATGATGTGATCCTGCTGGATACCCCGCCGTTGCTTTCGGCCGTCGAGTCGTCGCACCTGTCGCAAATCTCGCACCGCGTGTTGTTGTTTACCCGCTGGAACAGCACGCGCAAAAACACCGTGTTCCAGGCAATACGCGAACTGGAAAACGCGGGCCTGCGCATTTCGGCGCTGGTGGCAACGCGGGTCGATCTGAAAAAGGCCGCGCTCTATGGCGACCCGAATTTCGGATGAGACGCTGTTTGCACCACCGCGGGGCTGCGCTTTTGTGCACAAGTAAAGGCGCCGGATTTTGTTGCCCATTCACCAAGGATTGACAGGAATAATGCACGACCAGAACCGAAAATCGCTTAACCTTGCCGGGGCATGTGATGCTTCCACCAACGCAAATATACCGGGTGGGTGACCGTTATGCGGGTCTTGGCAAGTGAAGTAGATTTCAGCACGTACGACGTCATCGTTGCCGGGTCCGGCCTGGCAGCCTATGCCATGGCCAAACGCCTTGGCGTCCACGGCAAAAGCGCGATCATGCTTGAAACCGGAGAAGCGCAGTACAACGATGACATTCAATCCGGTTTCGCCCAGATTTACGGTCGCGGTCATCTGGACGGGTCACACTGGCCGCTGCACTGGGTGCGCGCCATGGGCGGAACCTCTGCCGTCTGGGCCGGGTATTGCAGCCCGCTGATCGACCGCAACTTTCGGCAATGGCCGATCACGCGCAGCGACCTGGACCCCTATTACAAAATGGCGGCGGAGTATCTGAACAGGCCCGAACCCTTTCTGACCTATGCTTCGGATTTTGAGCCGGGATTCGTTTACCGGCCTATTTCCACCGAAGATCCGTTGCGCCTGATCCGCGAACCCCAGCTCTACGATCAGCTGCCCGCAACCGACCTGGCGCTTGGCGCCACGCTCAGCCACCTGCACCCAAGGCAAGACCGCCGGGGGATAGACGCCATCTCGATCTACACCCCCGAAGGCGGCACCAGACGCATTGACCTGCGAGGCGGTCAGACCGTCGTGCTTGCCGCCGGGGCCATGGGCAACGCGCAGATTCTGCTCAGTTCGCAATCCGAAAACGGGCCTGCGGTCGGCAATGAAAATGATCAGGTCGGCCGCTACCTGATGGAACACCCGCATTTCCCCGATTGCGCCAAGCTGATCGGCAACGGGGACTTTCGGTTTCCCACCGTCCCCGTCGGGTTCGGTGAGCTGACCGCCCTGCTGGAGCCGGACGCCGATCTGTACCGGCAAATCGGCGGGCTTGAGGTCTCTGTCGCGTTGTATCCCGGAAAGTTCATATCGGAAGATCCCGTCGAGACGATGTTTGCCAAAAAATGGGGCGACAGCGCTGTGGCCTACGGCATCATCGTCCGGGCAGAAATGGATGCCGAGCCTGAAAACAGGGTCACCATCCAAGATGGCACCGACCCTGCAGGGCTGCGAAAGCTGCGCACCGATTTCCACATCGGCGCCCGCAGTTTCCGGGCGGTCGACACCTTTCTGGAGACGTTGGGCGCACGACTGATCGCTTCGGATACCGGACGGTTGCGCGTGTCCAACGAAGAGATCATGTTCGGCGTCACCGGGGGCGGTCACACTCTGGGCACGACGCGGATGGGGGCCAGCCCGCAAACCAGCGTCGTCGACGCCGATTGCCGCGTGCACGGGTATCAGAACCTGTTTGTTGCAGGCTCATCGGTGTTTGCATCCGGCGGTCACGCCAATCCAACGCTCACCATCATGGCGCTTGCGACGCGGTTGGGCGACAAACTGGGGGTGATAAATGAAGTTTAACGTAACCCGCAGAAACCTCATGTTCGGCGCGGGCGGTTTTGCCGCCGGGGGTGCCATAACCGGGGTTGTCGGTTTCAAGTTCCGCGACCAGGTCCGGCAGCTTCTTGGGGTGTCGCGCCCCAATATCGATCAGCTGGGTCTGGCGACAGGGATGGACGACGAATGGCTGCTGACCCCGGAAGACCGGGAAGAGCTTGGCCGTCACCTGGCCGAGAACACGGTCGCTCAATGAACCCCGCCTCTTATTTCGGGGTGTCGCCTGCGTCCAGGATACGGCGTGAAAACAGGAAATTGATGACCATCCCGGCCAGTGTCGAGGGCACCAGCGCAATCACCGGATAGGTGCCTGCAATCTCGTTCAGCCGGATCACGGCGACAAAGACGGCATAGTTCACCGCCAGCCCAAAGCTCATCGCCAGCACGTAGCTGACGAATTCCTTTACGGTGGGTGACGCCCGGGTCGCAAAGGTAAACGTTCTGTTCAGATACCAGGTCGTGGTCACGGCCCCGAGGAAGGACAGGATACGCGCGACCTCAGGTGCCCAATGCATCCCCTCGATCGCGACCATCAGCAGCACCGCATCGACCACAAAGGCAATGGCGCCCACGATGGCAAATTTCAGAAACTGAGAAGAGGGCATCTTTAAAACACCACCGCTGCAATCAACTTTCCCAAAGTGCCTTCGCCCCAGCACCTGAACCACCCGGCCACAGGCTAGTGCTTTGTCGGATTTATCAATTTTCCTTTTGGCACGTGCGTATTTCTGGTACTTCTGAACTTATTCTATGAATCCAAGTTATTTTAGATTTTGGAGGAAAGAAACTGTGTTGAAGGAAAACGAAGCTTCGGATTTGCTGGATGGCACCCCGCAAGATCAAGCTTCAGGTACCGAGTGTCGGGTTGCGGTTGTTTTGCCCTGTTACAACGAAGAAGCTGCAATTGGTTTGACGATTTCTGAGTTCAGGGCGGCCCTGCCCGATGCCGCTATCTATGTTTTTGACAACAACTCGACCGATGCGACGATCGAAGTGGCGCGAAATGCCGGCGCGATTGTCCGGACCGAGGCCAATCAGGGCAAAGGCAACGTGGTGCGGCGGATGTTTGCGGATGTCGAGGCCGATATCTACGTAATGGCGGATGGCGATGCCACCTATGACGCCAGCACCGTGGTCGAGATGATCGATCATCTGCGCCGCAACAATCTGGATATGCTGAACGGCGCGCGCCAGCACTCGGACGAGGCCGCCTATCGCCGGGGTCACAAATTCGGAAACCGGCTGCTGACCTCGATGGTGCGGGTGTTCTTTGGCAAAAACCTCGATGACATGCTGTCGGGCTATCGGGTTTTCAGCCGTCGCTTTGTCAAAAGCTTTCCCAGCATGTCCAGCGGGTTTGAGATCGAAACCGAGCTGACCGTCCATGCGCTGCAACTGCGGCTGCCGATTGACGAGGTCCCGGTCAATTACCGGGCCAGACCGGAAAACTCGGTTTCGAAACTGTCGACCTATGGGGACGGTCTCAGGATTTTGAGGATGATCAGCTTTCTGGTGAAAGAAGAAAACCCAATGCTGTTCTTCCTGTCACTGGCCGGAGTGGTTTTTGTGCCGTCCTTTCTGGTGTTCCTGTCGGTGCTGCTGGAGTTCATCGAAACCAGCCAGGTGGCGCGCTTCCCGTCCTTGTTTGCATCCTTGACCGGGTTTGTTCTGGCCATCGTCTGCGTGGCTTGCGCCCTGATCCTGGATACCGTGTCACGCGGTCGGCGCGAGACGCGGCGTCTCAGCTATCTGCAATACCCTGCCCCTGCGCCCTAGGCGCGGGCCTTTTCGATGTTTGGAAGACCAGCAGGGTTGCCAGGAACGGCAGCAACCAGATGACCCGCGCCTGATAGCGGTGGTGCGGGTCCGACAACACGCCACAGATCACCGAATTCATCAGCAAGGTCGCAATAATCAGCACACCCAGCGCCAACGCCGCATTCGAAACCGACCGGCTGCCATAGACATATGCCACCGCCAGCAGGCTGAGCGCGGCGGCCGCATAGACGAAGCCGGACACAAACCCAAAGGGATAGCGGCCTTCAACCGCCAGCGAGGCCCCATACCGGCCCAGATCAGAGCCGCTCAGGTAATTCGGCGCGCTTTCGGCAAAGACCCGTTTGGCAGTGTCGAATTCATACAGGCCGAACATGCCCAACTGTCTGACCGTATTTCGCAGTGATGCCTTTAGCTGCATCATCGGATTGGCCCTCGCGGCCGTCAGAAAGACCGAGAAATCCTCGTCACTCAGCCTCTGTTTGGTGTCTTCATCGGCAGATTGGTAAAAACCGTTCGGATCCCACAGGAAGAATTGCGAGCCCCGGTTGTCCAGAGGTGCCGCCTTGCAGATGGCAAAGTCGTGGCCATAGCAGTCGTTTTCGACCATCTCGGCGACCGGGCCGTCCTCGATCCCGCGTGCGGTCAGGAAGGGCAGGCTCTGCGGCCAGCTGCCGAACACGGCATGGGATACGAAAGCAAAGGCAAAGACCGCCGACACGCCGGTCACGAAGGCCAGACAGGACATAAGCCAGCCGGATATCAGGGGCCGGACCCGCGGCCACAGCCACAGGATCACCAGCAGCGTCAACAGACCGAAGGTCAGCAGTATGTGGCTGCTGTGGATGGCGACCGATGCGGCCAGCACCAGCCAGCAGACGATCTGTTGGGCGGCGGTCAAGCTGCGTCTGGCAAAACACAGCAGAAACAGGCACAGCGGCACCATGGCGGCAAACACATCCGGCATTGCATAGGTCGAGAAATAAGGCAGCGGCGTCACCACGGCGCAGATCGCGCCGATCACCAGATAGGGTTTCGTGGCGTTGCCCGGACAGATCTGGCGCACCACCAGCCAGACCACATAGGCAACGACCAGCGATTGAAACAGCGCCAGCAGAAAGGCCTCGGATTGCAGAAACACGAACACCAAGGCCCCGTAATAGGGCGAGCGTGACATCGGAATGGCGCGCCCGCCTTTCCCGGCCTGATCCGCCGGGACCGCATTTGCGTCGGCGGTCGGGGCGACGTCCTCAGCCGCGCCCAGCTTTCCAACCACCACCTGCACAACCGCCTTGCCCGCATTGTTATAACCGCGGGAGTCGAAAAAGATGAACGGATACCCGTTTATCGCCGCAGGCACCGTTTGCATAACCGCAAAGCACAGCACCAGAAGAAAGGCCTTGAGAGTGCCGAGATGTGCACCTTCCGAAGCGAGCGCCGTTTTTACCTTGAGATATGCCATATCAATGTCTTCGTGCTTAAAGTCCTGATCCGGGACCTGCGGTTTGGTCAGCGCGCGGGTTTTCCAGACTATGTCGGGGTCCCTTGCGCAATATGGGGTCTATCGGTTCTGATTTGTGGGATTTCACTCCGTCAGCTGGGTTTGCTGCGTCACCTGCACGACCGAGATTTCAACACTGTCGCCCGGCAGCAGCTGGGTCAGCTTGTCGACCCGCAGCTCCTGCAATTGGCCGTCGACCACCCGGAAGACCGTCACCGAGTAATCAATGTCGCTGATCAGGCTTTCGGTGCCGATCTCGCTGGAGGCACCGGCAAGGTATTTCGCGATCGTATCCATCTGCAGGCTGGCATCCCGAAGCGCCAGATGCGCATCCCGGCGCTGCTGCAACAGCCGCAGGGACCGTTCCTGTTCGTAAAACTCGCCGTCCCGCTTCAATCGGGTCAGAACCAGATTGGTGGCGGCCAAATCTTCTTCGACCTCCAACAGACGCGTGGCGGACAAAACGGTTGTCCGGCGTGTATCGGCCAGTCTGGACCCTGCGGTCAGACCCCGTTCGATCATGCTGACAACCCGTGCCTCTTCTTCTTCGTCAGACACCAAAGCCTTGGCCAGTTCGGTTTTCTGCTCTTGCAGGATCTCGATGCGCTGCTGGGCCTGATCTTCGGCGTCCTCGAAATACTCCCGTTCACCGGCTTCGTTTTCCTGATTGACGGTCCTGATCCTGAGTTGTTCGGCAATCAGTTCTTCCAGAACCGTGTTCGAAACCGAAACCTGTTCCAACGTCGGTGGTGCCATGTCCAGGTTCTGTCTCAGCTCGGACGTGGTCCGCCAGACCTGAACCATCGCCTGCGCGTGTTGCAGCGCCGCCTGACCATAGGTGGTCTGCCACCGCATCAGCTGGATCGGGTCCACCGTCACGTCATCGGCCAACAACATGCTTCTGACACCCCCGGCCAGCGCGACGGCCTCGCGCGCGGTAATGGCCGGGCGGAAATCAATCTGCCCGGTCCGCGCCACGTCACCGCCAATGATGATGGGCCGGTATCCGTTGCGTGCGACCTCAATCTCGTCGCCATCCAACTGGATGATGTAAATCTCACCATTCTGGTTGTACTGCTTGACGATCTTTCCCGCCGCATCCAGCCGCACCAGGTTTTCCAACTCATCCGCCAGCAGGCCCTTGGCCTCGAAATGGCCCAGCCACTTGAGGTTGACGTTGCCATGGGCATCGATGATGGCGTCGAAGGAAAGCCCCTCAAGGCCGGTCAGGGACACGCGTATCTGGTCCCCCGGCTCAAGCTTGTAATCCGCGGCTGCAGGACCCGAGATCACACCCAGCACCAATACAGCGGCGAAGATGTTTCTGAGCAGATCAAAGCACCTGAGCCCGCCAGGTGCAGAACGAAAGGCTGTTTTGGTCAATAACGTCATGGTCGTAGCATCACTCCGGTTTCGGGCGTTGCGGCGATCGGTTCAGCGGCCGGTACCGTTGCAGACAGCGCCGATTGTCTGAAACAGAATTTTGAGATCCAGCCACAAGCCAATCTTTCGCGCATAATCACTGTCGAAGACCGCCCGGTGCGAGAACTCGACATCATTGCGCTCGGATACCTGCCACAACCCGGTGATCCCCGGCTTCATCAGGTTGTAGTCCAGACCGGGATACAGCGCCTGCTGCTGGGGCAGCATGGGGCGCGGGCCGACCAGGCTCATATCACCGACAAGCACATTCCAAAGCTGCGGCAGTTCATCCAGCGAGGACATGCGGAGAAAGCGGCCGATCTTTGTGACCCGTGGATCGTTTTCAAGCTTTTGCCGCGCTTGCCATTCCGCCGCGGCCGCGGGGCAATCGCGCAAATGATCCTTAAAAAGCTGATCTGCGTCGATCATCATCGACCGGAATTTCAGAAAATCAAACTCGCGCCCGCCGATACCGACCCGCTTTTGTTTGTAAATCGCCGGGCCGCCATCCAGCTTTACGCACATCGCAACCAAAAGCATAAGAGGCAGGACAAATGGTGCGCCAATCAGAACCAGAAGGATATCCAGAAGACGTTTGCCCTTTACCGCGTAAAAACCTTCCAGGTTCGCGCAGTCATCCGATTTAGAAATAAAATGTTGATTTGAATTATAAATATCGGTCTCTTCTATAGGAAAAGAACCTCGATTGTGGTTCATAATGACCCCCAAAAAAACTTACTCACTGACTACTCAGAACGCACCCAAAAAATCAGGTATCGCTTAACAGGCCCACCTGCGTAGCCGCCTTAAATCATGGCGCAAGCGGTGGACTTCAAACTTCTTTTGCTCAACAGATCATCGGCGCAACGTCACTGTTTCCGTTGCCCCAAACAGTTATTTAACCCGACTCGTTAAAGGCGGAAAAGGTCGGGCTCTTGCCGGGAATATAATCGCATTTATTGCCATAGGTGACAACTTGTTTGTTAAAAACCGGCTGCGCACCACCGCGCTTTCAGCCAGAGGGCAGTGCTGTTCAGGCGATATTGCCGTGAAAATTCACCGCTATGAAAAGCGGAGTTCAGGCTGGATTCGTGGGTCGGAAAAGACCTGAAACGCCCGACAACGCGGGTATCATTGCCCGGTTTTCAGGGGCAGCTTGTCGATGACCTTCAGACGCAGCTTGCTTTTGAACACAAAGAGCAGACCGGCAACAACAGCGGGTGCGCAGACACCGGCAACAAGGCCACCGGTCACGGCCACACCCGTGCTTGCACCCGAAACAAGCAAGGCCACGATGAACATCGCAGCAACAACGGGACCCGAAAGAAGATACACAATTACCATTTCAGACAAAGCTCGTTCGGTTTGGTCTTTTCAATTTGTGACGCACCTGCGTGATCATCGCACAGTATTGTGTCGGTTTTGGGGCAGCACCCTCTTAGCGTGTACTCGTCAGGGTCCGTGACCCAAAAAAGAAACTCATCAAGAAGACGGGGGACAGCTTATCACCAATCCATCCCGACCACGATAGGTGTGTGCTCTTTTTGCAAAAATCCAGGCATAATAGGCAAATTGGCACCACCTAATGCGAGGAATTCTGCCCAGTGAACATTAACTCTATGTAAAAAAATGAATAATTCTGGCGCGGATTGCCGCTTTAAACCACCCGGAGGCGTGCTTTTTCCCACACGGTCACCGCGGCAACCTGCCGAACGCAAACCAGAATCCCGAACATGACAATCAGACCGGTCCCAAGAATTGCAAATTGCAGTGTCAGATTCGCTGTCCTTTCGGCGGCAAGCCCAAACGGTGCGTAGGCAATTGCCCCCAAGGCGGCCTTTGACAGCTCGGACATCGGAACCCGCAGCGGGTCGACCTTTCGGCCGACGTAGTAATAGGCGAAAAAGCTGACCAGGCCGCTGATCAGGAATGCGACGGGGGCTCCAGGCGCGCCGAACCGGTAGATGATGACAAGCGACAACAGGGCGTGCACCACCAGGGACCCGATGCTGATGCCCAGCTGCAGGCCGGTCATTTTCGACCGCATGAAAGCATAGCTGAAATAGGCACCCTGCAGCCCGATTATGAAAGCCGCCGGTGCCAGCAGCCTCAGATACAGGTCGGTTTGCGCGGCAAAGCCGGGTTCAAACAGCAGGTTTGTGAATACATCCGCCGCGCAGACAAGCACGACAACAATCGGCATCGAAATCAGCATCAGGAACGAAAAGTAGCGATCCAGAACCGCATCGGAGGAGCTGGTCCCGCTGGTTTCATGCGCCTCGAACACACTGGGGGCGACCACGCGCGACAGCGTCGTCATCGGCAGTTTCAATGCCTTGGACGCCAGCGTCTGCGCCGCCGCGAAATAGCCGGCCGCGTCCATCCCGGCGAAATAGGCCAGAAGGGATTGCGTAGACATTGCAAAGAACGAGGCGCTGGAAGACACCACGGCCAGCGGAAAGCCAAAGCGGAAATAGGTCCCGAGGGCATCACGGCCCGGCAAGACGATCCCCGACCGGCGCACCGCAAAAACCAGCGCATAAGCCCCGGTCATCGCGGCCCCCATCGACATGCCGATCACCGCGCTTGCATAGCCGCCGCCGCGCAACACGAAGCTCACCGCCAGGGACACGCCCAGCGCCTGACGCAGCAAGGTGACGGCGGCAAACTTCGGACCCTCGTTGTATTGCCGCAGGCAAACTGTGCCCAGTTCGTACATCGCGTGGCTGGTGCAGAATATGACGGCCAGAAAAAAGCCGCCGACCCAGGCCGCGGGCAGGATCAGTTGCACCGCAATGGCCAGGCATACCAGAAACACCGCCAGCAGCGCGGCTGCGCCCAGAACCGTTGCAATCGTTTTCCCCTGAAATTCGCGGGCATGGTGAAACCGGCCGACAGAGATGGCCAGCCAGTGGAAGGTAAAGGAAAACAGCAGCATTCCGGCCAGAAGCGTCAGGTTGTAGCGGCCGAAATCCGCAGGCCCCAGAACGCGTGTCATCACGATCAGAATCGCGATCGCAATAAAAGCCGACAGCATCCTTGGAACAAAAAACCATGTCATCGCGGACTGAATCCTTTGGCCGGCAAATCGAAACCCACACACTCAACGGCCCGGATCAGGCCCCTGAACACTCTTGAAACATATCAACTTCCGTCGCACCGAAACCAATAGTCCGGCCGCGCGCCTCAACATCAGAATACAGGCTTTGCAGCTCTTTGGGTATCGGCGCGTCTTCCTCTTACCCGTATCGCATCGCGCGCTTTTGCGATAGGATTTTGTCCAAAACGCCTTGAGGGCCAGTCTGGGTTTTGCCCCCCAACCTACCCGTTTCCATTCCCGAACCCGCGTCAAGATAGACAAGTCAGGCGCAGGTTCGTAAGCTTATTGGGGTCGCAATTTTCCGCAAGACCGCCGGATTGAGTGCTCAATTCGGGATTTGATGAGTTGACCAGTTTGATTTCGCTATGACGGCTTTGAACCAGAACAGCCCCTATCCACCTGCGTCGGGTCCGCCCTTCCGCCACATTATCCTTTTGCTTTGTCTTTTTTTCTTTCTGTGCCTCGGAACCGACCTGTTCAATATTGTCCTCTGGCAGAACAAGCTGGCCAACAAGCTGCAGATTTTGCTCTTGCTGCCTGTGATGGCCCTGACGGTTCTGTATTACCGACACCTCGTTCGCGGCACTTTTGCGGCCCCGGAAATTGCGATCCTGGTGATCCTGGCGCTGATTTCGACCACCCAGAGCGCGATGCCCATGTACACGCTCGAACGCTGCATACCCTTTGTGGTCACAACCACATTTGCCCTTGTTCTGGGCAGCATGATGTCACTGCGGGGTCTGTTGTTGTTCATGGCCACCTTCTATGCGGCCGTGATGGCCCTGACGGTTGTGGCCATCGCCACGCTTCCCCAGGCGCGGGGTATTCCGCCCTGGGGCGATACCTGGAACGGAATCTTCCTGCACAAGAACGGATTGGGGGCCGCATGTGTGATGACCATGCTGACCGCCTTCTACGCAATTGGACAGACCCGAGGGAAACTGAAGCTGGTGTTTCAGGTCACGCTTGCCATCGGGTTCCTGCTGTTGATCGCCTCGGAATCGAGAACCTCGCAGGTGGTTGGGCTTGTATCGATGAGCGCTCTGGTCGCCAGCCTGCTCTTTCCCCGGTTTGAGGTGACATGGACGATTTGCTTCATCCTGCTTTCGGTCCTGCTGATCGGCGTCATTGCCTTTCTGCTCTCGTCTCCGCTTGCCGATCCGCTGTTTGCCCTGATCGGGCGAAAACCCACCTTGTCGGAAAGAATCCCCATCTGGGCGCATACCTGGCCCTATGTCATGGACCGGTTCTGGCTGGGCTGGGGGTACAACACGTTCTGGTATCCCGAATCCAGCCATGTGGTGCAGATGTCCAACAAGGGCAATCTGGGCTTTACACCTCATTATTCGCATAACGGCCTGATCGAGACCTGGCTGAACACAGGTTTCATTGGCGTCGTATTGCTGAGCGTTGCCATTTTGCGGTTTTTCTTTTCCTCCTTTTTTAACATGCGGTTTCTCGGCAGTCGGGACGGAATTGTCTGCGCTGTAGCTTTGATGATCACCTTCATGTTCGCAAACACGACCGAAAGCTCAATGTTAAGCCGGATGGAGGCCAACTGGATGTTCTTTGTCGCCTATATCACCAAGATGCATCTGGTCGCACGAGCGGTCAGGGACAACCTCAAAAGCCGTCCTGCGGCCAACGACGCGGGTGGGGACCAATCAGGCAGCCTGGCCCCGCTGGATCGGCCGGCAAACAGCTAAAATGGGCATTTCCGGCATTTTCCGCCCATAGTGTGACCACAATGATTGACAGCACCGGCCCGTGTGGTGTCGAATTTGAATATTATTACTAGTGTTCTTATTGCGTTAACCAGTTCCTTGGGGAGGCACCATTGAAAACAGCCATATTTGCAGGTGGTAAAGGCTCTCGCCTGATCGAAGAAACCCGCGTCCGCCCCAAGCCTCTGGTCGAGATCGCCAACCGGCCGATTCTGTGGCACATCATGCAGCATTACTCGACATACGGGCATTATGAGTTTGTGCTGGCGCTGGGTTATATGGGCGACCTGATCAAGCGCTACATCTCGAACCTGTGCCAGTATCAGGGCAACCTGCGCATCGATTTCAACCAACGAGAGCTGTTCGGCGAACCCGACTATACCAACGGAGATCTGGAACCGCAGACGCCCCCCTGGACCGTCGATCTGATCGACACCGGCATGGACACCATGACCGGCGGGCGCCTGGCCCGGCTACAGCCCTATCTGGGCAACGAGACCTTCATGCTGACCTATGGCGACGGGGTCTCGAACGTTGATCTGGACGCGCTGATCGCCTTTCACAGATCGCATGGCAAGCTGGCGACCATCACCATGGTGCGCCCGCTGACCACATTCGGCCACCTGCAGGTGCGCGAGGACGGGCTGGTCGAGGGCTTTATGGAAAAACCCGAAACCGCCGCCGACTGGATCAATGGCGGTTTCTTCGTGCTGGAACCCGGCGTGTTCGATGCAGTCGCCAGCGTCAATGGCGACGAGATCATGTGGGAAGAAGGCCCGCTGCCCAAGTTGATGGAGATGGGTGAGCTGATGGCCTATCGCCACCCCGGTTTCTGGTATTGCATGGATCATTTGGCGGACAAACGCCGGCTTGAGGAGATGTGGAAAAATGGCAATCGTCCGTGGGCAACATGGGAACATTCAGAGGGTTCTGTTAACGGGTCATCTCGGCTACGTGGGGACGGTCACCGCCCCGGTATTGGCCGAGGCGGGAATCCAGGTGACTGGGTGCGATATAAATCTCTTTGACCGGGCCGATTTCGCCCCCGGCGGCGACATTCCCGACATCCCCAATCTGGGCAAGGACATCCGCGACCTGACGGCCGATGATCTGGCAGGCTTTGATGCGGTGGTGCATCTGGCTGCGCTCTCCAACGATCCGCTGGGCCAGCTGCGCCCCGGCCTGACCCAGAAGATCAACCACGAAGGCACCATTCACCTAGCCAAACAGGCCAAGGCGGCGGGGGTGTCGCGGTTTGTCTTCGCCTCGTCTTGTTCCAACTATGGCCGCGCCGGTGAGGATTTCGTCGACGAGACCGGCCAGTTGAACCCGCAGACCGATTATGGCGTCTCGAAAGTACTGGCCGAGCGTGATCTGAAGCCGCTGGCGGATGACAGTTTCACACCGACCTTCCTGCGCTTTGCCACCGCCTATGGGGCCAGCCCGCGGATGCGGTTCGACATCGTGCTGAACAACCTGATTGCGCATGCCTATACCTCGGGGCGTATCCTGATGATGTCGGACGGCACCCCGTGGCGCCCAATCATCCATGTCGAGGATATGGCCCGCGCCTTCGTCGCCACGCTTGAGGCCGACCCCAAGGTGATCTCGGGTGAGGCCTTCAATGTCTGCCGCACCGAGAACAACTATCAGATCAGGGATCTGGCCGAGATCGTGGCCGACACCGTACCCGGCGCGCAGATCGACTATGCCGCCGATGCGGGACCGGACAACCGGTCCTATCGCGTCAGTTCTGCGAAAATCGAAAAAAACATCCCCGGGTTTGAACCGAAATGGGACGCGGTGCGCGGGGCACAGCAGCTGTATGACGCGGTCAAAGCCTGTGACCTCAAGGTCGAGGATTTCGAGGGCCGCAAATACAAGCGTCTGGCCCAGTTGGAGGCCCTGCTGCAGGAAAACCAGCTGGATCAGGACTTCCGCCGGACCGAGCCGACCCCCTGATCGGGGGCTTAGACAAGCGCGCCGATCTTCTCCAACACGGTCCGGGCGCCGCGCTCGCCGGATTTGAACGCCTCGTCGGTCCACTGGTATCCCCATTCGCCAAAGCGGCCGACATAGTGGATGCCGACCTGATCCAGCCACGCATGCACGATGGGCAGCGCCTCTTCCCGGTCGAGGTCAAAGATGATGTTGGCGTGGGTGATCAGCCGCGCATCGGTGTGCAGGATTTTCTCATCCTTCTCGATCAGCCCGATTTTCACCAGATCGTCGATCACCGGCTGGATCAGATCCTCCGGAGACACATCCAGCGGGCGGTATTTATGCGAGTAATAGCACTCGGCCTGGATCGACCCGCAGCCCGGCGGGCAGGTCTTGGTCGACATCTTGTGCGGAAAGCTGAGGCGGGTAAAAACGATGTCCTCGTCATAGATATAGGTCCAGGTCGCCGGGGTGAAATCATCGCGTGCAAGGCCAAGGTTCACCGTGACACAGGTGGTGCAGGCCAGCTTGGCCGCCGCGTCGCGCACGTGGTCCGGCGCGCCTTTGACCATCGGGATCAGGTCGGGCAGCGGGATCGAGGAGATCAGGTGCTCGTACTGCTCGGTCACACCGTTTTCGAATGTCACCACGCGGGTCTCAGGGTCGATGGCCACCACCTTGTGATCCAGATGCAGATCGGTCTTTTCCAGAAACGGCTTGAGGTATGAGATAAACCCACCCTCGGTCGGATAGCGGAAATCGGTGATGTAATGCACATCCGGCGTTTCCGCGAAAATCGCACCGCGGATCACCTCATCCATCGAGGGTCGGTACAAACGCGGCCCCATCCAGACCGTGCTCATCTGATCCGCATCGACCGTGTGGTATTTCTTGCCGTAGACGGCCGGAAAACGGGTGGCAAAGGTTTCCCCAAAGACCGAGATCAGCCACTCCAGATAATTCGCGGGCTTCTCGACCACCTCCTGTTTCGAGGCTTCGATGAAATCCAGAATGCACTGCGTTTTCAGCTCATCCGGCAGGTTGTGCAGATTGGCCTGCGCCGGGTGTTTGACCCAGGCGCCGTGATAGTAATTGTTCACATAGGCTTGCAGTTTTTCATACGCACCGCCGACATTTTCGGCAAACAGGCCCTGAATGCGCGGGTCTTTTGAAAACGAGATATGCGGCCCGTCATCGAAGATAAACCCGCTGTCATGGGCAAACGTGGCGGTATGGCCGCCGGGAAACGGGTTCTTGTCATACATCCGGCTGGACACGCCGGCCCCATGCAGATGATGGGCGGCGCCCAACCCGGACATGCCGGAACCTAGGATAACAATATTCTGGTCACTCATATCAACGTTCTCTCGCAATTTCGCGGCGCCACCAGGCGATGGTATCCGCAATTCCGGTTTTCAAATCAAACCTCGGGGCCCATCCCAGCTGCTCCTGCAGCCGGGTAATATCGGCCTCGACCAGGGGCGGGTCGCCGGGGCGGGCTTCGCGCGCGCCCAGGCGGATCAGGTCCTCGGCCTTGGTCTGGCGCCCGATCTCGTGGATCAGGTCGGCCAGAGGGATCGCGGTGCCGCTGCCGATATTGACTGGCCCCTGCAAATCACTGAGCAGCAGCGCCACCATGGCCGTGGCCACATCATCGACATGCAGGAAATCGCGTTTCTGCTGGCCATGCGTGCACAGCGCCTCGGTCCGTCGCAGCAAGGACCGGATCACGTCCGCCGCCAACCGCTGCGGGTTTTCGCCCGGGCCATACAGGAAGAACGGTCGCGCCCAGACCCCGGACAGGCCCAGCGCGTTGCACATCGGCCCAAAAGCGGTGAAAAGCGCCGCCTTTGCCGCCCCATACTCGGTGGCCGGGGTCAGCGGCGTGCTGCCCTCGCGCAGCTTTTCCGGCTTGGACCAGTCATATTCCATACACGACCCGCAAAACGTCACCCGTTTGCCGCCCGCATCTGCAAAAGCGAACAACAGGTCGATCGAGTGCTGCACCCAGCGGAAATTCTCCAGCGACCGCTGATTTCCCGGTCCCATATACCAGGCCAGAGACAACAGGTGGCTGGGGCGGTGCAGGTGAATGATCGCCCCCACATCCGAGGCGTTGGTCATATCGACCCGCACCCAATGCACATCGCCATAGATTTTCGGAGGGGGATCACTTCGGTAGGTCGCAATCACCCGATGCCCGTGGCGGGCCAGTTCCCGAACGGTGGCCCGCCCGATAAACCCTCCGGCTCCAGCGACCATTACTGTTGTTTTTTCAGTCTTCGAACTCGTCATGGGAAAGTCGTCTTTCCTTGGAATCGCTGCGGGCTCAGCGCTGGATCAGCGGCCACCCCGCGTCTTTTTCAGAAACAATCATTACAGGTTGCGGCCATTGTATATTCAACGCCGGGTCATCATATCGCAATCCATGCTCGACGCCGGGGGTGTAGAACTCGCTGGCCGAATAAAAGGCCTGCGCCCCATCAGTCAGCGCCAGATAGCCGTGGGCAAACATCTCGGGCACATACAACGCACGCCGGTTCTCGGCCGACAGCTCGATCCCGAAATGCTGCAGATAGGTGGCGCTGTCCGGGCGCATATCCACGATCACGTCATAGATGGCCCCGGTGATGCAGCGCATGAACTTGGCCTCACGCGCCGGAACCTGCTGGTAATGCAAACCGCGCATCGTTCCTTTTCTTTCATTGAATGAAAGGTTTATCTGCGAAATGGCCGGTTTCAGGCCATGTTTTTCAAACTCGTTTGCGCAAAAGGCACGGGCAAAAAAACCGCGACCATCGGAAATCTCGTGCAGATCGACAACATAGGCGCCCGGCAAATGCGTTTCCGTGAAAATCATTAAAAAAACCGCCTTCTGAACCGCAACCAGTTAACCACACCGACCCTCATTTACAAAACGTGCCGTGGCGCAGCCGGTCAAAATCCGCTGCGCCGTTTTCGGCAGCTGAGGGCAATATCGAAAGCTAACCAGACAATTGGCCCAGTTTCCATGATTCTCGGGCTTTTCTGCCGAAATCCCGGTTCATGGGGCCGTTCGCCCAAGCCCGCCTGCGAATAAATTGTTTAAAAAATGATACTCTGCGTGTGTAATGCGAAAATTGTTTAGGGCCGATAAAGGATGAGCATTTGAATCCTGCAGACAGAAACGTCCTGATTTTTTCGCAGCGAAATCTCAATGATAATGTTTCGCGCTGCTCGGGGTTCGAGTTCGAGGACGTCATTGCCGAGATCGAAGACTGTCAGATCGTGGCACCACGCCTGACGAGCAGCGGAAAGATACCGCTCAATCCCAAGCGGTGGCTGTCGCGGCGCAGTGCCCTGTTCCAATATTGGCCGTCCGGGGTGCAGAAGGCCCCCCTGACCCGCAATTATGACCTGTTCTTCTGCAACGCGCAGAAACCGCTGGAGCTGCTGGCGCTGGATGCGGTTCCGAACTGGCGCGAACGCTGCGGACTGGCGGTCTGCGTTTTGGAAGAGGTCTGGACCAGCGGGATCGAGCAGCACCTGCCGCTGATTAAATCTCTTTCAAAATTCGACCTGATCGCCAGCGCCTTTGCCGAATCCTGCGAGGCGCTGCACCGGATCACCGGCAAGCCCGTCATCCACCTGCCGGGCGCGGCCGACATGGTTCGGTTTGCGCCGCAATCGCTGATCGCGGACCGCCCGATTGACATCTATTGCATGGGACGCCGGCGCCCGGAACTGCATGATCGGTTGCTGACCGTTCTGGCCCAGCGGCAGGGGTTTTACCTGTACGACTCGGCCACCAAGCCTCCGACCACGGCGCAGCACAGGGTGCATCGGGACTTGCTGGCCAACCTGATCCAGCATTCCAAGCTGTTCATGGTCGACATTGCCAAGATCGGCCATGACGATCAGAAAAAGGGCAACATTGCCTGGGGACCACGCCATGTCGAGGGCATCGCTGGGGGGGCCATCCAAGTGGGTTATGCGCCCGAGACCGAGGATTATCTGCAGTATTTCGACTGGCCGGACTCCGTGATCCGGCTGCCGCAGGACCCGGACAAGGCCATCGAGCGGATAGTCTCGATCCTGGATGACCCGACCGAACAGGAGCGGATGCGGCGGATCAATTTCGCGAACGCCCTGCAGAAACATGACTGGCTGAACCGCTGGGCGGATATTCTGCAACACCTGAACCTGCCGGAAACCAAGGCAATGGCAGTGCGCAGGCAAAACCTGTCCCGCATGGCCGCAGGGTTGACGGGCGAACACGCCTCGCACCTGAATTCGGTGGAACCAGCCTCAGTACCTTGAGGCCAGTTGCCGGGGCTCACCCGGCGCTTGCAACCGAGTCGTCCGACAACAGCCCGAGATAGGACAGCTGGTTGCCGCAGCTGTTTTCGACCGGATGGAATATCCCGAAATACTCAAGGTCGGCCCCGGTTTCGGCGGACAGTACAACATTGGTCGAAGTCGCGAATTTGACCACGACAGACCGGTCCAGCTTGGCCTTTTTACCCTCGACATAGGGCAGGTTCCCGGCTTTGAGGTTGAAGATCGCATTCGCCACCTGCCCCGACAGACCTTTCTGAATCACGAAGGTCTCATAAGCGTCGCAAAACGCCTGCGCAGCGGGCAGCGCGGCCATGTCCGAGCCATAGACCCGCGCGATGACCCGCCTTGCATGGGCCGCGATCCCGCCCGGTTGCAGGGCAAACCCTACCCCACCCGCAACGGCGGCCAAACATACACCCCCCAGCAATGCGCTTCGTCTGGATATCATCATCGGACCACCTCGGCCGCGCGCAGCGACATTGCGGACAGGGTCAGTGTCGGATTGGCGGGCGAGCAGGTCGGGAACGCCCCCGCCCCCAAGGCAAAGACATTCGGAACCTCGTGCAGGCGCAGATATTCATCCACCACCCCTTCGGCCGGGTCGCTACTGATCCGGTGCGTGCCCTGAATATGGGCCTGACTTGGAAGGAAACCGCCAGCGGTCACGCCGTCCAGCACATCCGGAATGATTCCCGGCAACCCGTCCAACGCGCGCTGCAATCCCCGATAGGCATAGGGGTGGTGCCCGGTCCATTCGATCACCGGTGCATCACCTTCCAACAGCACCCGGTTTTCGGCGATGGGCAGGTCCTCGGCCACAAGGGTCAGGACCAGACGGTTGGTCCACTTGCCCGGCTCTTCGCGGATATTGGGGGGCGAATTCGAGCTTTCGATCAGCACCGCCGCCGCCTCAGACCGGTCGATATCGTGATAGAAATGATAGCCGTGACCGGTTTCCGACGTACCGCCGAAATAGTTCTTTATCGTGGCCGTATCGATCAGGACGGATTGCGAGGGCTCTTCGTGCAGATAGCGCCCCAGCGCTGGTGAGGTGACACCCGACCGCAGCAGGATCGCCGCGTTGAAAAGCGCATTGGCGCCCAGTGCGAATACATTGCCCCGGACCCTGGCTTCTTGCCCGCCCGGCCCAAGCAACACCCCTTGCGTTGCGCGCCCGCCTTCGACAATCACCTCACGAAACTCGGTGTTCAGAACATATCTGGCTTTTGGATGTGCAACCTGTTCAAGACCGTTCAGAATGGTGAATTTCGCATCAACCGGGCAAATGCTGCAAACACCGTTGGCACAGCAGGTTGGCCGCGTACCGCCATTTGCACGCGCAGTCGGAAGCGGAACCCAGGACTTGCTGTGGTTCTGCAGCACAACATCCGCACGGGACCTGGCGTGCTCGGGGTAGGGAAACGGCGTGTTGCGGGGCAGGATATGAGCCGACCCGCCGCCTGCGATCTCCATCAGCGTTTCCGCCCGTTCATAATACGGGGCCAGATCGTCATATCCGAACGGCCAGTCCATTCCGACGCCGAACCGGGACTGCAGCCGAAAGTCATCGGGATGAAATCGCGGAGTGTCGCCCCACCAGAAATTCGAGTTTCCGCCAAAAACAACGAAGCTGAGCCAGTCTTTCCGTAAACCGGACGAGTTGCGCTGGGTGATGTCGACTCCGGTGCGCCAGCCATCGCGAAGCTGCGCCTCATGCGGGCGGAATCCGCCTTTTTCGACGACGAGAATATCCAGATCCTGCGGCAGGGCGTGCGCAAAAAACATTGATGCAAAGCTGCTGCCAACAAGCACCACATCCCATTCCCGGGACGCAACCTCTGCTAGGTCAATGCGTTTCATCTATTCACCCGGGCCTCTGAAGAGGCTCAAACCAACGTCACTGATACACTTAAATAGGATGATATAGGGTACCCCGAGACAGGGGTTTGTCAAATCACCAAAGACGACTGGTTTGGTTCTGGAAACAATCTGCAGGACTTTGCGGGTTTTATCCGATCCGGTGGCCCCGTCACTCGGGCAGGTTCGCCCCGCCGGTCTTGCGGTTGCCCGCCGCGCGAATGCGATCGGCAATGCTTTGCGTCCACTCCAGCCGCTCGCCCTGTGTTTCCAGGGTTTCGACACTATCGGCGTCCAGCCGGAACGTCGCCCGCATGGGCAAAAACCCGTCGACCACCATCATGTTCTGCTCTGACGGATCAATGGTCAGCCTTCCGGTCAGCCGGACGGGTTCGTGGACATAGCTGGGCGCCCAGTCACCGTTCAGCCGCACCCGGATCATCTGATTGGGCGGCGGGGGCGGCATGTGGCTGCACATCCCGCGCCGGGGCACCAGATAAACTATGGCATTGCCGTCCGCATCGGGCGGCGCGGGAATGGCGAACCCTGCCAGCGTCACAGTCTGACCGTCGAATTCGGGGTTTCCTGCAGTCCCGGCCCACTCTCGGTTCTGGGCCACGACATACCGCTGGTCCAGCAGCCAGTCGATATCAATGCCATCGGCGGCCAGGGCGTCCTCGGTCTCGAACAGAAGCTCCTGCCATTTCAGCCGTTCTTCGGGGCTGCCCGCATCCTGATGCAGCCTGCTGCGCAGGCGTACGGTAAACAGCACATCGTCGAACTGTTCCGGGCTGAGGTCGCGATACGGGTCGTCGAAGACCTGAACCGACGGGTCCGGCAGATCGGACCAGTCCAGCGCAGCCCCCGGAGCCGCCAGCACGGGCGGACCGCACGAGGCCAACACCAGAATCGTCGCAAGGGGAAGCCAATATCGCATGACCTGACTCTATCGCCCTGCCGGGATCATTCCAGTGGGTTTTTGCAGATGTCGTTCTTTACAGAACCCGCTGTCATTGCAGGTCTGCACCGGCAAACAAACGTAGAGGATGTAACTTTATGATTGACGCACCGGGCCATCTCGGGCAGTCAATCTGGTGATGGTTCCCCCAAAAGGGGTGAAAAGGGAATACGGTGCGGCCCTGTCGATTGGCCAACTCCGTGACTGCCCCCGCAACTGTAAGCGGTGAGCAACGCCATACACCCACTGGCCTCCGGGTCGGGAAGGATGGCCAAGCAACGACCCGCAAGTCAGGAGACCTGCCATCATATGTTCAACCAACCCGGGGCGGGGCGTCCTGGAAGGAGGCTATGATGACACGTCTGACACGTGTTCCTATGATTGGCACCTTCTCTGCGCGTTTGAAAACGAGCGGAGTGGGCAATGTCGAAAACACCTGATCACTTCATTCTGATCTGCGAGACCTGCAAAGGACCGGAGAATGCGGATGCTTTGCGCAACGCGCTGGCGGGCAGTCTGCCTGCGGACTTCGCGGTTCGAACCGTCGCGTGCATGGCGGGCTGCGAACGGCCGACAACCGTTGGATTTCAGGCCGTTGGCAAAGCCCAATACCTGTTCGGTGATATCCGGACCCAACGTGACATCACCGCAGTGGCCGAGTTTGCGCGGCAGTACCGCCACAGCGCGGATGGTTGGACCAATGCCTCTGACCGGCCGCAGCCGCTGTTCACCAAAACCCTGTCCCGGATGCCCCGGCTGAACGTAGAGGAACACTCATGACAGACCCCGCGTTTCTGGTCGCGCGTGACCTGGAATATTATGCGCTGAACGGCGATATTCTGCTGCAGGGTGCATCGTTTGAACTGGGTAAAGGCGCGATCCTGGCCATTGCCGGGCCGAACGGGGCCGGGAAAACGACACTTCTGAACCTTCTTAGTGGCGCCGCCGAGATGGTTCTGGGCGATGTTCTGGTCGACGGGCGCAGCCTGAAACAGATGCCCGCATCAGAGCGCGCGCGCATGATCGCCGTGGTCAGCCAGCAAGAGTTTCCGGACGGTCGGCTCCTGCTGCGCGACTATGTTGCGCTGGGTCAGATCCCGATCCGGTCCGACCGGTCCGCCGAAGACCACGCGGCCGAGCTTGACCGGATATTGGACCTGACCGGGCTGGGCGCTCTGGCCGGCAAGCGGATGGCGCTGCTGTCCGGCGGCGAACGTCAGCGGGCACATATTGCGCGCGCCCTGGCGCAGAACCCGTCGCTTTTGTTTCTGGATGAGCCCACCAATCATCTGGACCCTGACGCCAAGGGTCGGATGCTGTCGCTGGTGGCCGAACTGGGCATCACCGTGGTCATGATCGTGCACGATCTGGTCATGATCCCCGAATTCGCCACCCATGTGGCCCTGATGAAATCCACCCGCCTGACCAGCTTTGGCCCCGTAGCCGAGGTTCTGACGCCCGCACATGTGCGCGACACGTTCGGCGTCGACTACCTGTGTTTCCAGCACGAAGGCCGGGTGATCCCGGCGCTGGATATCCGAAGAACACCCGTTTCAAACTAAAGCAAGGAAACTCCCCCCAATGAAACACATCTGGTCTGCGGCCCTGATCACCGCCCTCGCAGGCGGCGCGTCTGCAGGTGAAGTAACCGTTGATAACTGCGGCGAGCCATTGGTTTTCGAGACTCAGCCCGAGCGGCTGGTCGTGCACGACATGAACATGACCGACATGGCCTTTGCGCTGGGCCTTCAGGACAAGATCGTGGGCCTGACCGGCATCACCGGCTGGTACAAGACCAGCCCCGAATTCGACACGCTGCGCGGCGACATCCCCGAGCTTGCGCCGAAATACCCGACCGTTGAAAACCTCGTCGCGGTTGAGCCGGACCTGTTCTTTGCCGGTTGGTATTACGGGATGAAACCCGGCGGCGACGTGACGCCAGACACGCTGGAGCCTTTTGGCATCAAGACCATGATCCTGACCGAAAGCTGCGTGCATCTGGACAAGGATCGCCCCGAAGCCAGCATGGACCTGTTGTTCGACGACGTGCTGCGTCTGGGCAAGGTCATGCATGTTGACGACAAGGCCGAAGAACTGGTCGGCGGCTGGAAAGAAGAGCTGGCAGCGATCGAAGCGCAGACTGTCGATCTGCCGAAACCGCGTGTCTTCCTGCTGGATGGCCCGGCGGATGCGCCCTTCACTGCGGGCAAATTCGCCATCCCCGATGCGATGATCGCGGCGGCTGGTGGCGAGAACGTCACCCATGACATGGACACCAGCTGGGGCCGCACCTCGTGGGAGGCCATTGCCGCCGCAAACCCGGAATTCCTGGTGCTGCTGGATTACCAGACCGGAAATGGCGCAGCGGATACGTTCAAGTTCCTGCAGGACCATCCGGTGATGTCGCAAATCGACGCGGTCAAGAACGAGCGCTGGATCGGCCTGCGCTACGAGGAACTGACCCCCGGACCGGCAAATATCGAGGCGATCTCGAAAATGGCCCAAGCCATGCATCCGGGCCTCAACTGATATGGGCCGATTGGGCCTTGAGCTAATCTTGGGGGCGGTCATTCTGGCCGCCCTCTTGCTGATTTCGACCGTCTACGGCACCACGCCCATCCCCGCGCGGGATGCGTTTGACGCCGTCTTGCTGGGCACCGGCCTGACGGACGGAGACATGTCCCCCCTGCACCGGATCGTGTTCGACCTGCGCCTGCCCCGCGCCCTGTTCGCGGCCGTCATTGGCGCCGGGCTGGGCATTGTTGGCGTGGTTCTGCAAACCACGACGCGCAACGATCTGGCCGACCCGTTCCTGTTTGGCCTGTCCTCGGGCGCAGCCGCCGGAGCCGTGTTCGTCATCACCGTGACCGGCGATGTTCTGGGCTTCTGGACCCTGCCGCTGGCGGCGTTTTGCGGCGGCCTCGTGGCCTCGGGCATCGTGCTGGCGCTGGTGCACGGGCTGCGGACAAGCGCGCCGGAAAAGCTGATCCTGGCCGGTCTGGCGGTTTCCTTTCTGTTCTCGGCCATCACCAATTACCTGATCTTCGCCGGTGACAGCCGCGCCGCGCATTCGGTGATCTTCTGGATGCTGGGCGGTCTGGGTCTGGCGCGATGGGAGACATTCCCCCTAGTTTGCGCCGGGTTGCTGCTGATCCTGTCCTATTCGCTCTATCGCAGCCGCTGGCTGGACGCGCTGCTGACCGGAGACCTGACCGCCGCAACGTTGGGCGTGCCCGTTCAGGGGCTACGGTTCAGCATGTTCTTTGCCGCGGCCCTTGCCACCGCCGTTTTTGTCTCGGTCGCGGGGGTGATCGGCTTTGTCGGCCTGATGGTGCCGCATATCGCGCGCGGTATCGCCGGACCGCTGCACAACCGGCTTCTGCCCACGGCCGCAATTGTCGGCGCGGCCTTGCTGACGGGTTCGGACATCCTCAGCAGGTTGCTTCTGGCACCACAGGAATTGCCGGTAGGGATCGTGACGACCTCGATCGGTTCGGTGTTTGTGTTTCTGCTGCTATTCAGAACCGCGCGGGCACGGCATTAGAGCCAGACATCACCCCCTCTTCGGCCCATTGTCTTGCCACCGGGGCAGAAACCCCCAACAGATCGATCGCGCGACCTGCAATCTGGGTGACGATATCCGACACGCATTGCGGTTTCAGATAGAAGGCCGGAACCGGCGGCAGAACAATCGCACCCATCTCGGTCACGGTCGTCATGTTCCGAAGATGCACCAATGTCAGCGGCGCCTCGCGGGTCAGCAGGACCAGACGCCTGCGTTCCTTGAGTTGAACACTGGCGGCACGGGTCAGCAGGTTGTCATCCAGGCCATGCGCGATGGCCGCCAGGGAACGCATCGAACAGGGGGCAACAATCATCCCGGATACCGGAACCGACCCTGACGCGATACTGGCACCGATATTGTCGATGGAATGGTGGCGGGTGGCCAATCCCCTGAGGGTGTCAAACGCATCGCCCCCACATTCTTCAAGCAGCGTGCGCTGTGCTGCGTCACTGGTGACAAGATCGATCTCAACGCCCAGAGCAGACAACTGCCGGGCCACCGACAGCCCGAGCGCGGCACCCGACGCTCCGGCTACGCCCAGGATTACACGGTGTTGGCTCATGACGTCCCTCCGGCCATCAGGCGCGAAACAAGATTGGCGGCAAACTCCGCGTCCTTGTCTGCCGTTTTCATCACGGTTCCCCAGTCTCGGCTGGTTTCGCTTTCGATCTTGGTCGTGGCGTCGATGCCCATTTTCCCGGACAGCCCCGGCTGCGGAGACGCAAAGTCCAGATAGTCCATCGGCGTGTTCTCCAGCGTCATCACATCGCGCACCGGGTCCATGCGCGTGGCAAGTGCCCAGGCGATGTCATCCCAGTTCGCGGGGTCGATATCGTCATCCACCACCACAATCATCTTGGTATAGCTGAATTGCGGCAGCATCCCCCACAGCGCCATCATCACCCGGCGCGCCTGACCGGGATAGCGTTTGTCGATGCTGACAACGGCCATGCGATACGAACACGCGGCGGGCGGCAGCCACAGATCACGAACCTCGGGGATCTGGGCGCGAATGGTCGGCAGCGCGAGGCGGTTGAAAACCTCGCCAATGATCGCGGGCTCATCCGGTGGACGTCCGGTATAAGTGGACAGGTACAGCGGGTCCTGCCGGTGGGTCACGGCCGTGACCTGCATGACCGGGAAAGGCTCGGCCCGGTTGTAGTATCCGGTGTGGTCTCCGAACGGCCCCTCGGGCGCGGTTTCCGTGGGGGAAACCCAACCTTCCAGGATAATCTCGGCCTCGGCCGGAACCATCAGCGGCACGGATTTGGCAGCCACCATGCGAGGGCGCACCCCGTTGAGCGCACCTGCAAAGGTCATTTCAGACACGGTCTCGGGCAAAGGCAGCGCGGCGGACAGCAGCGTCGCCGGGTCTGCCCCCAGAACAATGGCGACCGGGGTCTTTTCCCCGTTTTTCGCCCAGCTCCGGTGATGGGCCGCGCCACCACGATGAGGCAGCCATCGCATGATCAGCCTGTCCCGGTCCAACACCTGCGCCCGGTAGATGCCCGCATTGTAGGACGTGACATTGCCCGCGTCGGACCCGTGCGGTCGGGTGATGACCACCGGCCAGGTCACAAGCGGCGCCGCATCACCCGGCCAATGGGTCTGCACCGGAATTGACGCCAGATCGATATCCGCCCCGTCCAGAACAACCTGCTGGCTGGATGCGGACTTGGTGATCTTGGGTCGCGTGGCCAAGGCGGCCTTCAACATCGGCCAACGCGAAAGGGCATCCCGCAACCCGTCCGGAGGTGTCGGGGTTTTGAGCGCGGCAAGAAACGCGCCCATCTCGTCCAATTCCTCCGGTCTGATACCAAGCCCGGCGCACACGCGTTCAGTTGTCCCGAACAGGTTCGTGACAACCGGCATTTTCGAAGGGATACCACCGTCCAACACCGGAAAATCGAACCGCACCACCGGGCCAGCCCGTTCCAGCACGTTGCGGTGAACTGCTGTCATCTGGCGGCGGACCGAGACGGGCTCGGAAACTGTCAGCAACTGATTGGTGTCCCCACACCAGTCAAGGAAACTGCGCAAGCTGGGGAAAGAGGGCAACGATCGCACGGGAGATCCTGTTCAAGTAAGCCCGGCCTGCCTATCAGCGAAATTCCACAGCGAAATTGACCATCGTCAAACTGCGACCGCGTGCAACCCCTTATGAGTTCCGGCAGAAGACATGTCGACCGTGCCAAAGGAGCCCTGCTTGTCCCAATCGCCCGCTATGATTCCGCGCTTACCGCAGGTGGTCACCCTTCCGTTGCGCATTTTGCCATATGCCCCTTTGTCGGCCATCCTGTCCGCTTTTTCCCGCAAGATTGCCCAAAAACACCCCGGCATGTTCCGCCGCCTGGGTGAGCATGACCACACACGGTTCATCCTTGATCCGACCGACCTGCCGTTTGTGATCTGCCTTGATCCGAACGGCGGCACCCCGCGTGTGACAGTCACGCGCGGCAGCGCAGAGGGCGCTGCTCGGATCGCCGGGCCGCTGGCTGCCTTATTGGGTCTTGTTCACGGCGCCTATGACGGGGACGCGCTGTTCTTTTCCCGCGATCTGGTGATCGAAGGCGATACCGCCGCAGCGCTGGCCCTGCGCAACGCTGTCGATGATGCTGAACTGGATTTCGCGCAGGAGCTTTCGAACCTGTCCGGCCCTCTGGCGCAGTCCATGCAAAGGGTCCTTGCACTGATCGAGCGAAGAACCGGCGTCAACCTGAGCAGACCTGAAGAGGCAGACCTATGGTAATGGAAATTGTCTGCCCCGCGGGCACCCCCGCAGCCCTGCGTGCGGCTGTCAAAGCGGGCGCACACACGGTTTACTGCGGCTTTGCCGATGAAACCAACGCCCGCAACTTTCCCGGCCTGAACTTCGACCGCACCGAAATGCGTGAGGGCGTGGCCTTTGCCCATCAGCATGGCGCCAAAGTGCTGGTCGCTATCAACACCTTTCCCCGCGCCGGGCACGAGGCCATCTGGCACCGCGCCGTGGCGGATGCGGAAACCTGCGGCGCCGATGCAGTGATTCTGGCCGATGCAGGCCTGCTGGCCCATACCGCGCGCCACCACCCCGGCCTGCGCCGTCACCTGTCGGTACAGGCTGCCGCTGCCAATGCGGATGTCATCAACTATTACGCCGAAACCTTTGGCGTGAAACGAGTGGTGCTGCCGCGCGTGCTGTCGGTGCCGGAAATCGCCGCAATCAACGCCGAAACCGAGGTCGAAACCGAGGTGTTTGTCTTTGGCGGTCTGTGTGTGATGGCCGAGGGCCGCTGTTCGCTGTCGTCTTATGCCACCGGCAAATCGCCCAACATGAACGGCGTCTGCTCTCCGGCCAGCCATGTGGAATACCATGAGGAAAACGGGGTGCTGGATGCGCGGCTGGGCGGCTACATCATTCACCGCGTAAACAAAGGCGAAGCCGCGCCCTATCCGACCCTGTGCAAGGGCTGCTTCAGCGCGGGCGAGAAAACCGGCCACCTGTTCGAAGACCCGGTCAGCCTGAACGCCGAGAAGCTGATCCCACAACTTCAAAAGGCAGGCGTCACCGCGCTCAAGATCGAAGGCCGTCAGCGGTCGCGGTCCTATGTGGCGCAGGTGGTGCGCAACTTCCGCGCCGCCGTGGATGCCTTGGATGCGGGCCGCCCGCTGCCCGAGGGCATGTTGGCCCGTCTGTCCGAGGGTCAGGCCATGACCACCGGCGCCTACAAGAAAACCTGGAGATAAGCCATGGATCTCACTGCTGGGCCGACCCAGTTCTTCTGGTCCAAAACCCGTTGGCTGGAGTTTCATACCTCGCTGGCGGATACCCCCGTTGCCCGCGTTGTTCTGGGCGAGCTGGTCTGTTCCAAACGCCTGCCGTTTTATCAGGAGCATATCGTCGAGGCGATCGACACGCTGCAAAACGCAGGCAAAGAGGTCGCCCTGACCAGCCTGGCGCTGGTCACCCTGAAACGCGAACGCAAGCTGACCGCCGATCTGGTTGACATGGGCCTGCCGGTCGAGGTCAACGATCTCTCGGCCTTACCGCATCTGCCCAAGGGCACGCCGTTCTGGGTTGGTCCGCTGGTCAATGTCTATAACGAAGGCACGCTGACATGGCTTGCCTCGTTGGGCGCCACACGGGTCTGCCTGCCCCCCGAACTGCCATTGGAAAGCGTTGCGGTGCTGGCCAAATCCGCCGCCGATCTTGGCGTAGAGATTGAAGTCTGGGGCCATGGCCGCCTGCCTCTGGCGATCTCGGGGCGTTGCTATCACGCGCGCCTGCATGGCCGCACCAAAGACAATTGTCAGTTTGCCTGCGAAGACGACCCGGACGGGCTGGATGTCAAAACGCTGGAAGGTCAGCCGTTCATGACCATGAACGGCGTGCAGACCCTGTCGGACACCCACGCTGCCGCCGTCTACCAGACCGACACGCTGGCGCGCGCAGGCGTCACCGCTCTGCGCTTATCTCCACAATCACAGGGTTTCCCCGCCATCTGCGCTGCCTATCATGCCCTTCTGCAAGGAGACACCACAGCGGAAACAACAGCGGCAGAACTTCAATCCCTTACGCCGGACGCCCGCTTTTCCGACGGGTTCCTGCAAGGCGCATGTGGCGCGAACTGGTCCGCCGACCGGGCCGTCCCGGCAGAGTGACCACGCAATCATTCTGGTCCGCTCCCTATCGCCCCATGTTCAGCGGCGCGGCGCTTTGGGCGCTGATATGTATCGGGTGGTGGCCTTTGGGCGTACGTCTGGGCCTGCCCGCCCCGGCGTTCGAGCCAATCGTGCTGTGGCATGTGCATGAGCTGCTGTTCGGCTTTGCCGCGCTGGCTGTCGGCGGCTACCTGCTGACCGCGCTGCCCAATTGGGTGGCCAAGCCCCCCGAACAGGGCGCGATCTTAAAGTTCCTGATGGGCTTCTGGGCGTTGGGCCGCCTGACAACGGCCATGGCGGACCGCCTCCCCCTCAGCCTGATCCTGATCTGTAACGGGTTCTATTTCATCGCTTTGTTTGGCCTGCTGATATGGCGCATCGCGACCGCAGGCGCCTATGTCAAAGCTCCGTTTGCCTTCGCAATGCTGGCTCTGGGTCTGGTCGAAGCCACTTATATGGCTCTCGCTAGATCCGGTGATATCGCCGCCAGCCTATCCCTCGCGCGCGCAGTGCTGATCGGCTTTGCCATCCTGATCGCCACCATCGGCGTTCGGGCCGTCCCGGCTTTCACCAACACCTGGCGTCAACACCAAAACCTGCCTGTGCTGGACTTGCGCTACAACGAAGGGCTGCGCATGATCACCATTGCCCTGTTGTGCTGCGGCGCCCTTGCCTTGTTTCTGGACGCTGCTGATTTCGCCAACGCCTCGCTGATCCTCGCCGCCCTTTTCCTGCTTGCCGCGATGCCCCGCTGGCGCAGCTTCAGCACGTGGCGCAACCCGCTGCTCATTGGTTTGCACGCGGCCTTTCTCTGGCTGCCGTTGGGGCTTTTGCTAATGGGGTCACTGTGGTTTTTCCCGGCGGCTTACCCCATGCCGGACGCCCTGCACGTGCTCACCATTGGGGCAATCTCCGGCATGATCATGGCCTTCACCGGCCGCGCCGCATCCCATACGTCAGAGGGTCCGCTGCGCGCGCCGCGCAGCCTGACCTGTGCCTTGGCGTTGCTGTGGTGCGCTATCGCAACCCGTCTTGCCGCGCCTATGACCAACAATCACGAGCTTTTGGAGAACACCGCCGCGCTGTTCTGGTGTGTCAGCTGGATATGTTACCTGATCGCCCTGCGCCCTGCACTTTTGGGACCAGCCGTCCGACCTGTGCTCAGCGGCAGGACTCCCAAGACCCGGAACATGCCGACAAATGGGGCCCGAGGATTAGGATAGCAACTCTGCTGGACCCACAGTGAAAGCAGACCTCTTGTAAAATGTCGAGCCTGCTTCGATCGGCTATCCGGTACTACCAGGCTGGCGTGGCGGACCTTTGAGGTCTCTTTGATAGGCTGGTCCGGTGACGTAGACGAATTCGATTCGTCAGCAATTGCCAGCCTTTTCATTTCGCTGCAGATCGAGCGGAACAAAAGAAAACTTGCCGGAGAAGGAAGCCAAGCCTGCAGTGATGTCTGGAACCACCTACTCAATTCCTAACAGCAAGGCTTCGTGGTAAGAGCCAATCAAGCCAGTATCTAAAGAAACCAATAGATGAGCAGAGAAAGCAAGTTCTTAAGGCTGGTGCTACGGCACAAACCTGAAGAGAACTGTCTTCAGCTTGATCAGCATGGTTGGGTTCGTGTTGATGATCTGTTGCGGAAGCTGAAGAAAGCCAATCGCAAGCTAAGCCGTGACGAACTCATTCAGCTTGTCGAAAACAACGATAAGAAGCGCTTCACTCTGTCCGAGGATGGCTTGTGGATCAGGGCAGCTCAAGGTCACTCAGTCAATGTGGACTTGGGCCCAGAGTCCCGATGTCCACCCGTCGAGCTATACCACGGCACAGCCAGCGCAAATCTGGATGCAATATTCTCAGAGGGTTAAATCCGGGGCGTCGCCACCAAGTTCATCTTTCTTTGGATCCTGCCACAGCCGATCGCGTCGGCCAACGACACGGCAAACCGGTTGTCCTAATCCACGACCAGCCAAGGAACAAACCTTGACAATGATGGCAGCGCCCACTGACAATGAGTTTGTGCAGGTCAGATGCAGCGGTCAGACTGGTCACTGGACATTTCAGCAAGCGCTTTCAACAGCTACGCCTCGTCGTCTTGGGCACCTCTTTCAACACGCTCATCGTGGCAAACGGATAAGTATATCGGCAGGCCTCTTCCCATTCAAACTCTCTACGGCTCTTTGTAGCATGGGCCCAAAACCCGCCAATTGCACCCCCAACAATCATTCCGACTATCGCCTAAGGACCGAGGACCAATATCGGCTAACCCACAAGAAGGCCCCCGACAAACATCCGTGTTTGCACATAATCCGGGTCTAGAATTGGGGGTTCCACCTTTTGTGACGCCAATGCATAGGCGCGCTGTTTGACTTCTTCTGTGGCATTCCACACAAGAGATTTGTCAATGTCTTGATTGTATTTCACTGTTCACCTGTATTCAGATTTCTTTGATAGCGATTGGGTGTATTCCCCTCACTTCTTCAAAGCCCGCAGGATCGCGTTTCGAACCTCCAGTGGGTTGCCATCTTCCATAGTTGCCAAGACGAAGACACCTTGTCCCGCTGACTTGCTGGCCCAAACATCACCAATGGCCTGTTTTTCCCTAGTGTCTTGGGTGATTTGCTCCCCAGCAAGGTGTTTTCCCTTATACTCAACCACCAACGTGCGGCCATCTTTCGGCTTTGCCACGAAGTCAGGGTAAAACTTGTCGGTGCGGGTTGGGAGCCAGAACGAGTTTCGGCGGCGAGCCACATTCCGTGTCCAGTAGTCAATGTCGGCCAGACCATCAATCACCAGCGCACATTTCTCCTCCTCGCCTCCTGCGGCCCCGGTACTTGGGAACGTCAGCGTACATCTCGTCGAAAAACTCAACACCGTGATCGACAGAGACTTCGACACGCGCGCCTTCATCGAAGAGTGTCAGTTGATACACTTTATCGCGCTCGGCTTGACGATACCCGTTGATCTTCGCCTTCAGCTTGCGCGCCAAGATGAACTTGCACCGCATCAACTGCGACAGCGGAATTCCCCGATCCCGATTGAGGTAGGTCACGATGTCGCCAAGCCACGCCAGTAGTTCCACTTGGCTGATCCATTGGTCTCGGACTTTACGGTCCAGCCACTGGACCAGTGCGCTGGGTGTCCAGTCTTCGACATCTATGTTCGAGTTCAACTGCTCTGAGTCATCCCCGGCACTGATCTGCAACCTGTTGCCATCGAGATCAATCTCGAATGTGTTTGCTGTCTCCACCACGTCGAACTCTTGAGGAGTAAGCCGCGCCGGGTAGTCACTTAGAGCCCACTCTTGGTATTCCATCAGCACATCGGTGTCGCCAAAGACCAACTCCTCCTGAACGTGGGCTTGGGGCGGGAACGCTGTCCAAAAAGCCCCTCACCTAGTTCCGGCGTCTCCGCTTCAATGTTCTCTTCAGCCTCACTTTCCTCAAAGCCCATGTCTACGAGCTTGTCGCGCAAGGAATGGGCTGCGTCGGCGAACTGCTTCGACACTAAGAACCAGAAGCTGCTACTTCGCCTTGCCAAAAAGTTCATTGACGAAAATGGCGCTCCACTGAGCGCCCCGACTGACGATGAAACGATCCTTCTGGGCGTGGATAAGGAAGATCTTTTCGCCTATGTGACAATCGAGATGCAGCGCGGCAGTGACAAGGCCACCAATCGGGCTGTGTTGAAAGCATTCCGAGAATTGGTGAAACGGGGATCGTCCCTCTAAGGCGCGTGTGGGCTAACACTACGATGGCAAATTTGAAAAACCATCTTCGCTCGGTTGGATGGCTGGGGAGGTGCATTTGTTAGCGGGACTCCTACAGGCGGGGTGCACCCCCGCCCCCCCCCAGACTGGAAGGTTCTAGTCCGCTTTGAGCATTCCACGGAGGTTCAAACGATTCCGGCTGATACGAGAGAACGCCACAGGCAAAATGATGTTGACCTGTTGCATCAATGTCGTCCGTGAATAGTCCGCAAAAAACCGGACACGCCCATCTGCAAATCAGCAATGCGCACCACGTAATACGTTGTTCTTTATTGAAAAAAGTGGTGAGCCGTGCAGGATTCGAACCTGCGACCCACTGATTAAAAGTCAGTTGCTCTACCAACTGAGCTAACGGCCCACTCTTTTGTCTGGATCTTGTCGATCCGTGGCGCTCTCTAAGGCATTTTCCCGACCGGGTTCAAGTCCTTATTTTGCACCTCGTTTCGCCTTAACCCAACTTGTTTCCGGCGCCCCGATAGGCGGCCTAATTAGGCAGGTGGCGCGGGGGGGTCAACCCCTTTTTTCAGGAATCTTCACCGCAGGGTGGATTCCTTTCCAACGCAGGGTTATATGCGCGCCATGCAACGAATACCGACCTCGGGTTTGCCCTTCATGAAGATGCACGGGCTGGGCAATGACTTTGTCATTGTCGATGCGCGCGCGCAAAGCGTTGAGATTACGCCCGCCTTGGCACGGGGAATCGGGCATCGGCAGTTCGGCGTCGGATTCGACCAGTTGGCGGTGATCGAAAGCGGCGAACCGGATGCGCATCTGGTGTTCTACAATGCCGACGGGTCGACCTCGGCCGCGTGCGGAAATGCCACGCGCTGTATTGCGCGGTTCCTGATGGAGGAAACCGGCAAATCCGAGCTGACCCTGACCACGGAGCGCGGTACCCTGTACGCACGCGATGCGGGTGAAGGGCTGACCTCGGTGAACATGGGGCCGCCGCAGTTGGACTGGCACGAGATTCCACTGGCCGAAGAAGTCGACACGCTGGAACTGCCGATCGAGGGCGGACCAACCGCCACCGGCATGGGCAACCCGCACTGCACCTTCTTTGTCGAGGACGCAGAAGCCATCCCTCTGACAGAATTCGGCGCGCGCTACGAATACCACCCGCTCTACCCTCAGCGCACCAACGTGCAGGTTGCGCAGATTATCGGCCCCGACCACATCCGGATGCGCGTGTGGGAACGGGGCGTGGGCATCACACTGGCTTCGGGGTCGTCTTCCTGCGCAACCGCCGTGTCCGCCGCGCGGCGCGGCCTGACCGGGCGCAAAGTGCAGATCGATCTGGACGGCGGCACCATCTGGATCGACTGGCGCGAGGATGGCGTCTGGATGACTGGGCCCACCTGCCACGTGTTCTCGGGCACGCTGACCCCGGAATTCCTGGGGGCGCTGGGATGAGCGCGCCCAAATTCACCACTCTGGGCTGCCGCCTGAACGCCTATGAGACCGAGGCGATGAAGGAATTGTCGCAACAGGCAGGCCTTACTGATGCGGTTGTGGTCAACACCTGCGCGGTGACGGCCGAGGCGGTACGCAAGGCCCGGCAGGAGATCCGCAAACTGCGTCGGGAAAACCCCGATGCGCGTCTGATCGTGACCGGTTGTGCGGCGCAGACCGAACCCGAAACCTTTGCGCAAATGGAAGAGGTCGATGCCGTTATCGGCAATACCGAGAAGATGCAGCCCGACACCTGGAAAGGCATGGCGGCGGATTTCATCGGCCAGACCGAGGCGGTGCAGGTCGATGACATCATGTCGGTTACTGAGACCGCTGGTCACCTGATCGACGGGTTTGGCACCCGTTCACGCGCCTATGTGCAGGTCCAGAATGGCTGCGATCACCGCTGCACCTTCTGCATCATTCCCTACGGCCGCGGCAACTCGCGCAGCGTCCCTGCGGGCGTGGTGGTGGAACAGATCAAGCGGCTGATTGACCGGGGCTATAACGAGGTTGTTCTGACCGGCGTGGACCTGACCTCATGGGGCGCCGACCTGCCCGCGCAGCCGAAGCTTGGCGACCTGGTCATGCGTATCCTGAAACTGGTGCCGGACCTGCCGCGCCTGCGGATCAGCTCGATCGACTCGATCGAGGTGGATGAGAACCTGATGCAGGCGATTGCGACCGAGCCGCGCCTGATGCCGCATCTGCACCTGTCGCTGCAGCACGGGGATGACCTGATCCTGAAACGGATGAAACGCCGCCACCTGCGCGACGATGCCATCCGATTTACCGAAGAGGCCCGCAAACTGCGCCCCGAGATGACCTTTGGCGCGGATATCATCGCCGGGTTCCCAACCGAAACCGATGCCCATTTCGAGAACTCGCTGAAACTGGTCACCGACTGCGATCTGACCTGGTTGCACGTCTTCCCCTATTCCAAACGCGAAGGCACCCCGGCAGCCCGGATTCCACAGCAGATCAACGGCAATATCATCAAAGCCCGTGCCGCCCGCCTGCGTGCGGCGGGTGAGGCTCAGGTCGCGAAACACCTGACTGACCAGATCGGCAGAACCCATCACATCCTGATGGAAAACCCCCATATGGGCCGCACCGAGCAATTCACCGAGGTTACTTTCACCACCCCCCAGCCTGAAGGCCAGATCGTGACCGCCAAAATCATAAGCGCCACCGCGACTCAGCTCACAACCTGATCCGCACTTCATCTGGCCAAAAATATCCCGGCGGAGTGAGCGGTGAAAAAATCGTCCAGTGGACGATTTCAGCCGCGAACGGGCGGAGCCCCGGAATTGGCTGCAGGCCAAGAAGGGGCTGGCCCCTTCACCCCTCGAAAACAAAAAACCCCCGCAGCCGATGGCGCGGGGGTTCATTCTTTTTAGGAAGATCAGCGCTTAGTGCTTCTTCTTGCCCTTCACAGCAGCCCACAGGCGCTTGTTGACCAGATACAGCAGCACCGACAGCACCGACAGGAAGATCACGCCGACGAAGCCCGAATACTTGCGCTCCATCATCTTCGGCTCGGCTGTCCACATCAGGAAAGCGGCGACATCCTCGGACATGGCCTCGACCGTGGCCGGGTGACCGTCGGTGAACTCGACCTGATCGTCGGACAGCGGCGGTGCCATCGAAATCCAGCCGCCGGGGAAGGCGGTGTTTTCGTACAGGACCGTGCCGGCCTCTTCCTTTTCGTGGCCGGTATAGCCATCCAGCAACGAGGCGATGTATTCCGCACCACCCATGCCTTTGAACAGCTGGTTGATACCCAGACCGTATGGGCCGTGGAACCCGGCGCGGGCCTTGGCCATCAGGCTCAGGTCCGGTGCGCCGACACCGTCATTGGCCGGGAAGTGGTCGGTCGGGATCGCCGGACGGAAATCGTCCAGCTCGGGATCGAACACTTCAAAGTTGCCCGCCGCATAGGCGATGACTTCTTCTTCCGAATAGCCCAGCGCCTCAAGATCGCGCAGAGGCACGTATCTCAGGCCGTGGCAGGCCGCGCAGACCTCGGTATAGATTTGCAGACCGCGCTGCAGCTGGTGTTTGTCCCAGGTTCCGAAGGGCCCCTCGAACGAAAAGTGGAAGTCCTCGATATGCTGCTCGCCGCCACCTGCCGCGAAGGACGCAGCAGGAGCAAGGGCCAGAGCAAACGCGGCACCGATTGCAAGTTTCTTGAACATGTTTCCGGTCCCTCTTCTTACTCGGCCGGCGTGGCGTCGGCGTCAGCCTTGCCATAATGCGCGTTGAAGTCTTCTTCGATGGTCTCGGGCTGTGCCAGAGGTTTCTCGATCACGCCGAGGATCGGCAGGATCACGAAGAAATAGGCGAACCAGTAGGCGGACGCGATCAGCGAGAAAGTCGCATAAGGTTCTTCCGCGGGCATCGCTCCCAGCCACATCAGGGCAAAGAAGTCGATGATCAGCAGGTAGAACCACCATTTGAACATCGGACGGTACTTGCCCGAACGCACGCTGGATGTGTCCAGCCACGGCGCCAGGGCCATGGCCAGGATCGCACCGAACATCGCGATCACACCAAAGAACTTGGCGTCGACGATGCCACCGGTGATGAAGCTGGCGAACTGAACAACCCAGACCTCACCGGTGAAGGCGCGCAGGATCGCGTAGAACGGCAGGAAGTACCATTCGGGAACGATGTGCGCAGGTGTGACCAGCGGGTTGGCTTCGATGTAGTTGTCCGGGTGGCCCAGATAGTTGGGCATGAAGCCGACAACCGCCCAGAATACCACCAGGATCACGGCCAGCGCGAACAGGTCCTTGATCACGAAGTAGGGCCAGAACGGCAGCGTGTCTTTCTCGGCCTCGGCTTTCGAGCCACGGCGCACTTCAACACCCGTGGGGTTGTTGTTGCCGGTGGTGTGGAAGGCCCAGATGTGCACGATTACCAGCGCCGCGATTACGAACGGCAGCAGGTAGTGCAGCGAGAAGAAGCGGTTCAGCGTGGCGTTGTCCACCGCGGGTCCGCCCAGCAGCCAGGTCTGGATCGCGTCACCCACGAACGGGATCGCGCCAAACAGGCCGGTGATCACGGTCGCACCCCAGAAGGACATCTGACCCCAAGGCAGAACGTAGCCCATGAAGGCTGTGCCCATCATCATCAGGTAGATCAACATCCCGATGATCCAGGTGATCTCACGCGGGGCTTTGTACGAGCCGTAGAACAGGCCACGGAAGATGTGAATGTAGACCGCGACAAAGAACAGCGATGCGCCGTTCATGTGCAGGTAGCGCAGCATATAGCCGCCATTCACGTTGCGCATGATGTGCTCGATGCTGGCAAAGGCCAGATCGACATGCGGGGTGTAGTGCATCACCAGAACGATACCGGTGACGATCTGCAGCGCCAGGCAGAACGCCAGGACGATGCCCCAGATCCACCACCAGTTCAGGTTCTTGGGGGTGGGGATCATGATGGTGTCGTAAATCAGGCCGACGATGGGCAGGCGGCTGTTCAGCCACTTCTCGCCGTTTGTCTTCGGCTCGTAATGATCGTGGGGAATTCCGGACATCTGGGTCTCCCTTAGCCGAGCTTGATGGTTGTCGCATCCACCCATTCAACGGGCGGAACGGGCAGGTTTTCAGGCGCGGGGCCTTTGCGGATACGACCGGCAAGGTCATAGTGCGAACCGTGGCAGGGGCAGAACCAGCCGCCGAAATCACCGGCATCGCCCAGAGGTACGCAACCCAGGTGGGTGCAAACGCCCATCTGAACGATCCATGCACCGGGCGCCTCACCCTCAGGAGACGGCATCACGCGGTTGGCGTCGGTCGCAGGGGCATCGGCGGGCAGGTTGAAGTTGCGCGCCAACGGATCAGGCAGCGCGTCTACGCCTTCAGCGTCCTGCTCCTGAGCCTCTTGAATCTCGGCACCGGTACGGTGACGGATGAATACGGGTTTACCCAGCCATTTCACCGTCAGCTGCGTGCCCGGCTCGACACCGCTGACGTCCTGGCGAATCGAGGACAGCGCCTGAACGTCTGCCGATGGGTTCATTTGGTTGATCAGGGGCCATACGGCTGCACCCGTCGCAACGACACCTGCGCCGCCAGCGACGTAGTAGAGGAAATCTCTGCGGGTGCCTTCGTTGTCTTCTGCGTGGGACACGAGGTTTTCTCCGATTCCGGCGCCCGCGATTGCGGGCAAACATGCATCAGCACCGCATCAAAGCGGCGTCTCATCGCGGCTATCTAGCCGGGAGAAATCGGTTCGTCCAGCGGTCATAGGCGCGCACTACGCCGCATCTGGGCATTCATGTCACAACGAAGGGGTTATTTTTCAAGTTTTGGACAGGTTTAAGCGGGGAAATCCGCTGGTCACCGGTCGTCGGGGCCAATGTGATTCGCGTTGGTTGTGCCGCGCCGGGAAAACCCGCGCCGGGCCAGTTTCTATCTTACCGGCGATGCCGGATCTGCAAGATTCTGACCCGGTTTCGCCACGCAATTTTCACCTTTCGGAGAATCCGTGACCTCGAAAAAACTGAGTTGAAAATAAATATTTTATAGCGGCTTATGCGGGATGGTTTTCGATTGCACTTTTAACGGGAATCTACCAAGGCCCGGAGTAAGCCCAACCTCAGCAGGACATTTCCCATGCCAAAGTTCATTCCTATTGCGCTGACCCTCACGCTGACCCTTGCCTCCCAGGCGACGGCCGCCGGTGACCCGGCCAAAGGCGAAAAACTCTATAACCGCTGCTCGTCCTGCCACGCGATCATCAAAGATGGCAAGGTTCTGGTCAAAGGCGGCATTACCGGGCCAAATCTGTACGGTGTGGTGGGCCGCGTCGCCGGAGTCGAAAATGATTACCGCTATGGCAGCGAGCGTCTGCCCATCGGCATGTTCACCGATGACATGATCCGCGCCGGCGAAGAAGGTCTGGTCTGGACCCAGGAAAACATCTCAGCCTATTCGCAGGACCCGATCGGGTTCATTCGGGATTATCTGGATGACGAGACCGCGCGCCCGAACATGAGCATCAAGCTGAAAAAAGGTGCCGACGATATCGCCGCCTATCTCGCCACCTTCAGCGCGCCCTGATCGACCATGCGCTGGCCCTGCAAGTCACGGCCGGCGCAGCTGAAACCGGGCTCAGCCCTCGGGGCGGGTCGAAACCATGCTGGGCCGTTCGTTGAACTCGGCAAACCACTCGCTCAGCGCGTCATTGCCCTTGCGCCAGTTCCGCGCATCGTGGCGCAGATCCAGATAACCCAGCGCACAGGCCACGGCCACCTGCCCCATATCCAGCGGCCCCGACAGATGCGCCATCCAACGCTGGTTCAACGCGGCACAGGCCCGTTCGATCTTGCCCCATTGCGCATCCAGCCAGGTGTCCCACTGCTTGTCCTCGGGACGCAGGCGCGCCTCATAGGTCATCCCCAACGCCGAATCCAAAATGCCATCAGCCAGTGCCTCCAGCGTCAGCACATCCCAGCGCCCGGTGCCCTCGGGATACATACCTGTCTTGGCGCGCGCGTCCAGAAAGGCGCAGATCACCCGGCTGTCGAACAGGGTCGGGCCATCCGGCCGCTCCAGCGCCGGAATGCGCCTCAACGGCACCTTGCCCTGCAGCTCGTCCGCCGGAGCCAACGGAGTGGTGGCGACGTTTAACACCTCGACGTCCTCAAGCTGGCCGGTTTCGTGCAGCAAAACCATCACCTTGCGCACATAGGGCGAAGTTGGACTGTGATAGAGTTTCATTCACGCTCTCCTTAGGTTGCAGCGACCTTACAGGACGGTCATGGAAACAAAACCCGTCAATTGGGTGGGGCGCAAAGCCTCTTGCACAAGTGACCGGGCCTTGGCACAGTCCACCCCGTTCTCAGGGCGGGGTGAAATTCCCCACCGGCGGTATGCGGGCATGATCCGTAAGCCCGCGAGCGGCCCCGCAGTGTCCACGATCCGAAAAGTGGGAACCGGTTTTCGGACAGATTGTGGAACCACCAAAGGGTGTCAGCAGATCTGGTGAGAGGCCAGAGCCGACGGTTAAAGTCCGGATGAAAGAGAACGTGCTAGCCGCGCCGCTGATGCGGTGCGTCTGCTCGTGATCGCCTTGGGTGACGTGTCATGCCGGGCTGGCAGCGAAAAGTGGGAACCGGTTTTCGCGACCGCCAGCAGGCCACCAAACTGAAAGGAGATCATGATGACACACACCCGCTATGCTTTTATCAAAGCCAACTGGCATTCCGATATCGTGGACCGTGCGCTGGACGGGTTTCTTGAACTTATCCCCGCCGAGCAAGTCGATGTCTTCGACGTCCCCGGCGCGTTCGAGATGCCGCTGCTGGCCCGCGATCTGGCCCAGACCGGCCAATACGCTGCCATCGCCTGTGCCGCTTTTGTGGTGGATGGCGGCATCTACCGGCACGATTTCGTGGCCCAAGCCGTGGTTGATGGCCTGATGCGCGCCGGTCTGGATACCGGCGTTCCGGTCCTGTCGGTGTCGCTGACCCCGCATCAATATCAGGAAACCGATCACCACAACGCCATTTACCGCGCACATTTCGTGGAAAAGGGGCGCGAGGCCGCGCAGGCCGCGCTGATGATCACCAAAACCCGCGCGAAAGTCGCGCAGGCCGCCTGATCTTCATCTTTTTACAAATACTCAAACGCGCTGCCCACCGGGCGGCGCACCCTGCCCCAACCGCAAATCCGCTTGAGGCCCCGGGCCTTGCCCGCTAATCACAACCCTCAAAGGAGCACGCCCCATGTCGATGAACAGCTTTGGACACCTCTTCCGCGTCACCACCTGGGGTGAAAGCCACGGACCCGCTTTGGGTGCGACCGTTGACGGCTGCCCGCCGGGCGTTGCGATTGACGAGGGCATGATCCAGCACTGGCTGGACAAACGCAAACCGGGGCAGAACAAATTCACCACCCAGCGGCGCGAACCCGATCAGGTGAAAATCCTGTCCGGCGTGTTCGAAGGTCAGACCACCGGTACGCCCGTGCAGCTGATGATCGAGAACACCGATCAGCGCTCGAAAGACTACGGCGATATCATGGAGAAGTTCCGTCCGGGCCACGCCGATATCACCTATTGGCAGAAATACGGCATCCGCGACTATCGCGGCGGTGGGCGCAGCTCGGCCCGCGAAACCGCATCGCGGGTTGCCGCAGGTGGCTTGGCGCGTGAGGCGATCAAGCAGATCGCGCCGAATGTGCAGATCACCGGCTATATGACCCAGATCGGCCCGCACAAGATCGACCGCGCCAATTTCGACTGGTCGCAAATCGAACAGAACCCGTTCTGGACCCCCGACGCGCAAGCGGCTGACGATTGGGCCGCCTATCTGGACGATCTGCGCAAGTCCGGCAACTCGGTCGGGGCCGTGGTCGAGGTCGTGGCCCGTGGCGTTCCCGCCGGGCTGGGTGCGCCCGTTTATGCCAAGTTAGACACTGATCTGGCCGCTGCGATGATGTCGATCAACGCCGTCAAAGGCGTCGAGATCGGCGAAGGCATGGGCGCCGCCGAACTGACTGGCGAAGCCAATGCGGACGAGATTTTCATGGGTCAGGACGGCCCGCAATACAGCTCGAACCACGCAGGCGGCATTCTGGGCGGCATCTCGACCGGGCAGGATGTTGTGGTGCGGTTTGCGGTGAAGCCGACCTCGTCGATCCTGACCACCCGCAAGACCATCACCAAATCGGGCGAGGAAACCGAGATCATCACCAAAGGCCGCCATGATCCCTGCGTCGGCATTCGCGCAGTGCCCGTGGGTGAGGCAATGATGGCCTGCGTGATCCTCGACCACCTTCTGCTGCACCGTGGCCAGATCGGAGAGAACCGTGGACGGATCGGCTGATCTGCGCACACGCCTGCGCGCGGTGGTCGCGCAGCGGATGGAAACCGATCCGGCGCATGACCTGGCCCATCTGGACCGGGTCTGGGTGAATGCTCAGAACATTGCAGATGAGGCGACGGACCGGTCCGTATTGCTGGCTGCCTGTTACCTGCATGATCTGGTCAATCTGCCGAAAGACGACCCCGAACGCCATCTGGCCTCGCGCATGTCGGCACAAGACTCAGAGCCTTTTCTGCGGGAACTGGGTTATGACGAAACCCAGATCGGCGCGATCCAGCATGCCATCGAAGCGCATAGTTTTTCGGCCAATATCAAACCCGAAACGCCCGAGGCCTGCATTCTGCGCGATGCGGATCGGCTGGATGCTCTTGGGGCCATCGGGGTTGCGCGGAACTTTTCCGTCTCGGGCGCATTGGGGCGGACGCTCTATGATGCGGCCGATCCCTTTGCTGCAAACCGCCCGCTGGACGATCTTGCTTTTTCGATCGACCACTGGAAGGTCAAGCTGTTGGCCCTGCCGGATGACATGCTGACCGAGGGCGGCACGGCGCTGGCGTGGCGACGTACCCAGCGGATGATCCGGTTCCTGGAAGAGTTTGCAGACGAGATCGGGCACCCCCTGCCTGCCGACTGGTCGAATTCCCGCACCGGTCATTGATCTTTGACAGCCAAAAGCGCAGGGTCGCGCCGATGGCAAAACCCTTAACATCGCATCGACCTGTGCTGGCCGTGTCGCTGAAACTCAGCGCGCTGGTGCTGTTCACCGCAATGCAGGCGCTGGTCAAAGCCTTGTCGGACGATTTCCCGCCCGGAGAGATGGTGTTCTTCCGCTCGCTCTTTGCGGTTCCAGTGATCATCGGCTGGCTGGTCTATCGGGGTGAGCTGGCGCAGGGGTTGGTCGTCAAAAAACCGATGGGGCATTTCTGGCGCGGGGTTCTGGGCACCAGCGCCATGGGCCTGACCTTTACCGGCCTCAGCCTGCTGCCCCTGCCCGAGGTCACTGCGATTGGTTATGCCACCCCGATCTTCACCCTGATTCTGGCCGCGATCCTGCTGGGCGAGCGTATCCGCATGATCCGCATTGGCGCTGTTGCCATCGGTCTGCTGGGGGTTTTGATCATGATCTGGCCCCGGCTGGGCGGCAACAACATGGACACCGCCGCGACCTTCGGCGCGCTCTGCGTGCTGGCGGCGACCATGGCGCGGGCCTTCGTGCAGATCCACATCCGGCAACTGGTCCAGGTCGATCACCCCGCCGCCGTGGTGTTCTATTTCTCGCTGACCGCCACGCTGCTGTCCTCCCTGACCGCTTTTTGGGGTTGGACCATACCGACGGTTGAACAGGCTCTAATACTGGCGTTTATGGGGCTGATTGGCGGCGTGGCGCAAATTTTGGTGACCTCGTCCTATCGTTTCGGACAGGCCTCGATGTTGGCCCCTTACGATTACACGACCATGCTGTTTGCCATAGTCATCGGTTATGTCTGGTTCGATGAGTGGCCGACACTTGTCATGTTGGGCGGCGCGGCGCTGGTCATTGCGGGCAATGTGCTGGTCATCCTGCGCGAACGCCGGTTGGGCGTGGATCGCGGCAAGGACAAGTCGGCCCCGGACCCGAAGTCCTGATCTTTACCTTTGGCAAACTTCGCTTAGGTTGGGCGCAAATCAGGAAAGGTTCCGCCCATGAGCGACGCACAAGATCACAAGGAAAAGATGCAGAAGGTGCAGGCCCAGCACCGCAAAAAGGTCTCGGAGGCTGTTGACCCGGACCGCGGGTTGGTTCTGATCAATACCGGCAAGGGCAAGGGTAAATCCTCGGCCGCGTTCGGCGTGGTGATCCGGGCGCTGGGGTGGGGCCAGAAGGTGGCCGTGGTGCAGTTCATCAAGGGCAAGTGGAAAACCGGCGAGCGGCGCTTTTTCGAAGAGCGCGATCTGGTGACGTGGCACACGATGGGCGAAGGCTTTACTTGGGACACGCAGGACAAGGAACGTGACATCGCCGCCGCCAACGCCGCCTTTGACAAGGCTCGCGCCCTGATGGCCAGCGGCGACTATGATCTGGTGGTTCTGGACGAGATCAACATCGCTCTGCGCTATGAATACCTGTCGGTGGATCAGGTGATCGACGGGCTGAATGAACGGTCCGACAAGACAAGCGTGTTCCTGACAGGCCGCGACGCCCCGCAAGCGCTGCGCGACTATGCAGATCTGGTCACCGAAATGACCGAGGAAAAGCATCCGTTCCAAGCCGGTATCAAAGCCCAACGCGGCGTTGATTTCTAAAATTTAGAGCCTGAACAGCCCCGCCCCGGGGCTGTTATCCCGCCGGGTTCTCATTAAGATACCGAACTGACCCACGGCGGCTTGCGGCACTGGCCGGAAGGGGTTCCAGCTCTTCGCCTTCCGCTTTTTGTGTTTTGTCAACATAGGCGCAAAAATCATCGTCACAGCAACACCCGCAAGCAGTGGCTGCCTCATGCCGTGCCATGATTTCGTCCAGCGGATCGCCCATGTCTTACTCCGATCATTCGTTTTCGAGGCGGCGGCGGGCTCTCACCTATTCATGCGCTAAACCCGCAGACCGCCCCGAAACCCTGTGCCGAATGCCTACGCATCTGGCGTTGAATGCTATCTGACTATTTTAGTCGGGATTTTCAAGTGAAAAAACGCGCCCGAAAACAATCCTTGGGGCCGAATTCCCGCGATCAGATCCCCTGCGGCTGCGGGTCCAATGTTACCGACCACAGCACGGTATCGGCGCGATCCATCAGGCGCACGGTCATCTGCTGGGTCGCCCCGTCGATATCGACCAGACCAAAGAACTGCAGACCCGCGCTGGGAGGCAGATTCGCCCCCTGTTCCTTGGTCGGCGCTTTGACGAATTTCACCTCTGGCCCAAACGTGCCGTCCAGCGCATTCGGACCAAAGGTTCCGGCGTGCAGCGGACCGGACACAAACTCCCAAAACGGCTCAAAATCCTGGAATTGCGCCTTGTTAGGGTCATAGTAGTGCGCTGCGGTATAGTGCACATCCGCCGTGAACCACACCGTGTTGGCAACCTCTTCGGTTTTGATGAAGCGCAGCAGGTCGGCGATCTCCAACTCGCGGCCCTTCGCCGGACCGTTGTCGCCATTCGCGATCGCTTCGGCCCCTTTCTGATCCTTCCACCGGTCCCAAACGATCAAACCGATCGGCATGTCGGACGCGATGACCTTCCAAGTGGCCTGTGACGCGGCAAGCTCTCGTTTTAGCCACGCCAGTTGCTCGACCCCCAGAATGCGCGACTTGTCGGTGATTTCCGATTCCATCGACGGCCCATTCGGCCCGCGATAGCTGCGCAGGTCCAGGAAGAACACGACAAGCATCGGACCGTATGAGATCTTGCGATACACACGCCCCGGCTCGGCTGGCGTGATCCGCAGCGGCGTCATCTCGTGAAAGGCACGGCCTGCGCGGGATTGCAACACATGCACCGATTTCTCGGTATAGCGATCATCAGAGATCAGGTCCTTGGCGTCCGACCAGTTGTTGACCACCTCATGGTCGTCCCACTGAAAGAAGGTCGGGCAGACGGCATTCATCGCACGCACATGTGCGTCCATCATGTTGTATTTCCACTGGGCGCGGAATTCGTCCAGCGTTTCGGCCACCTTGCGTTTCTCATCGATCAGGGTGGTGTTTTTCCAGATCAGCTGGCCGTCTTTCTCGACCTCGTCCTGCATCGGACCATCGGCATAGACCGTGTCGCCCGAGTGGATGAAGAAATCCGGCCGGTGCTGCGCCATGGTCGCGTAGGTCCGCATACCTTCGTCATCGATACCCCAGCCCTGTCCGGCAGTATCCCCCGACCAGGCAAAGCGGATATTGCGGCGCTCGGACGGTGCAGTGCGGAATTGGCCAATAACAGGCTCTGATACGACGTTGATATCGCTCAGATCAGCGGCCGTAAAACGGTAGAAGATATCCTGATCCGAGGGCAGCCCCTCGACCAGCCGCTTCACCGCGAAATCGCTGTTCGGGATGGCGTCCATCGGGGTTAGCTGGCGGGCCTCGGCAAAGCTTTCGGTGGTCGAGACCTCCATCATCACCCGCGCGGGGCGATCGGTGCGGGTCCAGATCATGCCGGAATTCATGTCGACATCACCCGACTGCACACCATGAGTAAAGACGGGGCGGGAGGAGGCGCGGCTGATCGCGGGCATGGACAGCGACGCGGCAAAGGCGGTGCTACCAGCCAGAAAGGTGCGGCGGTTGGGGCGAAGGATTCGGGGCATGGAAGCTCTCCTGTCTGGTGACCCTTGCGGGCCACGCGATTGGTGAGCGGCAGTGAGCCGCCTGTTTGTGAAACAAGCGGCTCAGAGTCTTGAAAGTATCACGATGGTATTGTGACACCTATGGATACCCTGCTCAGGCGGCAATCCTCTGTTCCGGCGTGCTGAGCGATATGACGGCGACCACCGCCGCGCCGTTCAGCCAGTAGTATATCGCATCCAGGCCCGAAAACCCAAACAGGCTGGGTGCGGCCAGGAACACGACGCCAACCAGCAGATCGACGGCCAGATGGAACTTGTAGGGCAGCACGCGCCAGATACCGAGGTGGTGATCGGTCAGCACGGTCAGCACAAAGGCCGCGACCCCTGTTGCCACAGACAGCCACAGGGCCATCGGGTTGGATTGCCCCAGCCCCAGTACAAAGGGCAGCCCCATCAGCGCAAAGGCAACCGGGTAGTCCAGATAGGCGTGAATGGAGCGGGTAACGAAACGAACAGACATAGAAATTTCCTTTCCTTGCTTGGCATGGCCCCAAGTTAGGTAAGGAAGTTCGGACGTTTAATTCCGGATCGTTCGTGAAAGCTTGCAGATCGTTCAGAAAGGGCCCGGATCAGTGCATCGACCGGTAGGCCGCGGGGGACAGGCCGATCTGCTTTTTGAACACCCGCGAAAACGCAGCCTCAGAGGCATAGCCGACCTCGGCCGCCGCATCCGCCACGTTCCAGCGCGCCTCGCTTAAACCGTGACAGGCGATCTGCATCCGCCAGTCGGTCAGGTATTGCATCGGCGTGGCGCTCATCTTCTCGGCAAAGAGCTGCGCGAAGGCGGTGCGCGACATCCCGGCCTCACGCGCCAGCGACTCGACGCTCCACTCCTGTGCAGGGGTTTGGTGAAACGCGGTCAACGCGCGTGAGATGCGGGGATCCGCGAACCCGGCAAGCGCGGATTCGCTTGGGCTTTGGTGTTCCAGATGGGCGCGGATGGCTTGTGCAAACAGCACCTCGGACAGTTTCAGCGCAATCAGGTCGCCGCCGATGCGGGCGCCATTGATTTCAGACCCGATCATGCGCAGGGTGGCTTCGATCCAGGCCCCGGCTTCCTCTCCGTAGTTTTCAATCAGGATGTAAGGCGGCAACCGGTCGATCAGCATATGCCCGGTGCCCTGACGCCCCGGCGGACCGGTGAACGAGAAATGGCCGCAGATCAGTTGCGTGTCGCGGCTATTATCCTCGCCGCCATAAATCAGAACGCCGTCGCCCTGATAGCCGGCCTCGTCCAACACCCGCTCTAGCGGCAGCGCGTCCACCGGTTTGACCTCATTGCACAGCAGCGCATGGGCGGCACCATGTGGGATCAGGATCAGGTCGCCTTGCTTCAGACGCAGGATTTCGCCTGTGTTAGAGACTGAAACCTTCAGTTCACCCCGTTGAACAAAATGAAACCGGGCCACGTTTTCGAAGGCGGGGACCTGAACGCCGAAGGGTGGCGTGAAGGAGGTGCGGAAATAGAATGTGCCCCGCAGGGACAGGCGGGTGAGGATATCGCTGAGCAAGTCCAACATGGGGCAAACCTAACCCCGGCTGCGCATTCGTCCAGCCTTCTGAACGATCTGCACAAAATCTTGAACGGCCGGCAAAGAAAGACCCCCGCGAAAGGCGGGGGTCTCGATGACGTTACCGGACCGGATCAGGCGCGGACCAGTGCCTCATATTCAGCGGCAATCTCACGCGTCAGATCGCCAACCTCGAACGTATAATCGCCGATCTGCCCGACCGGAGTGACCTCGGCCGCGGTGCCAGTCAGCCAGCATTGTTCGAAATCGGCCATCTCTTCGGGCTTGATGCGGCGTTCGTGCACGGTGATGCCCTTGTCCCTGAGCATCTGGATCACGGTCTGGCGGGTGATGCCGTTCAGGAAGCAATCCGCCAGCGGCGTGTGCACCTCACCATCCTTGACAAAGAACACGTTGGCGCCGGTCGCCTCGGCCACGTACCCGCGCCAGTCCATGAACAGCGCGTCCGAGCAGCCCTTGGCCTCGGCCTTGTGCTTGGAGATGGTGCAGATCATGTAAAGACCCGCCGCCTTGGCGTGGACCGGGATGGTTTCCGGGCTGGGGCGCTTCCATTCGGCGATGTCCAGCTTGGCGCCCTGCATTTTGGCGTCGCCGTAATAGGCGCCCCAGGGCCAGACCGCGACCGCCATGCGCACCGGGTTGCGGGCCGAGGCCACGCCCATGTCCTCGCCCGAGCCGCGCCAGACCAGCGCGCGGATATAGGCGTCCTGCAGACCGCTGGCCTTCAGCGCCTCTTCCTTGGCGGCCTCGATCTCGTCCACCGAATAGGGCACCGGCATGTCCAGCGCCTCGGCCGAGGCGATCAGGCGTTCGGAATGTTCGCGGCTTTTAAAGATCTTGCCGCTATAGGCGCGCTCACCCTCGAATACCGAAGACGCATAGTGCATCGCGTGTGTCAGGATGTGCACATTGGCGTCGCGCCAGGGAACAAGTTTGCCATCCAACCAGATGGTGCCATCACGATCATCATACCCCGCCATGCGAAACCTCCAGCCTTGGGTTGAATTTTCCGATTGTTGTGCCAATTAAGTCCGATGCGGACATAAAGTTGCGCAGAAACTGCGATTCGATACCTGTCCACTCTTGGAATGTCAACAACGCTGACATAAACTCGGCACGAGTAACGAATGAGGCATACTATGTCGGATACGCGTCCCGCCCAAGTCTTTGGCGGTGAAAGCCTGCTGTTTTTGACCGACGAACAGCTTCGGCAAGGGATCGAGGCGATGTTTTTCGCCTATCGCGGCTTTACCGCGGACCCGGATCGCATTCTGGCGCAGATGGCCTATGGCCGGGCGCATCACCGGGCCGTCCATTTCATCAACCGCGCGCCGGGGACAACGGTGAACAACCTGCTGGCGATTCTGGGCGTGACGAAACAGTCTCTGAACCGGGTGCTGCGGACGCTGATCGAGGATGGTCTGGTCGAAAGCCGCGTAGGCACGGCGGACAAGCGTGAACGGCATCTGTTCCTGACCGAAAAAGGCAAGGCGCTTGAGGCCAAGCTGTCCGAGGCCCAGCGCGTGCGCATGCGCGCGGCGTATAAAGATGCCGGCCCCGAGGCCGTGTCGGGATTTCGTAAAGTGCTTGAAGCGATGATGGATGCTGATATGCGTCATGCTTACACGAAACTGCGGGATACCACCTCATGAGCGATATGGACGCCCATCTGCTGATCGTCGACGACGATGAGCGTATTCGTGATCTGCTCAAGAAGTTCCTGATGCGGAGCGGTTTTCTGGTCACCGCGGCCCGGGATGCGGCACACGCAAGGCGGGTGTTGTCCGGACTGGATTTCGACATGATCGTGATGGACGTGATGATGCCGGGCGAGGATGGCGTCAGCCTGACCCGGACGCTGCGCGAGACCCACTCTACGCCGATCCTGCTGTTGACCGCACGGGGCGAGACTGAACATCGCATCGCCGGGCTTGAGGCAGGTGCAGATGATTACCTGGCCAAACCATTTGAGCCGAAAGAGCTGCTGCTGCGGATCAATGCGATTCTGCGGCGAATGCCGGAAACGCCCGCACAGGATACCGCGACCAAGATTCTGAACCTCGGACCTATCCGCTATGACGTGGAGCGCGGAGAGATGTGGCAGGGCGAAGAACCCGTGCGCCTGACCGCGACCGAGAGCCAACTGATGAAGATTTTCTCGGCCCAGCCGGGTGAGCCAATCAGCCGCGCCAAGCTGGTTGAGGATTTGGGCCGCGACAAGGGCCAGGCGCAGGAGCGCGCGGTGGACGTGCAGATCACCCGCCTGCGTCGGAAGATCGAACAGGACCCGAAGCAGCCTCGGTACCTGCAGACCGTTCGGGGTGCCGGGTATATGCTGGCGCCAGATTAATTGTGCCGCTGCGCGGCGGTTTAAGGCCTTCGGCGAGGATATTTTTAGCCAGATGAACTGGGGATTCCGATGAAAACTGCCCTTCTGACCCATGCAGATTGTTTGGGCCATGTGACGCCGGGCGGGCATCCGGAGCGGGTGGCGCGGCTGGAGCATATTCTGCACGCATTGGAATCGTTGGATCTGAACCGGGTGACGGCCCCCTTGGCGGCGGATGACGATCTGTTGCGGGTGCATCCGGAAAGCTACATCCGGGATATTCGCAGCGCGCGCCCGGCCGAGGGGTTTGCCCAGATCGACGGGGATACGTTCATGTCTCCGGGCTCGGTCGATGCGGCTTATCGTGCGGCGGGCGCTGTGGTGCGGGCGGTGGATATGGTGCTGGGCGGCGAGGCTCCGAACGCGTTTTGTGCGATCCGACCGCCGGGGCATCATGCCGAGACCGACACCGCCATGGGCTTCTGCCTGTTCGGCAATGCGGCGCTGGCAGCGAAACACGCGCTGGATCATCACGGGCTGAACCGCGTGGCGGTGGTCGATTTCGACGTGCATCACGGCAATGGCACGCAGGATCTGCTGTGGGATGAGCAGCGGGCACTGGTGATCACAAGTCAACAAATGCCTTTGTGGCCCGGATCAGGGCGCCCGGATGAGACCGGCGCCTTTGATACCGTTCTCAACATCCCTCTGGCCCCTGGGACAGGCGGTGCCGAGATGCGGGCGGCTTATGAAACGCTGGCCTTCCCGCGCCTGCGCGCTTTCAAGCCGGAACTTATCATCATCTCAGCAGGGTTTGACGCCCATCAGGACGATCCGCTGGCCAATCTCAATTGGTCCACCGGCGATTTCGCCTGGATCACAGCTGAGCTATGTAAACTTGCCGATGAGGTCTGCGAGGGACGTATCGTCTCGACTCTGGAAGGCGGGTATGATCTGAACGCACTGGCCGAGGCCACCCGCGCCCATGTGGAAGAATTGATGAAGGCAGCCCGATGACCGATACCCCCGTTGATCAGATGACATTCGAACAGGCGATGAAAGAGCTTGAGGCCGTGGTTGGCCAGCTGGAACGCGGCGACGTGGCGCTGGACCAGTCCATCGCGCTGTATGAACGCGGGGCGGCGCTGAAGAAACGCTGCGAGGATGAGCTGAAGCGGGCCGAGGAAAAAGTGGCCGCAATCACGCTGGACGCCAATGGTCAGCCGACCGGGACGACGCCTGTCGAAGGTCAGTAGATGTTTCGCGAAAAGCTAGCGCAGGATGCGGCGCGGATTCAGGACCAGTTCGATCTGGTTCTGGGCGCGCTGGACGATCTGGATGTGACCCGGGCGATGGCCTACGCCACCGAGGGCGGCAAGCGGCTGCGCGGGTTTCTGGTGCTGGAAAGCGCGCGCCTGCATGGCGTGGACGAAGGGCGCGCGATCTGGCCCGCAGCGGGGATCGAGGCGCTGCACACCTATTCTCTGGTGCATGACGATCTGCCTTGCATGGATGACGATGACCTGCGGCGCGGGCGCCCGACCGTGCATGTGAAATGGGACGAAGGCACCGCCGTTCTGGCCGGGGATGCGCTGCAGACGCTGGCCTTTGAGCTGTGCACGCGGCCCGAGATCGGCAATGCCGAGATCCGCGCGGAACTGGCCCTGACACTGGCCAAAGCCAGCGGAGCGCAAGGCATGGTGCTGGGTCAGGCGCAGGATATTGCGGCGGAGTCGGCCTCTGCCCCTCTGACGCTGGAGGAAATCACGCGCCTTCAGGCGGGCAAGACCGGTGCCCTGATCGAATGGTCCGCCTGTGCGGGGGCTCGGCTGGCGCAGGCCGATCCTGACCCCTTGCGCCAATATGCCCAAGCCCTTGGCCTTGCTTTTCAGATCGCGGATGACATCCTTGATGTGGAAGGTGATGCCGAAAAGGCCGGGAAACGCCTGCAGAAGGATGCCGAGGCCGGCAAGGCTACGTTTGTGTCGCTGTTGGGTCTGGAAGCGGCCAAAGCCCGTGCTGCAGAGCTGATTGATCAGGCCTGCGCTGCGCTGGATGGGTATGGTGCCTCAGCTGAAACCTTGAAGGACGCCGCCCGCTTCGTTATTGCCCGGGACAGCTAAGCCAGGAACGCGCCATATGTCTGACCGCCCGAACACGCCCCTGCTGGACCTTGTGAACCGCCCTGCGGATCTCAAGCAGTTCTCGGACGCGCAACTGCATCAGGTGGCGCAGGAATTGCGGGCCGAGACGATTTCGGCCGTGTCGGTCACCGGCGGCCATCTGGGCGCGGGTCTGGGTGTGGTCGAGCTGACCACCGCGCTGCACGCCGTGTTTGACACGCCGCGCGACAAGATCATCTGGGACGTGGGCCACCAGTGCTATCCGCATAAAATCCTGACCGAGCGGCGGGATCGTATCCGTACCCTGCGCATGAAAGACGGCCTGAGCGGGTTCACCAAACGCAGCGAAAGCCCTTATGACCCGTTCGGCGCGGCGCATAGTTCGACCTCGATCAGCGCGGCGCTGGGATTTGCTGTTGCCCGCGATCTGGGCGGTGTCACGCCCGAAGGTCTGGGCGATGCGATTGCGGTGATCGGCGATGGCTCGATGTCGGCAGGCATGGCCTTTGAGGCGATGAACAACGCAGGCCACCTGCGCAAACGTCTGATCGTCATCCTCAACGACAATGAGATGAGCATCGCGCCCCCGGTCGGCGCGCTGTCCAGCTATCTGTCGCGGATCTATACCGAGGCCCCGTTCCACGACCTGAAGGCTGCGGCCAAAGGCGCGGTGTCGCTGCTGCCCGAGCCTTTCCGTGAAGGCGCGAAACGCGCCAAGGAAATGCTGAAAGGCATGGCCGTGGGCGGCACGCTGTTCGAGGAGTTGGGCTTTTCCTATATCGGCCCGCTGGACGGGCACGACATGGATCAGCTGCTGCCGGTTCTGCGCACCGTCAAGGCGCGGGCGACCGGCCCGATCCTGATCCATGTGCTGACCAAGAAAGGCAAAGGTTACGCCCCTGCCGAGCAGGCCCGCGACAAGGGCCATGCAACGGCCAAATTCGACGTGGTAACCGGCAAGCAGCAAAAAGCGCCGTCCAACGCACCGTCATACACCTCGGTCTTTGGCAAGACGCTGGTCGAAGAGGCCGGGCGCGATGACAAGATCGTCGCCGTCACCGCCGCAATGCCGGACGGCACCGGGCTGAGCCTGTTTGCGGAACGCTACCCATCGCGTTGTTTCGATGTGGCGATTGCCGAACAGCACGGCGTGACCTTCGCCGCCGCGCTGGCGGCCGGTGGGATGAAGCCGTTCTGCGCGATGTATTCCACCTTTTTGCAACGCGGTTACGATCAGGTCGTGCATGACGTCGCCATCCAGCGCCTGCCGGTACGATTTGCCATCGACCGCGCGGGCCTTGTGGGCGCCGACGGCGCCACCCATGCGGGGTCGTTCGACATCGCCTATCTGGCCAACCTGCCCGGCATGGTCGTAATGGCCGCCGCAGATGAGGCCGAACTGGTGCATATGGTGGCCACTGCCGCGGCCCATGACGACGGCCCCATTGCTTTCCGCTATCCGCGCGGAGAAGGCGTCGGCGTCGATCTGCCCGAACGCGGTGAGGTGCTGGAAATCGGCAAGGGTCGGATGATCCAGACAGGCGCGCGCGTGGCACTGCTGTCCTTTGGCACCCGCCTGGCCGAGGTGCAAAAGGCCGCCGAGGCACTCTCGGCCCGGGGCATCTCCCCCACCATCGCCGATGCCCGCTTTGCCAAACCGCTGGATCGTGAGCTGATTCTGGACCTCGCCACAAACCACGAGGCCCTGATCACCATCGAAGAAGGCGCGGTTGGCGGGTTCGGCAGCCACGTGGCGCAACTGCTGGCGGATGAGGGCGTATTCGATCACGGGCTGAAATACCGCTCGATGGTGCTGCCGGATACCTTCATCGATCAGGCAAGCCCGGCGGATATGTACACTGTCGCCGGTATGAACGCCGAGCAGATCGAGGCCAAGGTGCTGTCGGTTCTGGGGGTGACAACCATCGGCGAAAAACGCGCCTGAGGCCCAATGGGGCGGTGCACGCATCGCCCCGGTCTGGTGCATGGCCAAGGCGTGGCAAGCACCGCCGGCTTGAATTCCCGTAGAGCCGTTTCCTGCCATATATTCCTTGGATAGCCGCTTATGGCTGCGCGTTGGGGGTGAGTCATTGTGAACACAGGATTAACTCGCTTTTCCGGGTGATATTTCTGCCCGCCGAAGGTTCTGCTAGGGATAGAAAAAACGAAAACTCCACCCTTGAGCAGGCGGGCGGATGAGAAACACGATTGCGGCGTCTACGGCACTCATTCTGATGAGTGTTCCGGCGACATCAAAAGAGCTTCGGATTGGCAACGACCCTGGCGGTCGCATTATGGATCGTATGGTCCAGATAGAAATCGCCAATCGAACCGACATGCAGTTCCGGATTATCGGAGATTATTGCAACTCCAGCTGCACCATGTTGCTGGGCGCCGATGATGTTTGCGTATCCCCCGAAACGGTATTTGGGTTTCACGGCCCTCACCGGTTGGATCGGAAAAAAATGGCGTCTGATGAATTCGACAGGAAAAGTGTGACGCTCTCAAGTTACTATCCGGGTCCGGTCAGCAACTGGTTCATGTCCAAGGCAAGATTTGCCGGTCCGGATGAGCTATTCTTTGTATCGGGTGAATACCTGATCGGTCTTGGTGTTAAGGAATGCGTGTAAAGTTCTTGTTCAGAGCAAGAGGACCGCACCTGTGTCATGGGCAATGGTGGTGCCTCAAGAGGGACTCGAACCCCCGACCTTGTCCTTACGAAGGACCTGCTCTACCAGCTGAGCTATTGAGGCAAGCGAAGGTTCGTTTAAACGGTCGGGATTGCGCGCGCAAGTCTCGATCTTTGTGAATTTCACCTGCAGGGCTTCCGGCGTTTCACGATTTCGCACCCTGGTCTTCTGGTCCGGGCTACGGCGCCTGCATGTTCCAACTTTGAATTTTTTGTAACAGCGTGATTCCCGGATTGCGGCGCAGCTTTTATTTCTATATTTCATGAAATATGATAGAACAGATAACCGATCAACTTGCCATCCTTGGCCACCCGCAGCGTATCTCGGTGTTTCGCATGTTGATGCGACGCTTTCCTGACACTGTGTCCGCCGGAGAACTGGCGACAGAGCTGAGGATCAAACCCAGCACCCTGTCGAACTACCTGAACGCACTGCAGCGCTCGGGGCTGGTGACGCAGGAGCGGTCGGGAACCTCTCTGCTCTATTCGATCGATATGAAGAACGTACAGAACATGCTGGATTTTCTGGTTCTCGATTGCTGCCGTGGCCGCCCTGATATCTGTATGCCTTTCAGCCGAGAAAGCGACACCATGACGGACCGCAAGTTCAATGTACTGTTTCTGTGCGTGGGCAACTCCGCCCGCTCGATCTTTGCCGAATCGCTGCTGCGCGAGTTAGGCGGAGACCGGTTCAATGTCTATTCCGCCGGGACCCAGCCGACATCGGCGCTCAATTCTTTTGCCGTACAGGTGTTGAAGGACAAAGGGCACGACACATCCGTGCTGCGCTCGAAACACATGTCCGAGTTCGCCGCGCCGGGCGCGCCGGACATGGATTTCGTCTTTACCGTCTGCAATCAGGCCGCAAACGAAGACTGCCCCGCCTGGGAAGGCCAGCCGATCAGTGGCCATTGGGGTATGGTTGATCCGGTCAAGGCCAGCGGCACAGATGCCGAGAAAAGCCTGGCCTTCCAGAACGCCTATGGCGCGCTGAAACGGCGGATCGAGGCCTTTACCTCTCTGCCGGTCGAAAGCCTTGACCGGATCGCTTTGCAAACAGCTGTCGATGACATCGGCAGAACGTCACTTGAGGACACGAAATGACCACTTACGCTGTAAACGGCCTGGGCCGGATGGGAAAACTGGCCCTGAAGCCGTTGCTGGAAAAGGGCGCAAACATCGCCTGGATCAATGACGGGGTTGGTGACCCCGAGATGCACGCGCATCTGCTGGAGTTCGACACGGTGCATGGTCGTTGGGACGCCGAATTTTCGCACGATGCCGACAGCGTCACCATCAACGGCACCCGCCTGCCGTTCATCGGCACCAAGGATCTGAATGACCTGCCTCTGGATGGTGTGGACGTGGTGATCGACTGCACTGGTGTTTTCAAGACCGAGGCCAAGCTGGCCCCCTATTTCGAGGCGGGCGTGAAAAAGGTTGTCGTCTCGGCCCCGGTCAAGGACGGCCCCAGCGCCAATATCGTCAAGGGCGTGAACGAGGACACCTATGACCCGGCCACGCATCACATCGTGACGGCGGCCTCCTGCACCACCAATTGTCTGGCCCCGGTGGTCAAGGTGATCCACGAAAACCTGGGCATTCGTCACGGCTCGATGACCACGATCCACGACGTGACCAACACGCAAACCATCGTGGACCGTCCCGCCAAGGACCTGCGCCGCGCGCGCTCGGCGCTGAACTCGCTGATCCCGACCACCACCGGCTCGGCCACGGCGATCACGCTGATTTATCCCGAATTGAAAGGCCGTCTGAACGGCCATGCGGTGCGCGTGCCGCTGCTGAACGCCTCGCTGACCGATTGCGTGTTCGAGGTTGAGCGTGAAACCACCGTTGAAGAGGTCAACGCCTTCTTCAAAGCCGCCGCCGAGGGCGAGTTGAAGGGCATTCTGGGCTATGAAACCCGGCCGCTGGTCTCGACCGATTACACCAATGATGCACGGTCCTCGATTGTCGATGCGCCCTCGACCATGGTGGTGAACGGGACGCAGGTGAAGATCTATGCGTGGTATGACAACGAGATGGGCTATGCCCACCGTTTGATCGATGTTGCGCTGATGGTTGGACAGTCCCTGTGACTGACCGGCCCGAGGGCCTGTCGGCCTATATCGCGGTCACGGCGGCCTATTGGGCCTTTATGCTGACTGACGGAGCCCTGCGGATGCTGGTGCTGCTGCACTTTCATACGATGGGGTTCTCGCCGGTTCAGTTGGCATATTTGTTTGTGCTCTATGAAATCGCGGGGATGGGTACCAACCTTGCCGCGGGCTGGATTGCCGCCCGGTTCGGGCTGACCTCGACGCTTTATGCAGGGTTGGCGTTGCAGGTGGGGGCGCTGCTTGTTCTCACCCAACTAGACCCTAACTGGGCGATTCCGGCCAAAGTTGCCTTTGTGATGATCGTGCAGGGGGCCAGCGGCGTGGCCAAGGATCTGGCCAAGATGTCCTCGAAATCTGCGGTGAAACTGCTGGCGCCGACCGAAGGGGGCGGGCTGTTCCGCTGGGTTGCTGTTCTGACCGGGTCAAAGAACGCGGTCAAAGGGTTGGGGTTCCTGCTGGGGGCCGCATTGCTGGCGACGCTGGGCTTTGTATGGGCCACGCTGGCCATGGCGATTGTGCTGGTGGTCATTCTGGTGGCCGTGATCCTGTTCATGCCAGCCGGCCTGCCCAAGGGTCGCAAGGGCGCGAAGTTCTCGGAAGTCTTTTCGAAATCCTCCAACGTGAACTGGCTGTCGGCGGCGCGGGTATTCCTGTTCGGCGCGCGGGACGTGTGGTTCGTGGTCGGCATCCCGATCTATTTCTACGCGGTCCTGTCGGACGGCACCGAGGACGGCAACCGCGCGGCGTTCTTCATGATCGGTACCTTCATGGCGGTCTGGGTGATCCTGTACGGGGCTGTTCAGGCCAGCGCGCCCAAGATCCTGCGCGCAACCGAGCGCAGCGAAGGTGACCTGATCCGCGCCGCCCGCAGCTGGGCCGCCGCCCTGTTCTGCGTACCGGCGGCGCTGACGGTTGCAGTGCTGGCGTCCTCGGGGCCGCAGACATGGCTGACTGTTGCGCTGGTGCTTGGCCTGCTGGTTTTCGGGGCGATCTTTGCAGTCAACTCGTCGCTGCATTCCTACCTGATCTTGGCTTTCACCAAGTCCGAGCGGGTGACGATGGATGTGGGCTTTTACTACATGGCCAACGCGACGGGCCGCCTTGTGGGCACCGTGTTGTCAGGCCTGACTTTTCAGATCGGCGGGCTGCCTCTGGTTCTGGGTACCGCTGCCGTGATGGTCGCGCTGGCCGCGCTGACTTCGGGCAAGCTGACCGATCACGCACCTGACGCCTGTTCATGAGCATATGGGCGTTCAGTGGCTCCCGCGGGGCACGAAATAGGGATCGATCAGAAGGGTTTCACTTGCCTTGCCGGGGTCAGCCAACCGACGTTCGAGCAGATCAATGACCTGAATGACCGCCTCATCGATGGGATTGTTCACCGTGCTCAGGTTGAAGGTCGGCCATCGGGCCATCTCGATATCGTCAAACCCGACAATCGACAGCGCACCCGGCACATCCAGGCCCATTTCGCGCGCCGCGGTCAGCGCACCAATTGCGCTGGCGTCATTGGCACAGACCAGCGCATCCAATCCGTTTCCCCGCAGCAGGGTCATCGACGCCTCATACCCGGCCTCGACGGTAAACTCGCCTGCCTCTTCCGCAATCAGCGGCAGCCCGGCCCGATCCAGAGCCTCCATCAAACCGGCCCGGCGATCGGCGGACGAGGCAAAACACTCTGCCCCGGCGATGAACCCGAACCGCCTGCGCCCCCGGTCCACAAGGGCCTGCGTGGCGATGCGCATGCCCTCGGCATTCCGGCAGCACACATTATCGACCCCCGGCGCATCCACGATCCGGCCGGACGAGATCATCGGAACACCGAACTTGCTGCACTGCTCGACCAATGCCCCGGGCATGCTGCCGCCGCGCAGAATCAGGGCGTCCAGCGGGTATCGCATCACCTGATCGATGGCGGCTTCGGCATGGTCATCACTGCCATCAATGAGAATCGGCCACTTGTTCAAAGCGTTCAGATGACCCACCAGACGGTTGACGAATTCGGAATCATAGGTGCTGCGCATATTGCCGACAAAGACCGCAACCAGATGCGACCGACCGCCCTTGAGCCCCGCCGCCAGAGCATTGGGCTGATAGCCCATGCGCGCAGCCATCTTCTGGATCTTTTTTCTTTTGTTTGCATCAAGATAGGCGCCCGGCGTAAAGGCGCGCGAGACGGCGGAACGCGACACTCCGGCCGCATCTGCAACGGCTTGCGCTGTCACACGGCGCGGCCTTTCGGAGGGTTTGCTGCTGTCATCAGTCACGCCAAATCTGTCCTCTTTTTTTGATAAATTTGTCAATATTGCTAGAAATCTTTCATCGAACTGTCATACGTTAACATTATGTGAGCACGTGTGCAGAATCCAGACACGGCTCACTAAGCGGGTCGGAGGACTGCACGTTTGAACAACGCTGCAGGAGAGCCTGCGCAACAACCTGGCACCTGTTGCCACCGGTCTCTTTGCTGCAAAGGGCCGAAATCGAACCGGAGGATCGAAATGACCAACCTGAAGTTTTGCGCAACAGCTGCCGCACTCGCGTTGACCGCGACCGCGGCCTTTGCAGAAACCGAAATCACCTGGTGGCACGCCCATGGCGGACAGTTGGGAGAAACCGTCAACAAAGTCGCCGAGAAATTCAACGCGTCGCAGGACGAATACAAGATCACTCCGATCTACAAAGGCAGCTACGAAGAGACGCTAACCGCCGGTATCGCCGCCTTCCGTGCCGGAGAACAACCGAACATCATGCAGGTGTTCGACGCCGGTGCCGCCACCGTGATTGCGGCCAAAGGTGCAACCGTGCCGGTTCAGGACCTGCTGGCCGACAACGGCGTTAACTTCGACATCAACGACTATATCGCTGGCGTCCGCTATTTCTATGCCGACAGCGATGGCAAGATGATCGGGATGCCGTTCAACTCGTCGACGCCGATCCTGTATTACAACGTTGACGCGCTGGAAGCCGCAGGCGTCACCCCGCCGAAAACCTGGGAAGAGTTCCAGTCGACCACCGCTCCGGCGCTGAAAGACGCGGGCTATATCGCGCTCAGCCAGTCGCACCTGCCCTGGATCTTCACCGAGAACTTCATGTCGCGCCACGACCTGCCGTTTGCGACCAACAACAACGGCTATGACGGCATGGACACCGAAATCCTGGTCAACAACGACGCAATCAAGGCGCATTTCAACGCCGTGACCGAATGGAAAGACAACGGTCTGTTCGAATGGTACGGCACCGGCTGGGGCGACAACGCCAAACCGTTCGAAGAAGGCAAGGTTGCCATGTGGCTGGGCTCGTCCGGATCATTCGGTGGCCTGTTGCAGAAAGACCTGGGATTTGAGTTCAGCGCCGTGGAACTGCCCTATTGGGAAGCCGTGACCCCCGAGCCGACCCAGACCTTCATCGGTGGCGCCGCCCTGTTTGCGATGTCGGGCAAGTCGGCCGAGGAAAACAAGGCAACGGCCGAATTCTTCCGCTTTCTGACGGCGCCTGAAACCCAGTATTTCTGGCACCAGGAAACCGGCTATGTACCGATCACCGAGGCCGCCTATGAGCTTGCCAAGACCGACGGCCACTATGACCGTTTCCCGGCAGCGGCCGTGGGCGTGAATCAGCTGCAGGCCAAAGCGGGCGAGAACACCAAGGGCTACCGCATGGGGTTCTATGTCCAGATCCGCGACATCATGAACCGCGAATATGGCCGTATCCTGACCGGTGAAACCGACGTGAATACCGCCTTTGAAAACATCGAAGCAGAAGCCAACGAACTGCTGGCCCGCTTCGCCAAGACCCAGGGTTAAGCCCCGGGATCACCCCCAGGATGGTCGCGTCGTCACGGTGCGGCCATCCCTTCTCATTCTTACGGACGGATCATGAAACGCGCGGGCTTCGACAATATCTGGCTACCTGTGGCGCTGCTGCTGCCACAATTGATGATCATCGCCATCTTCTTTTACTGGCCTGCGGGCTGGGCGCTGCAATCGTCGTTCTTTCTGCAGGACCCGTTCGGGTTCGGATCAACCTTTGTCGGAGCAGACAACTACACCTCGCTGATGGGCAACGATCAGTACAAACGCATTGCCTGGTTCACAGTTGTCTTTTCCATCCTCGTTACCTTTTTCTCGCTGGCCATCGCGCTGTTGCTGGCGGTGAAAGCCGACAAGGTGCTGCGCGGGGCCAAGACCTATCGGACGCTGCTGATGTGGGTCTATGCCATCGCGCCGCCGGTCGCAGGCTTTCTTGGCATCCTGTTCTTTGACCAGAGCACCGGCCCGATGACCAAGTTCTTCCAGATGTTCGGCTGGGACTTCAAACTGGGCGTCGACTACAACGCCACCGCGACCGCGATGATCATCGTGTCGGTCTGGAAGCAGATCCCGGTCAATTTCATCTTTTTCCTGTCGGGGCTGCAATCCATCCCGCGTTCCGTGCGTGAGGCGGCGATGATCGATAACCGCTCTGCCACTGGGCGGTTCTGGCAGATCACCTTCCCCCTGTTGGCGCCGACCGCGTTCTTCCTGCTGATCATCAACATCACCTATGCGCTGTTCGACACGTTCGGCATCATCGACGCGCTGATGAAGGGGGAACCCGGCAACAACCCGATGACGCTGGTCTACAAGGTCTATCTGGACGGCTTCCGGGGCAACGATCTGGGCGGCTCGTCGGCCCAATCCGTTGTCCTGATGGTGCTGGTGCTGATCCTGACCGTCTTTCAGTTCCGGCTGGTTGAACGCCGGATTCACTATACCTGAGGGGGCACATCATGGCTGACACAACGCTTGAATCACCCGCCGAGACCCGCCACCCCCGCCGCATTCGCTGGGAAACGGTCGGAGATCACGTCGTCCTGATCCTCGGTTCGCTGCTGATGATCCTGCCGCCGCTGCTGGCGCTGACCACGGCCAGCCATGATGCGGTGACCATTCACCGCGAAGGATTGCAACTGACGATCGGTGACGATCTGGGCAAAAACTTCCACGCTGCCATGCTTGAAAAAGGCGGCTTTACCCAGACGGTGGATGGCACCCTGATGCTGATGAACTCGTTCATTCTGGGCATCGGCTTTGCGGTGGGCAAGATCATAATCTCGATGATGGCGGCTTATGCGATTGTCTATTTCCGCCTGCGTTTTGCCACGCTGGCCTTCTGGATGATCTTCACCACCCTGCTGCTGCCGCTTGAGGTGCGCATCCTGCCGTCCTACGAGGCGATTCAGAAGCTGGGCCTGACCAACACCTATACCGGCCTGATCGTGCCGCTGATCGCCTCGGCCACCGGCACGTTTTTCTTCCGTCAATTCTTCATGTCCGTGCCTGAGGAACTGGCCGAGGCCGCCCGCATCGACGGTGCAGGCCCTTGGAAGTTCTTCATCGACATCCTCGTCCCGCTCAGCCGGACGATGATCGCGGCGATCTTCATCATCATGTTCGTCTTTGGCTGGAACCAGTATCTGTGGCCGACCCTGATCACCACGGATGAGAGCTTCTTTACCCTGGTCCGGGGCATCAAACAGATCGTGTTGTCCTATACCGACAGCCAGATCCCCGAACACGGGCAGGCCCTGGCGCTGGCCATCGTGGCGATGATCCCGCCCGTGGCCATCGTCATCTTCTTCCAGAACTGGTTCGTCAAGGGCCTCACAGAATCCGATAAATAAGGAATACGCGCATGGCTCAGGTTTCTTTAGAGGGCATCCGCAAGGTCTACCCCAACGGCTTTCAGGCGGTCGAAAGCACCAGCTTCACCATTCAGGATGGCGAGTTCGTCGTTCTGGTGGGCCCTTCGGGCTGCGGCAAGTCCACCCTGTTGCGGATGATCGCAGGGCTCGAGGACATCACCAAAGGCACGCTGAAAATCGGCGACCGGGTGGTCAACAACGTGGACCCGGCGGATCGGGACATCGCGATGGTGTTCCAGAACTACGCTTTGTACCCGCATATGACGGTGCGCAAGAATATCGGCTACGGGCTGAAGAACCGCGGCACACCGGCCTCCGAGATTGCAGCCCAGGTGGAAGAGGCGGCGAAGATGCTGAACCTGACCGAATATCTGGACCGCAAACCGGCGCAGCTGTCCGGTGGCCAGCGTCAGCGGGTGGCGATGGGCCGCGCGGTGGTGCGTCACCCGGCCCTGTTCCTGTTCGATGAACCGCTGTCGAACCTGGATGCCAAACTGCGCAACCAGATGCGGATCGAGATCAAGGCCCTGCAGCGCCGCCTTGGCACCACCGCTGTCTACGTGACCCATGATCAGGTCGAGGCGATGACGATGGCTGACCGCATCATCGTTCTGAACGAAGGCCGGATCGAACAGATCGGCACCCCGACCGAGATTTACCACAACCCGGCCTCGACCTTTGTCGCCTCGTTCATGGGCGCACCGCCGATGAACCTGATCGAGGCCGAAGTGGCCGATCAGCAGGTCCGGATCAACGGGTATGACGGGCTGATGCCCGCCCCCGCCGCCTATGTCGGCCCCGTCACGATGGGCATCCGCCCCGAGGATGTCGAACTGGACGATCAGGGCTCGGTCACCTTCCGCGTTGATATTCTGGAAGAACTGGGCGCCCACCGTCTGCTGCACGGCGCGATTGCGGACCAACCCTTTACGGTGATGGTCGGCAAGGACCATGACGTCCGGACCGGCGAAACCCGCGTTACCCTGAAACCCGACGCCCTGCGGCTGTTCGATGCGGAAACGGGAAAAGTCCTTTGATTACGGAAATATTGAATGTTCTTCCCGCTGTGACCCCGGATCAGCGCCGGGAAATTCTGGCCGCACCGCGCACATCCGAGGCACATCGGGACCTGTTGTCCGGCCTGCCCGCAATGAACGCACTGCAAGTGGGGGGTGAGGGCTCGGCTGCTCAACTGCCCGCGCAATTTGCCGTGGCGGCCTGGAATGTGGAACGCTGCCTGTTCCCCGAAGACACCGCCGCCCACCTGAAACCGATCGCCCCGGACGTGGTTCTGTTGTCCGAGGTCGACCACGGCATGGCCCGCACTTCTCAACGTCACACCACCGAAGAGATCGCGCGCGCCATGGGCATGGTCTACGCCTTCGGGGTCGAGTTTCACGAGCTTGATCTGGGCGGCCCGACCGAGCGGGAATTCTGCACGGATGAATTCAATGAACACGGCTGGCACGGCAACGCGATCCTGTCCTCGGTGCCGCTTGACCGCACCGCCCTGATCCGCCTGGACGATCACGGCCACTGGTTCACGCCCGAGGCTGGTGCGGCGGACCCAGAACAACCCCGCGTCGGCGGCCGAATGGCCATTGCCGCCGTGATCCCCACCGCCAACGGTCCCATCTGCGTGGTCTCGACCCATCTGGAAAGCAACGCGAACACCGCGCACCGGCACGCTCAGTTCGACCTGTTGCTGCAGAAAATCGACGCCTTTGCCCCCGGACTGCCAGTCCTTATTGGCGGAGACCTGAATACCGGCAACCACCTTCCGCCCGATTTCGACTGGCGGCGGGAAACCCTGTTCGATCTGGCCGAGAGCCATGGCTATTCCTGGGCCTTCACCCCGCCCGGTTTGACAACACGGCCAAGCCTGATCACCCCGCACCCGGACCGGAAGATGAAACTGGACTGGCTGGCGGGCCGAGGATTCGCACCTGTGGAAAGCGGAATTCTGACCTCGATTTCCGCCTCGGGCACCCCCTTGTCGGACCACGATTGCGTCTGGAGCACCGTCACACCACAGACCGAAACTGCCTGAAACTGGCGACCCCGGCAGGATTCGAACCTGCAACCTGCCCCTTAGGAGGGGGCTGCTCTATCCAGTTGAGCCACGGGGCCGCGCAAGGCCCTCTGTAACGCGGTTTTTTTCGGTTGTCATGAGTTTTGCACAACAGTTGTAAAACGCGTCCTGTTCACGCTACCATCGGGCAAAACAACTGCGCAGGTGCTCTCCGTGACAACAGAAACAAAACGCCCGCTTACCCTTCGTGATGTCTCGGAAGCCTCCGGCGTATCCGAGATGACGGTCAGCCGGGTTCTGCGGAACCGGGGCGACGTGTCTGACGCCACCCGCACCCGCGTTCTGGCCGCCGCGAAAGAGCTGGGATACGTGCCCAACAAGATCGCCGGCGCGCTTGCCTCAAGCCGGGTCAACCTGGTCGCGGTGATCATCCCATCGCTGTCGAACATGGTGTTCCCCGAGGTTCTGACCGGCATCAATCAGGTGCTGGAAGACACCGAGTTGCAGCCCGTGGTCGGCGTCACCGACTATTTGCCCGAGAAAGAAGAAAAAGTGCTGTACGAGATGCTCTCGTGGCGGCCTTCAGGCGTGATCATCGCGGGGCTCGAGCATACCGAAGCCGCCCGTGCCATGCTGGATTCGGCGGGAATTCCGGTGGTCGAAATCATGGATACCGATGGCAAGCCGGTGGATGCGATGGTCGGCATCTCGCACCGGCGCGCCGGGCGCGAGATGGCCGAGGCGATCCTGAAGGCGGGATATGAACATATCGGCTTCATGGGCACCAAGATGCCGTTGGACCACCGCGCTCGGAAACGGTTCGAAGGTTTCACCGAAGTTCTGGGCAAGAACGGTGTCGAGATTGAGGATCGCGAGTTCTATTCCGGCGGCTCGGCCCTGGCCAAGGGGCGCGAGATGACGCAGGCCATGCTGGACCGCTCACCAGATCTGGATTTCCTCTATTACTCCAACGACATGATCGGTGCTGGCGGATTGCTGTATCTGCTGGAACAAGGCATCGATGTGCCGGGGCAGATCGGTCTGGCCGGGTTCAACAATGTCGAACTGCTGCAGGGTCTGCCGCGTAAGCTGGCCACGATGGATGCCTGCCGGTTGGAAATCGGGCGCAAGGCCGCCGAGATCATCGCCGGACAACTGGCCGAGCCGGATGCCGAGATCGAAACCCGTGTGACCCTCACCCCCACGATCAGCTATGGCGACACGTTGAAACGGCGCTAGACCGGTGGCGCTGCAACGGCTGGACAACAAGACGGCCCGTGCGTTGTTCATGAACCGCCATGTGCTGGCCGAGCAGCCTGCGGGCGGAGCCAAAGGGGCTGACCTGCTGGATCTGATCCATCGGCTGGGGTTTGTGCAGTTGGACAGCATCAACACAGTGGCCCGCGCCCATGACCTGATCCTGTTTTCGCGCCGACCGTCCTATCGCGCGAAAAACCTCAAACACCTGTACGAGCGCGACAAGGCGCTGTTCGAGCATTGGACTCATGACGCCGCGGTCATTCCGATGGCATTCTACCCGCACTGGCACTTGCGGTTTCAGCGGGATGCCGATCTGCTGAAATCCCGCTGGAAAAACTGGCGTCGGGACGGGTTCGAACAGCGATTTGCAACCGTCCTTCAGCATATTCGCGACCATGGGCCGGTGTCTTCTTCAGATGTGGGCAAGGACGAAAAGAAAGGGTCCGGCGGCTGGTGGGACTGGCATCCGTCCAAAACCGCGCTGGAATTCCTGTGGCGGTCAGGTGCGCTGACGGTGATTGGCCGTAACGGGTTTCAGAAACGCTATGACCTGACCGAGCGGGTGATCGACACCCATCTGTGCCCTGGAAACATGGTCTGCGACGCCGAGGCAACCGTGGATTGGCTGTGCAACGCGGCGCTGGACCGGCTGGGTTTTGCCACATCCGGAGAACTGGCGGCCTTCTGGGATACGGTCAGCGTGGCCGAGGCAAAGACTTGGTGCGAAAAGGGTCTAACACAGGGGTTTTTGGAAGAAATAGAAGTCACATGTGCCAATGGGATGGTGCGGAAATTGCTGGCCCGGCCCGGCCTTGCTGCCGCTGACCTGCCCGCAGCGCCGGGGCGCATCCGGGTGCTCAGCCCGTTTGACCCGATGCTGCGCGACCGCAACCGGGCCGAGCGGTTATTCGGCTTCCACTATCGGATCGAGGTCTTCGTCCCTGCCGCAAAAAGGACCTATGGCTATTACGTTTTTCCGCTGCTGGAAGGCGACCGGTTGATCGGCCGCATCGACATGAAAGGCCAGCGCGACCGGGGTGTCCTGCACGTCAGCTCGCTGTGGCCGGAACGATCTGTGCGCTGGTCCGAGGCCCGCACCCGTCGCCTGCAATCGGAATTGGACCGGGTCCGCCGTTTCGCCGGCCTGGACGACGTGGAATTTTCGATAGACTGGCTAAAAGACCCTAAATAGGGCCTATTCTGCGTCTGTCAGCGTCAATCGGATCGGCTGCAACCCATCAATGCCACCCTCGATTACATCCCCGGCCAGTACCGGGCCGACACCAGCTGGCGTGCCGGTCAGGATCAGGTCTCCGGGCCGCAGGTGGTAATAACCGGACAGATGGCTGATGATCTCGTCAATCTTCCAGATCAACTCACTCAGCATGGCGTTCTGACGAACCTCGCCATTCACGCTCAGATGGATGCGGGTATTCCCTTCCGGCGACCAATCCTCTGCACGGGTCAGCGGCGCAAAAACCGCTCCGGCCTCCAGATCCTTGCCCAGATCCCAGGGGCGCTGCTTGTTGCGCTCGCGAATCTGCAGATCGCGGCGCGTCATGTCCAGCGCACAGCCATAGGCATAGACCGCATCCCAGGCCTGCGCGCGGGTGGCGCGGAAGGCGGGTTTGCCGATGGCCACAGCCAGTTCCATCTCGTGATGAAAATCTCCGGTACCCGGCGGATACGGCACGATTGCCCCGGTCAGGACCGCGTTTGGGGCGGATTTGGTGAAATAGAACGGAGTCTCACGATCGACCTCGTGCCCCATCTCGGCCGCGTGCGCCGCATAGTTGCGCCCGACACAGAAAATCCGGCCCACCGGATACGCCGCCTGCTGCCCCTGAACCGGAATCGCAACCGGCTCGGGTAAAGAAAACACAGTGTCTGGCATCGCGGCCCCCTTTTGTTTCAGCCAGCCCGCATCTTAGTGCCGCATTCGGGCGGTACAAGGCACCCGGTACAGCCACGATCCGGTAACATGCTGCAAAAATCGCAAAAACCCGAGCACGGCCCGATCACAATCCGGGCGTCCAGCCTTGGAAAACACCGCGACAGTTCTAAGTTGAGCAATGGCAGAGCAAAAGACGCCGGTAATTCGGGGTTCGGCGCGCTCTGGCCACCGCTCGCAAGGACGACGGGTAAACATGCACCCGTCTGGACGTAAAGACATCCCGCAAACCCGCGAACCAAGCGGTGTTATCGGATGCGAATATTTCGGAGAACTACGGCCAAAGACTTTACCCCCAAAGACTTTGCGCCAGAGAGCCGGTTTATTTCGAACCGGCACGTTTTCCGAAGCGCAGGCCGGACCGTCGGAACCTATCCGGCGCAACCGGCCTCGGGCCAGGCCCATAATCCAGTACATGTCTGGCCACCCCGCCGGAGAGAATGCCTGTCTCCGGCGGGGTTCGATTGTAGGGTGTCACGTTTCCAGGTTGCGCAGTTCAGTCAACAAATCCAGCAGCGCCTCATGCCGTTCCGGGCCCAGCTTGGTGCGCAAATCCTCGGCCAGATGAATGGTCACCTGAATGTTGTCATGGATAATCTGCTTTCCCCTGGCCGAGATATCGACGATCTGCCTGCGCTTGTCGCCGGGATGGGTTTCCCTGACAATCAGCCCCTTGGCCTCGAGCTTTTGCAGAATGCGGGTGAGGCTGGGCAACAGCAGGCACGCCCGGTCCGCGATATGGGTCGGCTCTTGCGGGCCTTCCTCGTCCAGGACGCGAAGCACGCGCCATTGCTGTTCGGTGACACCGGCATTCGCCAGCATCTTGCGAATGGGTCCCATGACCCGTTCCCTGGCCCGAAGAAGTGCAATGGGCAACGAACGTGACGTCAATGGTACTTCATTGGTCATAAGGAATTTTCACCGAATTCACGCGATACTGCAACGGGCCAATCTATTCCTCGTTGTAATGTTACCTGTTGCCCTTATTAGAGTCTTTCGAGTTGGCGCGCTTTGGGTCAGTGTAATTCAAATTTAGTAAACATAGCAATTAATATTGACCTTTGGCGCTGAATAGCCATGACTGGCACAATGAAGAAATTCAGCCTGGGGAAAATCCGGGTCTGACAGATATCCGAGGTTTGGCATGAAGTGGGACGAGTTCACCTACTGGGGCAAGAAGATCACCGAATGGGCCCAGGACTATCACCTGACAGTTGGGGACAAACCCGTGCGCGCCCGGACCGAGCCGGGCGAGATTCTGGACGCTCTGCCCACCCGTCCACCAGAACAGGCGCAACCGATGGAGGATATCTTTCGCGATTTCGAAGACATCGTGATGCCGGGGATTACCCATTGGCAACATCCCCGGTTTTTTGCCTATTTCAACGCGAACACGTCGCCCCCTTCGGTTCTGGCCGAGTTCCTGACCAGCGCCATCGCACCGCAATGCATGTTGTGGCAGACCTCACCCGCCGCGACCGAGATGGAGACGCGGATGATGGACTGGCTGCGCCAGGCGCTGGACCTGCCCGAGGGGTTTGCCGGCGTCATACAGGACTCCGCCTCCTCTGCGACACTAGCGGCGGTGCTGACCATGCGGGAAAAGGCGTTGAGCTGGCAGGGAAACCAGCAGGGTTTGTTCGGGCAGAAACCGCTGCGCGTCTATTGCTCGGCCGAGGTGCATACCTCGGTGGATCGCGCCATCTGGGTGGCCGGGATCGGACAGGACAATCTGGTGCGTATCCCGATCAAGGACGACTGGCGCGGCATGGACCCCGAGGCGCTGGAAACGGCGATTCAAGCTGATTTAGACTCTGGCCTACAGCCCGCGGGCATTATTCTATGTGTCGGAGGAACCGGCACCGGGGCAACCGATCCGGTGGATGAATGCCTGAAGATCGCGCAGAAATACGGGCTGTATTCCCATGTAGACGCCGCCTGGGCCGGTTCGGCGATGATCTGTCCGGAATACCACCATTACTGGCCCGGGATCGCGCAGGCCGACAGCATCGTGTTCAACCCGCATAAATGGCTGGGCGTGCAGTTCGACTGCTGCGCGCATTTCCTGAAAAACCCTGATGATCTGGTGCAAACGCTGGCGATCAGCCCGGAATACCTCAAGACCCACGGCAAGGACGGGATCATCAACTATTCCGAATGGTCGGTGCCTCTGGGCCGCCGGTTCCGGGCACTGAAACTGTGGTTCGTGCTGCGCGCCTATGGGCTGGAGGGGTTGCGCGAACGGCTGCGCAACCATGTGAACTGGTCCGTGGACCTGCATGACCGGCTGGCGAACGCGCCGGATTTCCAGATTGTCACCCCGCCGATGTGGTCGCTATGGACCTTCCGCTACACGCCGGAGGGACATACCGATCTGGACGATCTGAACCTGCAACTGGTCAATGCGATCAACGATGATGGCCGGATCTATCTGACTCAGACCCGTGTCGATGGGGACTTGGTGATCCGCTTTCAGGCCGGTCAGTTCGAAACCACCGAGGATGACGTTCGCATGGCCTATGATGTCATCACCGAAATCGCTCGCTCCCTGTCATAGAGGTTCCCAAATGGCTGCGCCCACAAACACATTCAAACAGGCTCTAACAAGTGGCAAACGCCTAGTTGGTTGTTGGAGCAGCTTTGCCGAGCCCGTCGCGGCCGAGATCATGGGCACCGCCGGGTTCGACTGGCTGGTGATCGACGGGGAACACGCGCCGAATGACATCCGTTCGCTGCGGGATCAGTTGATGGCGCTGGCCGCCAGCCCCTCGCATCCGGTGGTGCGGGTACCTGTGGGTGATACGGCATTGATCAAGATGGTGCTGGATATCGGCGCACAAACCATTCTGGTGCCCATGGTCAACAGTGCCGATCAGGCGCGCAACCTCGTGCGGGCCTGCCGCTATCCGCCCGAAGGGCTGCGTGGGGTCGGAGCCGGCGCGGCGCGGGCCACGGGCTATGGCTCGGTCACAGATTACATTCAGACCGCAGATGAACAGATTTGCTTGCTGGTGCAGGTGGAAAACCGCGCCGGGATGGCGGCATTGGACGACATTCTGCAGGTCGAGGGCGTCGATGGCGTGTTCATCGGCCCTGCGGACCTGTCCACCGATATGGGCTTTCAGGGCAACAGCGCCGCGCCCGAGGTGCGCGCCACCATCGCCGATGCCATTGCGCGGATCAAAGCTGCGGGCAAAGCGCCCGGCATTCTGGGCACCAATGACGACGCCAACCAGGCCTATCTGGACATGGGCGCGCAGTTTCTGGCGGTGGGGATCGATGTGATGCTGCTGGCGCAAGCCGCGCGGGAACTGGCGGCAAAATGGAAAGCGAAATAGCGCCCTAGCCCTGCATCCCGGCGGCAGCCTGTGCGTAACCGCCCGAGGCCCCGTCGACGAAATGCACATGGTCGTCCCGCATGGCCGAGGGCACAAAGCAGGTCATCATCGCCTCGTCCTGTGCGTGCAGCCCATAGCGGACCTTACCCTGTTCGCGCGCCTGTTCCAGCATGATCCTGATTTGCTTCAGCGTGGACGGGTCGCAATCCAGCGTCATCTTCAGCCCGTCATCGAATTTGCGGAAATCGGCGTTGCGGCTGACCATGTGTTTGTAGTGCCCGGGATCGAACTCGCCCAACCGCTTGCCGGTCTTGAACAACAACGCGATCAGCAGGTTTTGCCCCAGCAGCTTGATCCTCTGCCCAAGCAGGTTGCGCCCCGCGCGCGAGACACGGGCGTCCAACTCGACATCCGGCGGCGGCCAGCTGATCGGCGGGCCGTTTTCCGGCACCGGGTGGCCTGCGCGCTCCAACCGTTCCGAGGCGGTCAGAACCGATCGCGCCAGATCGGCAAAGTCGCTCTCGGTTGCTTTCTGCGTCGGCTGGATCACCACCGAGACGATCTGACCGTGACGCGCCTTGCTGTTGGCCCAGCGGCAGGACAGGCCGGTCAGATCAGGCAGCGCGCCCGGCTCGGCCGGCGGCACTTCGAACGCGCCGGACTTCATCTGCGCTTCGGCCCAAGCCAGCCCGCCGCCAGAAAACATGGCATAATCCACACCGTCCGAGGGCGCATAGCGCGCCACCCGCAAATCCCGGCCGGCCGAACGGATTTCGGACACCGGCACCAATGCGCCGCGCAGCGCGATCGAGAACTCTTCGTCGGCCCAGCGCCGCAGCTCGGCCAGTACTGTGCGGGCGGCATCCACAGCGCTGGCGGGGATGGCAAACCCGGCGCCATCGCCGCCGAAGACATAGGGAAACTCCTGCCCCTTCAACGCGTTGATCATGGCCGAGATCACCGCCGCGCCCACCATGTTGACGGTCTTGTAGCGACCCCGCGCAATCTCACCGGTGGAATCGACGATATCGGCCACGCCCAGCGCCCAGTCACCCGGCACGGGTGTAAATCGCGCTGGCTGCGCCAGGCTTGTAAAGTCCCGCTGTCGGGGAAGGCTGTCATAAAAGGCGGCCTGTGCGTCTTTCATCGGCACCTCGGGGTGATGGGTATTGGAACAGATAGCCCGAATGTGAACGCTGTCCGGTGAAAGCAGTATAGCACACAAGCTTGTGTGGCGCACCGGGACGTGCCAAGCATTTCTGCGCAACCTGGGCAGGAAGGGGCGGTTCATGAAGGCAGGTCTGGTGGTCTTGTGCCTGGGCTACGTGCTCAGCCAGTTTTTTCGCGCCTTTCTGGCGGTGCTGAGCGTCGATCTGGGCCGCGATATCGGCGCCACGCCCGAGGATCTGGCCTTTGCCTCGGGGCTTTGGTTTCTGGTCTTTGCAGCAATGCAGTTGCCGGTGGGCTGGGCACTGGATCAGATCGGGCCGCGCCTGACAGCAGCGGTGTTGCTACTGGTCGGCGGCGCGGGCGGTGCGGCACTGTTCGCCGTGGCCAGCACACCGCTTCACATTGCCATCGCGATGGGGTTGATCGGGATCGGGTGCTCTCCAGTGCTGATGGCGTCTTACTACATCTTTGCGCGGGAATACCCGCCCGCACGGTTTGCGACGCTGGCCGCGGTGATGCTGGGCGTGGGCTCGGTGGGCAATCTGGTGGCCTCCTACCCCACCGCGCTGGCAGTCGAGCTGATGGGATGGCGCGCGACGATGTGGGGGCTGGCGCTGTTCTCGGGTGCCATTGCACTGGGCATCTGGGTCACCGTGCATGACCCCAAACGGGTCGAGACCGAGCAACGGGGATCCGTTCTGGACTTGCTGAAGGAACCCGCGCTCTGGGCGATCCTGCCGCTGATGCTGGTGGCCTATGCGCCCGCGGCGGCCACACGCGGGTTGTGGGCCGGGCCGTATCTGAGTGATATCTTCGCCCTCAGCACCACGCAGATCGGTACCGCGACCCTGATCATGGGGGCGGCGATGATTGCCGGAACCTTTGCCTATGGCCCGCTCGACCGGATGCTGGGCACGCGGAAATGGGTGATCTTCGGGGGCAATGCGCTGGGCACGGTGGCGCTGGTCCTTCTGTGCCTGTGGATCAACAGCGCGGTCTGGCTGTCGGTGGTGCTGATGGCGGTGATCGGCTTCATGGGGGCCAGCTTTCCGGTCATTATGGCTCATGGCCGCGCCTTTGTGGCGCCGCATCTGGTCGGGCGTGGCATGACCCTGCTGAACCTCTTTGGCATTGGCGGTGTTGGCATCGCGCAATTCGTCACCGGTCGCATTCATGCGGCCACGGTGGACATCAGCCCGACCGCGCCCTACACAGCGATATTCGGCTTTTTCGCGGTCACGCTTGCCATTGGCTGCGTGATCTATCTATTCAGCCGTGACAGCGTTGACTGACGCTGGAACCGTCAGGAGAGCCCATGTCCGACCCGCGCGTCATTGCCCCCAATCTGAAACGCCGGCTTTCGGGCGTGACCGCGACGATTGCCCGGCTGGTGCCGCTGCAGGTGCAATGGATCGACATCGCCGCGACCGGGCCGGGCCTACCCGAAGACATCCCGCATATCCCGCTGAGCCGCCTGCCCTTTCTGTCGCGCAAAACCCTGCGCGTCTGGCACGCCCGCCGCAATACCGAAATGCTGCTGGGCCTGTTCCTGCGCAACATACTGCGGCTGCGGCTGAAACTGCTGTTCACCAGCGCCTCGCAGCGCGCCCACACTGGCTATACCAAGTGGCTGATCGAGAAGATGGACGCGGTGGTCGCCACCTCGCGCAAGACGGCCGGATATCTGGAGCGCGACGCGCAGGTGATTATGCATGGCATCAACCTGCAGGATTTCACCCCGCCCGAGGATAAGGCGGCCATTCGGTCGCGACTGGGCCTGCCGGACGGCCTGTTGCTGGGCTGTTATGGCCGCATCCGCCATCAGAAGGGAACCGACGCTTTTGTTGACGCGATGATCGACCTGTGCGGGCGCCTCGACGACGTGCACGGCATCGTCATGGGCCGCGCCACCGAGAAACACACCACCTTTCTGGCCGAACTCAAGGACAAGGTCGCCAAGGCGGGCCTGTCCGACCGCATCCTGTTCATGCCCGAGGTCACCGTGGACCAGATCGCCGAGTGGTATCAGGTGCTGGACCTGTTCATCGCCCCGCAACGGTGGGAGGGGTTCGGCCTCACCCCATTGGAAGCAATGGCCTGCGGCGTACCGGTCGTAGCCACCAATGTGGGCGCGTTTTCCGAGATCGTCACCGAGCCGTCGCTGGGCCGCGTGGTCGAGCCCGGTGATATCCCCGCCCTGGCTGATGCTGCCGCCGAAATGCTCGCGAACCGCGATTCCCTGACTCAATCCGGCATCGCCGCCCGCGCCCATGTCGAACAGAATTTCGACATCAATGGTGAGGCCAGGACCCTTGTGGCGCTCTACGAGAGGCTTCTGAACGACGCCTGACGCCATTTGCCGCGTAAAATCGGTGTCATTGCGGCAAATATACCCCGAAAACTCTTTTTTCTTCGCTGCAACGCGGCTATGAACGCGCGTCCTTAACTTTGGAGACATGAAATGGGCTATCGCGTCGTTGTCGCCGGCGCCACGGGTAACGTGGGCCGCGAAATGCTGAACATCCTGGCGGAACGCCAGTTCCCGGTCGATGAACTTGCCGTGCTGGCAAGCCGCCGTTCGCTGGGAACCGAAGTAAGCTTCGGCGACAAGACACTGACGACCCAGGACATCGACACTTTCGACTTCACCGGCTGGGACATGGCACTGTTCGCCATCGGCTCGGACGCGACCAAGGTCTACGCCCCCAAAGCGGCGGCGGCGGGTTGCGTGGTGATCGATAACAGCTCGCTCTATCGCTATGACCCGGAGATTCCGCTGATCGTGCCGGAATGTAACCCGCAGGCGATCCACGACTATAAAAACAAGAACATCATCGCCAACCCCAACTGCTCGACCGCGCAGATGGTTGTCGCGCTGAAGCCGCTGCATGACCGCGCCAGGATCAAACGCGTTGTCGTGTCGACCTATCAGTCGGTATCGGGTGCAGGCAAAGACGGCATGGATGAGCTGTGGGATCAGACCAAAGCGGTCTACAACCCAACCACGGACGTGCCGCCGAACAAGTTCCAGAAGCAGATCGCCTTCAACGTCATTCCGCAGATCGACGTCTTCATGGAAGACGGCTCGACCAAGGAAGAGTGGAAGATGGTTGTGGAAACCAAAAAGATCGTCGATCCGTCGATCAAGGTCACAGCCACCTGCGTCCGCGTTCCGGTCTTCGTCGGCCACTCTGAGGCCGTGAACATCGAGTTCGAAGAATTCCTAGACGAAGACGAAGCCCGCGACATCCTGCGCGAGGCACCGGGCATCATGGTGATCGACAAGCGCGAGCCCGGTGGCTACGTCTCGCCGATCGAATGCGCGGGCGATTTCGCCACGTTCATCAGCCGCATCCGTCAGGACTCGACCGTTGAAAACGGTATCAACCTGTGGTGCGTCTCGGACAACCTGCGCAAGGGTGCCGCCCTGAACGCCGTCCAGATCGCCGAACTGCTGGGCCGTGAGGTTCTGAAAAAGGGCTGAGGCTGACACTCAGAAGATCATTATAACCCCGTCGCACCGTCGGCGGGGTTTTTATTTGTGGCTAAGGAAATTTGAAATCAGACGTTGTTGAATTGACTATCGTCGTATTCTTCGGTCTCTATTTCTTGGCATTCTGTATCGGAAAGGCGAAGGTTAGAAAGCTCTGATGAATTTCGGAAACGCTGGAATTTTTCTGCGCGCGCTGCTTGCGCCGGTTGTAACCTCTTTCCTAGCCGGCACAGCTTCTGCACAAGACCTTTGTGCCACCGGGCAGATCGTGATCAACCAATCAGAGGATGGCTCAACTGTCAGTTTTCCAGAATTCTACCCGATCAAATTGACCTCTTCGAAGGACTGTTCGTTTAAGGATACGTGTTTGTACGACCTATTGGTCGTTTCAGGTGACAAAACGAAAACGCAACTCAAAGAGCTCGAAATCACGGACCTTTGCAGCGCAGCATCGGAGTACAAAGGACAGTTCGAAAAACATGGGGTTAGTGAGTATTCGCCGTTTTTGATGAAGGTCTACGAATATAGCAGGTTCACCAGCATCGCGATCGAAACGACGATGGGATCCATAGGCATTTCGAAGACTGACTATTTAATGAACTCAGACGGGTTTGGTTGGGTACACAATCTGCTCGAAGATGGCGGGACATTTTTGACGGCTGGTCCTGCGGCATCTACTTTCGACGTAAGTTACACGTTCAATCCATAATTGGGATGACGCGATAGTTCGCCGCACCACCCCAATGTCGCTTACAACGCCTGCCCCTCCTCATCAAAAAACTGGAGCTTTTCCGGCGCAAAGTGCAGACCGATCTTTGCACCAGCCTTGATCTCGGTATCGCCGCCAAGGCGGACGGTGACTTTCTCCTCGGTGCCGCAATCGACAATGACGAACATATCGGCACCCAGGTATTCGACCACCTCGACCATGCCGTCGCTGTGACCCGCGCCGGGTTCGACCACGCTGATATGTTCCGGGCGGATGCCCAGCATCGTGGCCGTGCCGGTGCGGTCGAACGGTCCGCTGCCGCCGTTTTCCAACTGGAACTGGTCTCCGGAGACGGTGCAGGGCAACACGTTCATCTTCGGGCTGCCGATGAACTGCGCCACGAACAGGTTGGCGGGGCGCTCGTATAGCTCACGAGGCGTACAGACCTGCGCGGTTTTGCCGACTCCAGCACCACGATTCGGTCGGCGAGCGTCATTGCCTCGACCTGATCGTGGATCACGTAAATCATGGTGCGATTGAGGCTTTGGTGCAACTTGGCAATCTCGTACCGGATCTCGACCCGCAGGGCGGCGCCGAGGTTAGACAGTGGCTCGTCAAACAGGAATGCCGTGGGGTCGCGCCCGATCGAACGCCCGATGCCCGCACGCTCGGCAATCTCGGCCTTGGAAACGCCCGCCACTTTCAGCGAGAAACCCATGTTCATTGCCACGGTCAGGCGCGGGCACAGCACATAGGACTGAAATACCATCGTCAGCCCGCGTCTCAAGGGCGGGAGATCGGTGACGTCGTTCCCGTTGATCAGAAGCGACCCGCGCGAGATATCCTCGGGCCCGCCAATCATCCGCAACAAGGCGGATGTGCCACAGCCCGAGGGGCCGACGAACTCCCCTTCTGCGATCTGCAAGTCGATGCCTTTGTTCGCCTGCACGTCGCCGAACCATTTATCGACAGAATGATCTCAATGCTGCCCTTCAGTTCCTCCCGGCTCAATGCAGCCAGACGGTGGCAGTCCACGTAAACGAATTGCCCCTGGCCGGGTTGCCGGTGATCGGGCCGCAATATTCGGAAAAGCCGTGGCCTGCGCTCAGACGGTCAGTATTCAGACGCAGGGCTTCGGCCTCGACGCCGTGGCCCATTCCCGCCAGCCCGAACTCTGTCAGCATGTTCATGAAGGCCCAGGTCGGCCCGCGCCAATAGCGACGCTCATCAAACTTGGGCATGTTTGGGTCATAGCTGGAGATCGGATGCGGCACGGTGGTCAGAACGGTTTTCACGCAGCCCAACATCTGCGGAGAGTCATCCCCCCATACCAGCACAAATAGCTCGTGTTAGAGATGTTTTTTAGCCATTCACCCGCACGTGCATCGCGGGCGTCAAAGGCGTGCAGGGTGGTGACGCTCATGGTCAGGTCGGCGACGCGGAACGGGTTGTCGGCATCGCCGCGACGGACCGGGAACTTGCCCTCGGGCGCAATCGCCAGTGTCTGGGTATAGCCCTGATCCATGGCGTATTTCACGAACTCCATCGCCGCGTCGCTAGTGATGCCAAAGTAGCGCACGTCACCCCATGCCGCACCATCGGGGTTGGATGGGCCGGACAGTTTGGTCACAACGCCGGTCTTGCCCGCCAGATCGCGCAAGGTCGGGTCGTCGGTGATGGTCGGCGGGGCGCGCATAGCGGTATTCCGGAATGCCGTCATAGCCGATGACCGAGACGTCCCGGCCGATCTCAATCCCCAGATCCCGCGCGGTTGCACAGAACCCCAACGCGGCCAGATCGGCGGCAATGACAATCGCGGTGGACGGCAGATCCTGCTGCATAAGCACCATCGCCTGCACGGCATCGTCTTCGCGCGTCCGGGCGCCCTCGCGGATCAGATCGGGATCAAGCGGCAGACCCGCCTGATGCAAACTGGACATTTTTTAGCGCCTTTGCTGATTTTCCATTCTGATGCTGGGACTTACCCAGGGGCGATGTCCGCTAACCCTGCGTTTCGACCAGCACTTTCAGATTGGACAGGCCCCGTTCGTAGTCGCCGCCGACCCATTCATCCATCATCAGCCCCATCCACCGCGCCATCGGATTCAGGCCCAGATCAGTGACGAATCCCCAGGTCACCTGCGTCCGGTCACCTTCGGGCACCAGATCAAACGACGCCGTGGCGGTGCCCATCGACCCGAAATCCAGCGCCGTTCTGACCGCCTGATCGGGGATGCTTTCAATGATCTTCTGCGTTCCGGTCCCGACCTGCGGATGCTCGGAACTCCAGTTCAGGGTATTGCCCACCCCGGTCGCGGGGCCGCTATAGGTCAGTTGCGTTGCGGGATCGCGTTCCAGCCAGGGCGACCATTTCTCGGTCTCCTGCATCGAATTTACATAGGGAAAGATGGCAGCGGGCGGGGCGTCGATGACAATGCTGCGCGCCACTTCGGCCCGTCCGGGCAACAGGTAGGAAACCCCGATCAGCAGCAATACAAGCACAAGCAGAGCCAGAAGAATGCGTTTGATGAATCGCATGAGACGTCCCCGATCCAAACCCGGATAAGGCGACTATAACAAAAAATAGCGCGGAATCAGAGACCTGATCACGCGCTTGTCAAATCCACGGACTGTTCCGACGGGTCAGACGACCACGAATTTCTTGTCCTGCGGGTCATAACATTGCAGCCCGCCCTCGCCGATATCGGTCCACAGCCCATGCAGGCTGAGCGAGCTGTCCTGCACCGCCGAAGACACAAACGGGAAGGTCATCAGGTTCTCGAGCGAGGCGACAACCGCCTGCCGTTCGAACTGACGCGCCTGATCGACACTGTCCTCGATATCGGCCACCAGCTCGTATTTCGGCTTCAGAATATCCATCCAGCGTCCGACAAAGCTGTCCTTGGCTTCCAGCTGCGGGGCCTGGCCTTTGCACATGTCGATGCAGCCCTGAACCCCGCCACATTGCGAATGGCCCAGCACGATCAGATGCGCCACCTTCAGCGCAGTCACGGCGTATTCGATTGCCGCACTGGTGCCGTGGTGATCGCCGTCAGGCGCGTAAGGCGGCACCAGATTGGCGATGTTGCGGTGGATAAAGAAATCGCCCTGATCCGCCCCGAACATCGAGGTCACATGCACGCGGCTGTCGCAACACGATATCACCATCGCACGCGGGCGCTGCCCCTCGGTTGCAAGGCGGCGGAACCAGACCTGATTTTCGGAATAGGTGGTGGCTTTCCAGCCGTGATACCGTTTGACCAAATAGCCCGGCAGAGGTTTCGCTAAGTCCATTCTTCTGTCCACTTTTTCGAGTTCCTAAGGGCTGCTCTACCCCGAATTCGCAGAAAATTCGAGCAATTATCCTGCGCAGATGCAAGGTTTTGCAAAGGAATTCGCGATCAAAGTCGATCCATGCCGTGGGGGCATAGAGAATTGGGGTGAACGTGGTGGAAAAGATACTCACGCTTGAACACAAGGAAACCGTCCGGCTGGACCTTGACCAGTTGAGCGGGCTGTACCGCCAACTGGGCGATAAGAACGCGCTGGATGTTCTGTGCCGAACGGTCGAGGAACTGGCCGTGCGCCTGTCGAACTGCGAACGGTTCTGGCGGCAGCGCGATTGGGCGGGGCTGCGCAAATGCGCGCGCTCGCTGGTGGCAATCGCGGACCAGATCGGCATGGTCGCGCTGGCGCGGGTTGCCGGGGATGTGGCGCAGACCGTGGATACAGGCGACGCGGTGGCCACCGGCGCCACCCTGTCGCGGCTGATCCGGGTCGGAGAGAAATCGCTGACCGTGATCTGGGATCAGCAGGATCTTTCCGTCTGACAGGGCTTGCGGACGGGCCGTGGACGGATAGGCTGGGCGCAAACCGAACCAGCCGAGATTTCCATGACCCTGTCCTTTGCATCACCCTCTGACCCCTCGCTGCCGCTGCACGTCATCGCGCAACCCGATCTGGATGACTGGCTGACGGGCCTGCCGGATCACGTGTCGAACTGGGTGCAAGCCAGCGACTTTACCGGCGCGCTGGGGCAGGTCGCGCTGATCCCCGGTCCGGAAGGAACGCCGCAATTTGCCGTGGCAGGCTATGGCAAAGCCGAAGGTCGCGCGCGCAAGCGGTTTCCGCTGGCCGCCGCCGCCGAATCCCTGCCCGAAGGCACCTATCACATCGCGTCGGGCGTGCCTGCGGATGCGCTGGCCATCGAATGTCTGGGCTGGCTTCTGACCGGCTATGCGTTTGATCGCTATGCCGCCCAATCCGGGGCCAAGGCCCGTCTGGTTGCCCCGGAAGGGATCGACGCGGCGCGGATCGAGGTTCTGGCCCAGGCCGAGGCCCTGACCCGCGATTTGGTCAACACGCCTACCGAAGATATGGGCCCGGACCAGTTGCAAGCCGCCACCGAGGCGCTGGCACAGGAATTCGGCGCCACGTGCAACGTGATCAAGGGGCAGGCCCTGCTGGACCAGAACTTTCCGATGATCCACGCCGTTGGCCGCGCCGCCGCGCAGGAACCACGCCTGATCGAGATGAACTGGGGCGGTTCCGGCCGCAAGCTGACTTTGGTCGGTAAAGGCGTGTGTTTCGATACCGGGGGGCTGAACCTGAAGCCCGGCAACTCGATGGCATTGATGAAAAAGGACATGGGCGGATCGGCCAATGTGCTGGGTCTGGCGCGGATGATCATGGCGCTGAAGCTGCCATTGCAGCTGCGGGTGCTGATCCCGGCGGTTGAGAACTCGGTCGCCGGAAACGCCTTTCGGCCCGGTGACATCCTGACCTCGCGCAAGGGTCTGACGGTCGAGATCAACAACACCGATGCCGAGGGACGGCTGGTGCTGGCCGACGCGCTGACTCTGGCGGATGAGGGCGCCCCCGATCTGGTAATCTCGATGGCCACGCTGACCGGCGCAGCGCGGGTGGCCGTTGGCGGCGATCTGGCGCCGTTCTACACCGATGACGACGGTGCCGCCGAGGCGCTGTCGCGAGCCGCGCGACAGGCCGCCGATCCGGTCTGGCGAATGCCGTTCCACAATCCCTATGAGGCGATGATCGAACCGGGCATTGCCGATCTGGACAACGCGCCCTCGGGCGGGTTTGCAGGATCGATCACCGCCGCGCTGTTCCTGCGCCGGTTTGTGGGCGACAGCCGCTATATGCATTTCGACATCTATTCCTGGCAAGCCAGCAAAGCGCCGGGCCGCAGCAAAGGCGGACTTGGCCAAGGCCCGCGCGCGCTGCTGACCGCCCTGCCCGAGATTCTGGACCTATGACCCAACAGCGCATCATAAACCCCGTGGTCAACCTGCTGCGCCACCCCGATGGGCCGCGGGACCGGCAGCTTTTGTTTGGCGACGCCGTCACGGTGACAGAAACCCAGGGCGGCTGGAGCCGGATCACCGCGGACAAAGACGGCTACTCTGGCTGGGTCGCCTCGGACCAGTTGGGAGCGCCGGTTGCCGATACCCATTGGATCACCGCCCCGGCCACCCATGCCTATGCGGAACCGGATATGAAAAGCCCCGACCGGGTCTCGCTGAGTTTCGGCAGCAGGGTTCAGGTTCTGTCGGAACAGAACAGGTTTCTGGAAACGGAACTGGGCTTCATCCCCGCCGTTCACGCCAAGCTCAACGCCACCCATCTGACCGATCCGGTCGCCGTGGCCGAGATGTTTCTGGGCACGCCTTATCTGTGGGGTGGCAACAGCCGGTTCGGACTGGATTGCTCGGGTCTGGTACAGGCCGGGCTATTGGCCTGCGGCATCCCCTGCCCCGGCGACAGCGGCGATCAGGAACGGGAGCTGGGCCAGGCCCTGCCCGCAGGCACAGAACCGAAACACGGCGATCTGCTGTTCTGGAAAGGCCATGTCGCCTGGGTCTATGACGACAACATGCTGCTGCACGCCAATGCCTATCACATGGACGTGACATTCGAGCCGATAGATCAGGCAATCGCGCGCATTCTGGAACAGGGTGACGGCCCCGTTACATCCCACAAAAGGTTTTAATCAAGGTCGACCGAGCGGATCAGCTTGCGCTCCAGCACCCGCAGCACGGTGCGCAGGTCATGGCCACGTTTCAGGATGCGGCCATCCATGCCGATCACCGAGTACATCCCCTGTCTTTGCCGCAGACGCGGATGTTTCTCGACCCGGTAGATCGGATGCTCGGCCGTACGGCGAAAGATAGAGAAAACCGCCATATCCTTAAGGTTCGAAATACCGTAATCGCGCATTTCTCCGGCGGCGACCATCCGGCCATAGACGGACAGGATATGGGACATCTCGCGCCGGTCGAACGCGACGGGCATCTGTGCCGAGTTAGCAGAAAACCGGCTGGGAGGCTGCATGTTCATACCCTCAGCCTTGCCGGAAAACGCGTTTGAATCAAGCCCGAGCACGACAAGGTGTGGTTTTTTTGGTCGATCGTGACCTAACGCCGCCCGACCTGACGACAGATCAGAATCACCGGCAACAGCCCCACCGCAAGGATCACCAGCGAAGGTACGGCCGCCCCTTCGAGCCGCTCATCCGAGGCCAGCCGATAGGCCTGCACCGCCAATGTGTCAAAGTTGAACGGGCGCATGATCAGGGTGGCGGGAAGCTCTTTCATCACGTCGACAAAGACGATCAGCAGTGCGGTCAGCAGCGACGGTGTCAGGATCGGCAGGTGCACCCGGCGTAACGTACCCAAGGGCGTCTGACCCAAAGACCGCGCGGCGGCGTCCATATTGGCGTGAACGGTGCTCTGCCCGCCTTCATAGGCGCTGAGCGCGGCGGCCAGAAAACGCACCATATAGGCCGCGATCAGCAACCAGATCGACCCCGTCACCAACAGCCCGGTCGAGATATCGAAATTCTGCCGCATCCACGCATCCAGCGCGTTGTCAAAGCTGGCAAACGGCACCATCAGTCCCACCGCGATCACCCCGCCTGGCACCGCATATCCCAACCGCGCCAGATAACCAGCGGTGGCCGATCCCCTGCCGGGGCGCAGCCGTTGAAAGAACCCCACGCAAATCGCCGCAAAGACGGTGACCACGGCGGCGGTGCCTGCCAACGTCAGCGAATTCTGGATGAACCCGATATAGCGCCGCGACAGCAGATTCTGTTCCGACTGCAGGCCCATCTGGATCAGGATGAAAACCGGAAGCAAAAAGCCCAGCAAAACCGGGACAGCGCAAAGCGTGAACGCCGCCACCGATTGCCAGCCCTTCAACTGCGCCGAAGGCAAGGACGCGTGGCTTTTACCCGCCTGATAATACTTCGCCTTGCCGCGCTGTATCCGCTCGGCCATCGCCATGACCAGCGCAAACCCCAACAGGCACAGGGCAAGCTGTGCAGCGGCGGCGCGGTCTCCGATCGAGAACCAGCTGGTGTAGATACCCGTGGCAAAGGTTTGCACGCCGAAATAGGCCACCGTGCCGAAATCTGCGATGGTCTCCATGATCGCCAGCAGCACCCCGCCCGCAATCGCCGGTCGCGCCATCGGCAGCGAGACATGCCAGAAGGCCAGCCACGGGCTTTTGCCCAGCGCGCGGGCGGCCAGAAAAGCGGTGGCGCTTTGCTGCAGGAACGCCGCGCGGGCCAGCAGATAGACATAAGGATAGAGCACGAGGATCAGCATCACTGCCGCGCCCTCGGTCGAACGGATTTCGGGGAACCAATAGTCGCGCGGGCCCCAGCCGGTTACCTCGCGCAGGGTGGTCTGGACGATGCCGGGATGATCCAGAATGAAAGTATAGGCATAGGCCAGAACATAGGCCGGGAACGCCAGAGGCAGGACCAGCGCGATCTCAAGGAAGCGCACGCCGGGAAAACGGCACATCGTCACCAGCCACGCCGCACCCACGCCGATGGAAAAAGTGCCCGCGGCCACCAGAACCACCAAAATCACCGTCGTCAGCGCATAGCGCGGTAGAACCGTGTCCAGCAGATGCGAGATCGTGTCCGTCCCGCCCGTCACCGCCGCCAGAACAACCGCCACCATCGGCAACAGGCAGGCGGTCGCTACCAGGCAGGCCACCGTGCCGACCAGCCGGGTACCAAACACGCCCCGATGGCGCGTTCCATGTTCTGACAATTCGATTTCGGCCATGTTTCCGGTTTTGACTGGCTAAGGCGCAGGTTCCGCCTTTAATTGACCAAAACGCTAAGAAACACCAGTGGGCGGCGACACAATTCTGCGGCACATACTGCCGCAGAGCTGTTTTTCGGGGTCATTCGTAAACGCGCTGATCCTCGATCACCAAACCGTCCTTGGGCAGCGATCCGGGGGCTACCACCTCAATCGCGCCTTTCAGTTTCAGCACTTCGACCACCGATTTGGCATAGGCCACGTCGTCGTCGCGGGGGCTTTCGATCTGAACGGTCATGGTGTCCATCTCGCCCTGACGGGCGGCGATGACTCGGGCCTTGACGATCTCATCATGCTTGTCGACCAGCGCGGCCACCTGTTCGGGGCGCACGAACATGCCCTTGATCTTGGTGGTCTGATCGGCGCGGCCCATCCAGCCCTTGATCCGCAGATTTGTACGGCCACAGGGGGACTGGCCCGGCAGGATCGCCGACAGATCGCCGGTGGCAAAGCGGATCAGCGGATAGTCGGGATTCAGCGAGGTCACCACGACCTCACCCACTTCGCCCTCGGCCACGGGGGTTCCGGTACCCGGTGTTACGATCTCGACAATGATGTGCTCATCGATGATCATCCCCTCCATCGCGGGGCTTTCATAGGCGATATTGCCCAGATCGGCGGTGGCATAACATTGCAGGCACGAGATACCCCGATCAGCATATTCCTGACGCAGGGACGGGAACAGCGCGCCGCCACCAACAACGGCTACGTTGAAACCCAGTGCCACGCCCATCTCATCCGCCTTGTCCAGAATGACCTTCAGGTAATCCGGGGTTCCGGCATAGGCGGTGCAGCCAACGTCGCGCGCGGCGGTTACCTGCAGCTCGGTCTGACCAGTGCCGGCGGGCAGTACGGCGGCGCCCACGGCCCGCGCGCCGCTTTCAAAGATCATGCCCGCAGGCGTCAGGTGGTAGCCAAAGCAGTTGTGGACAATATCGCCCGGACCCACGCCCGCCGCGTGCAGGAACCGCCCCATGCGCCACCAGTCGGGATCGGTGCTGCCGGGTTCATAGATCGGGCCGGGGGATTGAAACACATGGTGGAAATGCCGCGCCGGTTTGACCGTAAAGCCGCCGAATGGTGGCCGCGCCGCCTGCGCCTGCGCCAGATCGGCTTTGCGCAAAACCGGCAGCTTCACCAGATCGTCAACCGAGGCAACAGCGTCGGTGTTCACACCGGCCAGATGCGCCTCGAACCCCGGTGCGGACAGCGCCCGCTGAAGCTGAACGCGCAAGGCCTGCGCCTGATCGGAGGCACGCTGGTCGGCTGAACGGGTTTCGAGCGCGTCGTAATAATTCGTCATGACCATATCCTCCATCCGCTTACAGCCACCTCTTGCGACGGCGATACGAGCGCACGTCGCGGAAGCTTTTGCGCCCCTCATCCGACATGCCGAGATAGAATTCCTTCACGTCCGGGTTCTCGCGCAGCTCAGCCGCCGGACCATCCATCACTACGCGGCCCGATTCCAGAATATATCCGTAATGGGCAAACCGCAGCGCCACATTGGTGTTCTGTTCAGCCAGCAGGAAGGATACGCCTTCTTTTTCGTTCAAATCCTTCACGATGCCGAAAATCTCTTCGACCAGCTGCGGCGCCAGACCCATCGAAGGTTCGTCCAGCAGGATCGTTTCGGGGCGCGACATCAGGGCCCGGCCCATCGCCACCATCTGCTGTTCACCGCCCGAGGTATAACCGGCCTGAGAGCGGCGGCGTTCCTTGAGGCGGGGGAAATAGGTATAGACCAGCTCAAGATCCTGTTGGATCGCCGTCTTGCCGTCCTTGCGGGTATAGGCGCCGGTCAGCAGGTTTTCCTCGACCGTCAGGTGTTCGAAACAATGGCGGCCTTCCATCACCTGGATGACGCCCTTTTCCACCAGATCGGCCGGATCGCTTTCATGCACACTGGTGCCACGGTATTTGATCGACCCTTTGGTGACCTCGCCGCGTTCCGAATGCAGCAGGTTCGACACCGCCTTGAGTGTCGTCGTCTTGCCCGCCCCGTTTCCGCCGAGCAGAGCGGTAATGCCCCCTTTGGGCACGGTCAGGCTGACACCCTTCAGAACCAGGATGACGTGGTTGTAGATCACCTCGATATTGTTCACCTCAAGCAGGGTTTCCGCCTGAACTTCGGTGTTTTGAGCCGCATCCAGCATCTGCGCGTGTCCTTGTGCGAGTGTGGGGTTCGGGGCGGCAGATCACCGCCGCCCCGGTGTATCAAAGCGCCTTAGTTGCAGCGCGAGTCGATGTTGTTTTCCGAGGCATAGGCTCCGGAGTCTTCGTCGATCAGCGCGCCGATCACGTCACCATCGGTCGGTTTGAAGTCCGAGATCATCGTCCAGGTCTTGTTCGCCGCGTCCCATTGGGTCACACCCACCAGAGCGTCGCCACCGTGGTTCTCGCAGGAGACCGAGAAGGTCGGACCAAAGTTCGGCAGGCCCAGTTCGGTCATTTTCGCCTCGGTCATTTCAAGCGCTTCCATACCTTCGCGCATTTCGGCGGCGGTAATGTCTGCATTGCCCGAAAGCTCCTGCGCCTTCTTGATGGCTTCGGCGGCCAGAACGGCGGCGTAGAGGCCACGGTTGTACAGAACCGTACCGACCTGATCAGCCGCGCCTGCGGCTTTGCCCGCATCAACCACGTGTGTCTTTAGGTCCTCGAAGACCGGGAAATCCGTGCCTACGTTGTGGAAGGTCAGCGCCTTGTAGCCATTGGCGGCCTCACCAGCGGGCACAACGTCGTTTTCCGAACCCGACCACCAGATGCCGATAAAGTTTTCCATCGGGAAGCGAATGTTCGCGGCCTCTTGCACGGCCACCTGGTTCATCACGCCCCAGCCCCACATCAGGACATAGTCGGGACGATCACGGCGGATTTGCAGCCATTGCGACTTCTGCTCCTGACCCGGATGATCAACCGGCAGCGCCACCAGCTCAAAACCGTGCTTCTTGGACAGTTCTTCCAGCGTGCGGATCGGTTCCTTGCCATAGGCCGAGTTGTGATAGACCAGCGCGATTTTCTTGCCGCTCAGGTCGCCGCCGTTTTCCTCGAGCAGATAGTTGACCGCCCCCGATGCCCCGTCCCAGTAGTTGGCCGGGTAGTTGAACACGTGGCTGAACACGGTGCCGTTCTTGGCCGAGGTCCGGCCATAGCCCATCGTGTGCAGCGGAATGTTGTCTGCGGTCACTTTCGGGATCAGCTGATAGGTGATGCCGGTGGACAGCGGCTGATAGACCAGCGCACCTTCGCCCTTGGTGGATTCGTAGCACTCAACACCTTTTTCGGTGTTGTAGCCGGTTTCACACTCGACCACGCGGATCGGAACGCCGCCGATACCGCCATCGCGTTCGTTCAGCAGGGTGAAATAGTCGTTATACCCGTCCGAGAACGGAATGCCGCCGGCTGCATAAGGTCCGGTGCGATAGCTCAGGTCGGGGATCACCAGATCCGCCAGAGCCGGCCCTGCGGCCATCAGGGCGCCAAGCGCCGCGGTTGCCAGTTTCAATTTCATCGGGTGTCTCCTCCCTTGGTTGGTCCGATGTTGGGGTCGGGCTTTTGCACCCGTTATCTGATTGGGCCGGCCCCTTAGTGCGGGAACGGCCAGAGTCTGAGTTTCTCCTTCGCCACGCGCCACAGCTGCGCCAGGCCATGCGGCTCAAGGATCAGGAACAGGATGATCAGCCCGCCGACGATCACCAGCTGCAGATGCGCCACGATATCCGTGGGCCAGCCCAGCCAGTCGGCGCCGACCACTTTCAGCACCACAGGCAGCAGCACCAGAAACGCCGCCCCCGCGAACGAGCCGAAGATCGAGCCCAACCCGCCGATAATGATCATGAACAGCACCAGGAACGATTTCTGAATGCCGAAGGCCTCGCCGACCTCGACCGCGCCCAGATAGACCGCAAAGAACAGCGCGCCCGCGATACCCACAAAGAACGAGCTGACGGCAAAGGCAGTCAGTTTCGCCCGCAGCGGGTTCACCCCGATGATCTCGGCCGCGATATCCATGTCGCGGATCGCCATCCAGGTGCGCCCGGTGGTGCCGCGCGTCAGGTTCCGTGCGATCAGGGCGCAGATGGTCAGGAAGATCAGGCAGAACAGGTATGTGGCCCAGGCAGGTGCATTCGGCCCGGTGATAATGATGCCGAACACATCGCGTTCCGGCGCGTTGATCTGACCCGAGGCCGAGTAGTTGTAGAACCACGGCACCCGGTTGAACAGCCACACCAGGAAGAACTGCGCCGCCAGCGTCGCCACCGCCAGATAAAACCCCTTGATCCGTAGGCTTGGCAGGCCGAACAGCACGCCGACGATGGCCGTAATCCCTCCAGCCAGAATGACGTGGATGAACATGCTGACATCCGGAAATGCGGTCATCAGCTTGTAGCAGGCATAGGCCCCCACAGCCATGAACCCTCCGGTGCCCAGCGACACCTGCCCGCAATAGCCCACCAGAATGTTCAGCCCGATCGCCGCAATTGCGTAGATCAGGAACGGCAGCAACAGCGCGTTGGCCAGATAGTCGTTGATCAGGAACGGAATGACCCCGAACGCCACCGCCAGCACGACATAATACCGATACCGGTCGAACTTGATCGGGAAGGTCTGGCTGTCATCAATGTACGAGGTTTTGAAATCCCCGGCCTCACGATAGAACATGTCTTACTTTCCCCATTCTTCCTGCGCTTTGTTGCGGGCCTCAGCGTCCAGTTGGTTGGACCCTTTGGCAAATCCACTCGCCTCGGAGGCGCGCACCAGTTTCAGATAGGCCAACACACCCATGATCAGCCCGACAAAGGCCAGGATCGCCGCGATGGTCAGCTGACCGTCCGTCAGATCGTCCGAGGTGATGGCGATGTACCCAAAGGCCCAGAACCCGGCCCATGCGATCACGTTGATGATGGCGATGAATTTGGCCATGCCCTACACCCTCTCGATGATTTTCTCGCCGAAGAGTCCTTGCGGACGGAACACCAGGAAAATCAGCGCCAGAACATAGGCGAACCAGTTCTCGGTCGCGCCGCCGACCAGCGGGCCGATGGCGAACTCGAACAGTTTCTCACCCACACCGATGATCAGCCCACCTACGATGGCGCCGGGGATCGAGGTGAACCCGCCCAGCATCAGCACCGGCAATGCCTTGAGCGCGATCAGCGACAGCGAGAACTGCACGCCCGACTTGGTGCCCCACATGATGCCCGCGACCAGCGCCACGAAACCCGCAACCGACCACACCATGATCCAGATGAAGTTCAGCGAAATGCCAACCGACAGCGCCGCTTGGTGGTCATCGGCCACCGCGCGCATCGCCCGGCCCTGCTTGGTGTATTGGCTGAACGCGACCAGAGCTGCCACCAGCAGTGCCGCGATCACCGTCGCCACGATGTCCAGATTGTCGAGGAAGAAGCCGTAACCGAAGATGTTAAAAGTCGTCTCATCGATCCACAGGTTGATCCCCTGCGGCAGGCCCACATCCAGCGTCTTGATCTCGGACCCCCACATCAGGTCGGCCACACCTTCAAGGAAATAGGCCAGACCGATGGTGGCCATAAACAGGATGATCGGCTCCTGCCCGACCAGATGACGCATGACGAACCGCTGCACGCACCAGGCCAGCAGCACCATCACGCCCATGGTCAGAATGATCGCCAGCAGCGCCGGCACGTTCCAGCCGAACTTGTGCACATGCGTTCCAAAGGTCGCGTTGATCACATGCGCAAACGGCACCTGACCGCTCATGATCCCGACCAGCGTCATCGCCGCGAACAGGGCCATGACCCCCTGGGCATAATTGAAAATCCCCGAGGCCTTGTAGATCAGCACAAAGCCCAGCGCGACCAGCGCGTAAAGCACCCCAGCCATCAGGCCGTTGAGGATGACCTCCATCGCGAATACGAGTTGTTCAGGCATCTGCGCCGCTCCTCATGTCTGTCCGATGCTTAGTCATGGCTGACCCCCAGATAGGCGTCGATGACGTCCTGATTGCTGCGCACCTCGTCCGGTGTGCCGTCGCCGATCTTCTTGCCGTAATCCATCACAACCACCCGGTCGCTCAGGTCCATGACCACGCCCATGTCATGTTCGATCAGCGCGATGGTGGTGCCGAACTCGTCATTCACGTCGAGGATAAAGCGGCTCATGTCCTCTTTCTCTTCGACATTCATGCCCGCCATCGGCTCATCCAGCAGCAGCAACTTGGGTTCGGCCGCCAGCGCGCGGGCCAGTTCCACACGTTTCTTCAACCCGTAGGGCAGCCGCGAGACCGGCGTCTTGCGGATGTGCTGGATTTCCAGAAAGTCGATGATCTTCTCGACAGCTTCGCGGTTTTCGACCTCTTCCGCCTCGGCTTTGCCCTTCCACCAGGCCTGCTGAAACATGTTGGTCTTCATGTAGTTCAGCCGCCCGGTCATGACGTTGTCCAACACGCTCATGCCTTCGAACAGAGCGATATTCTGGAACGTCCGTGCAATGCCCTGCCGCGCCACCTCATAGGGCCGCATCGGCGGGCGTTTTGACCCATGAAACCAGACCTCGCCCTCTTGCGGCACATAAAACCCCGAAATCACGTTCAGCATCGAGGACTTGCCCGCCCCGTTCGGCCCGATGATGGCGCGGATCTCACCCTCGCGAATGTCGAACGAGATATCCTTGATCGCCACCACGCCGCCAAAGCGCAGGGTGATGTTCTTCATTTCCATCACCACGCCGCCGATCTTGCGGCCGTCTTCGGTGACATATCCTTCAGTACTATCCAGCATCAGTCACTCCCTGACTTTTGCAATAATGGGACGGCGGGCGGGGCGATGACCGCAGGTCGAGCGGCGTACGACCGGCCCTCATTCCGCCGCTACCTTGTGCTGAGCAACCGGCACAACCGGCGCGTCCACGATTTCCAGCGTGGCGCTGATCGACCCCTTGCGGCCGTCCTCATAGGTCACCTCGGTCGTGGTCGAGACGGTTTTGGACCCGTCATACAGCGCCGCGATGATGTCGCTGAATTTCTCCTCGACGAACCCACGCCGCACCTTCCGCGTACGCGTCATCTCACCATCATCGGCGTCCAGTTCCTTGTGCAGCACGACAAAGCGATGCACCTGGCAACCCGACAGCATCTCGTCCGCTGCCACGGACTTGTTCACCTCTTCCACATGGCTGCGAATTGTCTCCAGCACCCGCGGATGGCCCGCCAGTTCCTGATAGGACGCGTAAGCCACGTTGTTGCGTTCCGCCCAGTTGCCGACCGCGGTCAGGTCGATATTGATGAAGGCCACGCAATGATCCCGGCCACTGCCGAACAGCACGACCTCAAGGATATCGGGATAGAATTTCAGCTTGTTCTCGACATATTTCGGCGCAAACATCGACCCATCGGCCATCTTGCCCACGTCCTTGGCACGGTCGATGATCCGCAGATGGCCCGAGCCTTCCTCGATAAACCCGGCATCCCCGGTGGCCACCCAACCCTCGGCATCCTTGGTCGAGGCTGTCGAGTCCGGGTTGTTGTAATATTCTACGAAAACACCGGGTGAGCGATAGTGGATCTCGCCTTTGTCGTCGATTTTCAACTCAACCGCAGGGGCAGGCACACCAACCGTATCCGCGCGCACCTCACCATCCGGTTGAACAGTGATGAACACGGTAGCCTCGGTCTGGCCGTAAAGCTGTTTCAGGTTGATGCCCAGCGAGCGGTAAAAATCGAAAATCTCCGGCCCGATCGCCTCACCGGCCGTATATCCCACGCGGAACCGGCCATAGCCCAGCGTATCCTTGAGCGGGCCATAGACCAGCATATTGCCCAGCGCGTATTTCAGCCGGTCGCCGAAACCCACCGGCTTACCGTCCAGCAGCAGCCCTCCAACCTTCTTGGCGTGCGCCATAAAGTGATGGAACATGCGCCGCTTGAACTGACCCGCATCCTCCATGCGGATCATCACGTTGGTCAGCTGGGTTTCGAACACGCGCGGCGGGGCAAAGAAATAAGTCGGTCCGATCTCGCGCAGGTCGGTCATCATCGTGTCGGCGCTTTCGGGGCAGTTCACGCAGAAACCGCACCAATAGGCCTGACCGATGGAAAAGATGAAATCCCCGACCCAGGCCATCGGCAGATAGGACAGGATGTCCTCGTTCCGGGTCAGGTGATCGAATTCCGCCGAGTTCTTGGCGCTTTCGATCACGTTGCGGTTCGACAGAACCACACCCTTGGGCTTGCCCGTGGTGCCCGAGGTGTAAAGCATCACGCAGGTATCATCATAGGTGATCGCCGCAGTCCGCTTGTCCAGTTCCGCATCGAACCGCTGATGGCCTGCGCGGCCCTCGGCCATGATGTCCTCCAGCGCGTTCATCTGGGAATGGTCGTATTTCCGCATCCCGCGCTTGTCGGTATAGAAGATGTGTTTGACCTGATGCAGGTTTTCCTGAATCTCGATGACCTTATCGACCTGCTCCTGATCGCCGCAGACGACGTATTTCGCGCCACAGTGCTCCAGCACATAGGCCATCTCTTCGGCCACAGAGTCCTGATAGAGTGGAACTGGTACCGCGCCCACCATCTGCGCGGCCACCATCGACCAGTAATGCGCTGGCCGATTGCGGCCAATCACGGCAATATGGTCACCTTTTTCAACGCCAATTTCCAGAAATCCAAGCGCCATCGCGCGGACCTCGGCAGCGGCTTCCGCCCAGGTCCAGCATTGCCAGATGCCGAATTCCTTTTCCCGATAGGCCGGGGCATCCCCGAACTGAGCGACATTGCGGTGTAGCAGCGCCGGAAGGGATACCATCCCGTCCGCGCCCGACTGCGTCTGAGCCAATCTCTCTCTCCTCCCCATCCGGCCCCTCCCCGGGCCGGAAATGGCGGGTCCGGGTTGAATCCCCGAACGCCAACGCCCCGATAAGGGACGCGAGAAAGATCAGCGTCAAGTTTTGCCTGATGTTTTCTCAATTCTTACGAATTGTAACATAGCAAAGAACAGACGGTTACAGGGCGCGAGACGAATGGCAGCTTTGAGCCCGACTCGGCCATTGTGATTTCATGCTGCGCGCGCTCGCAGCGCGAAAATCTCCGCGACTGCATCATTTTCGGCCTCGCTGAGCGGCGTGAAAACCCAGCCTTTCATGCATGCTGCAGCGAGATCAGCCACTTGAATGCGGACAGAGTGAGAATTCGCTGCGTTGGCGCCTTTGGCAGTTCTTCCACAGTTTGAGGACCTCCAATTTGCGTAGCACACAAACTGTACACCACCAGCGGTTACGCCTTTGATACAGCATAACACCGTGCCCATTCCCCAAGGGTAGACCGATTTGTGCCAAATTGGATTTGGACCAACGGCATACTGACGAAGGGTTGGGCTTGAACCGCACCTTTCCCATTTTAAGACTACACGATCATTTCATTCCAGCGCGCCACATGGACGTTGATCCACGAAGTCGCAACCAAAGTCGCCGGAAGCGCGGGCGTCGGGACGACATCCGCACCGCAACCCCAGAGGCTTTCACCCTATGAAGTCCGCGCGCCGCTCGAGCAGGCTTTCGTAGAGAAAATCAACGAAGAGCCGGACCCGCTGCACCCGGCGCAGGTCGCCGTGCATCAGCACCCAGGTCGAGCGGCTCTGGTCGAGCTCGGTTCCCGGTACCCGCTGTAACTCGGGGAAGACGCTTGGCACCCAGGCCGCCAGAAAGGTCATCCCTGCCCCGGCGCGGGCAAGGTGCATGTGCATCGCAGGGTCCGGGATCGCATGGCGTACCGTCGCGCGCGGAAACGGTGAGGCGGCGATCATCGCCTGCAATTCCGGCATCTCGCCGTAGCCGAGCCAGGTCAGACCCTCACCGCGCGGCCCGGCATCGTGCAGATGCCTGTCGATGTAGCTTCGCGAGGCGAATACACCGATCGATAGCGGAAACAGCTTGCGCCCCACAGCATCGCCCGTGAGGTCGCGCACATGGCGGATCGAGACATCGGTTTCGAGCTTTTCGATCGAGTCGATAGCGTAGGACAGGTTCATGTCGATGTGAATGTCGGGATAGAGCGACAGGAACTCGCCCAGAACCGGCGCCAACAGGAAATGCGCGGTCATCGGATCGGCCGACAGGCGGATGCGGCCCGCTGTCTCGCTATCCAGCCCACGCACGGCGTTGAATCCCTGCCGCAAGCACGCCTCGGCCTCAAGCGCTTGGGGCAGAAGCCTGCGACCCGCCGCCGACAGTTCCAGCCCGCCCGCACTGCGCCGGAACAGTTGCACACCCAGCTGCGCCTCAAGCCCTTCGACCTGTCGGCGCACGGTGGCGTGGGTGCCGTCCAGCTGCTCGGCAGCCCCACGGAGCGACCCCGCCCGCGCAACGGCCAGAAAGGCCGGAAGAGATTTCCAATCCACCATGCGGAACGATTATGAACCATCCTGGATCATTTTCCACAATATTCGGAAGGAAACCGATCCGGTAGATGGAGCGCAACCGAACCGAAAGGAGGCCGCCATGACTGCAACACTCTCTGCTTGGAGCATCAATCACTACGGACCCCCCAAGGTGCTGAGCCCGGTGACCCGACCCATTCCGGAACCCGGCCCTACCGAGATCCTGATCCGCATCCGTGCCTCGGCCGTAACGCGCGCCGATGGCATGATGCGGACCGGGCAACCCCGCTTTGCGCGTCTTTTCCTTGGCCTACGCCGCCCGCGGCAAAACCTGTCGGGCACCGGGCTGTCGGGCGAGGTGATCGCTGTGGGCGACAGTGTTAACCGGTTTGCCGTGGGCGACGCCGTCTTCGGCGAGGCGGGGCTGAAATTCGGGGCAAATGCCAGCCACATCTGCCTCGACGAGTCCGGCGTGCTGATGAAAAAGCCGGATGCGCTGTCGCATGAGTGCGCCGCCGTCATGTGCGATGGGCCGATGACCTCGCTGAACTTTCTGCGCGAGGTGGCTGACCTGCGGTCCGGGCAGAAGGTACTGATCCTCGGCGCTTCAGGCAGCCTAGGCAGTGCGGCGGTGCAGATCGCCGCGGCGATGGAGGCCAAGGTCACCGGCACCTGCAGCGCCCGCAATGCCGACATGGTCGCCGCCCTCGGGGCCGGCCGGGTCATCGACTACGGCCAGGAGGATTTCTCCCGACAGACCGAGCGCTATGATGTGATCTACGACACGCTCGGCGTTTCGTCCTTCGCCGAGGCCAAGCGAAGCCTGATCCGCTCTGGCCGCTACGTCTGCCCGGTGCTGGGCCTCGGATTGCTGGGCGCGATGCTGCGCACCGCGATTGCGGATACGCGCAAGGCACGCTTCTCGGCTACCGGCATGCTCAAGCCGGACGTGCTGCGCCCGATGCTCGCCACCCTCGTCGACATGATCGAGGACGGCAAGCTGGCGCCCGTTATCGATCGGGTCTACCCATTGGGCGACCTGATCGCGGCGCACCGCCACATGGAGACGGGTCACAAGCGCGGCAATGTCGTAGTAGTGTGAGCGCGGGCCACGCAGTCAGCTGAACCACCAATTCAATCGGAGAGATATCCATGAAAATGAATTACTTCGTCGTCGGAACGAACGACATGTCCGTATCGAGGGCCTTCTACGACGCACTCTTTGCAGGCGCGGGCCTTCAGACCATGTCGCCCTCGGATCGCATGACCTACTGGCTCGGCGAGGACTTTGCTTTCGCAGTCGCGATCCCGTACGATAAAAAGCCGGCAACAAACGGGAATGGCACGATGGTCGGCTTTTGTGTCGGGACGAAGAAAGACGTTGAAAGAATGCACAGCCTGGCGCTTGACCTAGGCGGCACATGCGAGGGCGCGCCCGGTCAACGTGGACCGAAATTCTCGGCCTATGTGAGAGACCTTGATGGAAACAAGCTGTGCCTGTCGGACTAGAGTCAGGAACTTTAGACAGGTCCACCTTAACAGCGGCGTCTACCAGCAGCACGCGTTCGTCAAAACGACGCAACGACCAACCCGCCGACCTAGGGGCCGTTCGCCGCAGTGCTGCGGGTGTCTGCAAAGAACAACCGAGCCAAGAACCCGGAACTCGATGATATCCGATTGACACGGAAAAGGCCTCAACGACTTGCGAGACGAGCGAAAACCCGGTCTTTGCGTCTGTACGCATCGTGGAGACATGAAAGCACAAAATGACACGAATTACCTCGTTTGCCGGATCAGGCTTTGACTTGGGGGCCCTGCATTGCGCCATGCTTGCCGCGTTTTCTGACTATATCGTTCCGTTGCAACCAGATGCAGACACGTTCAGGGCGGCGCTGAGCTCGAGAGGTTTTGACCCCAAGGCGTCCTTTGTCGCCATCGAAAATGATCAAATCATCGCGTTTTGGAACGTCGCGACGCGGAACACAAAACGGTACCTGATCGGCAGCGGAACCCGGATTGGCCACAGAGGCCGGGGATTGGCGTCCCGTTTGGGCATGGCGGCGATAAGTGCGGCAGAGAATGCCGGAATCGAGAGCTTTTGGCTGGAAGTCATCGAGGGGAACACAGGCGCGGAACGTCTCTATCGGAAGATGGGATTTGATGTGACCAGAAAGCTCGACTGCTATCGGCTTGATCATCCATCTCCTGATCCGTCTTCATGCGAACGGTCGGATTTCGGGACCGTTGCGAATGCCATTCAGAGGAATTCAACTTGGGAGCCGACCTGGCAGAACGCCACGGAAACTATCTCTGGCTCGCCGCTGACGTCCTTCCTGCATGAAAAAGGCGGCGCGATCATCGGCGCAGGTGGTCTCGTGCATCAGATAGCCGCCAGCGACCCCTCGGCCTTGGAAGACCTCCTCGCTGCGGCAGCGACGGTCGGCTCGCTGACATTGGTCAATGTCGAGTCCGCCGACAGTGTCTTGTGTTCTCTCTTACAGGAGCTTGGGGCTGATCGCTTCATTGTTCAGTATGAAATGCGCCTGTCATTGCCAAACCTGTCCTAGCGGTCGGGGATAGGCCTGCTGACGGAAAGCCCCGGTTTGATGGCTCCACGCCGCGACCGTAACCAGCATCGAAAGGAATACCATGTCCCGATTGAACACCAAGATTTGCATCGTCACGGGTGCGGGCCGCGGTATTGGCGCTGCGATCGTGCGGGCCTTCGCCCGGGAAGGAGCCACTGTCGTCGTGACCGATAAGGATGAGGGCAGTGCCGCTGATTTGGCCCGTGAGATCGGCGGGCATCACTTGCGCCTCGACGTTGCGTCCGAGGCTGACTGGACCGCGCTGGCCGAGGCGTGGCCCACCTGCGACGTTGTGGTGAACAATGCGGGAATCACGGGCTTCGAGGAGGCAATGCGCCTGCACGACCCCGAGCATGCCTCGCTGGCGGATTGGCGGGCCGTACATGCGGTCAATCTGGACGGTACGTTCCTCGGCTGCCGCTACGCGATCGGCGCGATGCGCGCCAAGGCCACGGGATCGATCATCAATATTTCGTCGCGTTCAGGCTTCGTGGGCATTCCTGCGGCGGCGGCTTACGCGTCGTCAAAGGCCGCCGTGCGCAACCACACCAAGTCCGTCGCGCTCTACTGCGCCGAACAGGGGCTGAACATCCGCTGCAATTCGATCCACCCGGCGGCGATCCTCACTCCGATGTGGGAGCCCATGCTGGGCGATGGGCCGGATCGGGAGGCGCGCATGGCAGCCTTTGTGGCCGACACGCCGATGCGCCGATTTGGCACGGTCGAAGAGGTCGCCTCCATTGCACTTCTGCTCGCTTCGGACGAGGCTGCTTACATGACCGGAACGGAGCTGACTGTCGACGGCGGGTTACTGGCCGGCTCGGCCGCAACACCCAAGGCGGACTGAGCGCGAACAAGGTCGCGGTCAGCAACCCGCGGGTGTGTCGCGTTAATCGGCCCGTGACTTCGCAGGTCAACTTGGCGCGTGTGGCTAAGGCCTGCTCCGTGCCTTGAACGAAGGTGGGCGGGCCCGAATCGAAGTGTTCTCACCGCGCTGCTGCATACCCGCTTCAAGCCCTTTCTACCATTTGATTGACAAGAGATCTCGCCGAGGATAGGCGGTGCCTATGGAAAACACTACGATCATCGCAATGACCTGGTGGCTGGCCTCCTGACAGGGTGGCCGGATAACCAAACGTATTCCGAGGCCGCCGCATGGGCGGCCTTTTGTTTTCCGAGCTTCCCGATGCGCCGTCTCCCGTTTCATGAGAAGACACAAATGAACAGACCAACCATTCTGACAGGCGACCGCACCACGGGGCCGCTTCACATCGGGCACTATGCAGGCTCGCTTGCAAACCGGCTGCGCTATCAGGACAGCCATGAACAATTCCTGCTGCTGGCGGATACTCAGGCCCTAACCGACAACGCCCATGACCCGGAGAAGGTACGGCGCAGCGTGATCGAGGTCGCGCTGGACTATTTAGCCGTTGGCATTGATCCCTGTCGCACCACCATCTGCCTGCAATCGCATCTTCCGGCACTCGCGGAGCTGTCGATGCTCTACCTGAACTTCGTCACGGTCGCGCGGCTCGAACGGAACCCGACGATCAAGGACGAAATTCGCATTCGCGGGTTCGGACGGGATATTCCCGCCGGGTTTCTGTGTTATCCGGCGGCACAGGCGGCGGACATCACGGCTTTCAAGGCGACGGTCGTGCCGGTCGGCGAGGATCAGGCCCCGCTGATCGAGCAAACGAACGAGATCGTGCGGCGCATCAATGCAACCGCAGGCTGCGCCGTGTTGCCCGAGGCGCGGGCGATCATCCCCAGGGCGGGCCGGTTGCCCGGTATCGACGGCAAGGCCAAGATGTCGAAATCCGGCGGCAACGCCATTGCGCTGTCTGCGTCGTCCGAGGAGATCCGAAATGCTGTCAGGGCGATGTTCACCGATCCGAACCACCTGCGTGTCGAAGACCCGGGCTGCATCGAGGGCAATGTCGTCTTTGCCTATCTCGACGCCTTCGATCCGGACCAGGACGGGCTTGCCGAGCTCAAGACGCAGTATCAGAGAGGCGGGCTTGGCGACAGCAAGATCAAGGCGCGTCTGGAAGCTATCCTTCAGGAGCTCATCGCCCCAATTCGAGAGCGTCGGGCACAGCTCTCCGAGGACCGGGGATACATTCTTGATGTGATCAAAGAAGGCACGGAACGGGCGCGAGAGCGCACCGAGGCGACAAGGCGGGATGTGGTGAGTGCCCTGGGTCTGTTCCAGTTGTAGCTGAGCAATGGCGGGCGAGCCGGATGCAGGTCCGTTTCGTCCGCGCTTGTCCATTGTTGCTTTCGATCAGTCAGAGTGAAACGTTGTCTTATGCGAGCGATCAAGTCGGGGAATACCATGAAGGCGGATCTCGTGCGAACAGGCCGCAAGACTGCCTGGCTGCCAATTCGCCTCCCTGCCAGCGGGGACCGTATCTGCAAAACCCGCCGATACGAAGCAGTGCAAGCGGAACGACTTTCGTTGAACGACTACTTTGGAAAATATCCCTGCCATTCATGCAGGCTGCGGCATTGGTCAAAGACGATCGCGTCCGAGAACGGGTTTCGGCGAACGAACGTCTTCAGGCGGACCAGTGTCGCGGAAAATGGTGAGCCATAAGCGTAGAAATGAGCGATTGCTGAAATTTAATCTGGATACACAACCTGTCAGCGCCGGTTTTCCAGCAATTTCGTAACGCCACCGGCCGGAGAAGGCTGCAATATCGAGATCTACACTGCAACTGGATGAAACTGCCATGGCTTTCTCAACAAAGGTTCCGTCATTGCGGCTGATTTGGCAGATGACCCCGCGTTTGGCAGCGGGGTCGCCGACAACCACTTTGGTCAGGCGGCTTTTGCCATCTCCGGTGTCCAGGCATTCGGCGTGTCGGTGCGCAGCGCTGCGATCACGTCTGACGGTACGTTCGCCATCTGCGAAATCGTCGTGTGCGCGGCCATGCAGTAGGTGCAGCCATTCAGGCGGTTATTAGTCATGAGAATGAACTGACGTTCGGTCTCGGACAGGTCCGTTTTGCCGAAAATTCCGGCCAGCGACATGTATCCCTCAAGCAGGGCGGGCGCTTCGGCCATATTGCCCAGAAGGTTGGGAATGAAACCGTTGGCGCCTTTCGCGCCCTCAAGGAAGGGGTCGAGTGCGGCTGAGTGCTAAATCCCCCTTTAAGCAGATTTTCGGTGCTGCAGGACAGCAGGAAGTCCGGTCATTCGTTGGCCACGCAGCAACATTCAGGTAGCAAATTTACAGGTCGCGGAACGAACCCGATATTCGAAACGTGCTTTATGACGACTGCTTTCGGAGCCTTTTTCAGCGCAGAAACCGAGTTTACCGCTCTGGAGAAAGTCAATGGTACGGAGTTGAGGAGTAAAGGCCGAATGTACCAACTGCCACCAGGCTGAGCGCCCAGACAACGTCCAGATTGAACCACGTCTTTGCCAGAAATTTCAAGCCAAGCCAGAAGTAGATTACCAATGCAATCAGCCCCCCGGCAAATGTCATGGAAAAGGTGTGTGCGGCTGCAACCAGAAACGCAGTTGTCACGTTGCTGCCCATAAGGGCCTGTACCGCCAGATGGCCTGTTTCATCAGCACCTATGGCGCAAAGCCCGAGAAATATCGGGACCAGCATCAAACCCGCTCCATGCGCAGTTGCAGCTAGAAAGGACCACAAGGCCAACCGGGCAGGCCGCACGCGGGCTAACATTCTGGGATGTCTGCGATTGACCAGCAGATAGATCCCCATTGCTACGACGAGCAGGGCGGCGGCCACACGTATCCCAGCTTCCCACTCAACAAGGAAAAACATCAGTGAAAAAGGCAGCAAGATACCTATCATTGCTAGGAAATGACCCGCTGCCAGCATCGACAGAGCCTTTAGCATGCTGCTTGGGCGGCGTTCCATCAGGGCCGCTGACACTGCCAGCGGCCACCCCATGCCGGGATTGATCCCGTGATATAGACCGGAAAAAATGACAGCCCACCAAAGGGCTGCCACTGAAGTAAGGTCTGTCATGGTTTAGACAGACGGATAGCAGAAACTGTCCGTTGAACAATCACCGCCCTCAAGCCGTATCTGATGCGACCGCAGGCCTTTCGGGAACTCAATATAGAAATCCCTGTTCAAGGTCAGGCCGCCGTTTTCGCCCACATCCGCCATGACCATTTGTCCGCCTTCGTCATCAGGATAAAACTGGTCATCCCAGGTCGAGTATAGAGAATTGGTCCAATAGACCCGTTTGCCATCACGGCTGATCTCCACCATCTGCGGTCCATAGGCGAAGTCCTTGCCATTTGGATGGTTGGTCCCGCGCGCAATGCCGCCAAGCTCGACCTTGCCAGCCAGAACCGGGTTCATCGGGTCCGTGACATCATACTGGTGCATCTCACCCAATCCCCAGCAGGCAACATAGAGGTACTTGTCATCGAGGCTGAGGTCGATATCGGTGACCAGCGGCGGCACTGCTTCGAACCCCTGCAGCAGCGGCGGCAGATTTTCGGGCTTTTCAGGGCGCGGATCGATTGTGATGGTCTTCTTTGACTGCCATGTACCGTCATCACCACGCCACCAGGTGAAGATTGCGCCCTGCAGGTTGGTCGTGTCCACGACCACGCCGCAGAACCCGTAGGTTTTTGTCGGATCATGGGCGGGCCGGATTTCCAGCGCCATCTGATAGTTGTCGCCGAAATCCATGGTTTGAATGTTCTTTCGTGCGCGCAGATCCCAGAAATGGATCGAATGCCCGTATTCATTGGACAGCAGGTCCTCGGGCACGATCCCGTTTTCGAACTGCGGGGGCAGGCCCCATTCAGAGCTGACCATGTAGTCCTGCGGCAGGTTCCACCAGAAATCATAGTGCTTGTCCTGCTTGCCCCGGTCCATTTCGTACTGGCCGATGATCTCGAAGGTTTCGCAATCCATGATGAAGATGCCTGGAGGACCATCGGTGCCGTCTTTGCCGCCGCCGCCAAGGCAGGAGACATAGATCCCTTCCGGTCCGCAATGGATCGTATGCGGGCGCGAATACCCGGTCTTGGCGAACAGTTCCTCGGGCTCAATTGTCTTGTGGATATGCGCCTTGAGCGGCTCTTTCACATCAATCACATAGATGCGCGATGACCGGATGCCCGGCACGATCAGATAGCGGCGTTCGAGAAAAGCGTGCCCCGACAAAGGTGAAAGCGAAGAGGAGCAGGCGTTCCATCCGAAATGGTGAAACTCGTCGCCTTTGTTCGGCACGATAACCTGATGCACGATCTGGCCATAGGTGGACGAGCCAGGTTTGAGGTCAACAACGGCAATTCCATCGGACTGAGACCCGTCAGGGCTGAGCATCACCGTGAAAGCATAGTTTTCCACCGGTGCTTGCATCGCAAGCTTGGGCGACGCGTGGAATGTTGGTTCTGGTCTTAAGTTCATGTCTTCTCCTCCCATGGGAAAATTCTGTCCGTTTCGATCAGTCGCTGTTGGCCTTACTGCTGCTATGGATTTGATTATCTGGCCGTACTGCTACACCTCCGGTACGTTGCAAAGTTGGATGGCTCCGCTGACTTTGGCGGAGAGATCAATCAGTTTCCGGCCGATTTCCAGCCGGTACTCGGTGCCGAACCTGCGGACCGGCCCCACCGCCCCGACACTGAATGTGGCCCCGATATTGCCGATGGAAACCGGCGCCGCGACGCTGGCGATTCCGATGTCGATTTCCTGATCGCAATCGGCAAATCCCTGTTCCGCGATGGTTTCAAATTCGCGCCGCAACTCAGCCACGGTTGTCTTGGTATGCTCTGTATACTCTTTCAGGCTGCCGGAGAGGATGCTTTCGCGAAATTCGGGTTCGGCAAAGGCCGCAATAGCCTTTGAGCAGGAACAGGCGTGCAAGGGACGAACGCCAAGCCCAGGATGAACATATGCCCGTGCCGGATCGCCCGGAGTTTCAACGTGAATGAGTTCAACTTTTTTTTCGCGAAAACGCGCCAGAAAAACCGTTTCGTTGAAGCTGGTTGCCGCAGCGCTCAGCAAAGGGGCCGCACAGCGCCGCACATCAACATCGGACTTCCCCAGCAAGGCAATCCGGATCAACCGCTCGCCTATGACATACTTCCCGCCTGCGGATGGCTCATCAATCAGTTTTTGCTCCACAAGCGACTGAAAAAGCCGGTAGCAAGTGGGCTTGGGTAAGCCCGTCGCACGCTGCACTTCTGCCACAGAAACAGGCCGCCCGGCGACGGCAATGACTTCAAGAAGCTGGATCAAGCGATCGAGATGCATGCCAAAAAGGATTCTCATTCTTTAAGAACACGTCTCAGATGACGGGAAAACTTTGACTTTGGCAAGCTGAATCTGCGAGGGCATATGCATGAGAAAGTTACGCTCAAGGCCGGGTGTCGATCTCAAGGGACTTCTTCAATCATGCTTGGTTCTGAAGGTGCGGGCGCCAGGAGCCGTACTCAGCCTGCGAAACGCCCTGCCTTGGCACTCCGCCGCCTGACGTGCCGCTCCGCTGGTTATGACGCGATTTCCTTTGCCTGCTCGCGCAAGGCGAATTTCTGGATCTTGCCGGTCGAGGTTCTGGGGATCTCCGTAAAGACAAACCTGCCTGGGACCTTGTAGGGCGCCAGACGGCTGCGGCACCAGTTGCGCAGGATCTCCGCATCAGCCTGCTTGCCCTTGGCCAGCTCGACAAAGGCACAGGGGGTTTCGCCCCATTTTTCATGCGGCATTGCCACCACGGCTGCCACCGCAACCGCCGGGTGGCAGTACAGCGCTTCCTCGACCTCGATCGAGGAGATGTTCTCGCCGCCCGAGATGATGATGTCCTTTGACCTATCCTTGAGCTGGATATAGCCGTCGGCGTGCATGACACCCAGATCGCCGGAGTGGAACCAGCCGCCGGCAAAGGCTTCCTCGGTGGCTTTGGGATTGCGGAAATAGCCCTTCATCACGACGTTCCCGCGGAACATGACCTCGCCCATGGTCTGGCCGTCGCGCGGCACCGGCCGCATCGTCTCCGGGTCCAGCACATCCAGCTGTTCCAGCGGCAGGTAGCGCACGCCCTGGCGCGCCTTCAGTGCGGCCTGTTCGGCAGGCGGCAGATCCGACCAGCTGTGGTGCCAGTCATTGACGACCGCAGGACCGTAGGTTTCCGTCAGCCCATAAAGGTGGGTCACCTCAAAGCCTGCGGTCTTCATGTCCGCCAGCAGGCTTTCCGGCGGCGGCGCGGCGGCGATAAAAAACTGCACCTGCTGGTCGAGATCGCGCTTGGCCTCTTCCGGCGCCGAGATCAGCAGCGACATCACAATGGGGGCGCCGCACAGGTGGGTCACCCCCTCGTCCGCGAGGGCGTTCCAGATGGGTTCGGCCCGCACCTGCCGCAGGCAGACATGGGTGCCTGCGATGGCAGAGAGTGTCCAGGGGAAGCACCAGCCGTTGCAGTGGAACATCGGCAGGGTCCAGAGATAGACCGCGTGTTTCTGCATTGAGGTGGTCAGCGCGTTGCCCTGCGCCAGCAGATAGGCACCTCGGTGGTGCGAAACCACGCCTTTGGGGTCGCCGGTGGTGCCGGAGGTGTAGTTGATCGAGATCGCATCCCACTCGTCCTCCGGCATCAGCCAGGCGAAATCCGGGTTGCTGCGGGTCAGAAACACCTCGTAGTCGGCGGCCTCCGCATCTGTCGGCACACCGTCATACTCTGGGTCATCATACTGGATCAGAACCGGCGACACCGTGGCAAGCGCCAGCGCCTCCTGCATCAGAGGCATGAATTCCCTGTCCACGATCACCAGTTTTGACATCGCGTGGTCGAGCTGGATCGCAATCACCGCTGCATCCAGCCTTGTGTTAATCGAATGCAGCACCGCGCCGCACATAGGCACGCCGTAATGGCACTCAAGCATTGCCGGCGTATTGGGCAGCATTGCTGACACTGTGTCGCCGCGACCGATCCCGGTTTCTGCTAGAGCCGAGGCAAGCTGCCGCGCGCGCGCATAGAACTCCGCATAGCTGCGCCGCAAGTCCCCGTGCACAATCGCTGTGTGGTCCGGGTAGACGCTGGCGGCGCGCTCCAAAAAGGTCAGCGGCGTCAGCGGCTGATAGTTCGCGGGGGTGCGGTCGAGGCCGGTGTTGTACGGGTTTTCCGTCATGGTCCTATTGGTCCTGCCATTGGGGACTGCGTTTTTCAAGGAAGGCGCCGATGCCCTCCTCGGCGTCGCGGGCCAGCATGTTGTCCACCATCACGCCGGAGGCATAGGTATAGGCGTCAGCCAGGGGCATTTCCCGCTGAGCATAAAAGGCACGTTTCCCAGTGGCCAGGGTCATTACCGACTTGGAGGCGATCTTGCGGGCCATTTCCACCGTGGCTGCCTGCAGCTCCGCGGGCGGAACGGCGCGGTTAATCAGGCCGATCTCCTCTGCCCGCCGGGCCGGGGTCATGTCGCCAGTCAGCAACATCTCCATCGCGTGCTTATTGGAGACATTGCGCGACAGGGCCACCATCGGCGTCGAGCAGAATAACCCGATATGGACCCCCGGCGTGCTGAACTGCGCGGTGTCCGCAGCAAGGGCGAGGTCACAGCTGGCTACCAGCTGGCAGCCAGCCGCGGTAGCAATTCCAGTGACCTCGGCAATCACCGGCTTGGGGCAGTTGACGATCGCCTGCATTGCAGCAGAACACATGGCCATCACCTTGGCAAAATAGGCCCGCCCACCGTCTGCAGCCGCGCGCCCGGCGGTCATCTCCTTTAAGTCATGTCCCGCGCAATATGCGGGACCGTTTGCCGCCAGGACAACGACGCGCACCTTTGGGTTTCCCCCCGCTTCGGCAAAGGCCTGGGCCAGCGCCGCCAGCATCGCCTCGGATAGGGCATTGCGCCGCCCGGCATCGTTCAGGGTCAGGCGCAGGATGCCATCGTCATCCAGGTCGCGCAGCAGGATTTCGGTGTCTTGCACGGGGCTCTCTCCTGTTTTGAGGGTCAGTGAATGTTGATGTCGACGAAGTCAGCCAACGTATTGGCGATGAAACAGTACCGGTGCGCCCGGTGCTGCATTTCTGCCAGATCCGCCTCATTGACCTGAAAGCCGGTGTCGAACCGCACCAGCGGGTGCATATCCAGGCGGTTCACCGACATCTTGCCTTGCGGGTTCTTGCCCAGATGCGCCACCACGTGATCATGGTAGCTGGCGACAGGCCAGCCAGCCTTGGCGGCCAGAGCAAGAAAGGTCAGCATATGGCAGCTCGACAGCGCCGAGGCGAGCGCCTGTTCGGGATTGGTGCAGCCTGGATCGCCGCCATAGTCGGGGGCAGCGTCCACTTGTATGTCGTAGCCGTTATTGAGCTGAACATTATGCTCGGCTGTATAGGCGCCCGGCTTGAGCTCGGGCTCAACGCGGTTCCAGTGCAGGTCGATCGAAATTTCCGACATTTCCGTAAGTCCTCGTTCCGGCTGTTAGCTTGCTGCGAGCGATTTCTTGGGGTCGTAGAAGGGGATTTCTACAATCGTGGCCTTTGCCGGGCCGTTGGCAGTCATCACCTCGACTTCGGTGCCCAATTCAGAACTCCCTACCGAGACCATCGCCAGCGCGATGTTCTTCTCAAGGCGCGGGGAATAAACAGCCGAAGTCACCTTACCGACGGTGCCGTCATCTTTGGTGATCGCCCAGAAGCTAGTGTTGGGGCCGTTCATCGGGGCGCCATCGATGACAAGGCCGACCTGCTTGCGGCTGATGCCCTCCTCCTTGATGCGGTGCAAAGCGTCCTTGCCGATGAAGTCAGCTTCCATGTCGAGGCCGATCAGGCGGCCGAGACCCACCTCGAACGGGTTGGTATGGATGTCGGCATCGGCATGATAGGACAGCATGCCGCCTTCGATCCGCCGGATCGAGGAGGTGTGACCCGGCTGCAAGCCAAAGGGTTTGCCAGCCGCCATGATTTTTTCCCACAGCTCGTCGCCGCGCGACCCGTCCTGCAGATACAGCTCATAGCCCAGTTCGCTGGACCACCCGGTGCGCGACACGATCAGCGGGATGCCATCCAGCTCGACTTGGCGCAGCCAGTAGTATTTCAGGTCCACGATGCTGTCGCCGAACAGCGCCTTCATGATCTCGCCCGACTTTGGACCCTGCAGCTGCAGCGGCGACACGTCGGGTTCACCGATGGTGACATCCATGCCGGAATGCACTGCCACCCCCTGCGCCCACAGCAAGATGTCGCTGTCTGCCAGCGAGATCCAGAAGTGGTTCTCAGCCAGCCGCAGCAGGATCGGGTCGTTCAGGATGCCGCCGCCTGCATTGGTGATCAGGATATATTTGCACTGGCGAACGGCCATCTTCGACAGGTCACGCGGGGTCAGCATCTGCACGAACTTCGCCGCATCCGGGCCGGTGATCTCCACCTGGCGTTCGACCGCCACGTCGCACAGGATAGCGCCGTTCACCAGGTTCCAGAAGTTCTGCTCCGGATTGCCGAAGTCGCGTGGGATGTACATGTGGTTATACACCGAGAACCCCTTGGCGCCCCAGCGGACGGTGGCATCGAAATAAGGGGATTTGCGGATCTGCGTGCCGAACCCGAAACCGTCTGATTGCGTCATGTCTTTCACCCTTTGCACCGCTTGCCGTATCAGCCGCGGACTGTTTCAACTGGGTAAAGGATTACCCGCACAGGCAGGCCAGGAGCGGACTGAAAGAAAGCGGTGTGCAGACCGAACGGGCTGACGTCAGGCGGGCATGCAGTCTGTTCAGGCGGTTCCGGTCATTTGCGGGATCTGGCTGCCAGGCCAGAGAGATTCGGCTGGGCGGATTTGACATGGCGCGTCACGATGTAGGTCATGTAGCGGTCAATCCCCAGTTCGGCCGTCAGCAGGGTTTCCATCAATTCCTGAAATGCTGCCAAGCTTGGGGCAAAGACCTTCAGGATGTAATCCATGCCGCCGCCCGTGGCGATGCACTCGGTGACCTCGTCAAGATTCCGGATATGGCCCTCGAAGCGGTCAAAATCAGATTTGCGGTGATGGGTGAGCGAGACCGTCACGATGACCTGCGAGAAATCGCAGACCCGGTCGATTGCAATGTCGGCATGGTAGCCGCGTATGAACCCGGCTGCCTTCAATTTCCCAAGCCGGGCCCAGCACGGGGTTGGCGATAAGTTGACGATCTCCGCCAGCTTGGTTTTGCTCAGCTGGCCGTGTTTCTGGACTGCACTGAGGATGCGGATATCGGTCGCATCGAGGCGAAACTTGTCCATACATCAGGGCCTTTCAAAGCAAGGGTTTGGCAGGCCAATACAATCACCAGCAACTACTCGGAAGCAACAACTTGCTCCAGCGAAGTGGTCTGGCGCGCAGGCCACCGGCTGATTGCCGTCTGGCGAAATTTGCAAAAGAGCCTATTGCCTGAAACCGATAGCAACCCACCGCAACTACGACATGGCAAGATTCTGGCATAAGAATTTCGGGGGACTCTGCAACTGACTATCCTGAATGTTGGCCAATCCGGACTTGCTGCGGCACTCCGCAGGCAAATGTGTTATGCGCCGCCATTGAGGTAGCTTGCAGTGAATTTTCACTATGTTCCGCTCCCAGATGATCGGTCCTGGTTGCAGCAAAAAAACGGTGTGAAATTTGGGCATCGTCGTGGTTTTGAACGGCCGGTCTGGCGACATCGGCTGCAACTCAGCGATGAGTGTGCCGCGCCTGCGAGGGATCTCTGCGCCAGCGAAGGCAGAAAATCCGCGGTTGGTATTGTCCTGGGTGGATGACGTCTGCTTTGCAAGGAAAAATGCTCTGATTGCGCGGCTGGTCAGTACAGTCCTGTGCCCGGCCTTTGGTCGCGGATGCTGTATTTCCGCTGGCCTTGATGGGTTCCGTGAACCTGGACGCAATCGGCGACGCGAACCGGAAAGTTCAGGACAAAGCTCGGGTTCCCGGGTTCTCGGATGACCGCACGTGCCATCATGACATTCGTCTTGCAATTCGTGTTTGTATTGCTCCTCCGTTTATGCGGCTGATTGCCGGTAATATGTTTCCTTGGTGAGGATGGCCCAGATGATCCTGGCCGTTTTGTTTGCCATAGCAATGGTTGCGAGGCGCATTGGTTTGCGTTCCAACAGCTGCATGATCCGGGGGTGCACCCGCTCCGGATACCCACGGTACGCTGAACCTGAGAAGTCATGCCGATCACCAACAATCGTCGAATAAAGCGATCACACTTCTTGCTGATCCGGCCTAACCGCTCTTTACCGCCACTTGACCTGTTCAACGGTGTGAGTCCGAGCCATGCGGCAAACTCGCGACCGTTCCTGAACTGCTTGCCGTCGCCGATGGTGGCGACAATGGCCGACGCAGTGATGGGGCCAACGCCGGGCACCGTTCTGATGCGTTTGGCGCGTTCATCGTTCCGGGAATGATACTCGATCAACTTGTCGTAGAAGGTCACCCGACCATCGAGATCAATAACCTGGTCACAGAGCGTCTTGAGCATGCTCTTCGCCACGTCCGGAATGTCCGGACAGTCATCGGTCTGGAACGTCTTGATGAAGCGCATCGCTGCAGTCGGCCCGTTCCCGATCACATGGCCAAACTCTCGCAGAAGACCACGGATCACGTTCAGCATCTGGGTTTTCTGCCGGACGATGAGCTGGCGCACCCGATGCATTGTGAGCAAGGCCTGTTGCTCTTTCGATTTCACAGCAACAAACCGCATCGTAGGTCGCGTAACTGCCTCGCAAATCGCGGCCGCATCAACGGCATCTGTCTTCCCGCGCTTCACGTATGGCTTGACGTAAACGGCAGGCATCAGGCGCACATCGTGTCCGATTGCAATCAATTCACGCGCCCAATGGTGGGCTGACCCGCAGGCCTCAATCCCAACCAATCAATTTGGCAGCGTCTCGAAAAACTTGAGTAATTGTCGGCGCCGGATCGAACGATTGAAAACAACCGTGCCGTTGGCGGTAATTCCGTGAGCTTGGAAAACGTCCTTGCCGAGGTCCAAACCTACTGTCGTAACCTCCATGATGGGGCTCCTTTCCTAGCAGAAGATGACTTCCCCACTATGCCGCATTACGCGACAGTCGGGTGCAGACGTCATCCACCCCATCCGCTCCTTTCCAGTTCGCCGAGTGTAATGCGAATGGCCGCGATCACTCCGACAACGGGCGTTCGTGCTTCGGGCGGCGGAGAAACCTGAAGAGCCCAATGCGGACCAAGAGAATTCTCGCTGCGCGCGCTCGCAGCACGGCGAATGCTGCACACGCGCAAATTCTCATGTCGCGGTTGCGAGAGATTTGCGGCCAATCAGGAATCGTGTAACAAAAAAAGAATGTTCAGGTTCACAGGTTGCGGACAAATTTGCCAATCTCCGAACTCAGGCCAATGGCCGCCACGCGAACATTTGATCAAAAAAATCAAGTTAATCTTCGGTGTGTTTCCACCGTTGGCTACATGCTCGGCAGCACCACGGTGACGCCAACTGTAGCTGCGAAAATTATCTGGATGAATTGCGTAGGACGATGACTCAGGCGAGCCTGCATTGGCTAATTTCGCTTACAAACCTGATGTCGCAGGAACCGAAATCGGGGCATTTGATTTGCCTGGCCAAGGTGACTTTCCGTTGCCGCAACAGAACTGTTTTCGCCAAACCCTAATTGTCCAAAAACTCCGTAACCAACTCACCGACCTCAGAACGGTGTGAATACATCAGGAGATGACCTGCATTGAATATTCTGAAGCTGGAATCCGGCTTTAGGGCAGCCAGCAACATTTGATTTGCAATCGGGATCAATGTATCAAACGCGCCGCCGATGATTTGCGTCGGTTGCATCAGCTGGCCGAACCATGGAATGCTGCTCCAGCAGCAAAGGGCGTTTACCTGCGCGAAATACCCCTTGAGGCTCGGCCTGATCGCATTTTCCGCGTACTCACGGAACAGCGCGGGCTGCAGAATGGCCTCGCCGCCATACATGAACGGACCGATGAAGTCGCCATAGCTCTTGTTGGCGTAGCGCCACGGGAAACAAATTTCCGAGACAGCGATCGGCGAACCCCACCAGCTTCCGGGTCCGCCGGCGGAGGTTATGGCCAAGACCAGCCGGCGCACACGGTCGGGCTGATCGCGTGCGATCTGCTGCGCCACGGCCCCGCCCCAGGAAATCCCCATCACGTCAAACTGCTGAACCCCCAACTGGTCCAGAAGTTCTCCCAACATCGCTGCGTGCTGCGGAATCGTGGTCAGGCCATCCGGAACATCCGAGCGGCCGGTGCCGGCCGCATCAAATGCGATGACCGGCCGATCGTGCAATTCCTGCATCAGCGGAAAAAGGATTTCGACGGACTGCCCGAGACCGTTGCAGATCACCAGCGGCACGTCAGAAAGGTCCAGATCCCTGGTATAGACCCTCAGCTTTGCGCCACCCGCGGAGAGCATTTGAAACCGGCCGTTTTCCGGGGCATCGCATATTTGTGACACTCGTTACGCTCCTGACGCGTGGATGTTCTGCCTGTTGGCAAACGCAGACTTATCCGTCCTGCGGCACTTCTTCCAGCACATATGTCCCCGGCGCTGGCGCAAGCTCGGGGTGTTTTCGGTCGCCCAGGGCGCGCGGGGCGCTGCGTTGCTCGGCGCCGCTGGTCTTGTCCAGCCAGCCCAGCCAATGCGGCCACCAGCTGCCCTCGGTACGCGCGGCCGAGCTTTGCCATTCCTCTGCCGTGCCTGACTGGCCGCCACCCGAAAGGAAATAGCGGCGGTTCTTGACCGGATGATTGATGACAGTGCCGGACACATGGCCACCAGACGTCAAGATGAACTCGGTCACATTGGGCAGGAGTTGCGTGGATGTAAAAGAGGTCTTCCATGGCACGATGTGGTCACCCGTTGCGGCGACAAAGCAGCAGGGCACGTCGATATTGCCGCAATCCACCGGCTGGTCCAGCAACGTCAGAGCGCCGGGCTCCTTGAGCTTGTTGGCGTGATACATCTCTTCGACGAAATAGGCGTACCACTTGACCGGCAGGTTCGAGGTATCGGCGTTCCAGTAGAGGATGTCGAAGGGTGGCGGGTTCTGGCCCTTGAGGTAGTTGTTGACGACGAAGCCCCAGATGCTTTCGTTGACATGCAGCATCGCCATTGCCCGCGCGATATCTCGGCCGGGGGCGACCTTGGCGGTTTCGAGCCGCCGCTTGTAGGCCTCGATCTGCGGCTGGTCGATGAACACCTCGACCTCGCCGGGATCGCTGAAATCCAGCATCGCCGAAAGGAAAGTGGCAGACCCCACCAGCGATTTCTGCGCCTTGGGCATCACCGCCAGCGCCGCCAACAGCAGGGTGCCGCCATTGCACCATGACAGCAGGTCGAGCTTCTTGGTCTTGGCGATCCCGGCGGTGGCGTCCATCGCCTCCATCACACCGCGGGTGATGTAATCGTTCCAGTCATAATCCTGCGTCTCGGGGCCGGCATTGCGCCAGGAGATGGTGAAGACCGCATGGCCCTGTTCCAGCAGGTAGCGGATCATCGACTTCTTTTCATTGATGTCGAAGATGTAGAACTTGTTCACGCAAGGGGGCACGATCAGGATCGGGTTCGTGCGCACCTCTGGCGTCACGGGCGTGTACTGAATGAGCTCGATCAGCTCGTTGCGATAGACCACCGCGCCGGGGGTGGTGGCCAGGTTTTCGCCGAGCGCAAAAGCGGTTTCGTCCGTCGTGGTGATATAGCCCTTTTCGAGATCGGTCAGCATGTTCTGAAAGCCGTCAATCAGGCTCTTGCCGCCGGTTTCCTGCGCCAGTTTCAAGACTTCGGGGTTGGTCGTGACGAAATTCGAGGGCGCCAGGCCGTCGGCGGTGACGCGGGCATAGAAACTGAGCTTGCGTTGCTCATGCTCCGGCAACCCGGCTTTGTCGGCCATATCGACCATGGCCTTGGCGGTCAGCTCGTAGGACTGACGCAAAAACGGAAAAATGCCTTCGTTCCAGGCCTCGTCGCTGAACCTGCGATCCTTGCTTGGCTCCAGATCTGCATCCTTGCCCTGCAGGCCGGAAAGCCAGAGTTTCGCCATTTCCGACTGGTAGGAGGACCAGGCCTTGATCCATTCTCCCCAGGTCTCGCTGCTCGGGGTCGACATCGCTTGTGCGGCGGCGGCCCAGGCTTTGGCGAAATCGGTCGGTTTCGACGGGTCCATCGTGGTAAAAAGCGGATGCGACTTGGTGGCGGAGAGCATCATCTCAGACAGCTTCTTCATCACGTTCTGGTCCATAGGTTCCTCCATTTTGTCTGAAGCGCCGTCTCAGCCCCGGTCCGCGAGCAGTTGCCGCGAGACGATGAGGTGCATGATTTCATTGGTGCCTTCCAGGATCTGATGCACGCGCAGATCGCGCACGATCTTTTCGATCCCGTAGTCGGCAAGATAGCCGTAACCGCCGTGCAACTGCAGCGCGTCATTGGCGACCTCAAAGGCCACGTCCGTCACGAAGGTCTTGGCCATCGCGCAATATTTCGTCGCGTCATAGGATTTGGCATCCAGTTTCCACGCCGCCTGGCGCAGAAACACCCGCGCCGCCTGCAGCTTGATCTCCATCGCCGCCAGGCGGAACTGAAGGGCCTGAAACTGGTCGATCGTCTTGCCAAACGCCTTGCGCTCGCCGGTATAATCCAACGCCGCATTCAGGGCGGCCTGGGCCCCCCCAAGCGCCGATGCCGCAATGTTCAGCCGCCCGCCGTCAAGCCCGGCCATGGCGTAGGTGAAACCGCGGCCTTCCTCGCCCATCAGGTTTTCGGCGGGAATATCACAATCGTCAAACTGCACCTGCGCCGTTGGCTGAGCTTTCCAACCCATCTTCTGTTCCAGCGCGCCGAAGGACAGGCCCTTGGTGCCCGCCTCGACCAGCACCGCCGAGATCCCGCGGGGGCCGTTGTCGCCGGTGCGTACCATGGTCAGGTAGACATCGGAATAGCTGCCGCCCGAGATAAAGGCCTTGGTGCCGTTGAGTTTGTAGCCCTCGTTGGTCCGGTCCGCACGTGTCCGGAGCGCCGCCGCGTCCGAGCCCGAGCCGGGTTCGGTCAGACAGTAGGAAAAGAGCTTTTCCATACTGCAAAGCTGCGGCAGCCATTTTTTCTTGGTCTCGTCCGAGCCGAATTTGTCGATCATCCCGCCGCACATATTGTGGATCGACAAGAGCGAAGCAACCGCCGGGCAGGACATCGACAGCGCTTCGAACACCATCGTGGCATCCAGTCGTGTCAGACCCGAGCCGCCATATTCTTCCGAGACATAGACGCCGCCCAGCCCCAGTTCGGCGAATTTGGGCCACAGGTCCTTCGGGATCGTCCCCTGGCTTTCCCATTTCGCCGCGAAGGGCGCGATATGTTCCTGCCCAAAGTCAGATGCCATCTCGAAGATAGCGTTCTGTTCTTCCGTCGGTGCAAAATCCATGAGTTCAGCCTTTCTGTCGGTTCAGGTTTCGCGGCGGCTCCGCGACCTGCAGTCTTGATGTGACGGTTGTTCCGCGTCAGATGTGGATGGCATGGCCCAACGCCTTCAGCGCGGCTTCCTGCAGGCCCTCGCTTTGGGTCGGGTGGGCGTGGATGGTGCCGGCGATATCTTCTAGCCGGGCGCCCATTTCGATGGCAAGCGCGAAGGACGCAGCCAGTTCCGAGATGCCGCCACCGGTCGCCTGAATTCCCAGGATCACGTGGTCGCTGGCGCGTGCGACCACGCGGATGAAACCATTTTCGTTTTCCATCGTCATGGCGCGCCCGTTGGCGGTGAAGGGAAACTTGCCGATTTCAATGTCGCGGTTCAGAACCAGTTCCTCGTCGGGCGTAAATCCGGGTGTGACAATGTCGTGCCCCAGTGCGCGGGCTTCATCCGGTGACAGGCCGACGGTCACGATTTCGGGATCGGTGAAGCACACCGCCGGGATACATTGCTTGTCCCAGGCCTGCGGGCCGCCAGCAACGATTTCCGCCGTCATCTCGCCTTGCGCGATGGCGCGGTGGGCCAGCATCGGCTCGCCGGTCACGTCGCCGATGGCAAAGACATCACGCATCGAGGTCTGGCAGCGGTCGTCGATCTGGATGAACGGGCCATTCATTTTCAGCGACAGTTCTTCCAGCCCGCAATCATGGGTCCGCGCCTTGCGCCCGACCGCGACCAGCACCTTGTCGAAGGGCAGCTCGGTTGCGTCGCCGCCTTCCAGCGTGACCCTCAGGGCGTCCTTGTTGGCGTTCAGGCCCTCTGCCTTCGCGTTCAGCATCACGGTGATGCCAAGTGAGTCCAGCCGTTCGGCCACGGGTTTGGTCAGTTCCTTGTCATATTGCGGCAGGATGCGGTCGGCGAATTCCACCACCGTCACCTCGGCGCCCAGCTTGGCCATGGCGGTGCCGATCTCAAGCCCGATATAGCCGCCGCCGACAACGATCAGCTTTTCCGGCACCTCGGTCAGCGCGAGCGCACCCGTGGACGAGATCACATCGCCGCCGAAGGGCAGCGAGGGGATTTCAAACGGCTCCGACCCGGTTGCGATGACGATCTTCTCGGCGCGGATGAGCTGTTCGCCCAGATCGGTTTTGACGATCACGGACTTGCCGTCACGGAACCGCGCCTGGCCGATGATCGCCCGCACGCCGGCGCGTTTCAGCAACGCCGCGACACCGCCATTCAGCCGGGCCACGATGCTGTCCTTCCAGGCCACGGTTTTTTCCAGATCAATGCTGGGTTTCTGCACGGAAATACCGAGGTTGTTGTCGCCGGTGAATTTCACCGCATGGGAAAATTCCTCGGCCGCGTGGATCAGCGCCTTGGAGGGGATGCAGCCGACGTTCAGGCAGGTGCCGCCATGGGCCTTGGCCTCGACGATGATCGTATCCACCCCCAGCTGTCCGGCACGAATAGCGCAGACATAGCCGCCGGGGCCCGAGCCGATCACCAGCAATTTGCAATTCAGTTCTTCCATGATCAGTCCTCCAGCAACAGCATCGCGGGGGTTTCGAGAAGGGATTTGAGTTTCTGCACAAAAACCGCCGCATCCCAGCCGTCGATGACGCGGTGATCAAAGCTGCAGGAGATGTTCATCATCTTGCGCGGTACGAAGGCACTGCCGTCCCAGTGCGGGCGCACCGCCATCTTGTTGATGCCGACGATGGCCACCTCCGGGTGGTTGATGATAGGCGTGGTCGCCAGCGCGCCAAGCGGCCCGAGCGAAGTGATGGTGATGGTCGAGCCGCTCAGCTCCTCGGCCTTGGCCTTGCCGTCGCGGGCGGCATTGGCCAGGCGGACAAGCTCGCCGGCGCTTTCCCACAGGGTCATCGCTTCGGCATGGCGCACCACCGGGACAATGAGCCCGTTCGGCGTCTGGGTCGCGATGCCCACATGCACGCCTTCGAACTTGCGGAATATGCCGTCGTCATCTTCGAAATGCGCGTTCAGGTTGGGTTGCTCCGCCACCGCGTCGACGATCGCGCGGATCACGAAGGGCAGCACTGTCAGCTTGCCCTTGGTCTCGGCCCTGGCTGTATTCAGCTGGCCCCGCAACTCTTCCAGATCGGTAACATCGACCTCTTCGACAATGGTGATGTGCGGAATGCGGGATTTAGACAGCGCCATGCGTTCGGCGATCTTGCGGCGCAGGCCGATGACTTTCTCTTCGGTTTCGCCGGTCCGTTGCGGACGTTTGGCGATACCTGCCGCCACATGCTGCCCGCCGGTCTGGTGAAAATGGGTCAGATCCTCATGGCTGATCCGCCCGGCAGGGCCGCTGCCCATCACCCGGCGCAGATCGACACCCAATTCGCGGGCGCGCTTGCGCACCGACGGCGTCGTCAGAGGATTGTCGCCCTCGGCGCGGCGTTGTGCGCCGGCCGGCGCGGGTGCGGACGGTCTGGCCCCGGGTGCGGAAGTCTGCGGTTTCTTTACCTTGGGCGCAGGGGCCGGTGCGGCCGGTTTTGCCGGTGCCGCAGCGGGGGCGGGGGCGGCGGATGCCAGCTTCCTGGTCGCATCCTCTATCGTGGTGTTACCTGCGCCATCAACTTCGATAAGCATCAGCGTGCTACCGATGGCAACCGTTTCTCCGACCTCGCCGCCAAGATAGAGCACCTTGCCGGACGCATTCGAAGGGATCTCGACCGCGGCCTTTTCGGTCATCACCTCGGCGATGATGTCGTCTTCCTTGACCTGAGCACCGACCGAGACATGCCAACCGGTCAGCTCCGCTTCGGCGATGCCTTCGCCGACGTCCGGCACCTTGATTTCATGCAGCCCCTTGCCTTCGGCCAGAGTCAGATCCGGCGCCGGCGCAGCGGGTGCGGTCTGGGCCGGTGTCGGCTCTTCGGCAGCAGGCTCAGGTGTATCCCCGAGCGAAGCGGCCTCTGCCGCCTCTGCCTCTTCGGCCGAGGTGTTGCCCGCGCCCTCGACCTCCAGACGGACCAGATCGGCGCCGATAGCCATCGTGTCACCGGCCTCGCCGCCCAGCCAGACGATCTTGCCGGAAACAGAAGAGGGGATTTCGACGGCGGCCTTGTCGGTCATCACTTCGGCCAGCACATCGTCTTCGTTGACGACATCGCCGACCTTGACATGCCAGGCGCTGAGTTCTGCCTCGGCGATGCCTTCGCCGACATCCGGCAGCTTGATGGTATAAAGTCCCATTTACGCCTCCATCAGATTTTTCATGTTGCGGCCGACCCGGTCGGGGCCCGGGAAATAGGCCCATTCCTGTGCGTGCGGATAAGGCGTGTCCCAGCCCGCCACCCGCAGCACCGGCGCTTCGAGGTGATAGAAACACTCCGCCTGGATCTGCGCGGCCAGTTCGGCGCCGAAGCCCGAGGTCAGCGTCGCCTCGTGCAGGACCAGGCAGCGCCCGGTTTTCTGCACCGAGGCCATCACCGTTTCCGTGTCAAGCGGGATCAGCGTGCGCAGGTCGATCACCTCGGCGTCGATGCCGGTTTCCTCGGCGGTCGCAATCGCCACATGAACCATGGTGCCATAGGTCACGATGGTCAGGTCGCTGCCCGCGCGTGCCACGGCGGCCTTGCCCAGCGGGACCTCGTAATAGGCCGGGTCGACCTCGCCCAGCGGATGCTTCTTCCACGGCTGCACCGGGCGGTCGTGATGACCGTCGAAGGGACCGTTATAGAGCCGCTTCGGCTCCAGGAAGATCACCGGGTCGGGATCGGCGATGGCCGCCAGCAGCAGCCCCTTTGCATCCTGGGGGTTGGACGGAATGACGGTTTTCAGCCCGGCCACATGGGTAAACAGCGCCTCGGGGCTCTGGCTGTGGGTCTGACCGCCCCAGATGCCACCGCCGGTAGGCATGCGCACCACCATCGGACAGGTGAACTCGCCGCCCGAACGGTAGCGCAGACGCGCTGCCTCGGACACGATCTGGTCATAGGCGGGGTACATATAGTCGGCGAACTGCACCTCGACCACGGGTTTCAGCCCGTAAGCCGCCATGCCGACACCGGCGCCGACGATGCCGAGCTCGCTGATCGGCGCATCAAAACACCGCTCGGGCCCGTATTTCTGCTGCAGCCCGGCGGTGCATCGGAACACCCCGCCGAAATAGCCGACATCCTCGCCGAAAACGACCACGTTCTCGTCCCGCTCCATCGCCAGATCGTGGGCGTTCTGAATCGCCGCAATCATTGTCATCTGTGTCATGATCAATATCCCACCTCGTGCCGCTGCCGGATGAGATGCGGTGGCATCTCGGCATAGACATCCTCAAACATATCGCGCGGCGACGGTGTGTGGCCGGAATTCAGCGTGCCAATGGCTTCGGCGCGTTTCTGGCACTCGATCACCATGTCGGTAATCTCGGCCTCGGCCTGCTGGTGGCGTTCCTCCGACCAGAGCCCCTTTTTGATCAGATGGGTCTTGAGCCGCTCGATCGGATCGCCAAGCGGCCAGGCCTCGCTTTCGCTTTTCGGACGATAGGCGCTTGGATCATCCGAGGTAGAATGCCCGCCGGCGCGATAGGTCACATGCTCGATCAGCGTCGGGCCCAGATTGCGGCGCGCCCGCTCGGTCGCCCATTTGGCGGCGGCATGCACCGCCAGGTAGTCGTTGCCATCGACGCGCAGCGACGGAATGCCGAACCCATGTCCGCGGGCGGCAAAAGTATGGGCGCCACCGCGCGCAATGCCCTGGAAGGTGGAAATGGCCCATTGGTTGTTGACCACGTTCATCACCAGGGGCGCGGAATAAGTCGAGGCGAAGACCAGCGCGGCGTGGAAATCGCTTTCCGAGGTCGAGCCATCGCCGATCCACGAGGCGGCGATCTTGGTGTCGCCCTTGATCGCCGAGGCCATGCTCCAGCCGACCGCCTGGATATACTGGGTCGCGAGGTTGCCCGAGATCGTGAAGAATCCATACTCTTTGGAACTATACATCACCGGCAATTGCCGTCCGTGCAGCGGATCGGCCTCGTTCGAGTAGATCTGGCACATCATGGTTTCCAGCGGGTAGCCGGCGGCAATCAGCAGACCGGCCTGACGATAGGTCGGGAAGTTCATATCCCCCTTTTGCAGCGCCCGCTGAAAGGCGCAGCTGATCGCCTCTTCGCCCAGATGCTGCATGTAGAACGAGGTCTTGCCCTGGCGCTGCGCCGTCATCATCCGGCTGTCATAGATGCGCAGCGTCATCATGTCCCGCAGGCCCTGGGAGATCTCGTCCTCGCTCAGACTGCCGGCCCAGTCGCCCTGCGCCTCGCCCTCGTCATCCAGCACGCGGAGGACGGTGAAGGCCAGATCGCGCATCGCCTCGGGTTTCTCGTCGACCGGCGGGCGGCGCACCGACCCGGCCGAGGGAATATCGAACCCGGAGAAATCCGGTGTGTCGCCAGGTCGGCACTGCGGCTGCGGAACCTTGAGAGAAAGCGGGGCTGTGTCTGTCATGGCATCCTCGGTTTGATGTGGGTTGCGGATGGAACGGCGGCGGATCATCGTCCCATCAGCTTCAAGACTTTCGTTGGAATCGATCTGCTGCCAAATCAACAAGAACGGTTCTAAGGCTACACCGGTCGAATTTCTGATTGTTCTGAAGGGTTCAGGCAAAAAATTCCGGCAGAAATTTTGCCAGTTCGGCATGATGCAAAATTTTCTTGCCGGCCCCCAACGCTCAAATCGTGTCGGGCACGAATCCGGTCTCGTTCTTGTAGCATTTCAGTGAGAACGACGACCGGGAGTTCCGAATACCCTTGATGCGGTACAATTTCTGATTGAGAAAGTGTTCGAACCCGCGGGTTCCGTCGACCGCAACCTTGATGAAACAGTCGAACTCTCCCGAGGTCAGGTGAACTTCCAGCACTTCGGGAATTTTGCACAATTCCTCGCACAATTGGGAGATCCGGGTCACCTCGTCGCGGGCGGCGGATATTTCGACCAGAACGATGTCAGAATAGCCCAGAAGGCGGTGGTTGATCACCGCATTGAACCCCTCGATATAACCTTCACGCTGCAGGCGCTGGACGCGCTGCCAGCACTGGCTGGTCGACAGCGACACGATTTCGGACAATTTTGTGTTCGGAATATTGCCTTCTTTCAGCAGAGTGCGAAGAATCCGGACATCAGTCGAATCGAGAGTTTTCATAAATCTTCTTTCGTTTTTCGACGGATTGGCGAAATCAGATTTCGAATCTGAGCATAATCCTTATAAGTTCAAACATCTATTCCGGCAACATGGGTGTACAACTGGAGGATATCCGGCTGGGCAGCGCGTTGTCGCCGGGGCCATATCCCGCGACCCCGGCGCCGCCCAAACCAACCGCTCCGTTACCGCCATCATGAGGGTCAACACATGAACGACGCCATCACCAAGTCATCCATCACCATCCGCGAACTCGAACCCAGTGCAGGTTACGCAAGACTGGTCGAGGCGCGGGACGAGCAGACAGGTCTGCACGCGCTGGTTTCCATTCATTCGCTGAAACGCGGACCTGCAGCTGGCGGTTGCCGGATGTACGACTACGCCGATATCAAGCAGGCGATCTTTGATGTCGAGCGGCTGTCGCGCGGTATGACTTACAAGAACGCCGCCGCCGATCTGCCACTCGGGGGTGGAAAATCCGTGATCATCGGCGATCCCAAGACCCAAAAGACACCGGAGCTGATGCGTGCCTTTGGTCGGTTCATCGACTCTCTGAAGGGCGACTACTACACCGCCGAAGACGTTGGTGTGTCGCCGCAGGACATGGCCCACGTGGCCGAGGAGGCCGCCTATGTGGCCGGTCTTGAAGGCGGCGCGTTTGCCAGCGGCGACCCATCTCCCGTCACGGCACGCGGCGTATTCCTCTGCCTGAAGCAGACCCTGAAACACGCCACCGGTTCGGACGATCTGACGGGCAAGAAGATCGCAATCCAAGGTCTGGGCCATGTCGGAATGAGCCTTGCCGGGATGCTGCACGATGCTGGCGCCAAGCTGACCGTCTGCGATATCAACGACGAAGCCGTCCGTGCCGCACAAGCCAATTTCGACGCCACCGTTGTTTCTCCGGGCGAGATCCTGCGGCAGGACGTCGACGTCTTTGCGCCCTGCGCCATGGGCGGCGTTCTGAACCCGGTTGCAATCGCTGCACTGAAGGCGCGCTTCGTGGTTGGCGCCGCCAACAACCAGCTTGCCGATGACGCATGCGGCCAGCACCTGAAGGATGCAGGTATCCTTTATGCACCGGACTATATCGTCAACGGCGGCGGTATCGTGAATGTGGCGATGGAAATTCTGGAGATCTCCGATCCGGATTACCGCGAAAGCCGCATCTCGGGATTGGCAACGACACTTGAAAAGGTGTTTGTCCGCGCGGACGAGCTGGATCAACCACCGCACGTGATCGCGGATCAACTGATCGAAGGCCGTCTAAGCTGACTTGCGCAAGCGTTGTTATGCACATGGCCCGACAACAGACCACTGTCTCTGGTCGGCGTTGCTGTTGAACAGCGTCGCGACTTTCGCGTTTCGTCGCGCCGGGCCGATGGAACGGATCAACAACGCTGCTACAATCGGATCTGACAAAATAGCAGCGTTGTTCCGCCTGCCCGCGAAAGTTGCGGTATTGACCGGCATCGCATAGCTGGTCGACATCCAGCGCCAAGAGGCGGTCGGCGACGAACCCGAGCATCTCGGCAAACAGATGGGTGTCGGACATCTCAGACAAAAGCGCGCGCAATGCGGCGGTCTCTGATAGACTGCCCTTGGTCATGGTTGATCTCCTCGGTCGCGGGTCAGGTCGGCAAGGCGACCCTCTCGTTTCATCTATCCCCTGTTTTCTTCGCCGGGTCAGCAACCCGCATGACCGTCCGCCCCTGAGCCTCGGCTTTCTGACCGAGGTTCAGGGCGACCCCATTGCCGCCGAAGAGGACAACTCCGGTGGCGGCGAACTTGTCGTCCAGCATCTCATCATTGCATTTGAAGGGTGCCGCCCGCCCATGCGCGGACCAGCGCGGATCGAAGCGGGCCTGAGCAACGCCCCGCACGCGGGCCCACCGGGCCGCGATCATCTCGGCCCCGTGCTTGCCACCCTTGTGACAGATGAAGATGTCCTGATTGCGGGTCTGCTTGATACGGTCCCGAACCTTGTCGAGCGTGTTGAAAATCACATCGATATCCGTCCAGTCGGTCGCGCCGGAAACGATCAGCGGAACGCCCTCGACCTTCGATCTGGCCGCAGTCTCCCGGTCATGCTGTTCGAGCAATTGCCGGGCCTCGAAGACGGCGCCCGTCTCCTGCGCTCGGATACTGGCGCGCGACCCCGATGCGGGGATGTAGGCGTGGCCGGTTTCGACCTCGTAACATTCCGCCGCTGCTTCGCTCATCGTCTCGATGGCGCCGACGATCTCCCGCAGGTGCAGAAAGCGGGCCTGCGCCTCTTCGAGCGCGGTCTCCGCGATCTCCAATCCGGCATGGCATTTTGCCAGCGCGCCGATCTTGTCGGCGGTGCGGTCGAGTTCTTTGCCCAGAACCACCCTGCGGAGTTGCAGGATCGTCGCAAGCCCGTGCGCCAGCGGCCCAATCTCAGCCTCCAGACCGGTGTTGCGTAGCGGCGCGAGCAGAGTTTCAAAAAACCTCCCGGATGATGCGGTCTTTCAGAATTTCGTCCTGGGGGATCGGAAGGGCTGCGTCCTTCTCGGTCAGGCCAAGGAGTTCGATGGTCTCGTATGTGTTCACTTGATCGTAAGCCATGTTGCTGTCTCCAGATGTTCGGGGACCACCACGTGAGTGTGGTGGCATGGCCGAATGCGCGACAGGCCAACGGCCTGTTCTCCCCTGCGACACGCGAAGCCGAGCAGGGGAGGCCGGAAGGCACAACTGACGGGTTGCCCCTTGTGCGATAACATTGCCAATCGCCGGGATGAGTGGTAGTCTAATGGAGCACCAAGGGGATCGACATGAGCGTTCAGAAGCAATCCGTCAGTTTTACAGACACCGCCTATGCCTTTGCCAGGGAACTGGTTGAAGCCGGGGAATACCCCAATGTGAGCGCGGCGGTTTCGGGAGAATTGGCGAAGGCCAAGGCGGAGCGCGAACGCGAACAGGCTGTGCTTGAGGCAGAACTGGAGCGGCGCCTGTCACTGCCACTTGATCAGTGGGAACCTGTTGGGAAGGCGTCCAATGTCACGGCGGGCGCACGGGCACACCTGGCCGCTATGACCCGCAAGACCTAATGCATTTTGTTCGGCACCCGTTCTTTGAACGGGATCTCATCGGCATCGTTGATCACATTGTCGAGGTCACCGATGGCGACACGGCGGCGGCCCTACGCCGGTTGGATGAAATTGACACCCTGTTCGAAGCAATCGTGGAAAACCCGACCTCCGGCGCCCGCCTTGGTGGAAAACTCGATGGCTGGCTGGTACGCCACGGAGGTGTGGGGCATCGCCTGACCATTGTGTTCAAACCAGTTATCGAGACTGCAACCCTCTACCTTGCCCTCGTGGTCTTTGGCGGGCGAGACTGGATGAAGCTGGCAGCAGCTCGGCAGGTGTTTGCAGGGTAAATCGCTACCGTGGCCTGTGCATTTTCCCAAGACAAGATTTCTCAAATCTTAGACGCAGTAGATACCGTACCAGCAAGTAGTCGCGTCAAGCCGACGTAGCGCCTCCCAAGCATTTAAACAAAAAAGAGGAACCGTGTCCCCACGGTTCCCCTTGTGCTGCTGACCTTGCGATTTCCTCTTCAATCAAGCAACCAGCGACAGCCCGCCGCTTGCAGTCCGGTCCTGCTCACCGCTGTCGACAAACGGGATGATCGAGAAGGTCTGACCGCCACGCTGCTCTTCGTTCTGGACGGCGTTGACCCGCAGATCGCCATCAGGCGTGTTGATCAGCAGCGAGATATAGTCATTGCCGGTCCGGCTGCTCTTGGCCATCCAGGCCGATCCCACGCGGATCGGCTTGCCGCGCGGCGAGCTGATCTAGATCCGGTAGTCGGGATAGGTGTATTTCCGACATACTCTTCGATGGGTCGTCAATATGGCTGATTTACTTCTATGATGCATCCCATGCAGAGTTGCCGTCTCAAGCGGTACAAAACCTCGACTAACAGACGCACGTACTCCGGTTTTCATGGCGCCAGGCTTCCGTTGTAGCTTATGGTCGGGGAGCTAACTGGCGGCCCAAAGCGGCCACTGGAGTTGCTGCAACGGCAGTACACAATCCAGACATACGCTACAGACACATAATGCTCACGCTGCAGGTGGTCAGATCAAATGAAGCCTACTGCTATGCCTTGGCTATCACGTCCGTTTGAGTGTTAGTCCTTTAAGGTTAGTTTAAAGCAGCCAATCACGCCTGCTTATTTCATCACTTACAAATTTCTCCACCCGTCAATCAACCCAACCGCCGCGTCTGCATAGCTCCGCGGGAACTGGTCGGATGTCCGGGCTTTCATGATCGTATGAAGCCCCAGCAACAAGCCGATCAGCAGCTTTGCCGCCTCATCCGGATCAACATCGATGCGCACGGCCCCTTCTGATTTGGCGCGGTTGAGGATCGCTGCAAACCGTCCTTCCAAGGCGGTGAGGTATCTCTCGATTCGGGCGTTCACCTCGGAGTCTGTGCGGTCAAATGAACTGATCGAGTTGAAGGCAAGGCACCCCGCATCCTCGATCTTCGGCATTCGTTCTGCCGAGGCGATACCCTGGAACCAATCGCCGAGGTCACCCAGCGAATAAGTGTCGGGGTCGGGGAAGTGCCGGGCCTCGGCATTGTTCAGATAAGTATCGAGTGTCTTTAGGAAAAACTTTTCTTTCCCGCCATAGGTCGTTTGCAGTGTGAACCGGGTCAGCCCCGTCTCCTGCTCCAGTTCCCGCGTGCTGGCACCGTGGTACCCGCGCCGCCAAAACAGGTCCAATGCACCTGCGACAGCACTGTCGTGATCCGTCTTGCGTTTGCGCGCCACAGATTTCTCCTTGCATTTTCTATCCATGCGGATAGATTTTTATTCCTATCCACATGGATAGCATTGCGGGCGAGCGGCAGCAAATGCCGTATGGCCCCAATTGAACGGAGACCTGACATGACCGCCATCGACCCGACAACCGGGGCGTCAAAGCCCGTCACCCTGCGCGTGATCTTTATCCTGAACGCGCTGAAAATCCTGCTGGCCTTTGGCTTTTTCACCGCCTTCAAGTTCTACGGCCTGCAGGTCGGAGAGCTGGTCGGTCCGCAAGCCGCCAACCTGATGCTCTATACGATGCTGGGATATTTGGTGACGTTTGCCTGTATCGTTGCATCGATCCTCAAACGCAGCATAGTCGGTATCCGCGCTGCGATTGCCGTTGATTTTCTGGTCTCGATCCCGGCCACTGCAATCATCGGCTTTATCATCGCGATCATTAGCATGGTCCTGACCTTCACGGCCTCCGCCCGCGCTTATTTTGCGTATCGCGGCTAACATGATTGTTTCTGTGGTTCATCCAAACACGATTGACGGCCAATGCATCTGCGGCGCGGTGCGCTACCAGGTGCAGAACAACATGGCCGCCTTCAAGCTTTGCTACTGCAGCTTTTGCCAAAAGGCCTCGGGGTCAGCCCATGAAGCGAATGCCTTCACCACGCCCGACCAGATCGAATGGCTGCAAAGTAAGGATATGCTGACATCCTTTGATGTGCCCATTTCCCATGTGCGTCGGGTGTTTTGCCGAAGCTGCGGGACGACGCTGCCATTCGAGGCACAGAACGGCAAGTTTCCGGTCGTCCCCGTCGGAAGCCTGTCACACCCGCCGTCCCGACCCGTTAGCGCGATTGTCGGATGGGCATCCCGCCCCGCATGGTATGATGAGGAGCTGGGATTGATCGAAGAGACACGCAACGCAGAAAGGGCGGCCCAATGAGTGCCGAACAGGGGATTTCACCCGACTTCCCGTTTGACTCGAAATATGTCGAGGTGAATGGGCAGCGCATCCACTATGTCGACGAAGGCGAAGGCGCGCCGGTCCTGTTTCTGCATGGCAATCCCACCTCGTCCTATCTGTGGCGCAACATCATTCCCTATGCCGCCCGGCATGGCCGCGCCATAGCGATGGATCTGATCGGTATGGGCAAATCGGACAAGCCGGATATTCCCTACCGCTTTGTCGACCACGTTCCCTTCCTAGACGGCTTCATCAAGGCGTTGGGGCTGAAGGATGTCACCCTTGTCATCCATGACTGGGGCTCGGCGCTGGGGTTTCACTACGCTCGCAGGCACCCTGAAAACACACGCGGCATCGTGTTCATGGAAGGTGTCATTCGTCCGATGACCTGGGCCGGCTTCCCACCCGGCTTCCGCGCCGGGTTTCGCATGATGCGGACGCCCGGTTTGGGGTGGATAATGATCTCAGGACTAAACATGTTCGTCGAGAAAATCCTGCCAAGCGCCATAGTGCGCGACCTGACACCACAAGAGATAGGAAATTACCGCGCGCCCTTCTCCACGGCGCGCAGCCGCAAACCGGTGCGGGTCTGGCCTTGCGAAATCCCGATCGACGGGACGCCAACGGATGTGCATGACATTGTAAGCGCCTATAGTCGCTGGCTGGGAGAAACCCAAACCCCGATGCTGTTGTTCCACGCCACGCCCGGAGGCACCATCGGGCCAAAAGAGGTCGAATGGTGCCGCCAGACCATCCGGAACCTTGAAGTGGTGGATATCGGCAAAGGCATTCATTTCCTGCAGGAAGATAACCCCCATCTGATCGGAGAAAAGCTGGAGGAATGGCTGGCGCGACTGCCCGCATGAACCCGTGCTGCCACGTTTAGCGGCTGAGCCGTATACATAAATCGGATTTCCTGATTTTATACTTTGACTATTATCCAACGCGTTCAAAGGCCAATTGCCGGAGGGAAGCCCTGTTGAATCTGACGATCTCGATACCTTTGATCCTGGCGGCTGTACTGCCCGCCTTTCTGGACCGGTGCTCTGGGTCTGATACCAGTATCGCCTTGGGCGTGTTGGCGCGTGACCGGGTGGCCTTGACCGCGACAGCCAGCGAAATCGTCGTCGATTTACCGGTTTCCGAGGGAGCCGTCGTCAAGGCAGGCGACACGCTGGTTCAGCTTGATACCACATTGCAAAGCGCAAAGTTGGCACTGGCGCAGGCTGAATTGGAAAAAGCACAGGCGACGCTTTTGAAGCTACAGGTCGGACCGCGGAAAGAAGAGATTGCGATTGCCGAGGCCAAAGTCGCAGGCGCCGTCGCGCGACTGGCCGATGCCGAGGCGATTTACACCCGCAACGCAAAGCTGGTGGAAAACTCGGTCGTGACCGAAGCGCAGGTGGCAAATGATCTGGCCCTGCGCGATTCCGCGCGGGCGGAGTTGGCCAGCGCGCAGCAATCGCTGAAAGAGCTGCAGAACGGCACCAGACCCGAAGACCTGGCGGTTGCCGAAGCCAATGTACGAGCCGCCGAAGCGTTGGTTTCCGCCGAGCAAACCGTTCTGGACGACTTGACGGTTATGGCCACCCGCGACGGCGTGCTGGATTCCCTGCCGTGGAATTTGGGTGAACGAGTAACATCCGGTAGCCCGGTTGCCGTGATGGTCACAGGCCAGACACCTTACGCGCGCGTCTACGTTCCCGAACCGCATCGCGTCAATCTGAAACCCGGCGACACGCTGGAAGTGCGCGTTGACGGGCTGGCCGATCCGTTGGACGGCGTGATCCGCTGGATCAGCGACGACGCGTCCTTCACCCCTTATTACGGGTTGAACAAGGACGACCGCGCGCGCCTTGTCTATTTGGCTGAAATTGACCTGCCCACTGCAACACCCGACCTGCCCGCCGGAGTGCCCGTGCAGGTCCCCATGCCATGAGTGATATCGTCGTCTCGACGAAAGGTCTGACCCGCCGGTTCGGGGAAAACACCGCCGTGAACAATCTGGACCTCGAAATCCGAACCGGCCAGATTTACGGGTTTCTCGGCCCCAATGGCTGCGGCAAGACCACCACCATGCGGATGCTGACCGGGCTGCTGACCCCCAGCAGCGGGGCGATCTCGGTTTTGGGTCGGTCAATGCCCGAAGCGGCTGAGCCGTTAAAAAATGAGATCGGGTACATGACCCAGATCTTCTCGTATTACCGCGATCTGACCGTTCTGGAAAACCTCCGGTTCGCGGCGGAAATCTACGGCATCCCCACAAATGCGGCCAAAGATCGGATCGACGAGCTGCTGCACACCTATGATCTGACGACAAATACCCACCAGCTCAGCGGCAGCATGAGCGGCGGCCAGCGGCAAAAGCTGGCCCTTGCCGCAACCGTCATGCATCGCCCGAAACTGCTATTTCTGGACGAGCCGACCTCGGCTGTTGATCCCGAAACCCGCCGTACGTTCTGGGAACAACTGTTCGATCTGGTCGATCAAGGCGCGACGATGATCGTGTCGACCCATTTCATGGACGAGGCAGAGCGCTGTCATCGGTTGGCGATACTGCAACACGGTATAAAAAAGGCAGACGGGTCTCCGCGAGAGTTGATGGACGATCTGCAGGCCGATGTTGTCGAAGTTGAAGGGCCGGATCTGAGAAAGGTCAAACACGCGCTGGATGGCAAACCCAAAATCCTGTCGACCGCGCAAGTCGGGTCGCGACTGCGTGTGCTGGTGGACAAATCCGAACCTCAGCCAGTGGATATGTTGCGCGGCCAACTTGCTGCGTTTCCCGACCTGTCCCTGACCCCGCAGCGACCAAATCTGGAAGACGTGTTCGTCAGCGCCACACGGGGGCCAGAACAGTGATCTCGCCACGCCGCATCGCTGCCGTACTGAAGAAAGAACTGCTGCAACTGCGGCGGGACAGGATGACCTTTGCCATGGTCATCATGATCCCGCTGATCCAGCTGCTGCTGTTTGGCTACGCGATCAACACCAACCTGCGCCATGTGCCCGTCGCGGTGGTGGACCAGTCCGGATCCGAGCTGTCCCGCACATTGGCGCAGATCGTTCAGGCCACGCAGGTCGTGACCATCACCGAACAGCTGACCACCCCGCAAGAAGCCGAGCGCGCGATCACTGAATCCCGCGTACGCGCCGCGCTGATCATCCCACCGGACGTCAGCCAGCGCCTTGCCCGCAGCCCGTCAGTCGGGTTGGGCCTGCCCAACGCAACCGACCAGACCAGCAGCCGACCGGTTGCCCATTGGATCGTCGATGGCTCGGACACGATGGTGGCCAGCGCAATCAAATCCCTGCGCACGATGCCTTTGACAGAACTGCTGAAACAACCACCAAACCGGCAGGTGCCCACGTTCGAGGTGACGCTTTACTTCAACCCCGAGCAGCGGTCGCCGGTCAATATCGTGCCGGGTCTTGTCGGCGTGATCCTGACCATGACGATGATCCTGTTCACCTCAGCGGCCATCGTCCGCGAACGCGAGCGGGGCAATATGGAGATGCTGATCAACACCCCGATCAAATCGATCGAACTGATGATCGGCAAAATCATCCCCTACATCTTTCTGGGCCTGATACAGGTCGCAATCATCCTCGGCCTCGGGCACGTCCTGTTCGATGTCCCGATCAATGGTGGGCTAGGTGTATTGTTTGTTGTAACGCTGCTGTTCATTATTGCCAGCCTTTCTCTGGGGCTGGTCATTTCCACTCTGGCCCAGAACCAGCTTCAGTCGATGCAGATGACCATCTTTGTCCTGCTGCCCTCAATCCTGATGTCCGGTTTCATGTTTCCCTTCGACGGTATGCCGCGACCCGTCCAGATGATTGCTCAAGTCCTGCCGGCAACCCATTTCATGAAAATGATCCGCGGCGTGGTCCTGCGTGACGCGTCGCTTTACGAGTTGCGCTGGGGAATCCTCTGGATGATCGGATTTGCGGTATTCGGATTGCTGGCGGCAACTCTGAGGTTCAAGAAACGGTTGGGTTGAAGACGGCCCTTACCGGATGGAGTGGGTGGCTCCTGCTCCACCGGCGTCTCGATGCGCCATACTGCAGTTGTTACCGACTGCTAGGAAAGGAGCCACCCAATGACAGTTAAAACAGTTGGACTGGATCTGGCCAAGGACGTGTTCCAGGTTCATGGGATTTCAGTCGCTGGCCGAAAGATATTCAACAAGAAGATCAAGCGCCCGAAGCTGCTTGCATTTTTTGAGACCCTTCCGCGCTGTGTTGTCGGCATGGAAGCCTGCGGCTCTGCCCACTATTGGGGCCGTGAACTCAGCAGGCTGGGTCATGACGTCCGGTTGATGCCAGCAGCCTATGTCAAACCCTATGTAAAGCGCGGCAAGACCGACGCCGCTGATGCCGAGGCGATCTGCGAGGCCGTCCGTCGGCCAACAATGCGGTTCGTCGAAGTGAAATCCGAAGACCAGCAGGCAATCCTGGCGCTGCACCGCACCCGGGATCTCGCGGTCCGGCAGCGCACGCAGCTGGCGAATATGATCCGAAGCCTTTTGCGCGAATTCGGCCATGTGCTGCGGAGCGGGATCGAGGCTGTGATCGCCTTCGCCAAACGCCACCTTGAAGGGGAACGGCCCGACATGCCGGATCTGGCAAGCGGCATTCTCGGCACGGTCTGTTACCAGTTTCTTGGCGTTCACGAGCGCGTTGAAGGCTATTCAAAGATGATCGAGAGGCATGCGCTGCTGGATGCCGGTGCCCGGCGATTGATGCGCATGCCTGGCGTCGGCCCGATTACCGCCTCCGCCATCGTGGCGACCATCGGAGATGCTAAGCAATTTCGGACTGGTCGCGATCTTGCGGCGTGGCTAGGCCTGACACCACTCAACAAGTCCAGTGGTGGAAAGGAAAAGCTCGGCAAGATCACCAAGAAGGGCGACCGTTACATCCGAAAGCTCCTGATCACCGGCATGACATCACGTGCGCTGATGGGCAGGAAGCACCCGGAGCGCATGGATATCTGGAGCGCCAGAATCCTCGCCGAAAAACCGTTCCGGTTGGCGACGGTCGCGATGGCCAACAAGAGCGCCCGGATCATCTGGGCGATACTGACAAAACAACAGGAATATCGGCAGCCGGTCGCCTGATCGGATCGACCTGCCAGAAATGCAAGACGTTTGATGTGATGATGCGGATGTAAGTCAACCAAAAGCCAGGACACTCCGACGAAAGTCGCGGCCCACCGAGGTCGTTTAGCCGATAGGAACCTCGCTTGCGGAACTCATCAAGGCCAGCAGTCGATAACACTGGCTGCGTCAACAGGCCGAACACACGACGGTACTGACGGACCGCCGTATTCAACGCAGAAAACACTTGCAATGCAGGCGCCACCCACACACGCCTTTTGACTGCCGAGGCGTCTCTGCGGCGCGGCGTCGCCGAACCGGACAATTGCGCTCACCGCAGCACGAGATTGCCGGAAGCCCTTCGTGCAGTCGTTCCTTCCGGACGTGATAGTCGTGTCCGGGCTGCTTTGGGTGATGCGGTTAAGGTCATCAAGTTAATTGTGACGGATCGCTCTGGTGAAGGAGGGCGATGAGCTCCTTTGGCTCACGTATCAATTTTCGATCCTTCGTGCTTCCAGCAATTCGTCCAGTCGCAGCCCGTCTGCAAGCGTTGCGTTTTGTTCAAACCCACTCAGAGCTTCATCAATTGCCGCGTTGTGGTAGTTCCTCAGCCAATTGAATTTGCGTCGGACCATAGCGTTCGGATTGTTGACGAGACCGGCTTCGACAAATTCCTTGTGGCTCTGCAGGAAGCCAAGCCAATCGAGATAGGGGGCGTCGAATTCACTGAGGCTCGCGCGAAGATAATCAATGTAATGAAGCCCCGAATCATCTTGGCGAAGTAGGTTGCGCAAGTGGCGTTCTTCGTCCTCAAAATCATGACCTTCTCGCCACAGATTTCTGTCTCGCCGATGACGTTCGATCACATCTTCATGGACCGCAATTCTCGGGAATACTACCTCGCGCTCCTCCATCTCATAGGCCTGTACAAGCCCTGGCCCGAATACCGGCCCTTCAAACCCGATGCCGAGATGCATGTGTCCGATCGTCAACGTTCCCCGAACCAAGTTGCCGCTCTGAAGAAACTCAACCCGGATATGGAGCAGGTCGATGAGTTCCCAGACCAACGGACCAGCTTGGTACTGCGTCTCCATGGTTCTGACCCGTGCGATGGCATCGGACACGATCGCGGCATACACCTCACTGATCATGCGCATCTCGTCTGAGCGTGTCGGCGGGGTGGCACCGCCTTCCGAAATATGGCGGAAGGTTCCGAGCAATTCGCGAATTTCCGATCCGCTTCGAGTATTCAGAAGGTTTCTGAACCCGAGTACATCAAAGTACGTGACTATGCACTCTTCCTAGTCAGGACCGGCTTCAAAATAAGTCGTTGTTTTCCTCTCGCATCAGATACCCCGTTCCGCGGGGCTATCTAAGAGTTTCAAGGTCTTGTATTTTACGTCGTGTCAGAGAGTTTGAGGCCACCGAGCCGCTCCGTGATCGCTTTGCCAACGGCATCGACAATGGCTTGCGGGAAGGTTTTGGACAGGGCGTTGGCGGCAATATCGAGGGCTTTGGGCGCTCTTGCCGCGACCTCCTCGATGATGTCCGTGGTTCGCTTTCTTGAGGAACCGGCGCGCATGGCCGTTTGTACAAAATGCCGCCCGTGAATCTGATCAAAGCGATAGTGTCGCCTGTTTCCGACCGACATCGCCATCTTCATTCGTTTGCGTTCGATTTGGCGCGCATCCAGTGCGCATTGCGCTGTCACGATGTCACAGAGCGGGGTCATGCGATAGCTGCCGCCAGGGCTCAGGAACACACTGAAGTTCTTAGCATGGGCGTCCGTCACACCCATCAGCCAGAATATGAGCTGCGCTTTGAGGAAGATGTCTTGATCCTCGATCGGTGTATCGCTGCCGTTGAGCAAGCCCAGAACATCGATCATGCCGGGGCCACCCTCATTCTGGTATTTTAGCGTCGGCGGTACAGAGAGTGCCTGACAGCAATCTTACTGAGGCAGGCGCAGCAATCGCCCGTCTTTCGTCCAGCGGCGATCAAAGCGTTCGATGACCAGAGCCTTGGTCCCGCCGAAGGTTTCGATGGTGGCGGCGTTCACGGGCAGGCCAAATGCTGCGGTGAGTTTCAAGCAATAGCATTCGTTCTCGACGCTATCCGAGGGATCGATGCCATCGGGCAGTTTACCGATCTGCGTTTTGATCAGATGGGTGGTCGGCGTCGTGCCGTGTAGTTTGATCCACTGACCGTCATGCCAAAGCAGGGCGGTCTTTTCTTGCGCACCTGCAACTGAAATCCTGAAGGCGTCGTCGCTGGCGAGGCCAAGCGGCGCTTGGCTCAACCCGTTAGGATTTTCTCGATTGTAGACGCATCGACCGCTTCACCTTCGATCTTGCCGGTAGCGCCAGGGACTTCATCGTCTCCTGCGATGAACTGGAGTGCCCCCACGCAGTCATAGCCGATCTAGGTCAGTATACTGTAGGCGTCCGTTCCACGCGCGCCGACCTTTTCGGCGACGAAGCGGCGCAGCTTATCCGTGTCAGGCAGCAGATTTTCGAAGACCGCAGAGACAGGTTCGCCGCGATAGGGCATCTCCCGCAGCGGCAGTGACAAAAAGAGCGGCAAGGCATGCTCCCAGTCCAGCCAGTTCGCTCCGTATGCCTCCACGATGCCACCGCTTGGCTCGCGGGTCAGCGTCCCGACGCGGCGGTTATTCAGATAGACGCGCAAGGGCGCATAGGCCGGGCGCCGACCCATCAGAACAGCTCCTCGATATCACTGCCATGGCTTTCGGAGCGTTGTCCGATCCTGAATTCCAGATCGAGAGCCGCAAGGACTGCGAGGATGGATTCGAGCTTTGCGGGCTATTCTCCGCTCTCTATCATCGAGATCGTTGCCTGGCGCAGGCCTGCCCGCTCGGCGAGCTTCATCTGTGTCCAATCGCGCTTTTGCGTGCCCGGTGGATGATGGAGCCAATCTGTCTTGGTCAGTATACGTTATGGCGTATATAAATTCCTTATGCGCCTTAACGCATAAAGTTGAAATATCTACTGAGGCGTATAACGGCTCTGGCGCTCACGAGCAAAGCTGGGCAGATGAAGATGGAGGGGGGCTCCGGGTTTGCGGATCGTCTGGGCTCAGTGGTGGGCAGCGCCAATAGCGCACCAGCTTGGAGCGGAATATGTCATTTACTACAGCGAAAACATGCCACGTTAGCGGCGCTCGTCGACTACAGCCAACGCTCGCATGGGCAAAAAGCGCCGAATGCGCTGGTCCCCAAAAGGCGCACATCGAGTAGCAACGGTCAGAGCCGCGGTCTTGGATGGAAGGCTTGGAGTAGGACAGCTACGCGCCGCCTGATCCCCAGAGGCTTTCCACTCCCTATCTCTCCTGCCGTGTATTCCCCGGATTACTACTGCTTCAGGTATCTGACGAAACTTGGTGCGTATCCGTGCGACCGGCTGGTTCATACACCTTGGGTTTGCGGGCAGAGCCGCGGATGATCAGGTCTCCTGGGATGTGTATCTGACTGGCTTCTGTTTCACCTTCGACACGGTTGAGCAGAGCCGTAACAGTGGCTTCCACCATGCGTCTGACCGGCTGACGCACGGTGGTCAGATCATAGGTTGGCGCAGCGGCGGCGGGAACATCGTCATAGCCCACCACCGACACGTCTTCGGGCACGCGCAGGCCCAGTTCGAACCTCAGGACATCCATGACGCTCATGGCCATGTGATCATTGCCGACAAAAACCGCATCCGGGCGGTCTTTTTGGTCGAAGAGCTCGCGCGTCAGCCATCGCACCGTTTCTGCGGAATACTTGCCATCGACCACTGCCACGGGTTCCATCCCGTGATCGGTCAACGCTTCGGAAAATCCCTGCGCCCGGTCGCGCCCGGTTGAGGATTTCTGCCAGCCCGCGATATGAGCCAAACGGCGATGTCCGCCAGCCACCAGAAAATTTGCTGCTGCGCGGCCTCCGGCCCGGTTGTCGGAAGTCACGGCGGAAAGGCGGGGATCGTCTTGACCCCGATTGAACATCACGATCGGAATACCTGCCTCTTCACATCGCGTCGTCAGGTCATTCGACATGGTGACTGAAGCGGTGATGATCCCGTCGACACCATAGTCCAGCAGGCTGCGAACCATATCAGGGACTTTTTCACCCTGGGGGTCAGCCAGAAAAATCAGAATGTGATAACCGCGTTCCTGGAGGCTTAAGCTTAAGTGTTCAAGTGCCACGGGGTAGAACTGGTTCTCGAGATAGGAAACCACAAGGCCGATGATCCGACTCTTTCCGGTAATCATGGCTCGGGCCATAGGATTGGGTCGGTATCCCAACTGTTCAGCCGCTGCCATCACCCGGCTGCGCGTCTTTTCGGACACGCTGCCGCCTGCGGTGAACGTGCGGCTGACGGCAGATTGCGAAACACCTGCCAACCGTGCCACATCCGCAAGCGTAACTGAGTCCCGTCCCATCACTCTGCCGTCCAGCCTCCATCGATCATTAGCGCGGTGCCGGTCACCAGTGCCGAAGCGTCCGAGGCTAAGTACACCACCGCCCCCATGATATCTTCGACCTTGCCAACGCGGGCAAGCTTGATCTTCTCTTCAATCCACTTTCGCCGCGCTGTGTTCGCCAGCGTCTGCTCCGCCAATGGCGTTTGAATAAACGTGGGGCAGATGGTGTTGATCCGGATTCCCATCGGGCCCCATTCGATGGCCATGGATTTGACCATGCCCTCAAGTCCATGCTTTGAAGCCGCATAAACTGTGCGGTCAATACCGCCCACATGGCCCATCTGGCTGGAAACTGGATGATCGACCCTTCTTGGCCCGCATTCTCCATAGCGCGCGCCGCAGCCTGCGACAGAAAATGCGCCGCGCGCAAGTTGATGTCCATGACGGCATCGTAGTCTTCTGGCGTGGTGTCCAGCGCAGGTGCATGGCGGGCCAGCCCGGCTGAATTCACCACGATGTCAAAGACAGGTTGCTCTTTCCATATACGGTTCAGCGCATCAAGGTCGGCCATGTCCATTACAAGCGTCTCAACAGACTGCCCGGCAGCCCGCATTTGGGTCACGGTCGCCTTCAGACGGTCCGCCCCACGTGCGGCGCACACCACATGCGCACCGGCCTCGGCCAGCGCCATCGCGCATCCCAGACCAATCCCCGAGGAGGCACCGGCAACAAGGGCCCGGCGTCTATCGAGTCGAAAGGACGGGGTGTGCGGTAAGATCATTCGGCCGCCACGTCCGAAGAAGAGACCGGCGCAGCCTCACCGTAAGGCACGTTGAGCCCACCATAGCGACGCACGCGGATGTTGCATTGTTCGGCATGGCCGACAAAGCCTTCCAGCATGCACAGGCGCGAGCCGTATTCGCCGATCAGCGTCGCGGCCTCGTCGGTGACGACCTTCTGATAGCTG
>NZ_JBMIRT010000032.1:0-16401 GCF_049195285.1 Ruegeria sp. MALMAid1280 | reverse complement strand
GCGCCGCCGAGCGTGCGGGCGCCATCACCCCGGTTCCGGGTGGCGTTGGTCCGATGACCATCGCCTGCCTGCTGGCCAACACGCTGACCGCCTGCTGCCGCGCAAACAGCCTGCCAGAGCCCGAAGGCCTGACCGCCTGATGATGACGTCGCGGGTTCTGACGGAAAGTGCGACCGCGGCCAATCGGTATTGGTGTCATGCCGGGCGTAATACGCGCCTGGCGATCGTTTCGATTGGAGAATCAGCATCAAACGCCGCCCGGGCGCGGGCTGTCACGGCACGCGCCATGCGTATAGGAATGCCTCTGGATCAGGAAGTCTGGGGGCATCACATGTGTCAGGAGACCTGCCGGTCACTGCTGCAGCGGTTAAATTGCTCTGACAGTATCTTTGCGGTTTTGGTGCTGCCTGATGTGCCGGAACATCTTGATTTGAAAGTTCTGAGGGCGGACTTGCATCGCCACAAGGATCTGATGCGACCGGGCGCGTGGAATTGTGCAGGATCGTTACGACCCGGCGAAATAGACAGTATCGTTGACAGCGCGATTGCGGCACATCGATTTCATACTACAGGGCTTTCTGGCCCGTCATATCAAAGCGCCAGATAGCCGATACCCGCAAACGCGACGAAACAACCCAGCCATTGGCGTACAACCATTTTTTCGCGCAATACGGCCCACGCCAGCACAACTGTCAGCAACCCAAAAACCGACGCCGCAACCGAAGCATATTGTGCATTGGGCAGACCGCCTGCTGCGATCACGCTCAGGATGGCGATCGCATCCAGAATACCCATCACGCACAAAAGGGGCAGGGCCTGCGATCCGGGCCAGATCGACCTGCGTGATGCCAAGGCGATCAAACCCAGGGCTAAGATTGCAGTCAGCCGACTGAGCAGGGCGACCGAGTATTCATCACTCAGCTCAGTTGCATATTGTCCAAGCGCAAAGGCGGCAGCGAACCCGGCTGCTGCAAGTAGTGACAGCACTGCCGTTGGCCCGGCATCTGGGTAAGAAGTTGCATCGCGTTCAGATTTGGCGGCGACGACGGAAACTCCGACACCGATCGCTATTATGGCCAGCCAATGAAGCGGGCTGACACTTGCACCACGCCAGATGGCCAGTGATACGGACAAGACCGGATAGCTTGCAACCAGGGGCGCAACCAAACGGACGGGGCCGCGTTGAAACGCAGCATACATACTGATGCCCGCCAACAGGTAGCATCCTCCGGCGGCAACCGCGCTGATCATTGCGGTACCGGAGATAGGATCGAACGCACCTAACGTCGCCACCAGACTAAACTGAAGTACCGCACCTGAGATCAGCACAGCCATAAGCGATGCAATCACGCTGACAGACTGGCTGACATAGCGCACCGCAAGATCGTGTACCCCCCAGCAAAGTGCGGCTAAAAGGCCAAGCGCCAGCGCATTCATTCCATCACCACCATCACCGGTTTCACGTAAATCCGCCTCTGAGCATAAGTACGTCAAAATGTCACTGTTGATAAACTTATTTTCCTGGTATGCAATATTGGCGATGCCAGAGACACAGAAAGGCAGCACATGAAATCCGCGATAGAGCAACTTGGTGGTGAGACTCAACTGCGCGCTCTGGTCGAGCGTTTCTATGACCGTATGGAAACCGATCCGGCGGCGCATTCGTTGCACAGGCTGCATTTTCGGGGACATGGGCTGAACCACACCAGGCAAGCTCAGTTCGAGTTTCTCAGTGGGTTTCTGGGTGGTCGCGCCTATTACCGCGAACGTTTCGGCCATATGGATCTGCGGGAAATCCATGCGCATATCCCCATACGAGAGGCCGATGCTGAGCTTTGGCTGGATACGTTCGATGCCGCATTGGAGGATTGCGAGATGACCGGTCCGGTCGTCGACAAGATGCGCGCGACGCTGCGCAGGGCGGCGCTCATGTTGGTCAACGATGTTCCTGACTGGCGGTTAGAAGCAGATGCTGACGCTGATGCCGGGCATATGTAAACGAAACGCTGCTACCTTCGCATCTACCATTCAATTGTTCTGATCAGAACTGGCGCAGAGCAGAGTAGAATTCGGATGTCATCCTGTACTGATCGGCAGCGATCCGATCGCTTTCATTTTCCAAGGCAAGCGCTGCGTCGGCCGATCCCAGCCAGTCGACTGCACATTGATGATTTCCTTTGTCCTCCATCCAGGTGCTGATCGTGCCCTGAACAATTTCGGGATGAAATTGAACGCCCCACGCACAGTCCCCGACGCGTATCGCCTGAACCGCGCATCCGTCAGATGCTGCCAATACAGCCGTATCGGGTGGTAGATCTGCGGTGGCCACCCCATGCCACTGAAGCACAGGAAACTGTCGGGGCAGAGAGGCGAATAGGGGATCTTCACGTCCGTTGCCGGTCAGCTCGACCGGCAGCACGCCGATTTCTGGGATTTGCATGCGGGCGCAGGTGCCGCCAAGCGCATCTATCAGCAGCTGATGCCCCAAGCATATGCCAAGATACGGCCGATTGAAATCACGCACCCACGTCCTGATGGCTTGCTTTTCGATTGTGAGCCAAGGATAGGTCCCGGTCTCCCAAACATCCATTGGGCCGCCCATCACAAGCAAAAGGTCAAATTCGTCCAACGGCGGAATAGACTGACCTTTGTAGAGGTGCACGATCTGCATCGCGTCTTCATGACGGGCAATGTGGTCACAAAACGCACCTGGACCCTCGCCCTGGGTGTGCTGAAATATGAGAACGTTCATCATTTGCCTCTCTTGCCCGGATCAAAAAAACTGGGCCGCAGCTTGCGCCGCGGCCCAGCAATGCAATTCCTGCTGCTGGCTCAAATATCCAGCGTGTTTTCCTTTTCCCAGCGCGAGAAATGCGACACGAAGGAATTCCACTCCTGATGTTTCATTTTCAGGAAAGCGGATGAGAACTCGGCTCCCATCATGGCTTTCAGTTCTTTGTCCTTGTCATATTCACGCAGCGCATCAAGCATGTTCAGGGGCAGTTTCGGTGCGCCGCGCACCTTATGCCCTTCGGCATACATGTCGATGTCCCAGCGCTTGCCGGGGTCTGCCTTGGACCGAATACCTGACAGCCCAGACGCGATGATGACGGCCTGCAGCAGATAAGGGTTGGTTGCTCCGTCCGGCAGACGCAGTTCGAACCGTCCGGGGCCGGGGACACGTACCATATGGGTGCGGTTGTTGCCGGTCCAGGTCACGGTGTTGGGGGCCCAGGTTGCACCTGACATGGTCCGCGGCGCGTTGATGCGCTTGTAGCTGTTCACCGTCGGGTTGGTGATCGCTGCTAGTGCCGAGGCATGCTTCATGATACCGCCGAGGAAGTGCTTGCCCCGCTCGCCCAAACCAACCTCACCGGTGGGGCCGTCGCCGTCGCCTGCGAACACGTTGGTCTTGGCCGCATCGCCCGGTGCATCCCAGACCGAGATGTGGGCGTGGCAGCCGTTGCCGGTCAGGCCTTCCACCGGTTTCGGCATGAACGTCGCGCGCAGGCCGTGCTTTTCAGCAACCGACTTGGTCATGAACTTGAAGAACGAGTGCTTGTCGGCGGTGCGCAGGACATCGTCAAACTCCCAGTTCATTTCGAACTGGCCGTTGGCATCCTCGTGGTCATTCTGATAGGGGCCCCAGCCCAGTTCCAGCATGTAGTCGCAGATCTCACGCACGACATCATAGCGCCGCATTACGGCCTGCTGGTCGTAGCAGGGCTTTTCTGCCGTATCGAACGGATCGCTGATCTGATCGCCATCCGGGGTCAGCAGAAAGAATTCGGCCTCGATTCCGGTTTTGACATGCAGGCCTTCGTTTGCAGCCTCGTCGATCAGGCGGCGCAGTACGTTGCGCGGGGCCTGCGCGACATCGCTGCCTTCCATTACGCAGTTGCCTGCCACCCAGGCCACTTCGGGCTTCCAGGGCAATTGAATGACAGATGAAGGGTCCGGCACCGCCAGCATATCGGGATGCGCCGGAGTCATATCGAGCCAGGTTGCAAAGCCGGCAAAGCCGGCACCATCTTCCTGCATATCGGCAATGGCCTGCGCGGGCACCAGTTTGGCCCGCTGTCCACCAAACAGATCGGTGAACGAGATCATGAAGTATTTGACGCCTTTTTCTTTTGCGAAAGCTGCGAGATCTGTCGTCACGATGGCTTTCCTTTCCCTGTTGTTTTTTTGGTTTTCAAAGCAAAAACGCGGCCCCCATCAGGGAGCCGCGCAGCATCGGTTCAGAACCCTTCCTTGCCCGGGTACCAACTGGTTCCCGCCAGCGGGACCCGCGCCATGGCGGCGGCCTCCATTGTCAAGGCGCACAGGTCTTCTGGTTCGAGATTGTGCAGATGGTTATGGCCACAGGCGCGGGCAATGGTCTGCGCCTCAAGCGTCATCACCTTCAGATAGTTGCGCAACCTGCGGCCCGCATCAACCGGGTCCAGACGGGCAGCCAGATCGGGATCCTGTGTGGTGATTCCGGCCGGATCCTGACCTTCGTGCCAGTCATCATATGCGCCCGTTGTCGTGCCCAGTTTCTGGTACTCGGATTCCCATTTCGGGTCGTTGTCCCCAAGCGCCACCAGAGCGGCTGTGCCGATGGCGACCGCGTCCGCTCCTAGCGCCAAGGCTTTGGCCACATCGGCGCCGGTGCGGATACCGCCCGAGATAACCAGTTGAACCTCACGATGCACGCCCAGATCCTGCAACGCCTGCACGGCAGGGCGAATGCAGGACAACGTCGGAAGTCCGACGTGTTCGATGAACACGTCCTGCGTCGCGGCAGTTCCACCCTGCATGCCATCCATCACCACAACGTCTGCCCCGGCTTTCACGGCTAGCGCGGTGTCATAGTAGGGCCGGGTTGCGCCAACTTTGACATAGATCGGCACCTGCCAGTCGGTGATTTCCCGCAGTTCGAGGATCTTGATCTCAAGGTCATCCGGCCCGGTCCAGTCGGGATGACGGCAGGCCGAGCGCTGGTCGATCCCCTTGGGCAAGGTGCGCATTTCGGCCACGCGATCGCTGATCTTCTGGCCCAGCAGCATACCACCGCCGCCGGGTTTTGCACCCTGGCCGACCACAATCTCAATTGCGTCTGCCTTGCGCAGGTCATTGGGGTTCATGCCATAGCGCGAGGGCAGGTACTGATAAACCAGCTTGGTCGAATGGCCGCGCTCTTCGGGTGTCATGCCGCCGTCGCCGGTGGTGGTTGACGTGCCCGCCGCAGATGCGCCACGGCCCAAGGCTTCTTTTGCCGGGCCGGACAAGGCACCAAAGCTCATGCCTGCAATTGTGATCGGGATATCCAATTCGATCGGCTTCTTGGCAAAGCGCGTGCCCAGCGTTACCGAGGTATCGCAGCGTTCCCGATAGCCCTCCAACGGATAGCGCGACACTGACGCGCCCAGAAACAACAGATCGTCGAAATGCGGGACCTTCCGTTTCGCGCCACCGCCGCGAATGTCATAGATGCCGGTCGCAGCGGCGCGACGGATCTCGGCATTGATCGGATTGGAAAACGTCGCCGACTGGGTCGGCAGGGTGCGGGGGATCTGATCGTCCATATCTTTCATACCCTTCTTCCTCAGTACGCGGCGGAGTTGTCGATGTCGAAGTTGTACAGCTGACGGGCCGAACCATAGCGTTTGAACTCTTCCGGCTTGGCGTCGCTGCCTGCGCGATCCAGCAGATCCCTCAGAATATCCAGATGCTCGGGGCGCATTTCCTTTTCGATGCAATCAGCGCCGAGGCTTTTGACCGAACCACGCACGAACAGATGCGCCTCGTAGAGTGAATCCCCCAGCGCATCGCCTGCGTCCCCGCAAACCACAAGGTTCCCGGCCTGTGCCATGAAGGCAGACATGTGACCGATATTGCCGTGTACGACAATGTCGATACCTTTCATCGAGATGCCACAGCGCGAACTTGCATTGCCCTTGATCACCAGCAAACCGCCATGGCCGGTCGCACCGGCATATTGACTGGCGTCACCATCTACGATGACCTGACCGGACATCATATTTTCGGCCACACCCGGTCCAACGGACCCTTCAACTTTGATGGTTGCCTGCTGGTTCATTCCGGCACAGTAGTACCCGGTCGAGCCCTTGACCGTCACCTCAATCGGCGCGTCCAGCCCGACGGCAATAGCGTGGCTGCCCTTGGGATTTACTATCTCCCAACGGGTCTGGTTGGTCTCGGCGTTTTGTGCCTGCAGGGACGAGTTCATTCCGCGCAGTCCGTCTGCCTCTAAATCATAGGTCTGCATATCAGGCGGCCTTTTCGTGGGTTGTCGGGCTGTCGTTGTGCGACCAGAAATAAACGGTGGACGGCTCGGGCTCCCAGACCCGGGCGTCTTCGATGCCGGGCAGATTGACCAGGGCGCGATATTCGCTGCCAAAAGCCACATACTGGTCCGTCTCGGCCATCACCGCGGGTTTGCAGGCAATCGGGTCGCGGACCACGCCAAAGCCGTCTTTGGTGCCGACAACAAAGTTGAAGAAACCGTCCAGATCATCAAGGCTGGATTGCAGCGCCTCACCCAGCGAGGCGCCGTTCATCATCTTCCAGGTCAGATAAGCGGCACCGACTTCGGTGTCGTTCTCGGTCTGGATGACAACCCCTTCACGGCGCAGCTTGCGGCGCAATGAGTTGTGATTGGACAGCGAGCCGTTATGGACAAGGCACTGGTCGGACCCCGTGTTGAACGGGTGCGCACCCATAGTTGTCACCGCGGATTCGGTTGCCATGCGGGTGTGGCCGATACCATGAGTTCCGCTCATGCCGCTGACATCAAACCGGGCTGCAACATCTTTGGGCAGGCCAACCTCCTTGTAGATTTCAAGGCTGTCGCCACGGCTCATGACGCGAACCGACGGGCGGATCTCGGCCAGCGCGGCGCGCGCGGCTTCGAACTGACCTGCCGGAATGTCAAGCACGGTATGTGTATCGTTGTCTGTCTGACCAACCGTTACGCCCAGGCTCTTGCCCAGTTCATCGGCAAGGCCGACAAAGTCGTTTTCGGGGTTGGGGGACTGAACCGTTATCTTGGTTCTGCCCTCATTCTCGGCACCATATATCGCAATACCGGCGCTGTCGGGGCCACGATCCGTCATCGTGATCAGCATGTCTGTCAGCATATTGCCCAGTTGGGGCGCAAGAGACTGGTCTTTGAGGAATAATCCAACAATTCCGCACATGGCTGGCAGATCTCCTTGTGTGTTTCGTTATGATTCGACGGTACCAACAAATCTACGGGATATCAATAATCATAGGAAAGTTTTTTTCCTATCAGGCAATGGGCGCAACCTCTGTTCTGCGCCCATTGCCAGCTTACAAAGCTGGATCAATACCGTTCCAGCTGTGCCTTCACCTTCTCTTCGTCACCGGTATGGCGTGCCTTTTCAAGGTGCTCGCCTTCCCGGACGAACTGGATGCGATGCCAGCCGATCCAGAATACGACACCAATGATGACCATAAGGACTTCGTATCCTTGGAAAGGGTAGATAGGACCGACCTCGGCAAGATCGACAGACCAGTTTGTGTATCCATTCGTAGACATATCCTTCTCCCTTACTTTGCAGCTACGCCACGGGCAGCCAGCTCTTCTTTGTCGGCTGCAATAATCGCGGCTTTGGCGTCTTCGTAGGCATGATGTTCAGCGTAATCGAGGCCTTGAAGTTCAACCTCTTCCGGAATGCGAAGCACACCGGCTGCGGCTTGGAATTTCGCCAGTATGAAACCAGGCATGAAGCCGAGGACAAAGAACATGATGACCGCACCGGTGATTTGCCCAACCGGGTTAATCGTTGCATAGCCTTCGTACGGCGAAGACGGTACGCCCCATAGGACGAAGCCCGAGATCACCAGGCCAACAAACCCTGCATAGCCATGTACGGCAACGGCACCAACAGCATCGTCAAGCTTGAATCGACGTTCGACCCAATAGTGCAGCTTGTAGACGATCACGACACCGATCGCGGCAATGATCATCGCCTGGATCGGGTGATACAGATCGTTACCTGCCGAAGCTGTGATAATCCCTGCCAAACCGCCTGAGAATGTCCAGAAGGCATCGCCCCTGGACACCACATAGGCCGCCATCAAGCCGCCCGACAGTGACATCAGGAAGTTGAAGGTAATCGCCGACAAGGTGGTTGGGGCCAGATAGATGTTGGTTGCGGTCCAGGTCACCCCTGTGATCTGACCGTCGATTCCTTCGGGCGAAATCGCAGGCACGTTGCATGCGGCATAAAAACCCCAGAACCCGGTGTAGATCAGGAAAATTCCGATTGTCAGCAGCCATGGGTTATGCGGCGGAATATCCCGCGGAGTGCCATCCTTGGCGAACTTGCCGAGGCGCGGCCCCAGAACCATGATCACACCAAGCGCGTAACCGCCCGCAACCGCATGGATAACACCAGAGGCGTAAGCATCATGGTAGCCTAGGATTCGAACCATCCAGCCGCCATAGTGCCAGCCCCATGCGGCATCGATAATCCACCAGACCGATCCGATCATGACCGCGTGCACCCACAGGGCCGAGGACCTGATCCTTTCGATTACGGACCCCGATACAATCGAGGCTGCCGTCCACGAGAACAGCAGAAAGGCGGCCCAGAAGACCCCTGTGATTCTATCGTTTAAGTTTGTGGCCATTGTGTCGGCCCACGGCAGGTTCGCGGCGCCCGCCTCGGTGTCCAGACCGCCCCAGAACGGAAAGTTCGGGAATGCCCAGTAGATCCACCATCCAAAGAAGAAGAACGTGACCGTCACCAATGGGATGATCATGATGTTTTTCATCAATGTGTGCATATGGTTACGAGCCCGGCTGGCGCCGACTTCGTACATGCAAAAGCCCACATGGATGAGGAACATGAAAACGACCGTTACCCAGTAATAAAACTCGGTAAAGACCGTCGTAAGCGCGTTTAGATTACCATCCACTTCGTAGTCTCCCTGTTGTTGCAGCAGGAGGTCTCTCTCCGGAGTTTTCCTGCTGGGAAATTTTATCTACTCAGGGGACAATTTCATCGGCGACCTGTCAATAGATATGTGGGGCAAACATCTTTAACGACGGTGTCGGGGGCACTTTGCGAAGGGCCGACTCCTGTCGTAACGCGTTGTAAAACGAGTATTTTACGCAGATATGGCTTTCAACTTCAGGGCCCATAAATTGAAGGCAAATATTCCCATCAGGAAAAAAATCTGCACACAAGTGTTGATTTTCAATCTGACATCGGCCTCAATATGGTCAACAAAAGCAATCAACGGGAGACCTGAACCATGGCCATTCTTTGGAGGACGTCGGTCCTTGCGCAACGCCATGCCGAGATCGGCGGCGAGCTTGAGGACTGGAACGGTATGGGAACCGCCTGGTTCTATGACCACAGCCCTGAACGCGCCAAAGCGGACTATGAAGCGATCCGTACCAAAGCGGGTCTTATGGATGTTTCTGGTCTGAAAAAGGTCCACGTGGTCGGAGAAGATGCCGCCTATGTCATTGATCGGGTCACCACGCGGAACGTGGAAAAGATCATGCCGGGCCGGTCGACCTATGCGTCGATCCTGAATGCCGAGGGCAAATTTATTGATGACTGCATCATTTATCGTCTCTCGGTGAACACGTGGCTTGTCGTGCACGGCACAGGAACGGGCATGGAGCAGTTGACTTCGGTGGCGGCGGGCAAAAATTGCTCGGTCCTTTTTGACGACGACATGCACGACATGTCCTTGCAGGGACCAGTGGCCGTTGATTTCCTGGCCAAACATATCCCCGGAATTCGTGATCTGGCCTATTTCGGCATTATGCAGACCAAGCTCTATGGCTGTCCGGTGATGATTTCGCGAACCGGTTATACCGGTGAGCGCGGGTACGAGATTTTCTGTCAGGCCAAGCACGCCGTACACCTTTGGGACAACATTCTGGCCGAGGGTAAAGACATGGGTATCGTTCCGGTCCAGTTCTCGACGCTTGATCTGCTTCGTACTGAAAGCTACCTTCTGTTTTATCCGGGCGATAACTCGGAAACCTATCCTTTCGATGATGAAACATGCGGTGATACCCTTTGGGAACTGGGTCTGGAATTCACAGTATCCCCCGGCAAAACCGGCTTCATCGGGGCCGAGAACCACTATGCCTCGCAAGGCAAGGAACGGTTCAAGATCTACGGCGTCAAGCTTGACGGCACGACCCCGGCGGATGAGGGCGCCGACCTGCTGCAGAACGGTGAAAAGGTCGGTGTTGTTACCTTTGGCATGTATTCCGAAATCAATGGGCACAATGTGGGTATCGCGCGGATGCCGGTCGCCTGTGCTTCACCCGGCACCAAACTGACGGTGCGTAACGGTGATGGGACGGAAATAGCAGCGACTGCGGAAGAAATGCCGTTCTACGATCAGGACAAATCGATCCGAACCGCAAAAGGCTGAGTTTAAGGGGGCGCGACGGACACACCGTGGCGCCCTTTTCCTGTTTGAGGGCACAATGTCAAAGTTCGAATTTCCCAAGTCAATCACAAGCCGCCCGGTCTGGGGCACGCTAGAGGTTCGCCCGGGCGAACATCATCTCATGATCGCCGAGGCCGAAGGGGCCGAAGCCGTTCTAGGCATCGCGACACCTGACCTGATGGCCAAAACCCACCTGATCTACATTCCCAAAGGGACGGATTTTTCGGAAAGGCTGAAGGCGCTAAACCCTGCGCAGTTCTACGAAGGCCCGTCCTATGAAGCGGCGTTGCCGCGTATTCGCCGCGTCCTTGAGGACGCGCATATGGGATTGCAGGTCTACCTGACCGGCACCGAGGGCATGATGGGTCAGGCCATGAACGAGGTGATGGCCGTTGGCCTGCCGCACACCGCGATCCGGACCGAACATCGCGGTTCAGTCGCGCGCCGAATGCAATGCGTGCATTGCAAGGGCATCACCGAAGATGTCGAGGTTGATCCATTTGTCTGTTCGCATTGCGGGCTGAACCTGTTCGTGCGCGATCACTATTCCCGCCGTCTTGCCGCGTATCAGGGCGTTCGTGTGGACGCCGAAGATCATGGCAACGTGCCCGAGCCGAAGGGGATTTACGAATGAGCGGCGCTGAGAAAATTCAGGTCAAAGTAACCGAGATCACTCCACTGAACGAGTTGGTGACGCGATTCCGCTTTGAACGCATTGACGGCAGGCAATTGCCGACCTTTTCGGGCGGAGCACATACCGTCGTCGAAATGCAGGATGGCGGCATCACGCGGTTGAACCCGTATTCCCTGATGTCCGACCCGTTCGATCAGTCATCTTATACCATCTCGGTCCGCCGAGACGATCAGGGCAGGGGCGGTTCGTTGTTCATGCACCGGCAGGTCAAGCTGGGCGACGAGATGACCATCAGCTATCCGGTCAACCTGTTCTCGTTGGATTTGCGGGCTCGCAAGCACCTGTTCCTGGCCGGTGGTATCGGGATCACACCATTTCTGGCGCAGATCAAACAGCTAGAACTGCTGCATGGTCACTGGGAACTGCATTATGCGTGCCGCAACAACGCATTGGCGTCGTATGCCGAGCAACTGACAGACAGGCATCCGAACGAAACCCATCTGTATTATGACGATCAGAATCAGCAGATCGATCTGAAGAACCTGCTCAGCGGGCAACCTCTGGGTACGCATGTCTATGTCTGTGGCCCCAAGGGCATGATCGACTGGGTGCGCAACACCGCTGCGGAAGAAGGCTGGCCCGAGGATTGCGTGCATTACGAAGAGTTTCTTGCTCCGCAGCCCGGTAAACCGTTCGAGGTACGATTGGCGGCTTCGGACAAGGTCATCCATGTGGGCGAGAATGAAAGCCTGCTGGAAGCCATTGAACGTGAAGGCGTGGATGCGCCGTATCTGTGCCGCGGCGGGGCCTGCGGACAGTGCGAAACCGTTGTGTTGGATCACGATGGAAACTTTGTTCACCGCGATCACTGGCTGACCGATGAGGAAAAGGCAGCAGGCAAGAAAATCATGCCCTGCGTATCGCGTTTCGAGGGCAAGTCCCTCGTGCTGGACCGCTGAGAGGAGGCCCAACATGACCATACAATTCAACGACGAGTCCTTCCGCGACGACTATACGTTTCACAACTCGGATTGGGCGATCAAACGCTTTCCGTTCCCATTCCACGAAGACAGCTATATGTATTCGGTTAACATGGAACAGCACCGGGGCGGGCCCAAGGGCTCGGTCTATGAGATGCGGTTCGATGTAGACGAACACTATGTATCCGAGATGAAAGACCGGGCCATCGTCCTGGATCAGGACCCTCTGCGCTGTCAGTCACTGCCGCATATGACCTTGGCGGGGTGGGACCTGCTCGAGCTGATCATGGTCAGCAAGTCGGAAGACTATCCCGACCTGTTCGAGCTGCACCGCAACGGTAATCAATGGCGCTGGGTTAACAAGCCGCTGGGGATCGACCACAGCTTTACCTTCATGGATGAAACCACGTTGCCCTATGGGCCGATGGAATACATCACCCGTCAGGCGCAGGGTGATTTCGCTGTGTTGGATCAGCGTGATGAGATGTTGTGGATGGATGCCGGTATGGTGACAACCCAGGCCGATTGGAGCCTGGATTTCGATATCGGTATGAATTTTTTCGAATGGCATGCACCGGTGCCGAAGGCCCATGAAATGGGTATTTTTCAGCGCGCCTTGAAGTTCCTGCTGAACATCCAGCAGGGTGCCCCAGCGCGGCGTCTGAACTGGACCATGACTGTGAATCCTCTGCTGGATACCAGCCCGGAAAACTATCACAAATGGGGCATCCAGAAGACCACGCTGACTCCTGAAAACATCGCGCACAAGCAACATCTGCGGGTTGAGCTTCAAACTTTCTTCCGACTGCCGCGATCCAACGCGCTGGTGTTCCCAATCCGCTGCTATTTGTGCAGTTTTCAGGATCTGATGACCGTTCCAAAATGGGGCCGTCGCCTGCACCGCGTTATCCGGGACCTGCCGGTAGAACTGGCCACTTACAAGGGGTTCATCGACAACCGTCCCATGATGCTGGACTACCTCAGTCAGTTTGACGATGGATTGCCGACCTCACCTGGTATCTGGCCCGATCTGGACACGGAACCACCTTTGTCAAAGTGACCGCGGATTGCGAAGTGTCTTGCCTCTATGGCCGATCGGGACAAAACACCTTGGCTCATTCCGAGCGATGATATCGCATTGTATGACGCGCTTGCGCTGCTTCGTGCGTCATTTCAGTACATGGATACCCGGATCGACCCTCCGTCTTCTATCCATACGTTGACTGTAGAAGCGATGCAGGCGCACTGCCTGAGCGGAGGTGAAATCTGGGCCATGGGCCAACCGCTTTTTGCGTGCATGTTCCTGACACCCAAGTCCGACAGCTTGTATATTGGAAAGCTGGCGGTGACGGACGGGTTCCGGGGGCAGGGGATCTGCCGCAGGTTGATGGATCACGCGGCAAACCGGGCAGTAGAGCTTGGTCTGCTTGCACTGGAACTGGAAACGCGCGTGGAACTCACTGAAAACCATCGCGTTTTTTCGAGGTTGGGGTTTACGATCGTGGGCGCGAGCAGCCACGAAGGTTATGACAGACCCACGGATTTCTTATTACGCAAGCCGATCAGTTTGTCTGCGGATAGCTGATCACTGAAATGTAACGGGCCGGCAGATTGACCAACCGTTCTGGACCGTGGGGTGCGTCGGCATCAAAGAACAGGGTGTCGCCTGGCTTCAGGGGGTAAATCTGGTCTCCGTGGCGATAATCCACCTCACCTTCCAGCATGTAAATCGTCTCGATCCCGCCATGTTGGAAAGTCGGAAACACGTCGGATTTAGCGGTCAGGGTGATCAGGTACGGTTCTACGATTACGCCTGATCCGTTGGCCCCAATATGCCCCAAAAGATTGTACTGGTGGTTGGCGCGCGTTCCTTCACGTTCCAGCTCGACGCCTTCACCCGCCCTTGTATGAACTGCCTCGCGACGTTCTTCAAACTGTCTGAAGAAGCTTGTCAGAGGTACCGACAGTGCATCCGCCAGCGACTGAAGGGTCGTCAAGGAAGGGGATGTATTGCCGTTTTCAATCTTGGACAGCATGCCGATCGACAAACCGGTTAGCTGGGCCAGTTCGGCGACCGTAATATTCTGCTGTTTGCGAAAGGCGCGAACCTCGCGGCCAATGGCGACTTCAAGAACTTTTTCTCTGCCACCCGAACGAACGGAATGTGGGTCCTGTGTCAGATCTGCCGCCATTTCTTTGTCGCGTTTTTTCAATTTCACTCTTTCAATGTCTTGCTACACTTGTCCAAACAGGTTCTGCAAGCAGGCGATGCGCAATACGTAATCCAACTGCGACCATCATAGCATTAATTTTTCCTGATAGTAAAATAATCATGCTGACAGAAAAATGCCGGGAACCGGATTCCTATCGCTTGACGGCTTTCGGATCGCGTTCCCGACCTCGGTGACAGAACCGCTGGAGGCTGCAAAGAAAATTGCGAAGAATACGGCTAACTCTCAAGCCGAATGTGGAACAGGCTAATCAGGTGCATCGGCCTGAAGGTCTGTTTCAGCGGGTACCTGTTACCCGTTCGGCCATGCGGGATCGTTTGGACTTCCGGAACATCGTCGCGCTTCCATAAATATTGGTTATCACTGTCCCAACGTTCTTTGCGTCGCGTCTCGGGGGCGGTATGAAGTTGAAAAATAAGGATTTCCTTGTTGACCTGAAGGTTAGGTGACGACGCCTGTATACCTTTGAGCGATCTATTTTTTCGGTTTGGGTTTAGGGCAAATTCGCAAAACTAGCGCCCTAATACCCGACATTTTTGGTACTGAACGATCGCGGTTTTTTCAAGCGAACTCAGGCGTTGGACCCGAGCAAGAAGACCTGAATGTCGGCAACATTGGTTCCGGTCGCTCCGGTTATCAGAAGGTCACCCGACAGTGTCAAAGCCCTGTGACTGTCGTTGCTTGCCAATAAAGAGGCAGGATCATGCCCTGACGCGCGGATACGGGCGAGCGTGCCTGCATCCACCACTGCGCCAGCAGCTGGGGTTGGACCATCGCGGCCATCTGTGCCGCCGCTCAGAAAAACCCAGTTGCCGGGGATCGGGCGTTCTTGCGCCAGTTGGGCGACGCGCAGTGCCAATTCCTGATTGCGCCCACCGCGGCCTGTGCCTTGCAGACGTACAGTTGTTTCACCACCAAACAGCAGGGCGGTTGGGCGATCACGGGGCGCGGTCTGGGCCGCCTGAAAAATCTGTTCAGCCGCGACGGAAACGTCGCCAATTAACGCGTCGGACACAATTTCAGCCCTACAGGACTGCGCCGCACAGCGAAATGCGGCTTCAAGGCTGATCGTGTTCGACCCGATCAGGTTATTGGCGGCCTCATTCACTTTGGCATGTTCAGGAATGCTCAGCTCCAGATGGGTACGGGCGGCCTTTGGTAACCGGTGCCAGATCCCGGCCTCGATACAAGCCCTGCGGGCATCTGCGTGGCTTCCGATTGGCACGGTGGTCGGTCCGCTGGCGACGGCCCGTAAGTCATCTCCGATCACATCCGACAGGATGTACGCCGTGACCCGGGCAGGTGAGCCAAGTCGCAAAAACCCGCCGCCCTTGAGCTGACTCAGGTGCTGACGCACCAGGTTCATCTGAACGATGTCCAGCCCGGAAGACAGCAAAACTTCGTTGACTGCAATTTTGTCTGAAAGGGTCAATCCATCAACAGGCGCGGGGACCAAGGCCGACCCCCCGCCCGAAATCAGTGCAATGATCTGATCCTGCTTACATGCCGCACTGAGCAATGAGATGATCTGTCGCCCCGCTTTCAAGCCGCGTTCGTCCGGGATGGGATGCGCGCAGGTCAACACTGTTGCGCCGGAAACGAGCGCCTGGTTTTCGGGGTGCGTCACGGCAAGGGCGACATGATCGCCCCGAACGTGTTGCAATGTCTCTGCCATCATGGCAGGCGCAGCTTTTCCAATCGCAATCAGGATGCTGCGTCCGCCTTGTTTTGGCGAAGGCAAAGGTGTCGTCCGCAACCGTCTGCGCAATGATACCGCCGGATCTGCCGCGGTGACCGCCGCGGCAAAGATAGCTGCGGCACTATCCCGCAGATTTATCGACAATTGCTTGGTCACAATACCGGTCAGGCCGCGGCAATCTGGCCTGCTTTTTCGACCAGAACTTCGGCCTGTCGGATAGAGGCATAGTCGATCAGGCGACCGTCCAGCGACACCGCGCCTTTGCCTGCGCGCAATTCGCGTTCGCCTTCCCCTGCGCGTCGGGCGACCATCAGCAGCAATGTGATGGCCAGATCGGCGGTGCACTCGGACAAGACATCCGGCGTATTGGTCACCGTCATGCCCAAATCACGCGCCGATGGT
>NZ_JBMIRT010000030.1:0-59441 GCF_049195285.1 Ruegeria sp. MALMAid1280 | reverse complement strand
ATCCTGCACACCGCCGCCGAGGCCGGATCAGACCTCATCGTCATCGGCGCCCATAAACCAGACCTCAAAGACTACCTCCTAGGCCCAAACGCAGCCCGCGTCGTCAGACACTCAACCGTCTCGGTCTACGTGGTCAGGTAGCTCAGGGTCCGGCGGAGCAGGAAATCAAAAGAGCAGAACAAATCGATAAACCGTCAATCATCACCGGGAGGATTAACTGATGAGGACATTTTTGAGAGCGAGTGCTGCGGTGGCCCTTGGGGTCATTGCGGGCACGGCCAGTGCTCAGGACCCTGCGCCGGAATATGGGTATGGCTGGGAGGACAAAGATTCGGTCACGGGCGCCGAGTTCATGGTCTCTGCAGCCAACCCGATTGCCGCCAAGGCAGGCTATGACGTGCTGGCCGCAGGTGGCACGGCTGCGGATGCGATGATCGCCGTGCAACTGATGCTGAACCTGGTCGAACCGCAATCCTCGGGCATCGGCGGTGGTGCGTTCCTGCTGTACTGGGACGCGGAATCCGAAACCCTGAACACCTTTGACGCGCGCGAAAAGGCCCCGGCCAAGGCGACACCGGAACGGTTCCTGAATGCCGAAGGTGAGAAGATCCCGTTTGCCGAGGCGATCTCGGGCGGGCAGGCCGTCGGTGTGCCCGGCATTCTGCGTCTGATGGAAGTGACCCATAACCTGTATGGCCAGAAAGACTGGGCCTCGCTGTTCCAGTCGACCATCGAGCAGGCCGAGAATGGGTTTGAAGTGTCGCCGCGCATGGCGAACTCGATCCAGTCGACCATCGACCGCGAACGCTACCTGGACGTCTTCCCCGGTGCCAAGGAGTATTTCTTCAACGACGACGGCAGCCCGTTGACCGAAGGGACCCTGCTGAAGAACCCAGATTTCGCCGAGACCCTGCGTATTCTGGCCGATCAGGGCGCGAATGCCTTCTATCACGGTCCGATTGCCGAGGATATCGTGGCCGCCGTCGATGCGACCTCGAAGGTGGAAAACAACATCACGCTGGAAGACATGGCCGCCTATCGCGTCAAGGTCCGCCCGGCCGTCTGCGCCGATTATCGCGGCTATGACGTCTGCGGCATGGGTCCGCCGACCTCGGGTGGTCTGACCGTGGGTCAGATTCTGGGCATCCTGAACAACTTTGACCTCAAGGGCACCGGCTGGAACGCCGAGCTGGCGCACCTGTACGCGGAGGCCGCCAAACTGGCCTATGCCGACCGTGCGCTTTATATGGCCGACAGCGACTTCGTTGACGTCCCGGTCAAAGGTTTGCTGGACAAGGATTACCTGAAACTGCGTTCGGAAATGATCGACCCGGCAGCGGCCAGCGAAAAGCGCAAAGCAGGTGAGCCGCCACGCGATCACACCGCGCTGTTCGCACCGTCGCAGAACCCGGATCGTCCCGGCACCAGCCATATCGTGATCCGGGACCAGTACGGCAACGCGCTGTCGATGACCACGACCATCGAGACCTTCTTTGGCAGCCGTGTCTTTGTGCGGGGCTTCCTGCTGAACAACGAACTGACTGACTTTGACCGCGCGCCCAAAGATGGCGACCGCTGGGTGGCCAACCGAGTTGAGGGCGGCAAGCGTCCGCGTAGTTCGATGTCGCCAACAATCGTGATGAAGGATGGCGAGCCCTACCTGCTGATTGGTTCGCCCGGTGGCAGCCGCATCATCAACTATGTGGCCAAGACCATCATTGCGATTCTTGACTGGGATATGGACCCGCAGGACGCCATCGAGATCGGCCACTTCGTGCATCGCAACGGATCCAGCATGGATGTGGAGCAGGAAACGGCTGCGGCTGATTTCGCCGAGGCGCTGACGGCCAAGGGCCATGAGGTCAAGGTTGTTGACCTGAACTCGGGCCTGCATGCGATCCTGATCAAGGATGGCCAGCTGGTCGGGGCCGCCGACCCGCGCCGCGAAGGTGTGGCGCTGGGGCAGTAAGCCAGAAGAACCAGATTGCGGCGGCTCACTCGAGTCGTCGCTTTCATTTCCAACGCCGCCATTTTGCAAAGACCGGAGCAGACACATGAACCAAGAACACCCGATCCTGCAGCGAGCTATCGAAGACCGGATTCTGGGCTCTGAAACCACCGTGGTGGGTTTCATGGATCTGGACGGTCTGGCCAACTCTATCGACGATCTGATCGCCGCCTTTCCGGACAATTTCCAACACACTTTTGCAGTCAAGGCGAACTCGCTGCGCCATGTGCTGATGAAAATCTCTCATTGCGGCATCGGGGCCGAGGTCGCCAGCCCGGGCGAGCTGACCATGGCGCAATCGGCAGGCTTCGATATCCGCAAGATCATCTTCGATTCCCCTGCCAAGACAATGGACGACCTGCGGCAATGCCTGAAGCATTCCATCGCGTTCAATCTGGACAACGAACAGGAACTGGAACGCGTTGTCGCGCTGATCGAGGACTATCCCAATTCTGAGGCCATCATCGGCTTTCGGATCAACCCGCAGATCGGCTCGGGCGCGATTTCATCGACCAGCACGGCGACCAATACATCGAAATTTGGCTATCCCATCGGGGATGAAGGCAATCGTGAGCGGTTGATCGACTACTATCTGAAATACCCGTGGCTGACCTCAATCCACACCCATGCCGGGTCGCAGGGCTGCCCGCTGGAGCTAATGGCGCGGGGCATCGGTGAACTGGTCGCCGTTGCCGAAGAGATCAATGCCCGCAAGGGCGAGCAGCAGATTACCCGTCTGGATATCGGGGGAGGGTTGCCGGTTAACTTCGCCTCGCCCGAGGTCAAGCCGACCTTCAAGGAATACTCGGACATGCTGCGCGACAAGGTGCCGTTGCTGTTCACCGGGAAATACACGGTGAAAACCGAATTTGGTCGCGCGATTGCTGCCAAGAACGGGTTCATGGCAACCCGTGTGGAATACACAAAGAATGCCGGAGGGCGCCATATCGCGACCACCCATGCGGGTGCTCAGATTATGACGCGTACAGCGTTTCTGCCCGCCGCGTGGCCGATCCGGGTTGAAGGCTTCACGCCGGACGGTGTGCTGAAAACCGAAGACAAAGTGCAAACAGACGTGGCCGGCCCCTGCTGTTTTGCCGCTGATCTGGTAGCCAAAGATGTGCTGATCCCGAGGCTTGATCCCAATGACTATGTTGCGATCTATGACACTGGCGCGTATTACTTCAGCAACCATTTCGACTATAACAGCCTGCCGCGTATTGCGGTTTATGGTGTCAGCCGCAAATCGGGCGACCTGTCCCTGGAGCTTATTCGCAGATCAGAAACACTGAGCGAAGTGGTCTCCAACATGTCTTGAAACGTCCGGCACCCGACGGTTTGGGTTTCGGAGATACGCCTGAGGCTCAAGCAAAGCTTAAGGCAGGCTATCAAATATTGAGAACGGCTAGCCCCCGCTTGGAGAGTGCAATGAAAAAAACAGAAATCCCCGATTTCGATCAATTGCTCAGCGAAGTCCGCGTCATAGCGTCGGCACGGTTGGACAAGACAAACTGTGATGATTTCCTGACGGCCCTGGATTTGTTGTTTGGCAGATCCTCGTTCGAAGATCTTCAAGGTAGGACGGCAGAAGAAGTTTATGGCGCCTCGTTGGCGCTGTGGAAATTTTCGGTTCACAGGGATTCTGGATCGGCCCGGGTACGGATGTACAACCCGCGCATGGTAGAACACGGGTGGGAATGCGGCCATACGGTTCTGGAAATCGTCAATGATGACATGCCGTTCCTTGTCGATTCGGTCACGTCTTTTCTGGCCGGGCAGGGTTTGTCGGTTCACTCTCTGATTCACCCGCTGTTGCAGGTTAAACGGACATCCGACGGCATCCGTACAGATGTGCCGGACAAACCCGATGCCGATTGTCTGGCAGAATCGATGATCCAGGTTCAGATCGACCAGATCGGAGACGCCAAACAGCTTGAACGGTTAGAGGCTGAGATCGCCCAGATCATGAAAGACGTGCGTGTTACGGTCAAGGATTGGCAGCTCATCATGGGGCGCCTAGAGACCGTAACCGAGATGTTGAAGAGCAACGCCCCTAACAAGGCGAAAGAGGCCACGGGCGAGGTCGTGGAGTTTCTCGAATGGCTCGGTTGCAATCACTTCACGTTTCTGGGCTATCGCGAATATGCGGCCGACGGAAAGACCGGCGCAATGCGTCAGGTCGGCAAGAGTGCGCTTGGCCTGATGCGCGATCCGGACTTTACCGTCCTGCGCGACCTGCAGGGCAATTTCACTGATCGCTCGCCCGAGATGGACGCCTTTGCCAGCGATATCTCTCCGCTGATGATCATCAAGGCGAACCGCCGTTCGACCGTGCACCGCGCAACGCATTTTGACCTGATCGGGGTCAAGCAGTTTGACGGAAAAGGAAAGCAGACCGGGGAACATGTGTTCATCGGACATTTCACTGCCGCCGCCTACAACCGCAGCCCCAAGTCGATCCCCCTGTTGCGGCAAAAGGTCGAGCGGATCATCGAACGCTCTGGCTTTACCCCCGACAGCCATGACGGCAAGGCGCTGACGCATGTGCTGGGGACCTATCCGCGTGATGAACTGTTCCAGAGCTCGGACGACCAAATGTTCGAGAACGCCATCGACGCGCTGTATCTGACCATCCGGCCAAGATCCCGTCTGTTGCTGCGCCCTGACCGGTTCGGGCGGTTCGTGTCCTGCCTCGTCTACGTCCCGCGCGAGCGTTACAATACCGAGCTGCGGACCAAAATCGGCGACATTCTTGCAGAAGAGTTCGAAGGCCGCGTCGCCACATGGGAGCCCGCCTTTGACGAAGTTCTGGCACGGGTGCATTACGTCATCGCGCTGAGCGGCAAAGTCGCCTCGAAAGAAGAGGCTGCCGCCTTGGAGGCGCGGATCATTGACGCAGTGCGCAGCTGGGGCGATCACCTTCATGACGCGCTGGTTGAACGCAAGGGCGAATCTGAAGGCAACAGGCTGCATGCACTCTACAGCGATGGGTTTGCAGTGTCTTATCGGGACGAGTTTCAGGCCGTCTCGGCTGTGTCCGACATTGACAAGATGGAGCAGTTGGCCGGTCCAACCGATCTGGTGCTGAAGTTTTATCGCAGGCTCGAAGACCCTGAGCATAGCGTGCGTTTCAAACTTTATAAGCGCGGGTCGTCCGTGCCGTTATCCGATTGTCTTCCAATTCTTGAAAACCTCGGGTTTCGCATTCTGGCCGAACATCCGTTCCGGATTGATCGTGGGGACGAAACCATTTGGATTCACGACTTTCACATGCAGTCGTCGGACGGGCAGGGAATCGACGTCACTGCCGTCCGAAGCAATCTTGAAGACGCCTTTTCTGCCCTCTGGGCACAGGAGGCGGATGATGACCCGCTGAACCGGCTGGTGCTGGTTGCCGGCCTGTCCATTCGTGAAACGGCGCTATTGCGGGCGTATGGCGGGTATCTTCGCCAGGCGCGAATTCCGTATTCGGTGCCCTATATGCAGGACGCTCTGATCGCCAATCCCGGCGTCTCAGGTAAGCTGGTGGCCCTGTTTCAGGCCCTGTTCGATCCGGCTACCTCGGGGGATGCCGATGCGCGTCAGAAGGCGGCAGATAAAATCGCGTCGGATATCGAAGCCATGCTGGAGAAGGTAGCAAGCCTCGACTTCGACCAGATCCTGCGCCGATTCCGCAATGCCATTCAGGCGACGCTGCGCACCAACTATTTCCAACCCGATGCCGATGGCCGCGACAAATCTTACATGTCGTTCAAGTTCGATTGTTCCAAACTGGACGAACTGCCGCTGCCGCGTCCGTGGCGCGAGATTTTTGTCTACTCGACCTCGGTCGAAGGGGTGCATTTGCGCTATGGCTCGGTGGCGCGCGGCGGTTTGCGCTGGTCCGACCGCAAGGAAGATTACCGGACCGAAGTGCTGGGGCTGGTGAAGGCGCAACAGGTAAAGAATGCGGTAATCGTGCCGGTTGGCTCAAAGGGTGGGTTCCTGCCCAAAACCCTGCCCGCCGGTGGCACCCGCGAAGAGGTGATGGCCGAGGCGGTGCGCTGCTACCGGATCTTCCTGTCCGGCATGCTGGACATCACCGACAATATCTCGGGCTCCGATATCATCCCGCCCAACGCCGTTGTACGCCGCGATCCCGACGACCCCTATCTGGTTGTTGCCGCCGACAAAGGAACGGCGACCTTCTCAGATTTTGCCAACGCTTTGGCCATGGAATACGGTTTCTGGCTGGGCGACGCCTTCGCTTCGGGTGGCTCGAACGGCTATGACCATAAGGGGATGGGGATTACCGCCAAGGGTGGATGGGAGGCCGTGAAACGCCATTTCCGCGAACTGGCTCATGACACCCAGACACAGCCCTTTACGGTTATCGGCTGCGGGGACATGTCGGGGGATGTGTTCGGAAATGGAATGTTGCTGTCGGACCAGATCAAGCTGGTTGCCGCGTTCGACCACCGCGACATTTTCATCGACCCAAACCCCGACCCTGCCATCAGCTTTGCAGAGCGCAAACGGTTGTTCGAACTGCCACGCTCTAGCTGGGAATCCTATGATTCCAAGCTGATCTCGAAAGGCGGAGGCGTATTCTCGCGGTCGTCCAAATCGATCAAGCTGACGCCCGAGATCAGAAAGCTGACCGGGCTGGAGGCCAAATCCGTCACCCCGTTCGAACTGATCCGGGCGCTGCTGAAATCGCAGGCCGACCTGATGTGGTTCGGCGGGATCGGCACCTATATCAAAAGTGCCGCTGAATCCCACGCCGATACCGGCGACCGGGCCAATGACCAAATCCGGGTCAACGCCAACGACGTGAGGGTACGGGTGATTGGCGAGGGCGCCAATCTGGGCGTCAGCCAAAAAGGCCGCATCCAATTGGCTCAGGCCGGCGTCAAGATCAACAATGACGCTGTCGACAACTCAGCAGGGGTCGATTGTTCGGACCACGAGGTCAATATCAAGATCGCCCTTGGTGCCGTTGTCGATGCCGGGGACATGACGGAAAAACAGCGTAATACACTGTTGGCCGACATGACCGATGAAGTCAGCGAACTGGTGCTGAAGACCAACTATCACCAGACTTTGGCAATCTCACTGGATGAGGCTGCGGCCCCGGCACTGCTGGACAATCATGTCCGGTTCATGGAAGGGCTGGAAGCCGAAGAAAAACTGGACCGCGCGGTCGAGTACCTGCCCGACGACGAAGAAATCGCCGAACGCCGCGCTGCCGGTCGGGGCCTGACCCGGCCCGAGATCGCGGTGCTTGTGGCCTATGCCAAGAACGACATTTTCTCGGATCTGGTGAAATCGGATGTTCTTGATGATCCATACATGGAACGGTTCCTGGTCGAATACATGCCGACCCCGTTGCGCACCGCGCATCTTGAGGTTCTGCGTAACCACCGCCTGCGGCGCGAGATCATCGCGACGGTGGTCGTCAACATGCTGGTCAACGAAATCGGCCCGACCTTTTGCGCCCGCCTGCGCGAGGATACCGGCGCGACCGTGGGTGAAATCGTCAAGGCGTTCATCATTGACCGCGAGGTTTTCGGCCTTGCCGAAACCGCAGCTGAGGTCAACGCGTTGGACAACAAGCTTGCGGCAGATGTGCAGATCGAGATTCACCGGGCACTGTCGGAAATGCTTGCGGCGCAGTGCCAGCGGTTGATCAAGAACAATGTCCGTTCGATCGGTGATGCAATCGCGGTCTATCAGCCCGGCATTGCCGAAATCGCCTCGGTAGCCGAAGCGACGGTTAGCGCGTTTTCTCTGGAACGGCTCAAGCAGCGGACGGACGAGTTGCTGACAAAAGGCGCTCCGGACGATCTGGCCTCGAAGGTTGCCACGCTGGAGTTGCTGGGCGGAGCAATGGACATCTTCGATGTCTCGGAACGGTTGCAGCTTGAGGTGCGGGATGTGGCGGCCAGCTATTTTGCAACCGGTGCCCGGTTCAGCCTCGACTGGTTGCGGTCGCGTGCCAGAAGTGTTGCCGTTGGCGACCATTGGGAACGCGTCGCGCTTGCCCGCCTGATGTCGGATATCCGGGTGCATCAGTCCAACATTGCTGCCGCTGCGCTGGTGCTGTCCGGGGCGAATTCCGGGCAGGACAGTGTTGCCCATTGGGTGGAACAGAACGCGGATTTGGCGCAGCGCACAGACCGGCTGATTGCCGAACTGCGCTCAGGTGGCGCGTTGAGCGTGTCCAAGCTGGCGGTTGCGTCCTCGCATTTCGCGTTGCTGGCGACCTGAGTTCGGGTCTACCCGAGACCAAACAAAAAAGGACCGGGCTTGTGCGAAGCCCGGTCCTTGGTGACGCCGGTGGCCGAAGCCGGGCGTCGGGGGTCAGGAAATATCGCCCATGCAGAGATACTTGATCTCGAGGAAGTCTTCGGTGCCGTATTTTGAACCCTCACGGCCCAGGCCGGACTGTTTGACGCCGCCAAAGGGCGCGACCTCGGTCGAGATCAGGCCCGTGTTGATGCCGACCATGCCCGACTCCAGCCCCTCGGCCACACGCCAGACGCGCGCCAGATCGCGGCTGTAGAAATACGAGGCCAGACCGAACTCGCTGTCATTGGCCATGGCGACGACGTCGTCCTCGTCTTCGAACTTGAACAGCGCCGCGACGGGGCCAAAGGTCTCATCTTTTGCGATAACCATGTCGCGGGTCACGCCAGTCAGAACGGTGGGTTCGAAGAACGTGCCGCCCAAGCCCGAGCGTTTGCCGCCCAGCGTGACGGTTGCGCCTTTGGACACCGCGTCCGATATATGTTCCTCGACTTTGGCAACCGCTGCGTCGTTGATCAGCGGGCCGGTGGTCACACCGTCGCCGAAGCCGTCTCCGACGTTCAGCGCCTTGGTCTTCTCGGCCAGCTTGGCGGCGAATTCGTCATAGACGCCCGCCTGCACATAGATGCGGTTGGCGCAGACGCAGGTCTGCCCGTTGTTGCGGAACTTGGCGATCATCGCACCGTCAACGGCCGCATCCACATCTGCGTCGTCAAACACGATGAACGGCGCGTTGCCGCCCAGCTCCAGCGACATCTTCTTGATTGTGCCCGACGCCTGGCGCATCAGAATCTGGCCTACACGGGTCGAGCCGGTAAAAGTGATCTTGGCGACCTTGTCATTGGTGCACAGCTCATTGCCGACGCCCGAACTGTCGGTGCCGGGGATCACGTTGAATACACCTGCAGGAATACCTGCACGTTCGCCCAGCACCGCCATTGCCAGTGCCGACAGCGGCGTCAGCGTCGCAGGACGTGCCACAAAGGTACAGCCCACCGCCAGCGCAGGGCCAACCTTGCGCGCGATCATCGCGTTGGGGAAGTTCCATGGGGTGATCGAACCAACCACGCCCACAGGCTGTTTCAGCACCACGATGCGTTTGTCGCGCTGGTGGCCGGGAATGACGTCGCCGTAGACGCGCTTGGCCTCTTCCGAGAACCACTCGATGAAAGACGCACCGTACAGGATTTCCCCCCGCGCCTCGGCCCAGGGTTTGCCCATTTCGGCGGTCAGGATGGTAGCCAGATCGTCGGCGTTTTCAACCATCAGATCAAACCACTTGCGCAGGATCGCACCGCGTTCCTTGCCCGTCTGCGCGGCCCATGCCTTTTTCGCCGCATCGGCTGCATCAATGGTCTGCGCGGTGCCGTCCACGCTGATATCGGTCACGTTCGCGATCAGATCGCCGCTAGCGGGGTTATGGACGGGGAAACTTGCGTCACCTTCAACCCATGCGCCATTGATATAGGCGCGGGTTTCCAGAAGGCTGGGATCTTTCAGGTCCAGCTTGGTCACTTTGGTATCCAGCATGTTCAGGCTCCTTTGGCAGCGTCGATCGAGGCTTCAAGGATATCCATCGCCTCGGCGAAGACCGCTTCCTGCACCGTCAGCGGGGCGAGGAAGCGGATGACGTTCCCATATACGCCGCAGGTCAGCAGAATCAGTCCACGCTTGAGCGCCTCGGCGCGCACGGCGTTGGCCATCTCGGGGTTCGGGGCGCTGCCATCGGTCGTGTTGAACTCGGCGGCGATCATGAAGCCGGGGCCGCGGATATCGACGATCTCGGGCGTGCGGGCGCGGATCGATTCCAGACGCTGTTTCAGGCGCGAGCCCAACTCGTTGGCACGGGCACACAGGTCTTCTTCTTCGATCACATCCAACACCGCATGGGCCGCGGCGATACCCAGCGGGTTGCCGCCATAGGTGCCGCCCAGACCGCCCGGCTGTGCCGCATCCATCAGATCGGCGCGACCGGTGACAGCGGCCAGTGGCAGACCGCCAGCCAGACCTTTTGCCATGGTGGTGATGTCGGCGGCCACGTCATAGGCATCCATCGCAAACAGATTGCCGGTGCGGGCAAAGCCGGTCTGAACCTCATCGGCGATCAGCACGATGCCATGTTCATCACACAGGGCACGTAGACCACGCATCAGTTCGGATGGGGCAGGGTAGAACCCCCCTTCGCCCTGAACCGGCTCGATGATGATGGCGGCAACGCGACCTGGGTCCAGATCGGCCTTGAACAGCTTGGTCAGCGCGCCCAGCGAATCCTCGGTCGAGGTGCCGTGCAGTTCAACCGGGAAGGGGACGTGATAGGTGTCGGGCATCATCGCACCGAACCCAGCCTTGTAGGGCTGCACCTTGCCGGTCAGCGACATGCCCATGAAGGTACGGCCATGGAAGCCGCCGCCAAACGCGATCACGGCGGGACGGCCGGTCGCGGCGCGCGCGATCTTGACGGCATTCTCTACGGCCTCGGCACCAGTGGTCACAAAGACGGTCTTCTTGGTGAAATCGCCCGGCACCTTCTCGTTCAGACGTTCGGCCAAACGGATGTAGTTCTCATAAGGCAGAACCTGATGGCAGGTATGGGTGAAGTTCGCGGCCTGTTTTTGCACCGCCTCCATCACCTTGGGGTGGCAATGCCCGGTATTCACAACGGCGATGCCTGCGGCGAAATCGATATAGCGCTTGCCTTCGACGTCCCACACCTCGGAATTCGCAGCGCGGTCCACATAGACCTGCGTCTGCATCCCCACGCCCTGCGCGATCGAGGTGTTGCGGCGTTCAGCAATCTGAGCATTCAGCATCTTGCGTCCTTTCGGGTTATCGAGCGTGTGCGCCCGCAAATCTGACTGCGTGACTGTAGTGTCCACAGCCCCGAGCGAAAGCCTGTTTCTTGTGAATCATAAGTCCTTGATTTACGGTCACGGCACCCCTCAAGTGATGCGGATAGTGAACATGAAGAACGCCAATCAGGATGATCTGACCCTTGGATTGCGCTTGCGGACCTTGCGCGAACGCGCGGGCCTGTCGCAGCGGGCGCTGGCCAAGAAGTCGGATGTTCCGAACTCGACCATCTCGCTGATCGAGTCGGGTAAGATGAACCCCTCGGTTGGGGCGTTGCGGCGGATTTTGCAGGGCATTCCGATCAGTATGGCCGATTTCTTCTCCTTCGAGTTCGAGAGTGAACAGACCGTGTTCTATGCCGCTGAAGAGTTGACCGAGATTGGCAAGGGAGGGCTGTCGCTGCGGCAGGTGGGGTCAAACTTGCACGGGCGCGCGATGATGATCCTGCAGGAGACCTACGATCTGGGCGCAGACACGGGCCGCGTGATGTATGGGCATGAGGCGGAGGAGGGCGGCATCGTGATCTCGGGCCGGGTCGAGGTCACGGTGGGCGATCAGCGCAAGGTGCTGGGGCCGGGGGATGCTTATTACTTCGATAGCCGCACGCCGCACCGGTTTCGGCAGGTGGGCCCCGAGAAATGCCAGATCGTCAGCGCCTGTACGCCGCCGACGTTCTGACCATTAGCACGGAAATCCCAGCACTATGCGCCATAGTGTTGCAATATTCGCCGAGATGATCCACAGTATGATGCATAGTGCTGGATATCCCCGGCATGTTCCAACGGGCGACCCCGCCCTATTCGGAGATTTGAGCTATGAAAAAGAAGCCTGCCACGCTGCCCCGAGGCTATCGCACCTGCACCGCATCGTTGGCTGTTGCAGATGTTCCTGCAGCGCTGGCCTTTTATGAAAAAGCCTTTGACGCCAAGATTCAGGCCTATGACGCCGAAGAGGCCCCCGGTTTTGCCGCCATCAAGATCGGCAATTCGATGGTGTTCGTGACCGCCGGCTGGGGTGCGCATGTTCCGACCGTTCCCGGCACCGTCATCCCGGTTGGCCATCACATGTATGTCGAAGATGCCGACGCGGCCCTTGCGACCGCCCTGGACAGTGGCGCGACCTTGATCGCAGACGCAAACGACACCTATTGGGGTGAGCGCTGCGCCACCGTTGCGGACCCGTTTGGCCATATCTGGACGCTGGCGACCCGGATCGAGAACCTGAAATCCGAGGATATCAGCGAACGCCGCAAGGCATTGTTCCGGGCGATTCACGATCAAGATGCCCAAGCGGTTGTCGAGACCACAGAAGCCACCGATCAGACCATGGTTGCGTGATCCTGTCAGAGGTTGATCAGAAGTCGGATCAATGGGTACCGGAATGGGGGTGTTCTTTAACAGGCTAATCATGAACGACGCACCCCTTCCCACTTTCACCATCCGTCAGAACGATCTGGCCATCCTTGCCGCTGAAAACCGGATCGGAGACTATCCGGTCGCCGTGCGAACCGCGCGCGAGGTGGTCAGCGGCGGTTTTGCCAATCAGTCGGCGCATCCCAACACCTGGACGGTCTACTTTCTGGTCGACGGTCAATGGGCGCTGGTCGAATCCACGCGCGGCCTACGCCGGGAATGGTCCAGTCTGGACCGGTTGGAAAAATGGCTGCGCAGTTGTGGTTTCCGGTTCTTCTGGGTGCGCAACGATATCGACTTTGTGGAAACGCCCGGCGAAGACTTGTCCGAGGAAGAGGCCGGATAACTCAACCACCCGGCGACAGCGGGCTTGCGCGAACACGCGATTATATGTTCCGATGAAGAACGCCGGATCGCCACGGCGATCGCAATCGGCAAGAAAATGAGAAGATAACAATATATGACCCCTTTTGCGATAACCGGAATCCAGATGCATGTCGGCGCGATGCATTCGAATGTCGAGGCGATGCTGCATCGGATCGACGTGATGATGGCACGGTTTCCCTGGACCCAGATGGCGTTGTTCAGCGAACTGGCCCCCTATGGCCCGCTTGACCGGTTTGCTCAGCCCTTTCCCAATGACGACCTGTCGCGATTTCAGGACGCGGCGCGGCGCTATGGCATCTGGTTGATCCCCGGCTCGATGTTCGAAAAGCGCGAGGACGGGCGGATTTTCAACACTTCGGTGGTGATCAACCCGGATGGCGAGATCATCTCCAAATACTCGAAGATGTTCCCGTTCAAGCCCTACGAGCAGAGTATCTCGTCGGGCACCGAGTTCTGCATCTTTGATGTCCCGGATGTGGGCCGGTTCGGCCTGTCGATCTGCTATGATATCTGGTTCCCTGAAACCACCCGCCACCTGACTTCTCACGGGGTCGAGGTGCTGCTGCATCCGGTCCTGACCGGCACCACCGACCGCGAGGCGGAGCTCTCGATTGCCAAGGCCACCGCCGCGCAGTTCCAGTGTTACGTGTTCGACGTGAACGGGCTGGCCGCAGGGGGCGTGGGCCGTTCGCTGGTGGTCGATCCGTCGGCCACCGTGCTGCACCAATCGGCGGGGCAGGAGGATATCTTCCCCATCGAGATCGACCTCGATCAGGTCCGCCGCCAGCGCGAGGTCGGGTTGAAAGGCTTGGGTCAGGTCCTCAAAAGTTTCCGCGACCGCGAGGCGGATTTCCCGGTCTATGACCGTAACAGCGGTGCAGATGCGTATTTGCATACGCTTGGCCCGCTGCGCATTCCGCAGAAGGGCGACGTGGCAGGCGTTGCCGCATCCGACCCCAGAACGGCGCTGGGATACAGCGAAGACGCCGCGAAAAAGCCCGATAACCTCTATCTCTACAAAGGGCGCTCAGGGACAGACTGATACTGGGGTGGCTTTTCGGTATCGGCAGAAAGGAAACAACTTCATGCACGGCATTTCCGATAGCGAAAAGCTCCACACCATCTCGGACTATTACAGCGCCTCGCAACTGAGGGCGGACAGATGGAGCGCGCTGCGGGAAACGGCGGAATCGCTGGATCAGGGCGGTCGCGACAAAGACCGGGACCGCGCGCGGCAATTGCTGCAGGCGCTGGCTCCGATCGAGGTGTATTTCGCGTTTCCGGGTGGATCAGCTTTCGACTATCTGCGCCGGTTGCTGGATCACGGTAACTTTGGCGATTTTTCAACCGCCGTGCGCAGGGTGTCTCGGGCGCTGACGTCGGGTGCGTATCGTCGCCGCTCGATCCCGCTGATCGCGGATGAAACTGAAAGCGATGAGTTCGAGGACGAATCCGCCCAAAGCCTTGAGGCCCGCACATTGGGGCGGCCTTACTTCGAGGTGATGATCGTCGACAACGTCAACGAACATCAGGAAAGGTTCCTGCAAACCAGCCTGCAACGGATGCGCCGCAGCGAAGATCCGTTCATCTACGAAACCGTCGTTGTCCCCAGTGTCGAAGACGCGCTGATCGGGGTGCTGTTCAACCAGAATGTGCAGGCTGTCATCGTACGCCCCGGCCTGAGCCTGAAATCCAAGAACGAAACCAACGTGTTGGGCCGCTACATCAGCCTTTATGGCGAAGGTGCCGATCTTGAGGAGCTGACTCCATCGGAATATGGCCCCGAAACCTGCCGCCGTATCGGCATGTTGCGCCCCGAACTGGATGCCTATCTGATCACCGACCGGTCTGCCGAGGATATCGCCGGGCTGGATTTGGGGTTGTGCCGGCGGGTGTTCTACAATCAGGAAGACTTTCTGGAACTGCACCTGAACATCCTGCGGGGCGTGCAGCGCCGCTACAAAACGCCGTTCTTCACCGCGCTGAAAGAGTATTCCAAGCAGCCCACCGGCGTGTTCCACGCCATGCCGATCAGCCGCGGCAAATCCATCAGCCGCAGCCACTGGATTCAGGATATGGGGGCGTTTTACGGATCGAACATCTTCATGGCCGAAACTTCGGCCACCTCGGGCGGGTTGGATTCGCTGCTGGAACCCAAGGGCCCGATCAAAGAGGCGCAGGAGGCAGCCGCGCGCGCCTTTGGATCAAAGCAGACGTTCTTTGCCACCAACGGCACCTCAACCTGCAACAAGATCGTGGTGCAGGCGCTGGTACGGCCCGGCGACATCGTGCTGGTCGACCGCGATTGTCACAAATCGCACCATTACGGCATGGTGCTGGCCGGGGCGAGCGTGGTCTATATGGACAGCTATCCGCTGCATGATTACTCAATGTACGGCGCGGTGCCGATCCGCGAGATCAAGCACAAGCTGCTGGCCCTGCGTGCCGAAGGTAAATTGGACCGGGTGCGCATGGTGCTACTGACCAACTGCACCTTTGACGGCATCGTCTACAACGTTCAGAGGGTGATGCAGGAATGTCTGGCGATCAAGAAAGACCTGGTGTTTCTGTGGGACGAAGCCTGGTTTGCTTACGCAAGATTTGCACCAAACTCGCGTGTACGTACCGCGATGCGGTCGGCCAATATTCTGCGCGAGGAGTTCCGGACCCCGGACCATGCCGAAGCCTACGCCGCGCAGCAGGCCGCGCTGGACGGTGCCGATGACGAAACCCTGCTGAACACCCGACTGATCGCGCCGCCGGACGCACGGGTGCGTGTCTATGCCACGCAATCCACGCACAAGACGCTGACTTCGTTGCGGCAGGGCTCGATGATCCACGTCAACGACCAGCAGTTCAAAGGCGCGGTGGAAGAAGCCTTTCACGAAGCCTACATGACCCACACCTCGACCTCGCCCAACTATCAGATCATTGCATCGCTGGATGTGGGTCGCAGACAGGTCGAGATCGAAGGTTACGAGTTCGTTCAGCGGCAGGTCGAAAGCGCCATGGCGATCCGTCGGGCGGTGTCGACCCATCCGCTGCTGAAAAAGTACTTTCGGTTGGTCACGGCGGGCGACATGATCCCCGAGGAATACCGCGAAAGCGGCATGACCAGCTATTTCGACCCCGACCAAGGCTGGGCCGATGTCTGGGATTGCTGGGCCAAGGATGAATTCGTGTTGGATGCCACCCGCATCACCCTGCATGTGGGTGCAACCGGCTGGGACGGGGATACGTTCAAGACCAAGATCCTGATGGATAAATACGGAATCCAGATCAACAAGACCTCGCGCAATACCGTGCTGTTCATGACCAACATTGGCACCACGCGCAGTTCGGTCGCTTATCTGATCGAGGTGCTGGTCGAGATCGCCAAGGAACTGGACGATCTGATGGACGATGCTTCCAGGATGGAGAAGCTGGCCTTTGACAAGCGCGTCAGGAACCTGAGCGAACATGTCCCGCCGCTGCCCGATTTCAGCCGCTTCCACGACGCGTTCCGATGTGAAGCAGGTACCGAAGCCGGTGACATTCGCACGGCGTTCTTCCTGTCGTATGACGAGGACAATTGCGACTATGTCGAACCCGACAAAGAAATGCTGGACCGGCTGGAAGCGGGAGAGGAAATGGTCTCGGCCACTTTCGTGATCCCTTATCCGCCGGGCTTTCCCATTCTGGTGCCGGGGCAGGTCATCAGCCCCGAAATTCTGAAATTCATGCAGGAGCTGGACGTGTCGGAAATCCACGGATTCCGTGCCGATCTGGGCCTGCGCATATTTTCCGAAGACGCTTTGAAATCAGTCAAGAAAACATAAGGGACTGGGAGGACAACACTCATGCCAAAGAAGGTGCTCAAGAACATCTCGGAAATCCGCCGGTATTTCCACACCAATAAGGACCCGATCTATTTCGTGTCGGCGACCAATTTCAATCTGTTGGGGCTGGATGAATGGGTGATGAATTTCACTTATATCTGCTACATGGATTGCTTTGACGGGCGGCATCCGAACGTGTTCGTACCTTCCGAGATGCCGCATGATGAATTCCAGTCCATCGAAGACATCAACAATTATCTGCTGCAGCACAAAGAGGTCATTGACCTGATCAAGCGGCGCGGCGGCAAGCCTAAGTTCGTCTTTCTGATGTTCGATGAAACCACCGAAAAGCTGGTCAAGGAACTGGGCGGTCAGCTGTGGTTCCCCAAGGCCAAGCTGCGCACCAAATGCGACAACAAGATCGAAACCGTCCGCATCGGCAACAAGGCGGGTGTGCCGTCGGTGCCCAACACTCTGAGTGTGGTCAAAAGCTATGATCACCTGAAGAAAATTTGCGACAAGGCCGGGCTGGGCCACGATCTAGTGCTGCAATCGGCCTTTGGTGACAGCGGCCACACCACCTTCTTCATCAAGTCTGAGGCCGATTTCAACAAGCACAAGGATGAGATCGTCGGCGAGGGCGAGATCAAGATCATGAAGCGGATCGACTGTCGCGGCGCGGCAATCGAGGCTTGTGCGACCTCCGAAGGCACGATTGTGGGCCCGCTGATGACCGAGCTTGTGGGCTTCAAGGAGCTCACCCCCTATCGCGGCGGCTGGTGCGGGAATGAAATTTTTTCAACCGCCTTTCCACCGAAAGCACGTGAACAGGCGCGGCAACTGACATTTCAATTTGGTGAAGAACTGCGCAAATCCGGCTACCGGGGATATTTTGAGCTCGATTTTCTGATCGACAAGAAAACGGATGAGCTGTGGCTGGGTGAGCTGAACCCGCGCATCACCGGGGCCAGTTCGATGACCAACCATGCGGCCTTTGCCCATGCGGACGCGCCGCTGTTCCTGTTCCATCTGTTAGAATTCTCAAAGAAGCCATTCGAGCTGGATGTTGAGGAGCTGAACGCCCGCTGGGCCGACCCGGACATGATCGACAGCTGGTCGCAGATGGTAATCAAACACACCGATGACAGCGTGGACCGCATCACGCAGGCCCCGCAATCCGGCATCTACAAGATGCTGGAAGATGGCCGTGTCGTGTTCGACCGCTTCGACTATCACCGCCGCGCAGTGGGCGAGAACGAGGCGTTCTTCCTGCGTATTTCGAACGTTGGCGATTACCGCTATGAAGGGGCCGATCTGGGTATCCTCGTGACGCGCGGGCGGTCGATGACCAAGGGCTTTAAACTGACGGACAAATCGAAGAAGTGGATTCATGGGATCACTTCGGCCTATACGGCTGAACCGCTGCCTGCGGCACAACCGATGGAAGACCCCGCGTTCAAAATCATGTAGAAAGCCCCATGGCGCTTGTTTTTCGTTCATTTGATGAAGAACAGCCCGGTCCCAAACTGGCCGGGCTGTTTGCCGAATACTGGCCCGCCTACCGCAAATGGTGGGCGAAAGAGGGGTATTCGGCCCGCCCCACCTATCGCGAATGCCTGCGGGCGCTGGAACGGCACATGCCCGAGATCGTGCCGCTATACGATCAGGTGGTCGAACTGGTCGGCGGCAGCGACAGTCAGGCGCGGTTTCTCAGCTTCTATTGCCCGCCGAAATACCTGTCGGGCTGCAGTCAGGCGATCTGGCGCGGCAAGACCCCGTTTCTGGTGCGCAACTATGACTATCACCCGAAAACCTTCGACGCCGCCGTGCTGAAAACCCGCTGGGACGGGCGCGGCGTGATCGGGATGAGCGACGGTATTCTGGGCCTGCTCGACGGCATCAACGATGCGGGCCTCACTGTCTCCCTGACCTTCGGCGGACGGCGCGAGGTGGGCGACGGGTTCGGCGTGCCGCTGATTCTGCGCTATGTGCTGCAGACCTGCGAGACCACCGCCCAGGCGGTTGATACGCTCTGCCGCATCCCCTGCCACATGAGTTACAACGTCACCGTTCTGGACGCAAAATATAACCACAGTACGGTATATCTTGCCCCCGACCGGCACCCGCAAATCTCGGACGTGCCGGTGGCGACGAACCATCAGGGCCATGTGGAATGGTCCAAGCACGCGCGGTTCACAGCGACCGTCGAACGCGAACGTTTCCTGCTGAACCGCCTGAACCAGCACCCCGAAAGCGAGAAACGGTTCATCGAAGCGTTCTTGCGCCCTCCATTGTATTCAACCGCTTTCAATTCGGGTTTCGGAACGCTTTATACAGCAGTTTACCGGCCAACAAAAAAACAACTGGAATTATTGTGGCCAGGAGCAACCTGGGATTTCTCATTCAATAATTTTGATGAAATTGAATACCGCATTCGTTTACCTGAGCAGGAACTTTCCTAGGTTCAGGACTCATAGCCAATAGATGATGAGAGTTGCGAGGGCAATTGCTGAGAGGAAGACCTTCGGGCACCTGTCGTAACGGGTTGCCACACGGCGCCAATCCTTGAGCCTGCCAAACATGATCTCGATCCGGTTGCGGCGTTTGTATCGGCGCTTGTCGTACTTCACCGTTGTCTTGCGCTGCTTCCGACCGGGGATACAAGCGCGTATCCCTTTGTCTTGTAACGCTTCTCGGAACCAATCGGCATCGTATCCGCGATCTCCGAGTAGCCAATCGACATTCGGTATGCCGCTGAACAGAGCCCGAGCACCGATGTAGTCGCTGACCTGTCCTGCGGTTATAAACAGGTTCAGCGGGCGTCCCTGACTGTCGCAGATGGCGTGCAGTTTGGTGTTCATGCCGCCCTTGGTTCGACCAATCAGGCGTCCACGCCCCCCTTTTTGACGCCCATGCTGGCCGCTGTCCGGTGAGCCTTCAGATAGGTCGCGTCGATCATCACAGTATTCTGTTCGCCGTGCTCGGCGGCCAGGCCAGCCATCATTCGCGCGAAGATGCCCTTGTCGCTCCACCGTTTCCATCGATTGTAAAGCGTCTTGTGCGGTCCATAGGCAGCAGGGGCATCCCGCCACCGCAAACCATTGCGATTGATGAAGATAATCCCGCTCAACACACGCCGGTCATCGACGCGCGGCTTGCGGTGGGGCTTCGGGAAGAAGGGCTCCAGACGCGCCATTTGCACATCCGTAAGCCAGAAGAGATCAGACATGTTCACCGCTCGTTTTTGAACCGTGAATCACGCCGCAGAACGGAAATCAATGGGTCCTGACCCTAACATTGCCGATGCTGTTCATGTCCAAGCCTTTCCAAGATTTGGTTCCATCGGGAGAATCGATTGGAGACGATCCTATCTTCTTGTCTGGGAGAAGATTGGGCCGAAAACCTGATGCAAGCTATCAGGGTCTTGTGCGTGAATAGCCAAAGGTGAATATTGGCGCGATCCGTGGGGTTGAGCACGCTCTGATATCAGGGAACTTTCTGCAGTTCGTGTCGTCTTTGTGGCTTTTTTGTCGAATGAGTATGTATCTCTTGGGCACAGAAACTCGCAAGAAGTCTGTCGAACTTACTGCGAGACTCTCATGCGCTATTCTGGTTTCCGAGTAATCAAAGAAGCCTTCGGCGGGCATAAACGCTGGAAACCTGCCTGGCGGGATCCATCCCCTCAAAAGGACTATGACTTCGTCATCATTGGTGGCGGGGGTCATGGGCTTGCAACAGCCTATTACCTTGCCAAAGAATTCGGCGAGAGCCGTATTGCGGTGCTCGAAAAGGGTTGGATCGGCGGTGGGAATGTTGGGCGTAACACCACGATGATCCGTTCGAACTACCTGCTGGATGGGAACGAACCTTTCTATGAAATGTCCCTCAAGCTTTGGGAAGGGTTGGAGCAGGATTTCAATTTCAACGCGATGGTATCCCAGCGCGGGCTATTGAATCTTTTGCACTCTGACTCACAGGTCGATGCAGCACGCCGGCGCGGAAATGCAATGATCCTGAATGGGTCCGACGCAGAGCTTTTGACACCTGAAGGGGTTCGTAAGCTGTACCCATTCCTGGATTTTGAAAATCAGCGCTTTCCGATCTATGGCGGTTTGCTTCATCGTCGCGGCGGTACTGTGCGTCACGACGCGGTTGCGTGGGGGTATGCGCGTGGTGCCGATCAGCGTGGCGTCGATATCATCCAGAACTGTGAAGTCACGGGCTTCAAGATCGAAAACGGCAAGGTCCTCGGCGTTGAGACCTCGTGCGGGTTTATTGGTGCCCGAAAGGTCGGGTGTGTCGTCGCCGGGTCTTCCAGCCGTGTGATGCAGATGGCTGGCATGCGACTTCCGATCGAAAGCCATGTATTGCAGGCCTTTGTTTCGGAGGGTCTGAAGCCGGTCCTGCCTGGCGTTATCACCTTTGGTGTCGGGCATTTCTATGCAACCCAGTCCGATAAGGGTGGCTTGGTGTTTGGCGGAGATCTTGATGGCTACAACTCTTACGCCCAACGCGGAAATCTGCCTATTGTAGAGCATGTTGCCGCAATCGGCGCGTCCTTGTTCCCGGCGCTCAGCCGAGTGAGGATGCTTCGGTCATGGGGTGGCATCATGGACATGTCAATGGACGGGTCGCCGTTCATTGATCGCACTCCCATAGACGGCCTCTATTTCAATGGTGGCTGGTGCTACGGCGGTTTCAAAGCAACCCCTGCATCGGGTATGTGCTTTGCGCATCTTCTCAGTACCGGCAGACCACATGCGAATGCACAAGCTTATCGTTTGGATCGCTTCATGAGCGGCCGGATGATAGATGAGGCGGGCCAGGGCGCCCAGCCAAACTTGCACTGACGGGGGCGTATCATGATTATCAATCACCCGCTTTTGGGGCCGCGGGATTCTCAGGAATTCACCTATCTGGGCGATGCGAGTCTGTTGGATCGTCCGGATTGGCAGGACGAGAGTGCTCTGCGGAAATTCCACGACTATCTTTATTTGCGTGACAATCCGGCCGGCGAGCACAGAGAGTTGTGGTATCACGAAGCCGGGGATCGTTCGTGGCTGGTGGTGACGCGCAACACACTTACCCACGAAATCTCCAAGGTCGAGCTGGCGCAGGACGTCGCTGTTCGGAAAGATCACAAGAAATGACTCAGTTGAATCGTTTGAACGGTGGCCTGATTAACCGCGGCAGCCCCCTGAACTTCACCTTTGATGGAAAAGAGTACGCCGGATACCAAGGAGATACCCTTGCGTCCGCACTTTTGGCCAATGGCGTCCGGCTCATGGGGCGATCGTTCAAGTATCACCGGCCGCGCGGTGTTATTGCGTCTGGGTCTGAAGAGCCGAACGCTTTGGTCGAACTCCGCACTCGGGGACGGCAGGAACCGAATACACGTGCAACTGTTACCGAGCTGTTTGGCGGCCTTTCCGCCCGTTCGCAGAACCGATTTCCGTCATTGAAGCATGACTTTATGGCGATCAATGATCGGCTTAGCAATTTTCTGTCGGCAGGTTTCTATTACAAGACATTCATGTGGCCGGCCCCCTTGTGGGAAAAACTTTACGAGCCGATCATCCGCAAAGCCGCAGGCCTCGGGAGCGTGTCGCTTGATCCTGACCCGGATACGTATGAGCATGGTTATCTGCACTGCGATTTGCTGATTATTGGGTCGGGCCCTGCGGGTCTGGCGGCGGCGCTGACAGCTGCGCGCGCGGGCGCGCGCGTGGTTCTTGCAGAAGAAGATTTTGAGATGGGAGGGCGACTGATTGCTGAAAGCTCTTCTTTCGGCAACCAGTCCGGCGCCGAATGGGTCGCCGGGGTTCTGGAAGAACTGGGTGCCCTGCCAAACGTGCGTTTGATGAAGCGTGCAACCGTTCACGGTGCTTATGACCATGGTACATATGGCGTTGTCGAGCGTGTGGCAGACCATTTGGCAGAGCCACCCGCCGGGACACCCCGGCAAATCCACTGGCGCATCTATGCCCGAAAGGCGGTGCTGTGTGCGGGTGCAACAGAGCGGCCCATTGCGTTCGAAAACAATGATCGACCAGGGATTATGCTGGCTGGTGCGGTGCGGGCCTACGTCAACCGATGGGCTGCTGCACCGGCTCAAACCGTTGCGGTTTTTACCAATAATGACGATGGCCACCGCACGGCAAAAGACCTGCTTGCCAAAGGTGTCAATGTTTCAGCAGTTATCGATGTGCGTCACGACGCGCCCGATGTGGATGGTGCCGAACTGTTCAAGGGGGCTCAGGTCGTCGACAGCACGGGCAAGTTGGGGCTCGAAAGTGTCAAATTGCGCCTATCCAATGGTGAAATCAGAACCATCGACTGTGGCGCTCTGGCTGTGTCAGGAGGGTGGAACCCTAACGTTCATCTGACCTGTCATCAGCGCGGCCGACCTATATGGGATGACGAAATAGCCGCCTTCGTACCCGATACAAAGTTGCCGGTTGGGTTGTCGGTGGCGGGTGCAGCCAATGGTGTCTTCTCGACCGCTGCTGCGCTGGAAGCTGGCATGAAAACCGCGCAGAAAGCGCTTTTAGATCTTGATATTCAGGCACCCACGATTGCTCTGCCCGAGGCCGAGGATTCGGTCATGAACCTCAAGCCCTTCTGGTTTGTCAAAGAGGGGCGGGGACGGGCATGGCTGGATTATCAGAATGATGTGACAGTCAAGGATGTGCGACTGGCGCATCAGGAAGGTTACAAATCCCCAGAGCATCTGAAACGCTACACCACCCTTGGAATGGCGACGGATCAAGGGAAAACGGCCAATGTTCTGGGGCTGGCGGTTATGTCAGAGATGACCGGGGCGTCGATCCCTGAAACTGGGACAACGATCTTCCGTCCGCCTTATACGCCAATTGCTCTTGGCACATTGGCCGGAAGCACAATAGGCAGGCATCTGGCGCCAACGCGCAAAACACCTAGTCATGTCTGGGCGCAAGAGCTTGGTGCCGAGTTTGTTGAGGCCGGAAATTGGCTGCGCGCGCGTTGGTTCAAGAAGCCCGGCGAAAAGACCTGGCAAGAAACTGTGAACCGGGAAGTCACGACTGTCCGATCTCGGGTAGGTCTCTGCGATGTTTCGACCCTTGGCAAGATTGACGTGCAGGGTACCGACGCCGCAGAGTTTTTGAACAAGGTTTACGCGAACGCATTCGCCAAACTGCCGGTAGGTAAGACGCGCTATGGCTTGATGTTGCGCGAAGATGGTATCGTCTATGACGACGGCACAGCCGCGCGCCTTGCAGAGGATCATTTTGTCGTAACAACAACCACGGCAAATGCTGTGCTTGTATACCGAAACATGGAATTTGCCCGGCAATGCCTGTGGCCGGAACTGGATGTGCAGCTCATTTCGACCACGGAAGCCTGGGCTCAATATGCCGTCGCTGGTCCCCGGTCACGTGATCTGTTGCGAAAGATCGTGGATGCCGAGTTTGATATTTCGAATGAGGCATTTCCGTTCATGGCATGTGGCGAAATTACGGTGTGCGGCGGTTTCAAGGCCCGTTTGTTCCGGATCTCGTTCAGCGGCGAGCTGGCCTATGAAATTGCGGTTCCCCGTCGATATGGTGACGCGCTGATCCGCGCCCTGATGGCCGCCGGAGAAGAGTTTGGCGTTGCACCCTATGGCACCGAGGCGCTTGACGTTCTTCGGATCGAAAAAGGTCATGCCATCGGCAACGAATTGAACGGAACCACTACTGCGCTGAACCTCGGTCTGGGGAAAATGGTGAACAGGAAAAAGGACTGTATAGGTCAGGTTCTAAGTACTCGCGAAGAATTGGCTGACCCTGAAGGGCTGCGATTGGTTGGGTTCAAACCCGTCAATCGCACTGACAAAATTGTTGGGGGCGCGCACTTGATGAACAAGGACGAACCGACCGACATCAAGAACGATCAAGGTTACATCACCTCAGCCGGTTTCTCGGCGACCCTGGGACACTCGATTGCGATCGGGTTCCTGAAAAACGGATCTGGGCGGATCGGTGAACTGGTTCGGGCAGTAAACCCACTGCAAGATAGCGAAATCGAAGTCGAAGTCGTAAGCGCCCATTTCGTGGACCCGGAAGGAGACCGTCTCCGTGCTTGACCTGAATCCAATCACCCCTTTGGGGGCAACAACTCCGCATCAAGAGCAGTACGAAGGCCTTACGATCAGCGAAGTCTTTGACCGGGCAATGGTATCGATCAGCGGCCGCCATGGCCGAAATCAGGATCTGATGTCGCGCGTGTCCGAAAAGCTGGATCTAATGTTGCCCGGCGTTTCGGAGTTTACCGTGAATGGGGACTTCGGCGCATTCTGGACTGCCTCGGATCAGTGGATGTTTGACGCGCCGCATGATGCAAAAAGTTGCCTTGCCGATAAGATAGAAGAGATCGTCGGTGACGCGGCGTCTGTGACAGATCAGACAGATGGCTGGTGTCGCTTCCGGTTAAATGGTCCACGAAGCGTCGAGGTTTTTCAGTTCCTTTGCACTGTTGATGTTTCTGCTTTGGTGCAAGGGCAGGTCCTCAAAACATTGATTGAACATACCGGCTGCTTTGTCCTGTGTCGCGAGGAAGCAATCGAATATGAAATCATAGGACCTGTTTCAGTGGCCAGTGATGTGCTGCATGCGCTGCAAGCAGCAGCGCGGACTTTGAACGCAATACACAAAGCTTAGAAGCAGGGATCACGCTTGCGGCGAGTTTTTCTCTGCTGTCGAATTTTTCGTGTCTGGCCGGTGCGTGTATCGATACGCATTGGCTGAATACTCACGCGTAATTTGCCCAAAGGCGTATGCACAGGCGAATTTCATGGAACCACCTGGCGGGCCCGCTCGAGGTGATTGCCTGCCTTCGCGGAGGCCTTGTCGTTTCGGTCAGCAACTGTTTCGTCAGGATTTTTTGGAACGTCAGGCCGCCGTCTCGGCGGTCGAGGACCGGCGAATCTCACGGAGTGAAGTGGCGCACTCTCTATTCCGAAATACGAAGCACTCCGACTGTTGGTTGCCACGCCGTCGGAATTCTTCGAGGTCTCTTTGAAAGAAGCCAACGGGTTCGATTTCGATGTTGCCCGAGCCGAAGGGCTGGTAGGTTCGAGTTTCTTCCAGATGACGACCTGACCCAACAGTTCGATTGCGTTGCCAAGCGTTTCTACCGGTACACGTGAAACTCAGCCGGCAAGGCCCAACAGCTGCCTCGCCTCCTGCCACGTCGCAACAGGACGATCGTGTTTTGCACAGATTTGGGCGGTACGCGCCACAAGGGCCGCGTTGGAGGGGGCGAGCGTGTCCTTGTCCAGCCGCACATTGTCCTCAAGCCCGGTGCGGGCATGGCCGCCGGCGGCAATGCACCATTCATTCAAGGTCAGCTGATGTGGTCCGATGCCCGCGCCGCACCATTCCGCATCGGGCGCCAGACGCTCAACCGTGCGCACGTAATAGTCGAACACGTCCCGATCCACCGGCATCGCGTTTTTCACACCCATGACGAACTGCACGTAAAGTTTGCCGGGGATGCGACCGTCATTGTTCATAGCCACCGCCTGATGGATGTGCGACAGGTCGAAGGCCTCGATCTCGGGCTTTACGCCGTAGGCCCGCATCTCCCCGGCCAACCAATCCACCAGATCGGGGCTGTTTTCATAGACACGGGTCGGGAAATTGTTGGAACCCACCGCCAGGCTGGCCATATCGGGTTTGAGCGGCAGCATTCCACCGCGTTCTTTCTCAGCCCCCGAACGGCCGCCGGTAGACAGTTGGATGATCATGCCGGGGCAGTGCTTCTTGATGCCTTCCATGAGCCGCGCAAATTTTTCCGGGTCGCTGGTTGGCGTTTCGTCGTCGTTGCGGACATGAGCGTGCACGATGGACGCTCCGGCCTCGAAGGCTTCTTGCGTGCTCTCGATCTGTTCCTCAACGGTGATCGGGACCGCCGGATTGTTCTTTTTGGTTGGCAGCGATCCGGTGATGGCAACGCAGATGATGCAGGGTTTGGTCATGGGTTTCTCCGATCTTTGGGCACGCGTCTGAACTGCGGGTTCAGGTGGCGCGTCCCCAGGGCGCGGGATCGCTATCTTTCAGGTCCCGGCCGAAACAACGTTGATAATATTCACAGAAGATGCCGCGCTCGGTCTCGTCGCAGCGGTTGAGGAAGGCGGTGCGGAAGGCGTAGTCGATATCGCCAAACAGGCGGATATTCTCGGCCCAGGCCAGCACGGTTCGCGGGCTCATGACCGTGGACACGTCACCTGTGCGAAATCCGTTGCGGGTCAGCCCGGCCATGCGCACCATCAGGGGCAGGTTTTCGTCCTTAGCCATCCACGCTGCCTTGCCGCGGACCATGCAGATCTCGTCCGCTTCGTCGAGGTAGTCAAGCCGCTGGGTCACGGTCCAGCGGTCCAACTGCGCCTGGTTCAGCTGTTGGGTGCCGTGATACAGCCCCGTCAGGTCACCCAGACCGATGGTGTTGGCAGTGGCGAACAGGCGGAAAGACGGATGCGGATGCAAAACCCGGTTCTGGTCCAGAATGGTCAGGCGGCCTTCAGCCTCGAGCACTCTTTGGATGACGAACATGACGTCGGGCCGTCCGGCATCATATTCGTCGAACACCAGCGCCACAGGGTGCTGATAGGCCCAGGGCAACATACCCTCGCGGAACTCGGTCACTTGCAAGTTGTCGCGCAGCACGATGGCGTCCTTTCCCAGCAAATCGATCCGGCTGATATGGCTGTCGAGGTTGATCCGCACGCAGGGCCAGTTCAGACGGGCCGCGACCTGTTCGATATGGCTTGACTTCCCGGTCCCGTGAGGCCCCTGAATCAGAACGCGCCGGTCGCCGGAGAACCCCGACAGGATCGCCATCGTCGCCGCCGGATCGAACAGATAACCGGGGTCGATCGTGGGGACATGATCGCAGGACTCAGAGAATGCCGGGGCCGTTGCATCCGTGTCGATCCCGAACACTTCGCGGATCGATACGTCCCTGTCGGGACGGGAAGGCAAGTCCTCGATGTTGATCACTTTGCCTCCCATTCCTCGGGCGTGGCGATATGCAGGATACCGTCCTTGACCAGAACCGGCACCGGGTCCAGCCAGCACCGCTCGGCCGCGCCCGAGACGCCATAGCCGTCCTCGACCCGGAATTCGGCAAAGTGCATAGTGCAGCGGATGCGGCTGCCATCATCGTTCATGAACATGCCCTTGCGGTAGTTCAGCGGCTGCGAGTAATGCGGGCACAGGTTGAGATAGCCATACACGCGGTCACCGCCCTGCCGCACGACGAACATCGAAAACACCGTTGTACCGCGGCCAAAGACATATTCCTTGGCCGAACCGACCGCGATCTCGTCCAGCGGGCCCAGCTCGGCACCGGGCATTGGCGCGCGCGGTCGGGTCCGCCAAAGCCAGGGGTCCGGTTTGCTTAATGCGTCAGCCATGATTTTCCTCCGGTTGTCCAAGCCCCCAGTTGAAGCCGTGGATCGAGACCTGATCGTAGACGCCGGCCAGCATATACGGATCGCCCGCCAGATAGGCCACGACATCGGCACGTGCGGCGGCCTCGATCACCAGCATGGAGCCACACATCAGGTCGCTGTCGTCCAGCAACGGCCCGCCGATCCTGACGGTCACCGGATGGTCATGCTGGCGCAGGCGGGCGCGGTGGGCAGGCCGGTTCGCGGCTCGCGCCTCGGCCTTGTCCGGTGCGTCCAGCGCATGAACGACGAAATAGGGCATCAGCCGACCTTTTTCAGCTTTACGTCGAACCGGGCAGAGGTGCTGCCGCCTTCGTCCACGAAATCGACGATCAGGCTTTCCTTGACCCCGAACACCGCGTCGCTGTCCAGATAGGGATCACCCTTTGGGAAAATATGCGTCACCAGCGTTTCGTAACCCGGCGCCGAGACGATGTAATGGATATGGGCCGGGCGCATCGCGTGCCGTCCCATCGCCACCAGCAATTCGCCCACCGGTCCATCCGTCGGGATGGAATAGGGCAGGGGCTTGACGGTCGTATAGTGGTAGTGGCCGCTTTCGTCGGTGGTGAACAGGCCGCGCATGTTCATATCCGGCTGCACGCCCGGCTGCTGGACGTCGTAGAAGCCTTCGTCATTGGTTTGCCAGACATCCACCTTGGCCCCGGCAATCGGCGCGCCGTTTTCATCCGTCACGGTTCCGGACACCACGCAAGGCGCGCCCTTGCCGTCCAGACAGATATTTTCCCCCAGCGCGCGCACGGGCGCGCCGCTTACGTGGAAGGGGCCAAGCACGGTATTCTCGGTGGCGCCATCCGGGCGGCGATGGTTGATGGCGTCGACCAGCATCGAAACGCCAAGCGTGTCCGAGGCCAGAATCCATTCCTGCCGCTTATCATCGCACATCTTGCCCGTGGCGGTCAGGAATTGAATGGCCTGAAACCATTCATCCATGGTCGGCTCGACCTCTTTGACAAAGCCGTGCAGATGCTTGACCGCGCTTTCCATGATCTGGCGGAACCTTGGGTCTACGTCATCGCCCAGACGGTTGATGACGGCGGCTTCCGAGTTTTCTTCGGTGAAATAGCTCATTTGCGGTCCTCCTCATTGACAATCAGACGGCGTCCGACAGGGAACAGGTGGATATCGTAGCGCGCGCTGATCAGGCCCCAGATGCCTTTGGGTGCAAACAGCATAACCGACACCGCGATGCCGCCCAGCACGATCAGGTACCAGCTGCCCCAATCCGCCGCGATCTCACGCAGGATGAAGAAGATGATTGTGCCAAGGATCGGGCCCTCGATGGTTCCGATGCCGCCGATCACCACGATGAAGATGACCAGCGCCGTCCAGTCCTGAACGGAAAAGGCCGCGTCGGGTGAGATCCGCAGCTTTTGCAGGAAGATCAGCGCGCCGACTAGCCCCGTCATTCCGGCAGCCACAACATAGACGATGAACTTGGTGCGATAGGTTTCGACGCCCAGGCTTTCGGACGCGGGCTCGCTGTCGCGGATGGCAGTCATCGCAAGCCCCCAGCGCGACCGCAGCAGGAAGAACACCAGCGCGATGGCACCAACCGCGATGCCGAGCGCCACCCAGTAGACCAGATGTTCCCGGCCCGCCCGGCTGGCGGCGATGGATTTGACGATGGACGCCGGTAGCGACATGCCCGAGCCGCCGCCAAGCGCCGAGATCTGCGCGAAGCCCAGCCGGAACACCTCGGCAATGACCCAGGTTCCGATGGCGAAATAGGCGCCCTGCAGCCGGAAGGCGACAAGCGCCGTGGGCATGGCCACCAGCGCGGTCAGCACACCCGCCAGCACCAGCGCCATGATCGGATGCACGCCGCCAAAGGCCGCCAGGGCAAACAACAGATAGCCGCCCAGACCAACAAAGGCCTGTTGTCCGACCGAGACAAGGCCGCCATAGCCTGCCAGTAGTGACCACATCTGCGCCAGCGCAAGATAGTAGAAGATTTCGACCATCAGACGCAGCTCGGCCCGTCCGGCCCACCAGGGCGCGGCGATCAGGACGATCAGAACGACGGCGGCAATGCTCATGGATATCTGGCTGGCGCGGGTCGAGCGTTGGACTGTGTAGTTCAGGCTCATCGGATTACCCTTTCATCTTCGGAAACAGGCCCTGCGGTTTGACCACCAACAGGACAAGAAAGGCCAGATGGCCCGCGAGGATCTGGAGCCCCGGATCAATCTGGGCGCCAATGGCCTGCGCCACGCCCAGAATGATGCCACCCGCAAGCGTCCCCCAGAGGTTGCCCAACCCACCGATAATCACGGCCTCGAAGGCAAACAGCAGGCGTGTGGGTCCGACCGAGGGGTCGAAATTCGTGCGCATCGCCAGATAGACACCGGCAATCCCGACAACGGCCGAGGCGATCGCCGTGGCATAGCCGAAGATCTTGGCGTTGTTGGCCCCCATCAGGCGCACCGTATCCTGATCATCGGACGTGGCGCGCAGCACCCGGCCCAACGAGGTTTTGTAGAAGAACGCCTGCAATCCGGAGATCACGATCAACGCCGAAGCGAAAATCAGCAGCGGCATGACTCCGATGGAAATGCTCTGGTTGATCGGGATCGAGGCGGTCTCCAGCCATCCCGCCTGCAATTTCTGACTGTCGGCCGAAAACACCTCGAGCAGCACGTTCTGGATGATGATCGAAAACCCGAAGGTTACCAGCAATGGCGGCAGAATATCCTCCCCCAGCGTTCGGTTCAGCAGCACCCGCTGGCCCACATATCCGATCAGGGCCATCCCCGGCACCACGACAAGCATGGCCCAAAGCGGGTGAACCCCGGAGGCCGCGACAACGATCAGCGCGCCATAGGCCGCCACCACGATAAAGTCACCATGTGCGATATTGACGAAGCGCATCACGCCGAACATGAGGCTCAGCCCCGCAGCGAAGAGCGCGTAGAGTCCGCCCAGCAGGATGCCCTGTATGATTGCGTTTACCCAGTCCATCAGGCAGCCTCCCCATCCTCAAGGCCGAAATAGGCGGCCGATATCTGTTCGCGGGTCAGGTCCCCGGGTTTGCCGGTCAGCGAGACGTGACCTTCCTGAAAGCAGTAGACCCGATCCGCGACGGCCATCGCCTGGTTCACGTCCTGCTCGACCACGATCATGGTCGCGCCATGCGCCTTGATCTTGGGGACGGCCTCGTAAATGTCCTTGATCACGATGGGCGCCAAACCAAGGCTGATTTCGTCACATAACAGCAGCTTCGGGTTCGACATCAGCGCCCGTCCGATTGCCACCATCTGCTGCTGGCCACCGGACAGGTCGGTGCCGCCGTGATGGCGGCGCTCAGCCAGGATCGGGAACAGGTCGTAGATCGTTTCCAGCGTCCATTCCGATCCGCTGCGGCCATAGGCTCCGATCAGCAGGTTCTCTTCGACCGTGAGAGAGGGAAACAGCCTGCGCCCCTCGGGCACCATGGCCAGCCCCTGTTTGACAAGTCTGTGCGCCGCAGTGCCACCGACCGGACGGCCCAAAAAGGTGATGTCCTGACCGGTGGTATCCAGCATGCCGGTGATCGACCGCAGGAAGGTCGATTTTCCTGCCCCGTTCGAGCCGATGATGGCAACCGTTTCGCCCTCGTGGATCTCGAAGTCGATCCCGAACAGGGCTTGAAAGTCGCCGTAATGGGCGGTCAGCCCGCAGGTTTGCAGAACCGGATCAGCCATCGCCTTCAATCCCCATATAGATTTCCTTGACCTGAGGTGAGTTCATCACCTCCTTCGGATCGCCCTCGGCGATCTTAGCGCCGAAATTGATCACGATCAGCCGGTCGACCACGGCCAGAAGCGCATGCACGATATGTTCGATCCAGATGATGGAAACGCCGGATTTGTGGATTTTTTTGATGGTATCGACCAGTTCATGGCACTCGTGTTCGGTCAAACCGCCCGCGATTTCATCCAGCAACAGCAGTTTTGGGTTGGTGGCCAAAGCGCGCGCCATCTCCAGTCGCTTGCGTTCCAGCAAGGTCAGCGCGCCGGCGCGGACATTAGCTTTGGGCAGCAGACCGGTCCGGTCCAGCACGTCGACGCAGCGGTCATAACATTCGCTTTCGCGAACCGAGTCACCGAAGGCACCGCCCACAAGCAGGTTCTCAAAAACTGTCATCCCGGCGAAGGGGTGCGGGATCTGGTAGCTGCGCCCGACACCCAGACGGCAGCGTTTCGACGCGGAAAAGGCGGTCACGTCACTGCCCTGATAGTTCACACGCCCGGCATCAGGTTTCACGCCACCCGCGATCAGGTTGAACATGGTGCTTTTGCCCGCACCGTTTGGACCGATGACGCCAAGCGCCTCACCATCTTTCAGTGTGAAGCTCAGATCGTCCGTCACCTTGAGCTTGCCATAGCTCTTGGACACTGACTCCAATGTCAGGATGTCGCTCATGAAGCGTCCTCCGGAAAACAGGTTGTGCCCCGGGCAGGGGAGAGGCGCCCGGGGCGGGACATGGGGATCAGGAAATAGCTTCCATTGAACCACCGGTCGGTACCTCGGGCGCGATCCCGTTGGCGGTGATCACCATGTCGTATTTGAACGGTCCGCCCAAACGCCACTGACCACCAACAAGTGGGGTCTTGGACACGTTCGGCACCGGCCCGGAGCTGAAGTCGATATGGCCGACGACGGTGTCCAGCTTGGTTTCAGCAACAGCATCGCGCACCTTGTCATAGTCGAACGGATCGCCCGAGCGCGACAGCGCGTCGGCGGCCACCTCGAACAGGGCGTGGGCAAAGCCGATGGGCTGGGTCCACTGGCGGCCGGTCGCTTCGGTGTAACCGTCTGCGACCTGCGCGGCGCTTTGACCTGTCAGCGAGGATGAGAACGGGTGGTTCGGCGTCCACCACACTTCGGAACTGAGGTTCTGACCTGCGTCGCCAAGTTGCTCGACCACCACCGGGAACAGGATGGCCTTGCCCATCGAGGCGATCTTCGGCGTGTAACCCTGCTGTCGGGCCTGTGTCCAGAACGTGGTGAAATCCGGTGGGATCATCACCCCGGTGACAATATCGGCAGTGCCGTTTTTGAAGGCGGAAATCTGGGCTGAGAAGTCGTCGCTCAGGTTCTGATAGCGGCCCGGATCGATCAGGTCATAGCCAAGTTCTGAAAGTGGTTTGGGAAAGCCCAGTTCCGTATCACCCCAGGCATTGCCGTCGCCGTCATTGGGGAACATGCCACCCACGACCTTAGAGGTGTCAAGTTGCCCCCACATCTCGGTAAAGACGGCAATGACGTCCTCAAGGCCCCAGAAGAAGTGGTAAGTGTATTCGAACCCGGTTTCCGGCTCGCCGCCACGGGTGAAGAACCAAGGCTGCCAAGGTGCTACGGTTGAGATACAGGGCACTCCGTTGATCTCGCACTGGTCCGAGACCGGGTTTGTGGTTTCCGGGGTCGAGGAGACGACCATCAGATTGACCTCGTCTTCGAGGATCAACTGCGCCGCTACATCCGCTGCGCGATTGGGGTTCGACTGGCTGTCCTTGACAATCACTTCTACACCATAGGTGCTGCCATCAATGGTGATACCTTCGCTGAACGCGGCGTTGATCCCGGCAAGGATGTATTCGTCTGATTCCGCGAATGCCGCCAACGGCCCGGTTCGGGGGCTGACATAGCCGATCTTGATCACGCCGTCGGCTGCGTGGGCGCGGCGGGTGAAGGACAGGCTGGATGTCAGCGCGGCGCTGGCAAGCGTGGTTTTTATAAGAGTTCTGCGGTCGATGAGACCAGGTTGGCGAACTAACATTTCTTCCTCCCTTAGCAAGTTTGTTGGTTACGGGCGGGTTCCCTCAAACGCCGCCTGCAGCATCTCGCGAACCCCGTCGCGGGTGACGGGGCGCGGATTGTAGTAGGGGTTCTGCACCGCCAGATCGGCGGCCTTGTCCAGCCCGGCCTCGGTCATGCCAAGCTCGGCCAGCGATTTGACGCGGCCGACCGATTGCAGCAGATCATAAAGCCCGGCTGGCGCATCCCCGATCCCCAACGCGCGCGCAATGCGCGCCATCGCGTCGGGCGCGGCCTCGCGGTTATAGGCCGCGGAATAGGCGATCATCAGGCAATGCACATCGGCATGAGGCAGGTCGAACGAGCCGCCCAGCGTGTGGCAAATCTTGTGGTGGATCGCCATGCCGACCGAGCCGAGGCAGGCCCCGGCCAGCCAGGCTCCGTACAGAGCCTCGGCACGGGCGTCGATGTTGCTGCCGTCCTCCATCACCTTTGGCAGCGCCGCGCCGAGGGCGCGAATACTCTCTTCTGCCATCATCGAGATGATCGGGTTGGCATCTTGCGCGTAAAGCGCCTCGACCGAATGGGCGATGGCGTTCATACCGGACGGGCCCGAGATGAAATCCGGCAAAGTCAGCGTCAGCTCGGGGTCGTAGATCACGGTCTCGGGCAGAACCATGGGCGAGCGCAGCGTGGTTTTCACGCCCCCTTCGGTTTGACCCAGGATCGGGGTCATTTCCGACCCTGCATAGGTGGTGGGCACCACGACCTGCGGCAGATCGGTACGGTAGGCGATGGCCTTGCCCAGACCGATGGTCGAACCACCGCCAACAGACAGGATACCGTCGCAGTTCATCTGCTCCATCTGGTGCATCGCGGATTCCGTCACCTGCACCGGCGTGTGCATAACCGCGCCGGGATAAAGCGCGCCCACCCGGTTGCCGATCATGGCTGCGAATGTCGCGCAGGTTTCGGACTGATCGGCAGTAGACAGGACCAGCGCCCGCTTGATACCCAGCCGGTCAAGTTCCTCGCCCACTTCGGCGCGGCGTCCGGCACCAAAGATCACGCGCGAGGACAAGCCGTCATAGTTAAACTGCACGGGTTTTCTCCTTGGCCGGGGGTTTCAGTGCTGCCAGCATCTTTTCCAGCTTCGTGCACGTGCCGAGTTCGGCCTTTTTGCATTTTCCGCAGCAGGTGGAGTCGTTCCTCTTGGTCATCACAGCCTCCCTCAGCGCTCGTAATGAGGCGGTACTTGTGCATCGACATTGACCCAGACCGATTTGGGTTGGGTGTATTCGTGCATCACTTCGAACCCCATTTCCCGACCGTAGCCGCTTTCACCGATGCCGCCGAAAGGCGAGGCCGGGTGGACAACCTTGTAGGAGTTGATCCAGACCATGCCGGCCTGAATATCCCGTGCAAAACGGTGCGCGCGGGACAGGTTCTGGGTCCACAGACCCGATCCCAGCCCGTAGATCACACCATTTGCCATCTCCAGCGCCTCTTCTTCCTCGCGGAAGGTCGAGACGGTGACGAAGGGGCCGAACACCTCTTCCTGGCAGACGCGGCTGTCGATGGTGGCGCGCACTATGGTTGGCTCGACGAAGCAGCCGTTTTCCAGTTCGGCGGAGTCGGGGGCCTTGCCGCCGGTGACAATCTCGCCGCCCTCATCGGCTGCGATCTTGGAATATTCCAGCACCCGCTGTTGATGCATCTTCGAAGTCAGCGGACCCATTTCGGTATTTGTGTCCAGCGGATTGCCCAGCCGGATGGATTTGGCAAGTGCTGCGAATTTTTCGGTGAACTCGTCGGCCACATCCTCGTGAATGATAATGCGCGAGCCCGCGATGCAGGCCTGACCCTGATTGTGGAAAATCGCCCAGGCCGAGCCACCGATGGCGGCGGGCAGGAAGGCATCCTTGAAAATGATATTGGGCCCTTTGCCGCCCAGTTCCAGCTGTACCTTTTTCAGATTACCGGCTGAGGCCTGCACGATGCGGCGGCCGGTGGCAGTGGAGCCGGTGAAGGCGATCTTTTTGACGTCAGGATGTTCCGAAAGGCGCGCCCCGGCGGTGTGGCCGTAGCCGGGCACCACATTGACGACACCGTCGGGGATGCCAACCTCTTTCATCAACTCAGCAATGCGCAGGGTTGTCAGCGGTGTGATCTCAGCCGGTTTGATGACAATCGTGTTCCCCGCAGCCAGCGCCGGGGCCATTTTCCAGCTGGTGAACATCAGCGGGAAGTTCCACGGCACAATCTGTCCCACCACGCCCAGCGGTTCGCGTTGCACATAGTTGATGAAGCCCGGATAGACTGGCGGTAGCGAGCCTTCGACCTTGTCTGCCATACCTCCGAAATAGCGGAAACAACGGGCTGTGCGCGGAACGTCAAGCTTGCGTGCATCGCGCACCGGGTGACCGGTGTCCAGCGCCTCAAGTCGGATCAGTTCTTCTGCATTGGCTTCGATGGCATCCGCGAGTTTCAACAAAAGCTGGCCGCGATCTGCGGCGTCCATGCGCGACCAAGCTGGAAAAGCGGCTTTGGCCTCCTCGACCGCACGGTCCACGTCCTCTTCGCGGGCTTCGGCAATCTCGCAGATCTTGGAATTGTCGAACGGGTTCAGAACATCGATCGTGCCGCCGCCGATGGCGTCGACGAATTCACCGCCGATAAACAGTTTGGTCTGGATCGGCCGGGTCAATCCGGCATTCTTGAAGGCGGGCAGGATGGTCATCGCGCAAATCTCCTCCGTTCATGGAAAGGGGCATTCCATGGGTAGCGCTTATCGCGTGTCTTGAGGTTATTTCGGGCAGAGCGGCCCTCTGCCCGGAGAATGGTTTAAATCAGAAGTCTACCGGAACGTTCGGTGCCTTGCCCTCGCGGATGAGCTCCGGGATCTTGGGCGAACCGTTTTCCCAAACCAGCAGCATCGACCGCTTTGGCGAGAAACCCTGATGGCGGACATCAGCGGGCATGCAGGCCACGTCACCGGCCTTCATGTGAACCACAGCCTTGGGGCGGCCCCGCTCACCATCCTTGATGTTCCAGGTGATCTGGTCGGACATCTGAATGAACCACTCGCTGCGGTCATTGCCATGCTCGACAGGCAGGATGTATTCCTCGGTTGTCGGGCAGAACAGGCTGTCCTTGACCACCGAGCATACTGACGGGTTCCAGGTCACGTCCGAACGGCTGAGATAGCCGAACAGGTTATAGGCCTGAACCTCATGCTCGAAACCCGGTTCCGCGTTCACTTCGGGCTGGCCCTGGTCGACATCGTCGAACATGACATTGACCGGATAGCCATTCTCATCGGTACGCAGCGGTGTGTCACCGGGAACGCCGACCATGCGACGGGCGGTGACGCGCTGGCGGCTGACTGCATCGTCATTGTCACCGTTCTTGATGCCCCAAGGGGTGCCGGTTTCACGCGGCGCCGCGAAGGGATCGAACCCTTCGATGGTCCAGTCCGAGATCATGCCCTTGAAGATCTCCATCAGCTCATCCGCCTTGAACCGCTCGATATAATCGTTGCCGTCAGCGACATAGGCTTCGTTCAGCGTGCCGTAGAACATCTCGACCTCACCATAATAGTTGGTGGTGCCGAAGACCGGGTCGAAATTCACGGTGCCGTAGAAAAAGCCCCATGCCACGTCGCGCATCAATGCCCGCAGGAACACGTCCACCGACATAGTGTGGGTGCCCTTCGGTGTTTCGATATAGGCGAAATATTCATCGCGGCGGAAATTGAACTTGCCTGCCTTGAAGGATTTGTATCCGGTCACGTTATCGGCAGGGTCGACCGAGAAACCGCCGGACAGCGGCAGTCCGCGGGGATTGCTGATTTCGGTGTTGCCGATATCTTCTTTCATAGCCATTTGGTGTCTCCTCCGCGAAACTTACTGGTGACAGAACTCGGCCCATTTGTGCTGGGTCACGGGTCCGTCGATTGTTTGGATCATAAGGGTGGCCGGGCTTTCGGCGCTAAAACGGTAGGCCGCACCGACCGGCAGCAGGGCCATATGGCCGCGGCTCAGTTTGATCGTGCCCATTTTGGGGCCTTGCGGATCACCGGACAGCTTGTGCGCGCCTTCGCTTTCGGGGTCGACAACGGCGTCCGGGTCTTCGAGTTTCACCAGTTCCACCGTTACCGGGTAGTCCATCGCAACGGCGAATTCGTCATGAGCCGCAGTGTACCAGGGCGACGTGCCTTCGGCGCGGGTGGACTCGATCACGTATTCGAAATTCTTGGCCACAGCGACGCGCTCGTATGGGGCGGATTTTGCGGCAACCTCGTACATGTTCGAGAAGACATAGTTCTTTTTGTTGTCCTCACTGATGACGGTGATCGACCCGCTTTCATATTCGTCGATCGAGGCGAAATCTGTGGTGTACTGGCTCACGGCCTATCTCCTCCTGGCAGTTCAGCCGAACCTGATGTTCGCAATCCGAACGGCTGTTCATATTGCGAACTGTGCCCGTGTTGGGTATTTTACGTCAACAGAGTGAACCGCAAAATGTTCGCAATACGCCCATTTGTTCGGTATGCGGTTAAAATCGAAGCGAATCGAGAGGAAAACGCCCCAAAATGACGGTTCTGGAGCCAATCGAACACACGAATCGGGATTTCGTCGGATCGCTTGCCAAGGGCCTTCGCGTGCTGCGATCCTTCAATGAGGGGACCGAAAAGATGACGGTTTCCGACGTCGCAAGGGTCACGGAACTGCCGCGAGCCGGGGCGCGTAGGCTGCTTTTGACCATGCATGCGCTTGGTTACATGTATACGGACGGCAAGTATTACAGCTTGTCACCCAAGGTACTTGAGCTTGGATTTTCCTATCTCAGTTCGCAAAATTGGTTGTCGCTGGCGTCGCCGATCCTTGAAAGGCTGCGCGACGAACTGAACGAGGCGGTATCGGTCACGGTGCTGGAAGGTGCGGACGTGGTGTATGTTGCCCGGTTCCAGACCGACCGCGTGATGACGATGGCGATGGATATCGGGTCGCAGAAACCGGCTTATTGCACGGCTATGGGGCGTGTACTGCTGGGCGCATTGCCCGAAACAAAGGTGCGCGAGGTTCTTCTGGCGTCGGACATCAAGGCGCATACGGAACACACGCTGACTGACATCAACGAGATAACGGCTGCGATCTGCCAGGTGCGTTCACAGGGCTATTGCCTGATCGACCGCGAGCTTGAAAACTCTCTGGTCGCCATTTCGGTGCCGTTGAAGAACTATCACGGCGAAACGCTGGCGGCGGTGAACGTGTGTGGCCATCCCGGAAACCTGTCGCTGGACGATCTGGAAACGCGCTGTCTGGTGGCGCTCAAAGCCGCCACTGACAAGATATCTCAGATTCTGGTCTGATAGGTGACGGAGGACGTCCGCAGCACCATCCAGAAGCGCGACGACAAAGGCGTCGTGCGTCATGGTGGTGAATGGCTGACGATCTGGTCCGATCCTGACAGCCTGAAATCCGAAAGCGAGAAGCGCGAAGAGGCAAACCGGGATCAGGCGTTGCGAGATATCGAGGCGAGCCTGGCAGCCACTGCGCGATCCATGGTCGGGCGGGATGTCGAGGTGCGTTTTGGACCAGCTGCCGGCGCCGACACGAATTGTATCGTACTGCCGAAACTCGAACCGGACGCCGCAAATCTGGTGGCGCTACGGGGGCAATGCGATGCCAGCGCCAGCTTTATGGTGCATCATAACCCCGACCTGCATCTGACACTGTCGCCCAAGGACTCGACCCGGGCACGGCTGTTCCTTCTTCTCGAACACCTGCGCTGCGAGGCGCTGGAAGCCTCGGCTTTTCCCGGCGTGGTCAACAATCTTGTCGCCCTGCAGGTCGACCGCCTGAAGCGCGCGCAACTGTTGCATGCGCATCTCGCCTCGCTGCTGCCTCTGGCCGAGGCGCTGCGCATGGTTTGCCGCGACAGTTTCCTGGGCGCCCCTGAGCCAAGCCTGCAGACCGCCGGATTCCGTATGTGGGACAGGTGGCTGCGCGAAAGGTATCAGAAACAACTTACCAAGATGGCGAGCGTGATCGGCGACCAACGGGCTTTTGCCGAGCAGTCCAAATCTTTCCTTGCAGCTTTGTTGGCCGAGTTGCCCTCGGCCGGTGAACGTCAACGGCGCGCCTTGACGGATCAGGATAATGATTCAGGAACGGATAGCAGTGAACGGCGCTTGTCCGACGACCCGGCGGATGCTCCGCTTTTTGAACCGGGCGAGGTCGAAAACGACTTCAACGACTTGCCACATCCCGTTTCAGCAAGCCCATCTGTAAATCCCAGGCCCTATCGCGTTTTTACGACGCAACATGACCGCGTGGTTCACGCCAACGATCTTGCTCCGTCTGCCAGTCTGCGTGAGGCGCGGCTTAGGCTCGACGCGCGCATGTCAGAATACCGTGCCGAAGTCACGCGCCTTGTCAGCCGGCTCCAGCGTCGAATTCTCGCGCAGCAAACGCGTCAATGGGAGTTTGATCTGGAAGAAGGGCTGATCGACGCCGCAAAACTGGACCGTGTGGTCATCAACCCGGGCTTCGAACACGCCTACAAACAGGAAACCGACAGCCCGTTCCGTGACACGGTCGTAACCTTGCTGATTGATAATTCCGGGTCGATGCGGGGGAAGCAGGTGGAAACCGCCTGCGTTGTCGCGGAACTTCTGGCGGCCGCGTTGGAGCGTTGTGCCATCTCGACCGAGATTCTCGGCTTTACCACCTCGGCCTGGAAAGGCGGGAGGTCGTACAAGGACTGGTTGCGGGCAGGTAAACCTGCGGAACCCGGTCGTCTGAATGATGTTCTGCACATCATCTATAAAGACGCCGCAACACCCCTGCGCCGCGCCAGGGATAGTATTTGCGCGATGTTGTCGCCTTCCATTCTGAAGGAAAACATCGACGGTGAGGCGCTGGAATGGGCCGCCGTACGCTTGTTGCAGCGCCCGGAACAACGCAAGATTTTAATTGTTCTGTCCGATGGCGCACCGGTCGATCAGGCCACGCTGGAGCGGAACGAAGATAAGGCCATTCTTGACCGGCACCTGCACGAAGTCATCGCGCACGTGGGTACGAACAGCAGCGTCCAGCTGTGCGCGATCGGTATTCGGCACGACGTGTCGGCTCATTATCCGATCAGCCGACGGGTAGATCGCGTGGAAGATCTGGCCGATGTTGTGGTCGACCTTCTGGACCAATTATTGCAGCCCGGTCGCCCGAAAGGCTAAAGCAATTTAAGCCGCTTTGGAGGCCTTCTTCCTCAGCGCCACCTGATCTTTGAACGTGATTGCCCACATCGCCACCAGGATCATTGCCGTCGAAATGTAGAACGCCCCGTCGGGCAGAAAACCGAACAGCAGGAAATCTGTAATGACAGCAAAGATCAGCGATAGGTATTCAAAAGGGGCAAGTTTGGAAGTCTCGCTATGCTGCAAGGCGAGTGTCATCATGATATGTGCGATACCCCCGGCGATACCGGCGCCGCACAGATAGGTCAGTTGCAGCAGATCCGGCGCAACCCAACCCCAAAATCCTGAAGCCGCGCCGGCAACGGCGCTGGTGAGCGCGAAGTAGAATGCAATGGATCCGGCATTTTCTGTCTGCGCCAGGCTGCGGATCTGAATTTTGGCCCCGGCAGTAAGGACGGCCATGGCGAGGGCCAGTGCCACGCCGATCAGATAGGGCTGGTCCAGGGTTGCGGCCTGGAACTCCGGCAGCACAAGGACTAGCATGCCCAGGAACCCCAGAACCACCGCATTCCGGTCACATGCTCTCCCAACAAAAACCGGGCAAGTACCACCGCCAGAACGGGCGTCAGGTAGCCAATGGTGGAGGCATGCGCAAGCGGCAGGTACTTCAATGAGGCAAACGAGGCAAACAGGGCCATACAGCCCAAAAGGCAGCGCAAGATATGCGCAAATGGCCGTCGCGTGCGCAGGCTCGCGGGAAAATTCCGCGTCCACATCAGGAACAGGACAAGCGGGATGAGTGCCACGGCACTGCGGAAGAAAACCACCTGACCCAGAGGCACAGCATCGGCGAGGAGCTTCACGAAGACGACCATCAAGGTGAAAAAGAAAGTTGCGCCGATGCGCAGAGCGATACCTGTGGCTTCCAATTTATTGCCTTCTAATGGGTTGTGGGAAACGCGTGCACAGCGTACAAAAACGCCCAACACTCAATAGGGCAGGCCAACAACAGGACTGTTTATTGTCCCTGAACCTTTCTGCAATTCACTGTTTGAAAGGCGCCGCTGCCGTCAACTCAAATGAACCGATCGGCAAACTCAGAATTGAGGGGGCAACTTGCAAACTGGTTGCCCTGTTGTCTGATGCGCGAATGAGGTCAGGCAAAATAGATGGCCAGCGCGATCAGCCCAACGCAATTGGCAAGTCCCCAAAGCAACATCTGGAAGTGAGTATTCTGGCCTCCTTCATGCCCGAACCAATAACAAAAGTAGTTCCCCGCGATTAGGAAGCCGGCCCATGTGGCGCAGAACATCATTGCGCCAATCAAGCCCAGCGACAGTCCTGTCGAAATAACGACAAGGCCCGAGGCTGCGCCGGCCAATGCTCCTACACCAAGCCAAAGTCCCGCGACGGCCAGCATTTCCCAGCCGACGATGAACGAGAACAATCGGCGTCGGATCTTACGGTTGGTGACTCGCCGGTAAGCAACATGCTCGTAGGCTTCCGGATATTCCTCACGCATCCTCTCCATATCCATGACCTGTGCGGTATAGGTTTCATTCAAGAACGGGTGAAACAGGTTCTCGAGCACTCCTATCGTCAGCCAGGCCGCCATGAATGCCAGGTTGACGCACCCGGCAACAAGTAAAACAGTATCCAGCATCTTTTTTCCGTGGTTTTTGCCTGTCCGGGACCGGCCCGGAAAGGCAGCAAGGTTTAGGATTCCCAGTACATGTTCTGCGGGTAGAGCTCGTTGGAAATATGCACCGCAGCCCCTTTCAGGTTGCTTTTGCAGTGATTGTGAAGCGCCCGCCAGTAGGGCTGAATGATCACGCCTTCATCGATCATGATCTGTTCCAGTTTGGTCATGACTTCGCGCCGGGCATCCGGGTCCGGTGTTGCCAATGCCTGATCGATCAACGCGTCGAATTCGGCATTTTCGAAGCCGGTCTCGCTCCAGCTTGCTCCGCTTTTGTAGGCGAGCGCGTATGTCTGGATGCCAAGCGGGCGGTGGTTCCAGTTGGTGACCGAGAAGGGGTAAGTCGCCCATTCATTCCAGAAGGTCGAAGACGGATAGACCGTACGTTTCACCTTGATGCCCGCGTCGCGCAGCTGACCGGCAATGGCATCACCTGTGGCCTTCCAGAACGCACTGTCGAGTGTGACAAGATCGAACTCGTAATCGCTCATCCCGGCCTCTTCCAACAGGGCCATGGCCGCCGCGGCATCGCGCTTTGGGGTGCCGATATCGGCATATTCGGGATGCTTGGGCGAGACGTGATGGTTTTCGGCGACGCTGCCCAGATTGTTATAGGCAAGTTCCAGAACCTGGGCGTTGTCGACCGCCAGCGCCAGTGCGCGACGTACACGGGCATCAGCATAGATCTTCTTGCCGTCGACCTCGGTCTGCTGATTGCATCGCGCCAACACCGTGGCGGCGGTGTCCACTTCGTTTTTTGTCCAGCCGTCCAGGCTGTCGAATGCAGCGATATAGTCGCCCTCGGTGTCGTAAGTGACATCATATTCATCGGCTTCGGCCCCGGCGAAATAGGCGCTTGGGTCGGCCCCGAAATCAATGAATTCGACCCGGTCCATATAGGCACCATTGCCGGCATTCCACCATTCATGCCCTTCATTGCGCACCAGTGCGGCACTGTCCCCGACACTGTAGCTTTCCGGCAGATAAGCGCCCGTTCCGATCGCGTTGTCGAGCATGCTGGCTTCGTCGAAACTTGGGTGAACGATGGCTGCGGGATAGTCCGCCAGACCAGCGATCAGCGAAATATCCGACCGCGGCAGGGTCAGGCGAACGGTATGGCTGTCCGCAACCTCCAGAACGCCCTCCATCATCTTGCCGCTGTCCGGATCAACGATCACCGCGAACTTATTCGCCATGGCATTGCCTTCAACGGTGCTGTCGCAGAAACGTTCGATGTTGAAGGCAACATCATCAGCGGTGAAATCATCGCCATTGTTCCATTTCACACCCTTGCGGACGTTCAGAACATATTCGGTGGCATCATCGTTGATTTCCCAGCTCTCCAACAGGATCGGGGTGAACGTGCCGTCCGAGTTGTACTGGACCAGATATTCCAGCCAGCCGCGCGTGAAGGTCGCCAGCGAGTTGAAATCGAATTTGCGCGGATCGCGCATTGTCACCAGCTGCTGTTGGATGCGCACGGTGCCGCCCATCTGCGCATCCGTGGCCGCGCGGGCCGGGGCGGCCATTCCCATCATGGCATAGGCCGTTGCCGCGCTTGCGCCAAAGCTACAGGCAGTTGTCAGGAATTCGCGTCGTGAGACCGGATCGACGTCGGGTTTTGGTGCCGATTCCAGAAGGGTTTCCGGCAGTGGTCTGCCGCTGCGTGTTTTAAACGTCATTTGCGTTTCCTCTCTGTTAGGTCGTGAGGTGGACCGCCCGCAAGGCGGGGTTTGGTTGCTCCGGTTCAGGCCGGAACGCGGATCAGATCGATACCGTCTGCTTTGGTGGCTGTGCTGCAGATGCTCGACAGCGTGCGAGGCTGTTCATAGGGCCAGGGAGTACCGCGATGCATGACGGCGCGTTGATCCCAGATCAGCACATCGCCAACGTTCCACCGATGGGAATAGACGAATTCCGGCTGTGTACAGAACGCAATCAACTCGTCCAGAAGCGCCTGGCTTTCGGTCTCGTCATAGCCGTCGACTTTGAAGGCATGGCTTGCGACATAGAGTGCCTCCTGCCCGTTAGTCGGGTTCTGCCACACAGCATTCCAGTGCTGGTCGGGCCATTTATTGAACATTGGCAGCTTTGCCAGTTCCGGAGAAATCTTTCGCCGTGAATGGCTGTAGCGGTGCCAGATGCCGCGGTTGCGAACGCGCTCCTTCAACTCTTCAGGCATCGCTGCCCAGGCAGCGCGGGTGCTGGCAAGCTCGGTCGCGCCGCCTTCGGTGGTGACGACCCGGCCGATCAGGATATTGGTTAGCGCCGGGGTGGGCAGAAACGTGCTGTCGGAATGCCACAGGAAGTTCGATTTCAGGTTCAGCGTCTTGAGGTCCATTTCACCGGTGGTCGAGCCGTCTTCCTGCACGTTCGACACCTTGGGAACTTCGAACTTCTCGCCGGGCTTGCGTTCATCCGCCTGCCGGTCCTCGATCGGGCCGAACAGTTTCGCAAGCGCCATGTGCTGCTCATCGCTCACGTCCTGCCCACGAAACAGCAGGGCGGAATGTTCTTCGAACAGCGCACGCAACTCAGGGAACAGACTGTCAGCCCGCACGTCCGCCAGATCGATCCCAGAGATCTCGACCCCGAACTGCGGTGTCAGCGGTTTTGTCTGAATGGTCGTCATGTTCTTAACCCTTTGCCTTTGCTTCGATTTCCTCAGCGGAGAGGTGTTTGACCTCTTCCCAGGCCCGTGACTTGCCGGGGTTCAGCAGTCCCTTGGGGTCCATCCTTTTTTTCCACGCCAGATGGCGATAGTCGGCGTTCTTCAGCCCGCCACCTTCGATATGATAAGTATGCGCATCCGCAACGCTGTGGTTGTGCTGCTGATAGATGCCGTCGATCTCGCGCAGCCGTGCCTCGTCCTTGAACCAGATGATCGGCAGGTCAAAGGCCACGATCTTGCCGTCCAGCAGGGCGAATTCGTGGTGCTGCCAGACGTCGTCGCCAAGAGCGGCACCCACGGCGGCAACCGCATCGGCGTCCGCAGGATCGGGTACGCCGATCTGCTGATAGGTGGCCGAGCGGTCGGCCTTCAGCACCTGCAATGTCGTGTGGTTATACGCAAACTCGAAAACATGCGGTATTTTTACCGCCTGACGTTCTGCATCCGTCATAGCAAGGTCCAGATGGCCGCCCTGATCCGAGATCAGCTTTCGGAACGCCTCCATATCCTCGGCCGGAACCAGCGAGACCAGCAGATGCTTGCCTTCCCGAATGTGTCCTTTGAGGCGCGGGAAATATTCGACGATCCGCGCTTCGACCGTACTGGCCAGTTTTCGGCCGATATCTGACGCAGAAGCCAGGGCGTAACCTGCGGCATAGCAATCCCGGTAAGTATCAAAAGTCGCCATGCAGCCGACCCAGTCGCGGTGCGGCACGGTGCGCAGGGTGACTTCGGTGATGACTCCGTTCAACCCCCAAGCATGGTGAATCTGTAGCGCCTCTTCGGCGTCGAATACATGCTCTTGTGGTTCAGCCTCCATCGACAGCGCCTTGAGCTGGATGATGTTGCCCTTTTCGCGTAAAGCCCCGTTAGCAATCGAGCCGATACCGGCGGACCCACCGGCGACAAAGCCGCCAATGGTGGCGATATCCTGCGTCGACGGGAACATGGTCATTTCCCAGCCCTGCGCCATCAACGCCGCGTTCACATCCGCCATCAGCGCACCCGCCTCGGCGCGCACATATCCTTCACCTATCTCAAGGATCTTGTTCATCGCCGTGGATTCGATGATCAACCCGCCCTTCAGGGGCACCGCCTGTCCATAATTCCCGGTCCCTCCGCCGCGCAGGGTAACGGGCAGGTCTTCCTCATAGGCGCGTTGCAGGCAGTGGCGCATCTCGGACGTGGTCTTTGGGACCGCGACCAGATCGCCAAAGCACTTTCTGAGCTGCGCGTTCAGCAGCGGGCTGTACCAGAAGAAATCCCGCGAGCGTTTCTTGACCAGCACAGGTTCCGAGATCACCTCGACCGGGGCCAGGCTGGCGGCAAAGGCGTCCCAGTCGGATTCGGTGCGGTCCATAGTTTTCGCTACCATTATTGTTCTCCTTGCAAGGCCACGGCCAACGGGCGCGGCGAGCTGCCGTTGCCCAGAATGGCCGTGACCGAGGGCGCGTCGAACAGTTGCAGATCCCCGATTGCGGCCCCATCGACGGTTACGGGGGCAAGGCCAAGCGCGCGCCGCGCGCTGGTGGTGATCATTGGAAGATGGCTGCCAAATGGCGGGTCCAGATGCGCCGCCAGAGCGGCCAGCGAAAGGGTTGCCAGCGGGTCATGGCTGCCCAGCGGGCAGAAGGCGTCGCGGACATTGTCGGCACCCAGTACGATGTTGACGCCCGCATCCTGCAATTCGCGAATACGGGTGATGCCGCGCCGATCCGGTGTTCCGTCGCTGCGGCCTTGAAGATAGAGGTTTGTCGCGGGCAAAGCAGCGACGGAAATTTCAGCCCGTGCCAGTTTGTCAGCGATGCGCTGAACGTCTGGGGCTTCAAAATTCATCAGGCTGCAGGCATGACCGCACAGTACAGGGCCCTGAAACCCGGTTTCCAGCGCGGCATCCGCGATCATCTCCAGCCCGTCGAGACCGGGTTCCAGCCCCTCATCGACGTGAAAATCCAGCGCCACGCCGATCTTTTCCGCGATACGGAACGTGTTGAGGATTCCCTCGCGCCGGTTGGGCTGGTCCAGAACAAATGCGCCCAGGACCGCATTTGCCTGCGACACCTGACGGGCACAAAGCGCGGCGTAAACATCCTCGGTCATTCGGGCCACATCGGTCAGCGCCGCGCGTTGCATGACAATACCGTCAGGCAGGTCTTCGGCCAATTCCCCTATGATGCCCCACGCCAAGGGAGTGGCCGCCGGATCGGTGGGTGTGCCCCAATCCACATGCGTGCGAATGGCGGCACAGCCCGCATTCAGTAATTCCTGCAACCCGCGCCCCGCACGCGCACGGATATCAGCTTCGGTCCAGTTCTCGCGGTCCAGCGCCTGGGCCTCAATGGCCTCGGCCAGCCCGCCGCCAACGCCATCCATCCGGTCGATGGTGTGGCACTTGTCCAAATGCACATGTGGTTCGGAAAATTTGGGCAGAACCAGGCAGGTCGGAGATGCGCTGGCGGGCTCCAGCCCTGCCACACGGCCTTCGCGGATTATCAGATCGCCCGCAAGGCAATCACCCTGACGCTGCTCACCGAATTTCTTGTCCGCCAGCAGCGAGATGGGGACCAGAACACCGGGCAGCCGTGCGATGGAGGGAACAGCATCTCTCATGAGGTGCTCCTGTGGTCGAACCGGGCAAACTCGGCGAGGAACAGTGCGAAGTTGCGCCCGGCGGAGGCTAGCATCGCCTCGCCTTTTTCCGCAGTGGCGGAAGAGGCATCGCCACAGACACCTTCAGGGTTAAGATCACCTGCAATCCACCCGGGGGCGGCTGGCTGGCCGGTCAGGCCGATGAACTTGAACTCTTGCTGCCAATCTTCCATCGCTGTGCGAAAATTCTCCGCCTTGCCCATGTCCACCAGACCGGGCCGGGTCGCTAACATGGCTGAGGTTTCGCTGTCGCCGGCATGCAGGTCCACGGCATAAGAGGTCGGATCGAACAGCCCTTCGGTTTCGGCGAAACCGGACCACGAACACACCGCCACAATCAAATTGTGGTCGATCCGCAACTCACGCGCAGCGACCTGCAACAACGCGGTATTGCCGCCGTGCCCGTTGAACAGGACCAGACGCTCAACCCCGGCCCGCGCCACCGAAGCGCCGATATCGCGGAGTACGGTCAGTAGCGTTTCGGGCGACAGGCTCAGCGTGCCGGGGAAATGGTTGTGTTCGCTGCTTTTGGTGATTGTCAGCGAGGGCAGTACCAGTACCGATTGCTCAACGCTGAGTTCAGCCAGCATTCGCGCGATCGCTTCTTGTGTCAGGTCAGTATCGACCGAAAGCGGAAGGTGCGGACCATGCTGTTCGGTCGCGCCCAGTGGCAGCACCGCCACCGTGTCAGATGGCAATGCTCGGAAATCAGGTGCCTTCAGATCGGCCCAATGCCCTTGAACACTCATGCCGCCCGCCCCAGAAAACTGTCAAGAAACCCGTTGAACCAACGCCCCTGCGCTGCATCGTGCGCATCCATCAAACGGTTCTGTGTCTGCACATCCTGCACGCCGGGCCTTCCGTACACATGCTTTTTGCTGTCCTGCCAGCGGCGGAACCCGGCTGGTGTAACTTCGGCATGGAACTGAAAGCCGTAGACGTTATCGCCGTAACGGAAGGCTTGGTTTGGGTATTGGGCATTGCCGGCAAGCCGGACCGCCCCTTCGGGCAGATCAAAGGTGTGATAATGCGCCTGGGTGACGACCAGCGGCTCCGCAAGAAAGCTTTCGGCCTCTTCAGTGGGCTCCAGCGGGTAGTATCCGAACTCAAAATATTCGTCTTCCGGCGCTCCGGCCCAGGCGCCCAGGTGATAGGCAATTTGCTGACATCCCTGACAGATGCCCAGCAGCGGAATTCCCTGTTCCAGGCATTGGCTGATCCAGCGATCTTCCTCAAGCAGGAAGGGGTGTTTTGATGTTTCAAAAACATCGAACAGACCACCATAGATCACTGAGGCGACAACCTCGCCGACATTATCCAGACGGTCCCCGGAAAAGGGTTTGCGTGTTACGGCTTCATAGCCGTTTGCAGCCAGCCAGGTGACGACTCGGTCATCGTTGGGCTCATCGCCATGGCGCACCAAAAGGACACGCGGTGCCATATTCTCCCTCCTTCAGAGAATTGGTTTGCGTGGCCCTGATATTGATCTGTGCCAGAGAGTTTCTTTAGGCTTGCAAACTCACAGCTATCTTGCAAGCCTTTTGTGTGATCTGAAATTGAGCAACAAAATGATAACCTTAACACCAAAGTCCATTCGACCTCCATTTGGTAATTATGTCCATGGCACCGAGATACCGGCTGGGAAACGGATGGTTGTCACCTCTGGTCAGCTCGGTATCCGGACCGATGATTCGATCCCGGAAAGTTGCTATGAACAGGCCGTGATTTGTTTCGAATGCATCCGCGAAATCCTGCGCGATGGAAAAATGGAACCCTCCGATGTCGCCCATATTTCAGCTTACGTAACCAGCCGCGAATACATGGCGGATTACATGCGTGCACGGGACGAATTTCTGGCCGGAACCGGGCGGGTGCCAAGCTCAACCTTGGTGATCGTTTCAGGGTTCACGCGCGAAGAGTTCAAAGTCGAAGTGGAGGTCATGGCCGCAAAGTAATACTCGCTTTCGGACTTGCCCTGCCAGACGCAAAGCAACGTCAGTCTGAAGATACTGTCTTGGCGACTTTAGACGCCTTTCTTCTGGCAGGCTTCCGTTTGGCTGCTTACACGTAACCAAGTTGGCATCGCCTTACGTGGCTGTCCTCGTTCCGTGCATATTCCACGGGGTCTCGCCCGGGACTGTCGCTTGTTCGCCATGTGGTTCTTACGTTTCTGACCATTCCGGTGGAGGAGGGTCATTCAATCACTTGTGTCGGTATCAAGTTTAGCGTGAGTTGCGTGCGATCATCATCGAACGTGAACGGTGCTTTAGTTCTGCCGCATCGCCAGACGGGAGTGTCGCCGCCTGCAAACGCTGCAGAATCTCATCCGGTATCGGCGCGGCTTGGGAGCTTGGTTTCTGCCGGACGTGAAGCTCCATGAATTCGCCAACCGCCGCCAGATCATCACCGTTCAGCATCTGCATATGCAGGTGGAAGCGTTTTTCATCGCAATCCAGAATGCGGGTTTCAACACGAAGATGGTCGTCTTCCTTAACTTCCCGCAGATAATATTTGTGGTCCTCCAGCAGATAGATCGTGCAGCCGGTGCGCGCGCGATATTCTGCATCGAAGCCGACCTCATCCTGCATCGCATCGACGGCGTGGCTGAATACCAACCCGTAATAGGCGTCCTGCATATGGCCGTTGTAGTCGATCCATTCAGGCTTCACCGTGGTTTCAAAGGTGAACATCAATCTCGGGGCACCTCAAGATCATAGAAACGTGCTGCGGTTTCTCTGAACACCGCCGAATGCACCTCAGCGGGCACCAGATCATGGTAAGCCTGCATCAGAGAGGCGTAATCGCCGTAAAGCTTGTCGACCGGGAAATTTGAGCCAAACATGACCCGCTCAGGTCCGAATTGTTCAAGACAGGCTTCGACAATCGGGCGAATGCTTTCAGGCGACCAGTTGTGATCGAACATACCCAGACCGGAGAGCTTGCATGAGACATGCGGCAGATCGGACAGCGCGCGCAGTCTTTGAGCCCAGTCCTTCAGGCCCGCCGGGCTGCGGTCATGCGGTGAGCCTGCGTGACACAGCGCAACCCGGGTGTCCGGAGCCTGCGCCAGTACCCCAGCCGTTTTCTCCAACAACTCAGGAATGAGCTGCAGATCAAAGCTGAGACCGCGCCGCCCAGCTTCCTGCAGCCCGGCCAGGAATTGTGCATCGTCCAGTAGGGTATTGGTGCCTGTCTGCGCATCCTCTCCGGGTGCGCGGCCAACGATTTGGCGGACGCCTCGCACAGTCGGAAGGGCCTGAAACGTGTCAAGCTGATTGGGCAGGTTGGTCGAGGTCAGGTCGCAGAACACAACCTGCGCCATTGGCCAGTCTGGATTGGTATCGGCGGCGTTTTGGACCCACCGGGCTTCGTCCAAACCGTTTTCGGCCCCCACCTGGATGTGGATCGAAGCACCGACTCCGCAGGGTGCGGCCTCGGACCGGAATTCATCCAGCAGATAGTTCCGTTGAATCGGTGTCGGGTCGCCAAAGAACCTTTCCACCCCGCGCGCCATCAGCCACGGGTAGTGTACTGCCTCAAGGTCCCAAAGGTGGTGATGTGCGTCGATCCAGCCGGTCATGTCCGCGGTACTTCCGCCATGCGTGCCAGGATATCGACCCCCTGTTGCTTCCAGAAATGCAGCAGGTCGATAAAGATCCAGTTTTCGGCCAGCTTGTCACCCTCGCGGCGATAGATGTCGATCACCCGGAATTCACCGGCCTTGCCGGTGGCGGGCATGCCCATGAACCCGCCGGTAGGCCGCGCCGTGAAATTCGGCCAGCCAAAAAAGCCGCCATAGTGGCCTTCAGCCATGCGGCAGATGTGTTTGGTCTTTGAACGGTCCGTGAAGGATGCGCGGAATGGGCCCGAATGCTGTTTAGCGTAGCGTTCGATCGTGTAGGTTGCACCGATCCCTGCAGGGCCCCACCAGATCATGTCGTCATGCCAGGTTTGGGTGAGTTCATCTTCGATCGGAAGACCCGACTGCCAGGTACCCAAATCGCCGATCATGGCATTGATGGCGGCAAGCGTGGCCTGACCCTCAGCCTCAGGTGCATCATCGTAGAGCAATCCATCGTGGGTCAGCGGGCCGGGCTGTACCAGATGCGCCGCTGTCTGCGGCGGGAAGGGGTTGAGCCCTGCCTGCATCATCAGGTGCGGAATGTCGAAATACATCGCGGTTTCCACGATGCGGCCATTTTCGACCTTGTTGAACTCGCAGTACCGCAGAAAAGTCATCTTTCCGGTAGGCGCGATGCCCAGCCAGGGCCGATCAAATAGGCCCATCAAGTGACCCATCGATACTACCCAGGTGCCTGTGAACCCGTCCATCTCGTTGCGCCCTGCAAAGAAGATGTCCTGCCGCCGTTGCATCCGTGTCAGTGACAGGCGCAGCGGCGTCCAGAATTTTTCAGCCAGTGCGTCCGGGCCGGTCAATTCGCCAAACGGATGGAACCCGCGCCACAGCGCATCGGGTGTCATTACGTCGGAAAGTATCGACCCGATTCGATCCGGAGAAGTACCGTCCAATATAGTATAAAGGTCTCGAACGACTTGTTTTTCTTCCTGAAAGCTCACAGCTGTTTCCCGAGTTTTTCGCCTGTTTGCAACATGTGTACTTGTCGATCTAAACCTTGCGTGTCCAGTACGTTCGCAGACGAAGGCCACGCACTTGTGAATTCAGGCCCGTCGAACCACGCATGTTCAGGCGGTAGGACAGGGCTGTTCTGGTCGCTGTCCCGAACACCTAAAGGGACGCAACCCGGCGCAAGTTTTCGAGCAGCCAAAAGTGGAGCGGACTGTTGGCATTGCGTGCGTGTCGAACAGCTTGCAGTTGAAAACCGCCGTCCTCAATCGGCAATGGTCTGTGGACGATATCGAAACGTTGTCCATTGGTTTGGGCGACACGCTCGGGCAGCGTTACGACAAGATCCGATTTTTCGATGATCGAGAGTGCCGAAAAAAGCGAAGGAACGACCGTGCGAATTTTTCTTTTGTAGCCTTGAATTCGCAACGCTTCGTCCACCCTGTTTCTGATCAGACCGTGGGGCGACACAAGCAGGTGGTCCACTTGCGCCATGTCATCGAGTGTCGGGTTTGCAGTCAACAGAGGGTGGTCGCGGCGACCAGCCAGAACGTAGTGCTCTGTATAGAGGTCCTCGACAACAAAAGACGCCTCGCTTTTTTGTGGAATATCAAAGTATCCAATGGCGAGGTCGATCCGTCCATGCACAAGAGCGTCGAGCGCCTCGCTATAGACGAATGGATAGGCCTGTACATCAATGTTTGGGCTGAGATTGCGCATTTCGGCAACAAGCTTTGGTATCACACTCGTCAGTTCGTAATCGAACGCGCCGATCCTGAGGTCGGTCGCAGTGGAAAGTGGGTCGAATTTATCCGGGTCTTCGAGCGTTTCTGAAAGCAGCCGTACAATCCTGCGAATTTTGGGTTCCAATTCATGCGCCAGCGATGTCGGTTCGAGCCCGTGCGCGCGGCGCAGAAAAAGCGGATCCTCATAGAGCATGCGAAGTCGTTTCAGGGCATGGCTGACAGCCGGTTGGGTCAATCCCATCTCGCGTGCAACCTCTGTTGCTTTGCGATGCCGCATAAGGCTGAGGAAGATCAACAGCACCGTTGTGTCGATCAATCTCAAATTAATTTTGTTTATATCTACCATAGAACGATTTCATTATACTGAATATCGTCCTTCGTCTAGTCTCTTTGCATACGTATGCACGGCGACCCATCAGGGAGGGACTCAATGGCCGAGATTCAACTTCGCAACGTTGGAAAGCGTTGGGGTTCGTTTGTCGGGGTCGACAATTTCGACCTGACGATTTCCGACAAAGAGTTTCTGGTTCTTCTTGGTCCATCAGGCTGCGGCAAGACCACGACGATGCGTATGATCGCGGGTCTGGAAGATGCCAGTGAGGGTGACATCCTGATCGACGGCGCCCGTGTCAACGATATGGAGCCCAAGGATCGTGACGTCGCGATGGTGTTCCAATCTTACGCTCTGTATCCGAACATGAACGTTTACGAGAATATTCGGTTCCCGTTGAAGGTTCGCGGCATCGATCCCGCCACGCATGACGAAAAAGTGCGCCGCGCATCCGCTATGGTCGAACTGGACGACTTCTTGCACCGCAAGCCCGCAGAATTGTCGGGCGGTCAGCGCCAACGTGTTGCGTTGGCCCGCGCCATCGTGCGGGAACCGAATGTATTCCTGATGGATGAGCCGCTGTCGAACCTCGACGCAAAGCTGCGCGTGTCGACCCGTGCGCAGATCAAGAACCTCAGCCATGAACTGGCGGTGACCACGATCTACGTGACGCACGACCAGATTGAGGCGATGACGCTGGCCGACCGTGTGGTGGTAATGAAGAGTGGTGTTGTGCAGCAGGTTGGCAGCCCGACCGAGATTTACGACACCCCGGCCAACACCTTTGTGGCCAGCTTTATCGGCAATCCGGCAATGAACCTTATGGAAGGCGAAGTTCGGGGTGGCACGTTTACGGCCAAAAACGTCGAAATCACGGGGTTGAACGCTCCGGACGGCCCGATGACATTGGGTTTCCGGGCCGAAGATGCCGGCCTTGCTGCCGAAGGGCAGGGGCAGATCAACGCGCCTATCTACACGCAGGAATTGCTGGGCGACGCCACAATGATTTCGGTTCGCGTCGGTGGTGCCCTGGTATCGGTGAAAGCAGACAAGAATTTCCGGGCAGAGATCGACGACATGGTTTCAATCTCGGTTCCAGCTGAAATCTGCCATCTGTTTGACGGCAAGACCGGTGCCCGGATCTGAACACGGCCCCGCTTTATGATCGGGGACAAACCCCGGCGTTAGAAACTCATGCGTGAACGGGCCACGCACTCAAAAAACTCAGAAAAACAGGGAGACAGAAATGTTCCTTAGAAAAATCGCTACAGCAACCGCTTTTGTAGGTCTGATGGGTTCGGCAGCTTACGCCGCCGAATGTGGCCCGGAAGGTCAATCCATTCGAATCCTCGCCAGCGACTTCCCGGCAATCCACGCAGTCGCGGGAGCCGCTGAAGCCAATTGTGGTGGGGCCGCAGCTGAATTCAACACCAACCACACCACCGAAGCGCGCCAGATCATGAACGCAGCTCTGACGCCGAACCCGGCAGAATATACATCGGTGATCCTGGCCAACGCGACGCTGACCCAACTGATGAATGACGGTCTGGTCCGGCCGCTGAACGATCTGGTCGAAAAATACAAGGACAGCATCCCGCCAAACCTGCTGATCACCATTGATGGCAACGTCATGGCTGTGGCCTTCATGGCAAACTCCCAGCACCTGTTCTCGCGCAAGGACATTCTGGAGCAGGCGGGCGTTGACGGCATTCCGGCAACTTACGAAGAGGTTATCGAGGCCGCTGAGAAAATCCGCGCTGCCGGAATCATGGAGCACCCGCTGGTTATGAACCTGCAGACCGGCTGGAACGTGGGTGAAGTGTTTAACATGATTTACCTTGGCCACGGCGGCGAGTTCTTCGTGCCCGGTTCTGCCGAGCCGTCGATCAACAATGAAAAAGGCCTGGCCGCGCTGGAAACCATGAAGGCGCTGGTCGAATATGCCCATCCCGACCATCTGACCCACGCGTCGAATGAAACGCAGGGCCTGTGGGAATCCGGTCAGGCGGCTCTGGGTGTCATGTGGGGTTCGCGCGGTGCGCCGATGCTGGATGACGAAGGCTCCACCGAAGAAGTGACCTCGAACACGGTTCTGTCTGCGGCACCGACAGTCGGTGGCGGATCGATCCCCGCTTCCACATTGTGGTGGGACGGCATTGCAATCGCTTCCAACGTGTCTGACGAAGAAGCAGAGGCAACCTTTGCGGCGTTGATCAGCGGTTTGACCCCGGAAATGGTGGCTGCAAATAACGACGATGCTGTCTGGCTGCTTGAAGGGTTCAATCCCGGACCGGCGGCGGCGGGTGTTGCCGCAACGGTGCAGGGTGGTGCCAAGCCATATCCCATGATTCCGCAGATGGGTCTGCTGCACGCGGCGCTCGGCTCGGAACTGACGGATTTCCTGAAGGGTGACGAAAGCGCTGAACAAGCATTGGCGGACGTCGAATCCGCCTACCGGACCTCGGCCAAAGAAGCCGGCTTCCTCGAATAACACTCCCCGACTGGAGGGGGCTCAACTTGCCCCCTCATCTTTTTCCGGACTTTAGACTGGGACGCACGCTATGAAGCACCGCACCTTTTTCTGGTTCATTCTGCCGACGCTTTCCGCAATGATCTTGTTCATTGCGCTGCCGATCGTCTCGGTCTTTGTTCAATCGCTTTTCGTCGAACACGAGCAGGTTCTGGTGGTTTCCGAAAGCTGTGGTCCATTTGGTTGCACGCCAACCACGTCGGTCGATACCGAGGCCACTGCCATGCTGCGAGCCGAGCAGCCTCTGGGCCGGTTCAACGGCTTCGGCACTTATATCAACCGCTCACATCTGGCTTTTGCCGAGTTAGGCGAGGCTTGGTCAAGCTCTGCCACCATGGGCGAGTTTTTTGCCAAAGTGTATAACCTGCCGTTCTACAGCGCCCTGACGTTTACATTGGCATATACGTTTATCGTCACACCGTTGGTTCTGGCCCTTGGATTGGCAATTGCCGTGGGTGTGAACAACCTGCCCCGCGCTCTCAAAGGCGTTGCGATCTTCATATCACTTCTGCCGTTTCTCGTTACTCCGCTGGTTGGCTCATTGATCCTGTTCTGGATGGTCGATGGCGACGGCGTTATCGGCGCCAACATTCAGCGCATATTCAATGATCCGACTCTGAGCCTAAAAGCCTCTACGGCGCTGACATGGACCATGCTGATGGTCTACGGCGTGTGGCATACCCTGCCGTTCAGTTTCATCACTTTCTACGCGGGTCTGCAAACCGTTCCCGATGATACGATGGAAGCGGCACAGATCGACGGCGCGACGAAGTGGCAGCGCTTGATCCACGTGATCGTTCCGCACCTTATGCCGCTGGTTTCGTTTGTCACGCTCATGCTGATCATGGATAACTTCCGGGTTTTTGAACCGATCGTCAGCTTCAAAGCCGAAGCCCATGCACAGTCGCTCAGCTGGATCATCTTCAACGATCTGCGCGAAAGCGGCAATCCGCTCTATGCGTCAGCAGGTGCAACTTCGCTGATTACCATCATCCTTGCGTTGATCCTGATGTCACCGGTGCTTGTTCGCACCTGGCGCGACTTCAACCGTAAATCTCACTGAGGACACGACATGGCGACCAAAGCACAATCCCGCATGACTCCGCTAAAGCTGTTCTCTTACGGTTTAGTGGCCCTCTGGTTGATAATTGCCGCCTTCCCGTTCTTCTGGACCTTCTGGGGCAGCTTCAAGGTACAGGCAGACTTCTTATCCAAGGCCGACTGGATGAACGCTCTGACCGGTTCCAATACGATCGAGCAAACCGGTAGTGCTTTTACCGGTGCCGGTTACCACGGGGCATGGGTTCTGGAAGATTTCTGGTTCAACTTCAAGAACACCGGCATCGTGGTTTTCTTCACCGTGCTCATCTCGCTGACCTTCGGAACGCTTGGGGGGTATGCGTTGGCACGGTCCGGTTTCCGCTATGCCTTCTGGATCCTGATGGCCGCACTTGTGTTCCGCGCGATGCCGCACATGACACTGGTCTCAGGTTACCTGCTGTGGTTCTTCGAGTGGAATGTCTGGGGCATCCTGCCGACAACCATCATCGTGCTTGTGGCGATTAACCAGCCCTTTACCCTGTGGATGCTGCACTCGTTCTTCAAGAACATCCCCAAGGACATGGACGAAAGTGCCATGGTCGATGGTTGCACCCGGTTCCAGGCCTTCCGGCATGTGATTGTCCCGGTCATGTGGCCCGGCGTGATCACCACCGGTCTGTTCAGCTTCCTGCTGGCCTATAACGACTTTACCGTGGCCGTGATGCTTCTGAGTGAAGAGAATGAGACCATCATTCCCGCCATCAACAGCTTCATGGGTACCACCCAGGTTGAAGGCAAGGTCATGTACGCGGTTGCTGCCGTGGTTTCTGCCACCGCTCCGCTGTTTGTCCTGATCCTGTTCTTCCAGCGCCAGATCGTCAGCGGTCTGACCGCCGGAGCGGTAAAGGGCTAATGAGCTGCGCCGCCAGACATAATGCAGTTGGGCGCCATCCGGCGCTCAACCGGATGCCAAGGGACTTTTTGAAAGCCGACTAACTCTCCCCGTCAGCTTTGAATTTCCCTTGGCAACCAAAAAAGGAAGAGACACATGAAGGGCTCTCGCCCAGAACAGGCCGTGCTGACCAAAGACACGGACATGAACAAGACAAACGAAACCCGCGCCGTGATCGAGGCGATGGTCGACGGGCTGAACGACCACCGCATTGACGACATTGGCGAATTCTTTACGGAAGGGTTTCGCTGGATGGGCAACCAGGGCTGCGGCACCAAGACCGGGCTCAAGGAATTTCAGGAAAACTGGCAGCGCCCATTTCAGGCTGCATTTTCCGACAAGACCTGCATCGACGAGGCCCGGCTTTACATGGGCGAATGGGCTGCGGCCTTTGGTCGGCAAGAGGCAACCCATTCCGGTGAATTCCTGGGCATCGCGCCCACCGGCAAGCGCGTCGAAATCCGCTATATGGATTTCTGGAAAGTTGTCGACGGCAAGATTGTCGACAACTGGGTGAATGTCGATTTCGCCCATGTTGCCGCCCAACTGGGCGTGGACCTATTTAACGGCGAAGGCTGGGAAACATTCGACCGGGGAGAAAAGACTCCGCCTCGGCCCGACAATTGAGGATTAGGACAATGGCTATCAAACATCTGAAACGCGGCAAACCCGAGGCCGACCGGGCCGAGGACGATGCCAAGACCCGCGCCGTCGTTGAAGCGACGCTGAAGGACATCGAAACCCGCGGTGACGCGGCTGTGCGCGAATTGTCGGAGAAGTTCGACAATTACTCGCCGGAAAGCTTCCGCCTGAGCCAGGAACAGATTGACGAGCTGATCGCCTCGCTGTCTGAGCGCGAACTGGCCGACATCAAGTTTGCACAGAAGCAGGTAATGAACTTCGCGCAGGCGCAACGCGACTCGATGCTGGATATCGAGGTCGAGACCCTGCCGGGCGTGATCCTGGGTCACAAGAACATCCCGGTGCAGTCTGTGGGCTGCTACGTGCCGGGCGGCAAGTTCCCGATGGTGGCCTCGGCGCAT
>NZ_JBMIRT010000048.1:0-88039 GCF_049195285.1 Ruegeria sp. MALMAid1280 | reverse complement strand
ACCAGCGGCACAAATTGCTTGGGATAGCTTTTGCGCGACAAGGGCCAAAGACGCGTTCCGGAACCACCACAAAGAAGAACAGGTGTGATCAACATAAAATGCTCAATATCTGATTTGCTTCAACCGGTCCTAGTCAATGACTTTTGATGTGACAAGGTTTTGCACGGCCACGGCCAGAAAAAGGCCCCTTGCCGCCTGTTCTTTTCTAAGAACGTCAGCGACGTGCCGTCAAAAACCTGGGCTCGGTTCCGTTCAGGCAGACCGCGCTCAGCACGCCCGTTGCAAAGGCACCGGTATCAATGGAAATGCGCCCCTGCCGCGCGCTGGCGGTTCCGACGATTGTGTGCCCATGCACAACCCAGACACCATCGCGCCTGACCGTGGAGTGAAACGACGGGTGGCCCCAGACAAGGGTCTTGTCAGATTGCGCCTCGGGCGGGGTGTCAGGGTCGGCACCGGCATGAACAACAAGCACATTGCCCGACTTGTCCCAGGTCTTCAGTTCGGAAACCCACTGGCACAGCGCGCCGCCCATCGCCTGTTGCAGCCGATCGCGGCAATCCGTCAGCTCGTCACCGCTCATCTCGGATCGCGCCCCGCGCACGCCGAAAGAGGCCAGGGTCTGCAAACCGCCGTTGCGCAGCCAGCGCGGGCCCTGCCCTTTGGGATCCTGCAGGAACCGCAGCAGCATCTCTTCGTGATTGCCCATCAGACAGGTCAGGTCCGGGCGGGCACTGATCAGGCGCAGGACCTCGGCGCTGTGCTCACCACGGTCGACATAGTCGCCGACCAGTATGATCCGATGATCCTGAGGTATATCGGACAGCATTTTTTCCAGTTGAAAGATACAGCCATGCACATCACCGATCGCGCAAAGCGGACCGTCCGGGTTCGGTGGCAGGAAAGATCCACGCCGCCCGAACCGTTTGAAAAGCGATGTCAGCACGATGCGCTGGTCTCCTGACTGGTTGGCCGCGGCAAGTCCCGGCGGGGTGATCCAGACTGATACCCCTGCGCTGAACTATGGGCAAGCCCGGCCTCATGCGGTTCGGCAGGCTGGCACACCCATGCGTATCAGTTCGCGGCCCTTGACCTTGTGGACACCGTTGATGCGATTTCGCGCCGTGGTCATGAACCACGATTTCAACGGCTCCGGGTAGTACTCGGCCATGACCTTGCTGAAATAGTCGAAATCCTCGGGCGCAAGCCTGCGACCACCGCGGGACGGACCATGGAATCCAAAGGTCGTATCTGGATCAACACAGGTTCCGGGCAGCCCCAGAAACATCGTGCATGTTGAATAGCAGACGCGCCCGCGTATTTCGACCTGGATGCCATTGCGCTCGAGGTTTTCCAACTCGGCCAGACGGTCATGCAAATACCCGCCGCGGTCGCTGCCCACAACAAACGGCTGCTGCGCCTCGACGCGCGACGGCGCAGTCGCAGCAGATATCAACGCGGCAAGGGCCAACAGGGCCGTGAAATTCCGGACGGCACCACGGGCGGAGGGTTTTCCGGCACACAGCGGTGCCTTGGCAAAGCAGTCGAACAGGCTCGGCATAGTCATATCTCCAGCTCCAGAGTTGGTCTGGATCAGGACTAGAGAGCTGCGATGCCTCAGCTGAGGGTTGCCTGTGGCGAAACTTGGCCTTAAATCAATGTTTTAATAGGGTTTTTACCTAAACTTTCCCTTTCCTGTGCGTACGCAGGGTTGCCTGCACACGGGTATTCACAGGATCAATTCAGTCTTTGGGTGATCATCGGGTCTTTTATGGACGGCCTACACCGCGACCCGCGAAACTGCTCGTGCGCAAAGGCGCGCAGAGATCCAAACTCTTAATGCACTTGAATTGACGCGATCAGGATAGCGCAATACGCGCCCTGATCCAAATTGGCCCTGACAGGGATCAACGGACCGGCCCGAGACCCGGGGATTTCAGGGCCGTTCGTATAGCCGGTCGGGTGGGCTGTTCCAGACTAGCTGGATTTCATGCGACGCTTGGTACGTCGTTGCAGCCGCCAAAGATCTCTCCAGTAGGACGCCTGCCAGGGCGCGCTCAGGGCAACTTTCCACCACTTGCGCTGCTCTTGAAATAGCTTGTTTTCATAGTCTTTTTTCAAATAGCGCTTGGGCAGCGCAATATGGATATTGGGCGCAAGGTTTTGGGCGTCGGCAGAGCCGTCGGAAAGGTTGGGCATCAACATCGCACTGGTTTGCAGCGCCAGCAGCCGCTTCAAACTCACTTCATGGGTCGAAGGGTGCACATAATCAATGACCGAGCTGACATAGTCACCGTCGGTATCCGCCCAGGCCTCGCCCAATTTGGCATTGGTGAAAACAACCGTGCTCTGCAGGGTTTCCCAATCGCTGTAGAAGCTGTTCCAGATCGCCGGGCGCACGACGTCGCGCAACATGAACCCTTCGGCCAGAAACAACATCGCCCAAAAGCTTGGCCAGGCGATCAACAGATCCTGAACGTCCTGCTGTGACGCCGAAACCGGAGTGAACACCACGATATCCGCAATCTCGGTGATCAGGCTGACACTGTGCTCCGCTTCGCTCAGGCTGGCTGCAGGCAACCCCTTTGTGACGTGGACAATGCGCAGCCCGTCGGCGGTCTTTTGCGACGGCGCAAGCTTGCCGAATGTTGTGTGGGTGACCTGAGCAACACCGTACGAGCTGTAGGCATCACACCAGTCGGAGTGTTTCCGGTCGTCCAGAACGATGACTTCACTTACTTTTTGCTTGCACGCTGAAATGACGCTCTCAACGGCTAAGCTCCTTGTTTCACTGTCATTCATACAGATTTACACTCTGACGGATTTATTACGTATGTATTTCGATTTGGACCCATGTCCGAACGTGTGGAACGAAATTAAAAATGCTGCCCCGACATCTCCAACTTCTGATTTTGCGACATTGAGTGGGCGATTTCGGTGAACGAGCTCCAGTTGCTGCCAAGCAAGAGCGGCGCGCGGGACAGCAAGATGACGTCGGCAAGCGCATATTTGAGCTGCGTTTCCGAGCGGTCGTATACCGCCCGCGGCAGGCTGGTCACGCGATCCTGGTATTTGGCGGTAAACGCGCCATAGGATTCCGAGTTGTCCGAAGCCAGGAAAATCGTCGCTTTTGCTGACGACTCCAGCAATTCGTCGATGCGCTTGAAGAAAAAGCCATAATGGGACCTGCTTCGGGCCCGTCGGGCAATTTCGTCTTCCGACTTCGACCAGTCACCGGGAACGTCCCCATGCGGGTCCGTGGCAGCACCGCCATTCATCCGGACATGGACCGCAATATCGTTCGGGCTTCTGACGGAATCGATCAGATCCTGCACATCCGCGCTTGGGTTCAGACCGCGCAGAAAATCTCTTTCAAGCTCATCATAGGGCGCCCCGAAGGTGAACCTGTAAGCTGACTGGATGACAATGTCCCGGTTGGCGTGAACCAGCGAGGTAGAGTCAAAGGCTTCGCGGAACGCCTTGCTCATCAGATCGACTTCCAACACGTTTTCCGGGTTGCTGTCGCCAGTGTCCTCGACGGCACCGTCAAAATCGAACAATGACGCAAAACTGCAGTCGCAATGCTCGTCCGCGACCCAACGGACAATCAGGTCCCGGTCGTGAACTTTTGCAAAGGCCGCTCCCGAAGCGATCGCGCGCAGACGATTGCCCAGACCATGCTGGGCATCGACGATGAGTTTAGGCTTGCGTTGGCTGTGCCCAATCGGGGCCGTAACTTCGTTGTCTTTCTCGATGGATTGCAACGGTCCGCTACCGACAGCTGCGACCGCGTCTTTGAGGGAGCGGGTCATCAACGCATAATCCACAGCCTCCCGCGATGCGGTGATCTTAACGCCCTCGAAAACATCCTGTATCGCGCCAATTGCGGCCTCGGCTCGTTCAAGCCGCGTGCCGATCAGGTTTGTATCAACGCCAAACGCGTGACTCCGCCGCAACCGGGTAACGCCATCGGACCCATCCAACAGCCGAAAACCGGTCATCGGGCAGCTGCTGTCCCAAGGTGCCGAAGACGAAGAAGCTTGCCGGTTCAGGGAAATCCAGAACTGTGGAAATGCCTGCACCTCATCCCAGCCGGTGACCGGTTTGCTTTTGGGGCGGTCGATGCGTCTTATGTCGGAATGGTCAATATGACGGATGGTGTCGGGATCGACATCCACTCGTTCAACACCAGAACTGGTCAGACGATCATACAGGTCATCGTCATCCCAGCCATAGGTCACGATCCGTTCGTTGAACCCGTTCACGTTCATCAGGTCCTCGCGCCCGGTAACGAAGAATCCGTTTACGTGGCTTTGGCCCGCTTCCGCCTGCCGCCAGTTTCCGGCGGTCAGCTTCCCCACACCCATGGCGTTGCGGTTGAAAAACTCGGCGTCCAGGATGATGTCGCTGTCGACCTTGACGATCTTGTCTTTTGTCGTCGCCCGGAAACCCACATTGTAGGCATGAGACAGAATCCACGACCCTTCATCTTCAACCCGAAGAATACGGATGCGCGGATCGCGAATTCCGGCCTTGTCCAGGGTAATCGCAACCGGGATCTCAGAACTCCAGTCCACGATGACAATCTCATCGATCTCCTGGTGCACCTGCCATGTCGGAAGAGTCTGTACCAGATGGTCGTTTCTGTTCATGCAGCAAGTAACAAGCGAAAAACCCGCCTCAATCGCGGCATCCGGTTTAAATTCCTCTCCGGCCTCTTGGAATTTTGGCATGTTCCGCCAAATGTTCGGGCGTTTCACTACTTCACCATAAAGGGACGCCACAACCGAAGGGGATTTTGCATTGCGAACCGAGAGTTGCGTTCTGATCAGACTGCGGAACACATCCCCAGCCGCTGCTGTGCTGGAATCGTCGTTCGAAGCAATTGTATTGCAGAGGTTTGCAACTATTTCCTTTGAAGACTGCATTTCTTTCCCAGTTCGAGAGCTTGATAAGTCACGACACCCGTTTCGCCTCAGTGTCGCTCGCGGCTTACCATCCTAGATTGTATTCAAAAATAGCTTTGGCACCGAGTACCTGTTTGCTCGTGTGTGTCAATCACCAAAGGTAATAAGTTTTGAGGGTGGACCCAAGAATTCAAGGCCGATGAGCGGCGTTATGCCTGAATCGCATCTGTACGAGGCGCATGGCCTTATGGTCTACCCGGAAGATCAGGCTTTGCCACTCTTGCCTTGAGGATGTGAGCCTGCCGAGGTTTGATCGTTAACCCTCGCGGCCGATATCGCGCTGGCTGTGTTCCTGCCGATGGTGTCCGATATGAGCGGCTGCCCGGGCAATTAGGCCGTCGCCGTCAGCATGCGCGAGTTGTCCCTCGGCCTTGTCCGGCCTATCGACGCTATGCGCGTCTGGATCCAGGAAGTGTCGGTCGGGGTGATAAACGGGTTCGTTCTGGGGCTTTTGATAGGGGTCGTCGCCTGGATGTGGAAAGGCAACCCGTCTCTGCGGTTGGTGATTGGCGGAGCGCTTGGGCTCAACACAATCGTCGCTGTGTCCATTGCCGGTGTCCTGCCATTGCTTTTGCAAGCGCATCGGCCAGGACCCCGCGGTGGCCAGTGGCCCTTTGCTTACTACCATAACTGACATTGCGGGGTTCTTCCTTGTGCTATGCCTCGCGACGGCAATGATGCCGCTTTAGGTTTGTATTTTTTGACCACCAACCGGACCACCCAATGGCAGGCGGCACTCTGACGAGGAACAAAAAATGACGACCACAAGCATTGTCGAAGCACAGAATCTAAAAAGACGCCCTTTCTGCGACGCTGACACAACCGTAATCGAAGCAGCGGTCACAATTGCACTTTTGGAAGTGAATGCGCTCGCCGTACTTAATGATGAGAAGTTGGTCGGGATCATCACGGACCACGATGTGCTGCTATGCCTCGCGGATTCAGGGTCCTCCTTTTACGAGCAAACCGTGGATGACTGGAAGACAACGAAACCGACCACATGTACGACTGGTTCGAAATTTTCAACAGCGCTCAATCTGATGACGAAACACGAAATTCGAAACTTTGTCGGCACCCAACGTGGCGAGCCGTATTCCGTTGTGAGCAGTAGGGAAAACTTGACCCGCATTCATGAGGAAGACGAACTGGAACTGAAAGTACCGCGAGACAAGCCGCGCAATACTCAAGACAGATCTATTGTCTAAAGTGAGCGGGTAGTAGCGAAATTGAAGAAGGCAAAGCCAGTCACGGTTGTGGCAGGAAATCATTGCTCGCAAGTCGCGGCGCTTCCCTTTCGCTTACCCAAAAAAATTCAAAGCTTGAGGTCCTATTGGTGACATCAAGTGACACGGGGCGCTTGTTTCCGCCAATAGGCTGGCTAATGAAAGGTAAGACATCCTGGTCAGCCGCCAACATAGAAGCGCGGGAAGAAGCTGGCGCCATCGGTATCATCTCCAAAACACTCCTTGGGACCTATTGCTACAAGAAGCTTACCCTGATCGGACAGAGATGCCGAAGGAAAGTTGAAGACCATATCACTCACATCATGCGCGAGCAGATGCAGGACCTGCGTTTCATGACGCAGGGCGGGGAGCATTCTCACGACCAGTGCGTCCCACTCTGTGCGGGGCAGGTCACATTTTGTGACCCTTCCTCCGAAGTTGCGGGCAGTCAGCACGTTTGCGGAAGAATTTGCGCAAATCCGACATTGAGCTTCGTCCAATACGCTATAGTGCCCCCCCAGACGCGTTAGCCTGATGTTTGCTACCCCGCAGCGTTCAGAACCCATCCAATCACGAGAACCTGAGGCACGGTCAGGATCGGCAGGAGCAGCGCTGCTTTTAGCCGTCTTGTGACTTCGCGCAGGACGAAAATCTCGGTATAGTCCGTGGCCGCCCCCGCCATAAGGAAGGTGAAGGCGTTGCCAGGTGCCTGCGCCCGCGTCAATAGGTCGGCCGCAATGGGTACGGAGCCCTCGGAACAGACCTCGATGATGGTCGCGGCGACCAGTGTTGTGAAAAGGCCAAGAAGGGTCGCGCCGAACCAGGTCGCGAAGATTTCGGTCGGCATCGTCACCTGGATCAGAGATGCGAGCACAACCCCGAAGAAGAGCCAGCGGAGCACCATCCGGCTCGCGATGACGGATCGACGGGCGACGTCCCGAGCGAAGGCGAAGTCATAGCGCGTGGCGCACAGGCCAATCTTGGCCTCCTGCCAGACGCGGAAGTCGGCGGGCAGATCAATGCGGCTGGGGTTCGGCTTAACCCGGCCCGAGCGTTCCAGTGCCTCGACGGCCAATCCAGTGAGCAAAGCGATGACTAGAGAGATCACAAGGAAGGTCAACATCCAGCCCCAGCCCATCAGGACACCGATGATGATCGTCAGCGACAGCGAGTTCCACGGCGAGGCGATGAGGAAGGCGAAGACCTGTCCCAGGCTCGCACCCCGCTCGTAAAGCTTTGCCCCAACCATCAGGACGCCGTGATTGCACAGATCGAGCAGCACGCCTGCTGCCACGGCACGCACGAGGCTCTTCGCCCCCTGATCGCGACCGATAACGCCGATCACGAACTCCCGAGGCACTCGGTCGATGAGGCCGACCGCCAACATGCCGACGAGAATGCCCCACCACATCAAATTCATCATCTCCTGAACGCCGTGGGTGAATGCACCGAGGCCGAGTGGCTCGTCATGCGTCAAGAAGAAGCCCGAGATGTAGGAAAGAGCGATGATCCCACCAGAGCCCCAGAGCAGCCAATCGATGCGCCGCCATGCGGGGGCATCGGTGGCAACAGTCGGACCGCAACAGGAAGACGCTTCTGTTGCCTCTCCTCCGTCGCAGCATGACGTGTGACTCGCATTGGCGCCTTGTGAAGGTTCTTCCGGAAGGTCCATGCCGCGGATGGCAGAGAATTTGGATTTGCTGATATAGTTTGTCATTTGCGTCAGTCTCCGAACCGACTCGGTAAATAACCCCTCTAGTCGCTGTAGGTTCAAGTGATTTATTTGTTGAAGCTTGCAAACGTGAAACCCGCCGCGATCTTGCGATTGCGATTACAGAATCCTACAATCAATGTAGGCAAGGAGATATCCCATGCTCACCATCGGCGCACTGGCGAAACGGACCGGCGCCAAGGTCCAGACCATCCGCTATTACGAGGACATCGGGCTGCTGCAAGAGGCCGAGCGAACGTCCGGTGGCCAGCGACGATATGGCGAAGCCGCGCTCGACCGGCTGGCCTTCATCCGCCACGCCCGTGACCTCGGCTTCGGGCTCACCGCCATCCGAGACTTCTTGATCTCTCCGACCGTCCGAACCGCCCGTGCTCAGACGTTGATGCCATTGCCGGGCGGCATCTCGAAGACATTCACCGCCGCATCGCGCGGTTGGAGAAACTGAAACTGGAACTCAGTCGTATGCTGGAAGAATGCGGGGCGGGGCGAGTGTTAGACTGCCGCGTACTGGAAGTGCTGCGCGATCACGCCGAGTGTTTAACAGAACATAAAGCCGTCCCTTCGGACTTGAACGACTGAGGAGCGATCAGAATTCACTATTCCTGGGCCAAAGCGGCCTTCAGGAGGATTTGGCCGGATTTCACCCCGCCATCACTGCCGATGGGCATATGGTGCAATACTCGTTTGTATGATGCTGAAGCGAAACCAGGCAAAACCTGAGCATCGCTGATTTTGACCGCTACACAGATTGATCGGGCCATTTCGTCACCATAGATTAGAGTCGCCTAGCAATATCCATATTAATGATGGGCTTAAGTTTGCAAAAATTGTCTGTTTGCCAGATTGCCGACGATCCTTAAAAGGCTGCGAACCTTGCGTTTTCAACCTGACAAAGCCAATCTACACGGCAATTTTCTTCTCAAAACCTTAAAGACAGGCAGGACATACCACCATCCAGTTTGGCGCAATCGGTGTTGTCAATTTCAACCACCTCATATCCCTCACGGTCTAACATTTCAGCTGTGCGTGGAAAGCCTGCCGCCATCAGCACCAGATTGTTAAAGCGGATAGCGTTGGCCGCTGCCTCTTCCCCATCGGCGACATGTAGTACCCGATAGCCCTCGAAACATCCTGACGCATCCAGCCGCCGTGTCGATAGAATAGTTTCGGCGTCCATCAGCGAGCAATCCGTCTTGAAGTGCAAAACACCCTCGGGCGTGAAGACTTCCCGCAGCTTGTGACCCCAGTCAGAGGTGATTTTGGCGAGCTCAGCGACGCCTTCCGCGTCGGTGCGGTCTGATCGACCCACCAGAATTTCCCGACCGGTCACCAGTATATCACCACCTTCGATATGACCCGGGCCTTCGATCTCGTGGACCGTATCATAGCGGGCGCGAAGCGTTGGAGCCATTTCAGCCACCTCGCCCATCCGTGATGGCGCGCCGGGCCGCATCAACACGGCCCCCTGAGGCAGGCAGAGTGCAGTATCCTCAACGAATTGAGCATCGGGATAGGCGTCAAGGGCGTCAAGTTCGATCACTTCCGCCCCAGTGCTTTTTAGTGCAGTCACGTAAGTTTTGTGAGCTGACAACATACCGTCGAAATCCGGATTGCCGAAATCCTCGGCGCGCAATCCGCCTGCGATGGTTGGCGCGGGTCGACGCGTAATGGCGCGCGAGAACTCAAATGTCGGGTCTGTCATTGTTCAATCTTTCCGGGGTTCGAATTTCGGGGCGGTGACTTCGATCATTGAAGGCCCATCAATGTGAGTTGCCGCGCGCAGCACCTGCGCGATGGCATCGGGTTCGAACGAAGCCGATGAGAATGGAATGCCGAATGACTTGGCAGTTGCTGCAAAATCGGGGGGCGAGGGATCGCACCCGATGACTGTTACGCCGACATTCTGCATTGATGTGGCAATCTCTCGATATCCGTGGTTGTTCCAGATCATGAAAGTGACGGGCAGGTTTTCGTCCACCGCGGCCATGATTTCGGGTAATGAAAACTGGGCCCCGCCATCGCCGACGATGCAAATCACCCGGGCCGTGGGATCGGCGATTGCTGCACCAATGGCGGCAGGTATCCCGTATCCGAGTGCCCCGTATCCTGTTGCCGCGTTGAACCAGCCACCGGCCCGGTCATGATCGTAGTAAAGGTTTCCGGCGTAAATCGGCTGGGTCGAATCCCCGACGATCAACGCAGCGGGTACAGCGTCGCGTATCGCATTGAGTACCTCGACCTGAAGACGATAATCAGCGCCAATTTCGTTCCACGCGGCGGCACGTGAAAGCGCGGCGCGTTTTGCGCCTCCGCTCTTTTTCTTCGCGGCAGGCAAAGCTGCAAGAAGCGCGGGGATAACCATGTCTACGTCGTCGTGAATGGTAAGATCAGCCTTGTGTCGGGAAAGCTGATCACGGCATCGGTCTACTCGGATCAATCCTGACATCGCAGAAATCTGGCCGGTTGCGTACATGTCAAAATCGGTCGGCCCAAGTTCGGTACCCAAGGCCAGCACACAATCAGCGTCTTCGATCAACTCACGTACGCTGTTCAGACTGGGACTGGCAGGTACGATCAGAGGATGCCCATGCATCAGGCCTCGTGCGTTCACGGTCTGCACTATGGGTGCATCCAGTGTTTCAGCCAGCTCGCGCAGACCGGTTTCAACGCGCTTGGCGCCGCCGCCCGTCAGAATGACAACTCTCTGTGCCTCAGCCAAACGCACCGCTGCCTGCTGGATCAAATTTGGGTCTGCCAGCGACACCGGAGCAGGTGGTACACTTGGCGCAGCAGCGTATTCGGCTGCTGCAACGTCTAACGGAACCTCAATATGTGCCGGTCCGGGTCGCCCGCTGGCCAGCCGATGGAAGATACGATCCACGACCGGGTCCAGTTCACTTGCGTCCGAGATTTGCTCAGACATCAGCGCCACCGTTTGGGCAAGTCCCAGTTGGTCAGGCAGTTCGTGCAGATGACCGAAGCCCTTTCCAAGCGATGCAGTTGTATTGACCCCGGACACGACCAGCATCGGCACTGAATCCGCCCGGGCCTGCGCCATGGGCGTCAACGTATTCGTCAAGCCCGGGCCGGTGATGACAAAGGCTACGCCCGGTTTTCCCGATGCGCGCGCATAACCATCGGCCATAAATCCAGCACCTTGTTCGTGCCTGGGGGTCACATGACGTATGCCCGAGTTCGCAAGACCGCGATAAAGTTCAACCGTGTGCACTCCGGGAATTCCGAATACGCAGTCCACATCCCTTCGCCGAAGCTCTGCAACAAGGGCTTCGCCTACCGTTATTCCGTTCATGCGACCTCGCATGTTTTTCTGTTGGCATGATCGATGATGCGGGTGACGGCGGTGGCAAAATCATCATCGCTGATCGTCAGGGCCACGCGCACCCAGTGTTTCAGGCTGTCTCCGAAGGCTGATCCCGGCATTACAGCTACTCCGGATTGCAGCAGGTCCCAGGCGTAGGCCTCGCCATCAAACCCGGTCGATGAAACGTTGATCAGCGCAAACATCCCAGCCTCAGGCCGGTGCACGGTAAGCCCAGTTTCCGCCTGTAAACGATCGGCTAGAAGTTTGGCCCGTTTTGAGAAACGCGCGGCCATGCCGGGCGCGACTTCAGACCCGTCACGGATCGCCTTTTCGGTCATGTCCGCGATGAAAGGTTGATTTCCAAACAGCATGGTTTCGGAGTAGGGCAGCAACGCCTCGCAAAAGGCCGCTGGTCCAACACACCAGCCGCTGCGGAACCCCGGCGCCGCATGTGACTTGGATATGGAGGCGACCCCAATGACGCGTTCCGCCAAGTCCGGATTGGCTAAGGGCGAGACAAATTTTGCACCGTCAAAGATCAGATCTTCATAGACTTCGTCGGATATGATCCACAGATCATGCGCGATCGCCAATTGCCCGATCTCGGCAATTTCTGAGGCCGTCAGGATCGCTCCGGTCGGGTTGTGGGGTGTTGTCAGCAGAATGGCGCGGCTGCGCGGAGTGATCCGGGCGGCGATATCTTCGGGCTGCATGCGAAACCCGTGTTCGGGCCGTAAGGGCACCGGTACTAAATCAGCGCCAGTCGCACGTACTACCCCTTCGTAGGTTGCATACATCGGGTCACCGACCAGAACTTCATCGCCAGTCTCGGCAACTCCGGCCATGACCGCGAACAGGGCAGTCTGGGTTCCCGGAAAGCACAAAAAGTTCTCTGGCCCGAACGCGCGTCCGCGGGAGTCTGAGTACCGCTCGGCCAGCGCGTCCAATAATCCGGCCTCGCCACGCCCGTTCGAGTACCCCGTCCGCGAAGCCCGCAATGAGGATACGGTGGTTTCGATCAGGGCGTCGGGTACTGGAACATCCGGCTCACCAATCGTCATTTCGACGATGTCCGCCCCGGCCCGGATAAGCTCGCGCGCCTTCAGGTGTACGCCCCATTTGGCGCCACCCAGGCCAGCTAAACGTTCTGTTACAGCGCTGGTTTTCATGGCTGCTCCACTTCTTTGTGCAATGGAATTCCGATTATTGCGCTGACCGATTCCAAGCCGATCTGCGCCAACTGGCCTTCGGCAAATGCATCCGGAAGCGCGCCGCCTTCAAGCCATAGGCCATCGATCACCGCATTACAGGCGATGGCAAGTTGCATCGCTTCGGATGCTTCGACCAAACGACCGCATTCCCGCAGAGCGGCGACGATCAGGGTCTCAAGATAGTCCCGGAAATAATTGTAGGTACGCTGGTGGATGCGTTGCATTTTCGGGTCATGCTGCACCTTGTTCAGAAACCCAGCCCACAAGGCAACCGCACTGGGATCAACAATTGGAGGACGCAGAGAAGCGTCAACGAAGTTCGCCAGCCGAGATAGCGCGGTGCCTTCGCCCGAAGAGGCGGCTGTCTGATCAGTCAGCGTATTCATATGATGCTCGTACGCTGCCTGAACCAGTTCCTCTTTCGATGAGAAATAGTGCCGGATCAAACCCTGGGTCACGTTCGCACGAGCAGCAATTTCACGCACAGTGGCACCCCGAACCCCCATCTCGGCGATCAAATCCAAAGTCGCCAGTATCAGCGCCTCGCGCCGATATTCTGCGGACTCACGTGTAAACTTGCGGCTGTCGTCCTGCACGTAGTGCTCATCCATGGCATGAAATTATTATACACTTGCATAATTGCGAGATTCGGGGCTTACTGCAAGCTGAAATCAGAAGATTCTTGGATATGGATACAGCCAAAGCCGTTACACCCGCAGACGATGCGACACCGAACCAAGAGGCGATAAAGGTTGAAGACCTGCATAAATCCTTCGGGCAGCTGGAGGTTCTGAAAGGCGTTTCGCTTACAGCACACAAAGGCGATGTTGTTGCGATTATCGGAGGATCAGGCTCTGGCAAATCCACCATGCTGCGCTGCATCAACTTTCTGGAAACGCCAAGTTCCGGAAAGATCACCATAGGTGGAGAACAGGTTGAGATGCACGCCGATGGCAGCCCATCCAATCGACGCCAGATTGAGCGCATGCGCACCCGGCTTGCCATGGTATTTCAGCAGTTCAATCTGTGGACCCACCGTTCGCTTCTGGAAAACGTAATCGAAGTGCCGGTGCATGTTCTGAAAGTACCAAAAGCACAGGCGATCGAACGGGCGCACGAGCTGCTCAAACGGGTGGGGCTAGGGGACAAGGCCGACACTTATCCTGCTTATCTTTCTGGCGGTCAGCAACAGCGCGCGGCGATTGCACGGGCTCTGGCGGTCGATCCCTCGGTCATGCTGTTTGATGAACCAACTTCAGCGCTTGATCCTGAACTGGTTGGTGAAGTTCTGACCGTAATTCGCGATCTTGCCGCCGAAGGGCGCACCATGTTGCTTGTCACTCACGAGATGAAGTTTGCACGGGAAGTCGCCAGCCACGTTGTCTATCTCTACGAGGGCCGCATCGAAGAGCAGGGTCCGCCTGCCGAGGTCTTTGGTAATCCTAAATCGGATCGGTTGAAGCAATTTCTCAGCTCGGTCGCATAGTCCAACAAAACAAATCACGAAACCAAAAGGGAGTATCAAAATGAACGTTAAGAAGCTGCTCGCGTCCAGTCTTGCCGCTGCGGTCCTTTCCGCTGGAATTGCCAGCGCCGAAGAGGTCAAGATCGGTATCGCCGCTGAGCCTTATCCGCCATTTGCTTCGCTGGACAGCGCGGGCAACTGGGTCGGTTGGGAGATCGACGTCATCAATGCCGTCTGCGCCGCAGCAGAGCTGGACTGCGTGATCACTCCGGTAGCTTGGGATGGTATCATTCCATCACTGACTGGCCAGCAGATCGATGCCATTATGGCCTCGATGTCGATCACAGAAGAGCGTCTGAAGTCCATTGATTTCAGTGATCCTTACTACAACACACCTGCGGTCATTGTTGCCGATAAATCGATGGATATAGAAGCGACCCCAGAATCGCTGGCGGGTAAGGTGGTCGGCATTCAGGCTTCGACCATCCATCAGGCCTATGCGCAAGAATACTTCAAGGATTCAGAGTTGCGCGTTTATCAAACTCAGGATGAAGCAAATCAGGATCTCTTTGCAGGTCGCATCGATGCCACTCAGGCCGACAGCATCGCGATGGCTGATTTTGTGAACTCGGACGCGGGTGCGTGCTGTGAAATCAAGGGTGCCGTCAAGGATGATCCTGCCATACTTGGCCGTGGGGTCGGAGCCGGTGTTCGCAAAGGGCAGGATGAACTGCGTGAAGCGCTGAACAAGGGCATCGCGGCCATTCTGGCGGATGGAACGCACGAGAACATCACCTCGAACTACTTCTCGGCCAGCATCTACTAAGCTGTCGCTGTGACCGGACTATTGGAATCACTGGGATTGGCGCAGAGTGCAGAGCTTCTGTCACTCTCGCCGCCGGGGTGGGGCGGCAATCTGCTGCGCGGGTTGTCCCATTCGCTGCAAATCGCCTTTGGCGCTTATGCGCTCGGTCTGGTGATCGGACTGTTCGGAGCATATGGAAAGCTATATGGCGGGAAGGTCACGCGCGATCTTCTCGCTATCTACACGACCGTCATCCGCGCTGTACCGGAGTTGGTCCTGATCCTGATCCTGTACTATGTGGGATCGGATATTATTAACAAAATCTCAGCCGCGATGGGCGGCGGACGGGTCGAAATCAATGGCGTCGCCGCTGGTATATGGGTGCTGGGCGTGGTTCAGGGTGCTTATGCGACCGAGATCCTGCGCGGCGCAATTCAGGCCGTTCCACCGGGTCAGATCGAAGCCGCCAAGTCCTACGGGATGCCTGCGTTCATGACCATGCGCCGCGTGACAATCCCAGCCATGATGAGTTTCGCTGTGCCGGGTCTGGCAAACCTTTGGCTGATTGCCACCAAGGATACGGCGCTGCTCGCGGTTGTGGGTTTCAATGAACTGACGTTGGAAACCCGACAAGCCGCCAGCAGCACACGCGCGTATTTCACCTTTTTTCTTGCTGCAGGTTTCCTCTATCTAATGGTCACTTTGTGCTCGGGAGCGGTCTTTGCGCGGATCGAGAAATGGGCACGTCGTGGTCAACCCTCTCTGAAAGGAGGGGGCAGATGATCGATCTTAAGTCTTTGATGCAACCGCACCGCATCGTGATGATGCTAGTGTTTGCCGGGATCGTCATATGGTGCGCCTTCTCACTGCAATGGGACTGGCTACCAAAATATGCGCCGCTTGCCCTGCAGGGTATCTGGACGACGATCTGGTTATTGGTTGTTACCGTTGTTTTGGGCTTCCTTCTTGCTGTGCCGCTAGGTCTCGCGCAGGCAATTGGCCCATGGTACCTCGCCGTCCCCGCGAAGGCCTTTTGTACAATAATCCGGGGAACGCCGCTGCTGTTGCAGCTGTGGTTGTTGTATTATGGGCTTGGGTCGCTCTTTCCTCAGTTTCCGTGGATACGATCGTCAGAGCTCTGGCCCTATCTGCGCCAGGCCTGGCCCTATGCCGTGCTGGCGCTGACCCTGTCTTACGCAGGTTATGAAGGCGAGGTCATGCGCGGGGCCTTCAAAGGAGTCGCCAAAGGTCAGTTGGAGGCTGCCAAGTCATTCGGCATGCCAAGACTGACCATGTTCCGCCGTATCTGGTTGCCGCAGGCGATCCGTAACGTGCTACCGACATTGGGCGGTGAAACTATCCTGCAGATGAAAGCAACCCCATTGGTTGCGACTATCACCGTGGTCGACATTTACGCGGTATCATCTCGCGTACGCTCGGATACTTTTATCATCTATGAGCCGCTCATACTGCTTGCGGTGTTCTACATACTGGTCGCGGGGTTGATTGCTTTGGGATTCCATTGGCTGGAAGTAAAGGTCCTTGGGACCGGAAGACAGAACTCATAGACCCCAGAACATTGTTACGAGCGGTAATTGAATCCATCGTGGGGTCGTATGTCTAATGAATGGTGCTTTCAATAGGTACTGCCAATAGCTGCGATTGCAGGCGGTGCTCATCGCCGTTTGCGGTAAAAGACTGGCATGAAAAACAAGCCTTTGTGACATACTTCGGGTTCTAGTGTTCAGGGTCGCGCCTTCCTTGATCCAATGCACGACGACGGGCGGTTCAAAACCGACCGCCAGGGTGTGCTGCGTCTTGCGCAGCTGTTTCACACCAGAGAACTGACACAGGTTTAAGTTACGGTTGAAGCCAATTGTGTAAAGCGCGACCTCGTCCGTACCCGGGACAGCGCTGTGGTGAATGAAAGGCAGCAACGTCAGCTCATCTCTGCCTTCTTGCGGTCCATTGCAGGAGAATGTGGAATCCTACGCCAATCGAGAGCTGTCGTGGTTTGCGGGCTGGATGGTTGTCCGCAAACAGCCCGACCTGCAATCTTTTGCCGATCTGTCGATGGCCGTTTTGTCCGCTCACTGCGAGTCCAAGCCCGACTAGACGCACCTGTTTTCGCCTGATTGATGGAGCACAGGCGTCAGCCCGAGGGCTGCCCCACGGCTCGAGAAGGCCTTGTCGGGCGCGGCGGACCAAGGATGCCAGGGCAGAAGCTCTTGCGCAGCAATAGCCAACAATATTGTCGTATCGAATGTCGGATCAATTGAGTTGCTCGGCTCGGACACTGGTCTAGGATCGGAAATCCCATTTGGGGACAGTCGCCCGGTTCGCCACCGATGTTGCGGCAAGCGGCAAAGCCTCCTCAAATTTGTCTTGCCGTGCGTGCTCACCGCGATAACGTGGCCCGCGTCTCTCGCTGGAAGATGGAGCCTTGGATGGCCGACACCTGTATCTTTTGCCGTATTGCCAACGCCGAGCTGCCCGCGCACAGGCTTTTCGAGGACGATCTTGTGCTTGCGTTTCTCGACCTCCACCCGATCCGCGAGGGTCACGCGTTGATTATCCCCAAACAGCATCACGCATGGTTCGAAGATCTGCCGGACCAGACCGCGGCGCGGATCATGACGGTGGGGCAGCAACTGGCGCGCGCGATGAAACTGGAATGGGGCGTGGAGCGGGTTTCGTTCTTTTACACCGGCATCCATGTGCCGCACGCCCATGCTCATGTCGTACCGATGCATCACCGCCACGATGTGACCTCGGTCCGGTATCTTGAAGACGGGAGTGAAGAGTTTTCTCTGCCCCCGAACCCCGGTGACGCGGCGCTTGCCCAGACGGCCGATCGCGTTCGCGCCCGGCTGGCAGGGGCTGCCTGAAAGACAGCCGCCAAAAAATTTGCCGGTTGCGCGCTACGCCGCCAGATGCCGGGCATGAAACTGCAGGTGGTCGTCAATGAAGCTGGCGATGAAGTAATAGCTGTGGTCGTAGCCGTCTCGCCGGTTGAGCTTCAGCGGGTAGCCGCTGCTCTGCGCCGCCGCCGCCAACATTTCCGGCTGCAATTGTTCGTCCAGGAATGGATCGGCACACCCCTGATCCACAAGTGTCGGCACGAATTGCGTGGCTTTGCGCATCAGCAGGCTGGCGTCATACTCGACCCAGGCGGAAGTATCCTCGCCCAGATAGGCTGTCAGTGCCTTTCGGCCCCAGGGGACATTGACCGGATTGCCGATTGGGCTGAAGGCCGACACGGATTGAAAGCGGCCCGGGTTGCGCAACGCCAGAACCAGGGCGCCGTGACCACCCATCGAATGACCCATGATTGAACGCGTATCGGTGACCGGAAATGTCGCCTCGACCAGTTGCGGCAGCTCGTTCAGAACGTAGTCGTACATCTGGTAGTGGCGGTTCCAGGGTGTCTGCGTCGCGTTGACATAGAAGCCAGCGCCTTGACCGAGATCATAGCCGTCGTCATCGGCAACCGCCTCGCCGCGCGGGCTGGTATCTGGTGCGACGAGGGCAATGCCAAGCTTTGCCGCGATACGCTGCGCACCCGCCTTGTGCATGAAATTCTCATCCGTGCAGGTCAGACCGGACAGCCAATAGACCACCGGCACTTTCTGCCCGTTGGCGGTTTGCGGCGGCAGGTAGATCGCAAACCGCATGTCACAGTTCAGCGCATCGGCATGGTGGGTGTAGTGCTTGGTCCAACCGCCGAAGCTTTTGTTGGCGCTTGTAATTTCCAGTGACATTTCGGGCCTCGATAGCATGTGTGCTGGCTGCGCCGGCACCGGCGCAGCCTTTGGTTTGTGGTCGTGTTACTTGTCGAAGTGAATGACGGTGCGGATGCTTTTGCCTTCGTGCATCAGGTCAAACGCTTCGTTGATGTCACCAAGGCCCATTGTATGGGTGATGAAATCGTTCAGCTTGAATTCGCCCTGCAAGTAACGCTCGACATAATCGGGCAGTTCTGACCGGCCCTTTACTCCGCCAAAGGCCGACCCGCGCCAGACGCGCCCGGTGACCAGCTGGAACGGACGGGTCGAGATTTCCTGACCGGCACCAGCAACGCCGATGACCACGGATTCACCCCAGCCCTTGTGGCAGCACTCCAGCGCCGAGCGCATGACGTTGACGTTGCCGATGCATTCGAAGGAATAGTCGACGCCGCCATCGGTCAGCTCGACGATCACGTCCTGGATCGGCTTGTCATAGTCTTTGGGATTGATGAAGTCGGTCGCGCCCAGCTTGCGGGCGAGGTCGAATTTGCTCTCGTTGATGTCGATCACGATGATCCGGCTTGCCTTGGCCATCGTCGCGCCGATTACTGCCGACAGTCCGATCCCGCCCATGCCAAAGATCGCGACTGTTGCGCCTTCTTCGACCTTGGCGGTGTTCATCACCGCGCCCATTCCGGTGGTGACGCCGCAGCCCAGCAGGCAGACCTCTTCCAGCGGTGCCTCGGGGTTCACCTTGGCCAGCGAAATCTCGGGCAGCACGGTGTATTCCGAGAAGGTCGAGCAGCCCATGTAGTGAAAAATGGGCTGACCATCCTTGTAGAACCGGGTGGTGCCGTCGGGCATCAGCCCCTTTCCTTGCGTTTCGCGGATCTTTTGGCACAGGTTGGTCTTGCCGGACTTGCAGAATTTGCACTCACCGCATTCCGGGGTGTAGAGCGGAATGACATGATCGCCAACCGCGACGCTGGTCACGCCTTCGCCAATCGATTCAACGATGCCCCCGCCTTCGTGGCCCAGAACGGCTGGAAAAATCCCCTCGGGATCGTCGCCGGACAGGGTGAAGGCGTCGGTGTGACAAACGCCGGTGGCAACGATGCGCACACGGACTTCGCCCGCCTGTGGTGGCATTACGTCGATTTCTTCGATCGACAGTGGTTGTTTCGGCCCCCAGGCGATGGCCGCCCTGGATTTGATGATGTCGGTCATACGGACTCGCTTTGCTGTTGGAACGGTTGCTTTTCCCGACCAGTCGCCGGGCATGATTGCGATGAAAGGGATTTACACTATTCCAACGCGAGGTTAATTGGCGCATTCTGCAAATCACTATTGCAAGTTCGTAACAATCAATGCGAGTTGGCAGCGCTGGGTATTGAAAGGGTATCGGGTGTTCAGTTGGGAAGGTGTCAGCGAGTTCGTGGCGGTTGCCGAGGCTGAAAGCTTTACCGCGGCTGCAAACCGTCTGGGGATATCCACCGCGCAGGTCAGCCGCCAGATCGGTGCGCTGGAAACCCGGCTGGCGGTCAAGCTGTTCTACCGTACCACGCGCAAGGTCACGATCACCGAAACCGGGCAGATCTATTACAATCACTGCCGACAGGTGCTTGACGGATTGGCCGAGGCGGAACGCGCAATCACCGATCTGCACCAGACGCCCAAGGGCCGGCTCAACCTGACGGCCCCGGTAACCTATGGCGAAAACCGGATCGCGCCGCTGATCAATGATTTTGTCGCCCGCTATCCCGAACTTGAAGTCAACCTGACGCTGACCAACCAGATGCTTGATCTCGTAGCCGAAAGCTTTGATCTGGCGATCCGGCTGGGGCAGCTTGAAGACAGTAGCATGATGGCAAAACGGCTGGCGTCGCGAACCCACCATGTCTGTGCCTCGCCCGAGTATCTCGCAGCGCGGGGCACACCGCACACATTGTCCGAGTTGGACCAGCACAACTGCCTGCAGGGAACGCTGGATTTCTGGCGGTTTCAGGAGCGGGGAAAGCCCCGGCATATTCGCGTCACCGGCAACATCCGCTGTAACAGCGGCTGGTCTCTGGTGGATGCAGCGCTGAAGGGTATCGGTATCATTCAGTTACCGGACTACTACGTTCAGGACCGGCTTGATGCGGTTGAACTGATTCCGATACTGGAACGTTACCGCGCCCCCGATGATGGCATCTGGGCGATCTACCCGCACAATCGTCATCTTTCCCCAAAAGTGCGCCTGCTGCTGGATCATCTTAGCAACGGCCTGAGTTCTCCAACTCCGGCAACAGGTGCCGAAATGCAAACCAGCAAGCAGCAGGAAAGCCCATGATCGTCCGAGAGCATCCGTCTTCATTTCAACTTTTCTTTGTCATGCAAGGGTCGGTAGTGCCAAAGATCCTCGGCAAGATTATCGGCGTTGCCTTGTTGTCCGTGATTGTATTGCTGGTGGACCGGTATGTCCTCACATTGCCGCATATCTCGATTGGGGCGATGGGTATCTTCGGCGTCGCGCTGTCGCTGTTTTTGGGGTTTCGCAACAATGCCGCCTATGACCGCTGGTGGGAGGCGCGCAAACTGTGGGGGTCGATGGTGGCAGATGTGCGCAATCTGGGGCGGCACATGTGTGTATTTGTCGGCAAGGGCGAAGATCGCAAGAAAATCCTGTCTTGCGCCGTCGCATTTGCGCATCTGCATCGTGGATTCTTGCGCGGTGTGGATGTACGCGCCGATATTGTCGGCTGGATCGGCGAAGAAAAAGCGACCGCCATGACCGCCCGCAAGAACCCTGCGGATGCGGCGCTGCGCTCAATGGCCGACCAGATCGGACAGCTCATCGAACGGGACGCAATCAGCGGTTTTGGGCAAATGACCATTTCCCAGACATTGTCCTCGCTGGCGCTGGCGCAGGCCGGGTGTGAGCGGATCGTGACTACGCCCTTGCCTTTTGTCTATTCCCTGCTGGTGCGTCGAACGACGTACCTTTATTGCTGGCTGCTGCCCTTTGCGCTGATCGAATCCACCGGCTGGTTCGCTCCGGTTTTTGCGGCGGTGGTGGCCTATGTCTTCTTTGGGTTGCAGGCAGTGACCAATGAGTTGGAACTGCCGTTTCGCAATGTGCAGAACGGCCTTCCTCTGGATGCCATGTGCCGAACAATAGAGATTTCCGTCGCCGAAGCCCTTGATCTCCCCGCGCCTGAAATTTTAACCCCGAAAAACCATGTATTGAGCTGAAGTCGGTTGAAAGAGCCAATAACGCCGATGGAAGTTCTGGATAGATTTTGAAATTCGGCACTGTCAGCATCTTCAATCAAAATCTGCCGCTTGCCGTTTGGAGCAGGCGCTACGATTGCCCTCGCGCCATTGTTGTCACCGAAGTGGATCACGAGGACGCACAAGCCGCGACGTTGCCATGGCGCGTCGCGTACTAATGGAAGTTCTCTCGGCGGTGAATATCGTAACCTGTAACTATACTGAAATATGCCTCAACGGTCCGAACCAGACTGATGGGCATCGCGACGGGCAGCGATGCCGGCTTCGGTCACAATGACATCAAGCGGGATATCGTGTGGTTGCGGGTAGATCGTTCGGAGCTCCGCCGACTGATATCCCACACCGATGCAATATGGTCGGGGCGCAAGGTTAGCCAATGTCCGATCGAAATATCCACCGCCATATCCAAGCCGGTAGCAGGTCGGGTCCCAGCCGATGACCGGTGCAAGAACGATGTCCGGTATCAACCTATCGGCACTCGGCGGTGGGACGGGAATGTTCCAGTCACCGCGCACCATCCGGGTTCCCGGCGCCCACCTGCGAAAAACCAGCGGTGCGGCTTTCTGTTCGACAATTGGAAGAGCAATTATGCATCCGGCTTCATGTAACTGTGTCATCAGCGGTCGTAGGTCGGGTTCGGCCTTGATGGGCCAGTATGCCGACAGCACACGGCCGCAAGCGCCATCAAACCGCTCATCAAGAAAGTCACTCAGGTTACGACACAACGTCTGCCCGACCTGGCGCCGCATCTCGACAGACAAGGTGTGGCGCGCGTTCCGCAGACGGGTACGCTCTGCCCGGCGCCACCGCGCCACATCGCGTTCCTGTTCGGGATCAGATGCCATCGGGTCGAAATAGTTGGGCGCAATCTCATGTGCCATGCAGGGTGACGATGCATATTGGCCTTGCCGGTCTTCATCTGCGCTGCTCATGGTATTCTCCATATTTGTCCGAGCAAATGAGGTCAGCCCTGCGTGCTTTGCATCTGTGAACACGCCAAATCGAATTTTGCATCTCAGCAGTAGACTATCGACATCACGACTTCAATTTCGCCGCCATTTTCTCATAGATGGCCTGTCCGTCGATGACGTCTTATCCGAAAAATCCGCACCAACCAGAGTCGCCGATTGCCGGCGGATCATCCGCTTCGAACGGCGGCGCGTGCCAATGCGGCGATCAGGTCTGTCCGCGTGACAATCCCGACAATGCGTCCGTGTTCGAGGACGGGGACGGCGTCGACATCCTCAATCGCCATCATCGGAAGCAGCACCCCAAGGGGTGAACTTGTCGTCACGCGCGGGCCTGCCACCGCCATGATGTCACCCGCAGTCACAGGCATCTCCGTTTTGGGTTCCAATAATCGATTGAGTGTCGAAAAAAAGCCACGCTTCAACCTGAGCGCCTCTTCACGGGCCTGTCCGATCAGATGCATCTGAAAAATGACGCCCAGAAACTTTTCGTCGTTCCCGACGACAGGAAGCGAGGTGAACCTGTGCTTTTTGAACAGGTCGGCCACCTCTCCGAGCGCCGCCTCGGGGCCCACTGTGATCAGGCTGGAGGACATGACATCTTTTGCCGTCAAAGGGGCGGTTACATGCGTTGCCGCCTGCAGTTCTGCGGCGCCGATCAGGCGTGCCAGATCCTCGACCCCCAGGTTGAATGAGTGCTGGTATCGTTCCAGAATGCCAGCAAGTTCTTCTTCGGACAGGCCAAGGCGCTCCGAGGGGTTTCTGTCTTCTGTTTGACTGTTACTCGGATCGTCGAATTGCCGGAATGGATAATGACGTCCAGTGATCCGGGCATAGATTGTCGCAAGGACAACAAGTGCACAGGTTCCGACCGCGACCGGTGCAAGCGCAAACCAGAACCCCAACTTTGCGATGGCCTCGGGATTCAGTGCCGCTGTCATGGCGACGGCTCCCGCTGGCGGATGAAGCGCCCGGCACAGGATTGTTGCGGTAATGGCAAGTCCGACCGCAAGCGCAATACGTAGCACCGGGTCAGCGACTGTCATGCAAACAGCCACGCCGACAAGTGCCGCCACCGTATTACCGACAATGGCCGACCAAGGCTGTGCAAGTGGGCTGTTTGGGACAGCAAACAGCAAGACGGAGGTCGCCCCGAAAGGGGCCACGAGGTAGAGGCCCATTTCCAGATCGGCGCCCGGAGACAGAAGGAAAAGCCCCGTCAACCCAAGGCCCACAAGAGCGCCCAGGCCCGCACGCACCGCTTCAATCGGTGAAACGCGGGAAACAGCTGGCCCGAGAGATCTGAAAATAAACACGACGCAGGCCCCATCCAATTTCTTCTGTGCAAAGTTTCAGCAGAATGCGAAAAGTTCAACTACGGGTTTCAGGGATCAAAAACTTAGTGGCGCACCATATTTCGCAACAAGTCGACCTTGTACCAGGTATTCCGATTGTGCAGGTTAAACTTCGCGATCCCGACGACAACCACATCCACGTATGTTTTGACGCTTGAGGCGAACCCAAACGCACCAATCGAGGCGGGTGGACGTGAGGCTTTTTCTGGAGGCATGAGCGCTTGACAGCGCTAACGAAAAACCTCATGCCTGGTTCCAAAGTGAGACATAGTGATTTTGCGCCGGGCTTTCCGCGAGTTCGGTAATTTTTGGCCGGTTTTGACGGCCGCACCAGCTTGGAAAGACGAAACAAGATGAAACCCAGCGCATATGCCGGGGGCGAAACTTGCGCTCTGCCGGAACCTGAACAGCAATTTGGCCTGAAGCCCGGCTTCTACGTCCTGGGAGCAATCCTTGGCCTTCTGTCGGCGATCAGCCCGTTCGCCATTGACATGTATCTGCCATCGATGCCGCAGATGGCGCGGGACCTCGCCGTCTCGGAGACCGCGTTTCAGGTCACTCTGGTCGCGTATTTCGCATCCTTCGGCATCACTCAGCTGATCTACGGACCATGGGCAGACAGCATCGGGCGCCGGGTGCCGATGCTGGTGGGGCTGGCTATCTTTATCGCTGCAAGTTTTGGTGCCGCGACAGCCGATACACTGACGGAACTTGCGGTCTGGCGGTTCATTCAGGGCGCGGGAGGGTCCGCGGCCATGGTGGTTCCCCGCGCCATCGTACGGGACCGGTATACCGGCATTCAAGCCACCCGCCTGATCGCCATCGTCATGCTGGTGATCTCGACCTCTCCGATGCTTGCGCCGCTTGTCGGCAGCTTCGTCACCGATTTTTTTGGCTGGAGGGGGATCTTCATCTCTCTCGGCGTTGCAGGTGCAGTCGGAGCTTTTCTGCTTTTGATGTGTCTGCCTGAGACACTTGAAGAGAAAAACAAGACCCCGGCACGGGTGGGTGACATCTGGCGCAGCGTTCGCCGCCTGCTGAAGGACCCGACCTACATGTCGCTGGTTCTGCTCAGCGGGTTTGGCATCGGAAGTTTCTTTGTCTTCCTAGCCTCGGCTGCGTTTGTTTATACCGGTCAGTTCGGCCTGACACCCAAGCAGTTCTCGATCGCGTTTGCCGTGAACGCCATCGGGTTTTTCTCGGCGTCACAGATGGCAGCCGGTCTGGCGCAACGCTGGAGCATGCAAAAGGTCTGTTTCATCGGTGCAACCGGTTTTGCCCTGTTTACCGCTTTGCTCTTTGTTCTCATGCAGGTCGGCTTTCAGTCATTGGCGGTTCTGACCGTTTGCCTGTTCCTCGGCAATGCGTTCCTGGGGCTGGCGATCCCGACCTCGGGCGTCCTGGCGCTGGAAGATAACGGCGATATTGCGGGAACCGCGTCATCGTTGATGGGCACGTTGCAGATGCTGTGTGGCGTGGTCACCATCGCGGTCAGTGCTCCGTTTTTTGACGGCACGGTGGTTCCGCTGACGGCTTCCATCGCCGTGTGTGGGGTTTTGGCGTTCCTGTTCTCGCTCAGGCTTCGCTGATACCGACAGGGGTGGACGGTTCCTAGGAACCGCCAGCACTGGACAATTGTGCCATTGGAGGGTATCCAGCTTGTCCGGTTCTCGGTTACAGGCCTCGAGCAATTCCCTGACAAACATGGCGGGTAGGCCCTCATTGGCACGGGACGTCAGCTTGAGAAATCCATGCGAAACTCTGTCGGGTTTCGGTGGGCTGGCTTGATTTCGCGACGGTGTCTTTTGGGCCCGTCCTGGGTGACGTGGTCAAACAAACCGATCCGGCATGGGGTCGATGAATATTGCGGGCCACCGCATATCGAACGGTTGTATCGCCGAGCCGAGGCCAGTCTATTGCGCGGCTTCCGGAAATTTATGTTGCGAGAATGGTGCCAGAACCTTGGGTTGTTATGGGCGGTCTTTGTTGGAAAGACACGCTGATTGAAAACAGATAGTTAGGAGGAGGAGAGCAAATGAAGCAAGCGATCAAGAAGGAATTGACCCGGTTGGGCGCGACAAATCCGCTGAATACAATTGACCCCGAGCGGGTCCGGTCCAATCTGACCGCGGATTCGGCCCAGTTTGCTGACGCCCTGTCCGAATTGACTGGCTTCGAGCGCGTCGGAATGGTTTCCGGGGAAATATACCTGCGCTTGGAACTGGACTGATTGATTGCCCGGACGACCAGAAATGCCCGGGCGTTTCTGACCATTTGAGGTTTAGAGGATTCTCGCAGTTGGAGTTCTGCGGTCGCACTCTATCGGGAATGGGAAGCGGGTCGCCTCAACACAATGTATTTCCAGAGTTTCTGCGTGAGCACCTGGTGCGTCCAATCAGACGTCCACGCTCCCCCTTTTCAGCCGAAGGCTTGAGGTCGTTTGATGTGCCTTCAGATAAGGTGCGTCGATCATGATCGCCTTGTGATCGGAATGCTCAGCGGCAAGCCCTTCCACAATCCGGGCAAACACCCTTGTCGCTATAGCGCTTCCAGCGGCTATAGAGCGTCTGCCACAGGATCTGGTCGCCAATCAGCGCCGCGAGGATCAAAGCGAGCAACGTTGTCCGCGCAGCGGCTCCGCCCTACGCCTGCAGTGAACTCGCGCGTCAAACCAAGAATGACAAGAATTGCAAAAAAGCGGGTTCAAAAGCGCAGAAAGAGCACTGAAATTAGGGGCGCAGAAACCTGAGTTTCCGCCTTGAACACGTCCGCGGTCAGGAACTAAGGGCACCGCGACATCGGTTACAGCAGATAGCTTTTGACTAAGTTAGTTCTTGCGTGAAAAGATTAGCGTCATTGTCAGAAACACTACAGCCGAAACAATAAAGCCAGTAGAGGCTAGGCCCAGCGGATGAAACGGGCTGTCTCCAGTATAATAAACGTAGATCATAGCTGACAGGCCGCTGGTTTGTGTGATGATAACACCCATGGCGCTTGTTTTTTTCCAAACCGCACCGAGCAATGGCCACAGCGCCAGTGTCGCGATCGATGCGCTTAATGTGACCAAGGGAACAATCGTTCGTGTGCCGAAGTCGGTCACCGCAATCGAAATCGCCAGGGCCATAATGAGCAAAACCAGACCTCGCGAAACTGCGGTATTATGCACTTCGTCTCCAGATCGTGCCGGTTGTGACAGGAAATCGCGCGACAAGATTGATCCGGAAGTCAGGACAATGCTGTCTATCGTACTCATGGCGAGGGCAAATATTGCGACGACTAGAATAGTCCCACCAACTGGCCACAGCGCGCTCAACGCGGCCGGTACCAAGCGATCCGGATCGATTTGAACATCGCCGAAATGCACTGTCGCGGCCATCGCTGTAGCCAGGATGCAAAGTACGACAATAGAATAGGACAGACAACTCATGGTAGCGACGTACCGGATTCGAGTTTCCGTTCGTGCCATCAACAGGCGCTGGAACATGTGCGGCCAGAGAAAGAACGCAAATGACCAGGACAGGCAATTGTCTATGAAAGGCGGTAAATTGTCCGCGGAGAAAACGAGCTTTTCCGGCATAGACAGGCTAATTTGGGTGAGAACCTCAACTACTCCCCCTTGCGCACTGATCAGAACAACAGCGGCGGCAAGTAGGAATAAGAGGAGGATGATGCCCTGCAGAACATCGCTCGCGACAACGGCTCTTGCACCACCAAAGAACACGTAGATCGCGATAGCGAGCGCACAACTCATCACTCCAGTTTCAAACGGGATTTGGCCGCCGGAAACACCGGCGAGAATTTTGCCGACGCCGACAATCTGTGCGGCCAGGAACGGGAGCAGCGACAGAAGTCCCAACAGGGCGGCAAACAACTGAACAGTGCGGGATCCGTATTGACGGCCGAAATACTCCGCCTGGGTGACAATTCCACCTTGGCGTCCTTGCTTGGCGATCGTCGGTCCAAAGGACCAAACGAGTGCCGACGTCACAAAAACTGCAACAAACATCTGCGAGAATAGAACACCGCCAGTGTAGAATAGCGATGGGGTTCCGGTGACTGCGAGAGCATTCACCGCGGAGGCGACGAGGGTGGCCGTCAGGGCAAACATGCCGATATCGCGGTCAGCGAGATAAAAACTCTCCATCGTTTCGCGACGCTTTGTTCTCGCCCAAAAAGCAACGCCGATATGCGCCAAAAAAAAAGCCGCCAGAGCGTAGCTGGTAGCTGAGTTCATAGAAATTGACTACCCGAGTGAACAGGCATTTCACCAAATTGCTCCTGACGGGTCCTCAAAATTTCATTGTAGTTACCGAACTCACAATCACCCAAGATGACGGTTTGAGTCGCCTCAGGTGTCCCGGCCAGGTGCTCGCGCGAAAGGCCCAACCATCGGAAGGGAAGAAACCGTTTCAGATTGCAGTCTCGATTTGCTTTGAAGGGTTCGAACAATCTCAAAATACTGTTTTCGCTGTTTTCGATGAGCTCTATCGATGATTTTGGCTTAGTAAGACTGAAACTCATATCGTCCTCGGCGGCTTGCACGGTTCCAACTTAACTTACAAGAAGCTTGCATGGTTTCGGTCAGCCAAGAAACTTCCCGTCTCTTGGGCGCCATGCTGGAGCAACCTGTAAGACAATGGCTAAGGTGCGGCATTTGTAGTCGGTCCCAAAGGTATTTATCTGGCAAATCGACTTACTCCCCGAATTTCGTCCGCAATATCCGCCAAAGCACATCCAAAGATTTAGAACGGTGGTTTCTTCGGCGCGCGAAACAGATATTCCATTGAATTTCAGTCTGAGTGGCAACCTGCTTGAGGCGTTCAAGCGTTGCATGTTCTGCAAACGCGTCGGTCATACCGCCACACACAATGTCGCATCGGCACGCCAAATCGACGAGCAACCCATAATCGTCGCATTCGATCTGAGGGAGACGCTCTGCAAGCTCCCAGGCCTGAGCGTCACCTCCAAGGATTTCTGCGAACGCTGCGCGCCAATGCTTGTGTAGAAATGGCGTCATCAGAGGCTGTCGAAAAAGTTTGTCTAAAGTCACCGGTACTTCTGCGTGAATAGGATGTGCTGGTCGCGCCCAGAATGAAACGGGCCTACGGTGTGCTACCTGGATCTCAAGGTCACTCAAGTCCGGTGTATGCGTGAGGTCGCATACTGCAATGTCGATGCTGCCGCTGCGCAGAGCTTCAAGCGGCTCTTTGGTGGCCCTCACATCGATCCGGACCCGCAGGTCCGGCATCTCGGAAAGGAGTTTTTCGAGACTGGGTGAAATAATGGTTCGCGTCGTGAGTGGGCCGCACCCGATCGCAAGAAGGTCTCCACATTCATTGCGCAAAGCCGCGACGCCGCGTTCAAAAGCATTTCCCGCCGTGTCCAAATCGGACAGGAGTTGAAGATATTTATGACCCGCATCGGTCAGCGTGGTTCCGTTTCGGCTGCGCTCAAATAGTAGTTGTCCTGCATAGTCCTCTGCTTGTGAAATCCGACGGGACAACGTGGCTGGGGAAACCCCGGCGGCTGCGGCTGCTTCTCGAAATCCTCCCAAACGCGCGAGAGCTTTCACTGCGACGGCCAACTTTGTGTCGATCATGTTTGATACCCTTCGGCGGCCACCGCTTCTGTGACAAGTTTTTCATGCGACAATCAGGGGCCGCAACATTGATTTCATAATTTTACTCACTCGTTCCGCACATTGAAACATAAGCAACAAACTGTCGCAACGATTGCTTCAATACGCAACGATAAGCTGTGTTGCCGGTGCTGGAGCGCGGCAGAAACGAATTTTGAGGTGAAGCTGTTATGAGACGCTGTTTTCCAATCTTTCCCGCTTTGGCGGCACTGGGTTTTTCAACCGCAGCAGCGCAAGAAGATGCGCGTCCCAATTTCCTGATCCTGATCGCTGACGACATGGGATTCTCGGACGTTGGGGCATTCGGTAGCGAGATCGAGACACCAAATATCGACCAGCTCGCAGCTCAGGGGATGTTGTTTACCAATTTTCACGTTGGCGCATCCTGTTCACCAACACGAACCATGCTCATCAGCGGGGTGGACAACCACCTGGCGGGTCTGGGCAATATGCTCGAGATTCAGGCGGATAATCAATTTGGTAAGCCAGGGTACGAAGGGCATCTCAACGACAGCGTGGTGACAGTTGCCACATTGCTGCGTGATGCGGGCTACCACACCTATATGGCCGGGAAATGGCATCTGGGGCATGACGAGGACACGATTGCTTATGCGCGTGGATTTGATCGTTCCTTCATGCTGGGTGAAAGCGGTGCGGACAACTGGGTCGAACAGCCCTATGCGCCTTTCTATGAACGCGTTCACTACTATGAAGACAACGAACTCGTGTCTTTGCCCACAGAAGACTATTTTTCAACAGAGCACTACACAGACACCATTATCGACTATATCGACAGCAACATAGATGACGGAAAGCCCTTTCTGGCGTGGGTAGGCTATCAAGCGGTGCACTATCCCCACCAGGCCCCAAAGCCCTACATCGATAAGTATGACGGCGTCTACGACAGTGGGTTTGCCGATTTACGTGATAAACGGTTGGCGCGTCAGGTGGAACTTGGGATCGTTTCTCCGGAAGTCGCGCTCGATACTTCAATGGACAAAACCAGCTATGATCCATGGCGGCTTGAGGATTGGGACGCGCTGTCGGGTGAAGAGCAGGCTTTCCATGCCCGCCGGATGCAGACCTATGCAGGTATGCTCGACAATATGGATGAAAATATTGGAGAGATTTTCGCCTATCTCGAAGAAAAGGGTGAACTGGACAATACCGTCATCCTGTTTTTGTCTGACAACGGCCCGGACCCCAACCAGCTGACGCTCTCACCCGACTATCGTGAGTGGTATGAGACCAACTATGACACTGTGTGGATGGAGGATTACCAGGGCGATTTCTCGTCGATGGGACAGAAAGGGGTCTATGCGGACTACGGTCCGAGTTGGGCCGCAGCTGCAGCGACACCTGCCAGTTACTACAAAACATTCTCGACAGAAGGGGGCCTGCGTGTCCCGCTGATCGTGCGTTACCCCGAAATGGTCGCCGCAGGCACAAAGGTCGAAAGCTTCGCCTTTGTCCTGGACGTTGTCCCAACTCTGCTTGAGCTGGCAGGTGTTGAGACACCAAGCTCGACCTATGACGGTCGCGAGATCAACCCACCCAGTGGGATCAGCATGGTGCCGGTTTTGTCTGGTGCGCTTGATACCGTCCGCAATGAAGACAACCCAGTCGGCTATGAGCTGGCCGGTTCCAGTGCTGTGTTCAAAGGGCGCTACAAGCTGTCCCAAAATCCACCGCCAAAAGGCACAGGAGAATGGGAGCTCTACGATACCATTGCCGATCCGTCCGAGATCAGCAACCTGGCCGCAGACATGCCAGACCTCGTCGCAGAAATGCAGGCGTTCTTTGATGAATACGCCGAAGAGGTCAATCTTGTCCCGGTGCCCGAAGGCTACAACCCGCTGGAGCAAACTGTAATCAACGCGCAACGCGGTGGCGGTTTACATTGAAGCCTATGCAGCTTTCCAGGTCGTTGGAATGCTGTAGCGTAAGAACGTCGATCCGGTCAGGTTTTGGGTGTTCAAGCCTGACCAGATGCGGCCAGCTTTTCAATTTCATCTCATAGACAAAGTGGGACATATGTTTCGGCTATTCTCTAGTGTTACCCTGATTGGCTTGTTGCTTCTGGTCGGGCCATTGCACGCACAGGTGCCCACCACGTCATCAACGGATTCACCCGCGGCAGTCTCAATTCCCGAAGACCTGACGCCCGAACAAGTCGATGACATGGTTGCGCGCATGTCTGATGATCAGGTGCGTTCCATCCTGTTGGAACGTCTGGATGCCGTCGCTGAACAGAACGCGGCAGCCGCCGAGGAACGGGAAGATCCGATCACGGAAATCAACGAAATCTGGGCCGAGATGGTCGCATCCTGGACCCATGTCGTTGTTACGATCCCCAATATTTTCAGTGCTCAGGCACATGCGGCAGACAATTTCATCACCAATTTCGGAGGCAACGGAGCGTTATTGCTAGTGGGGCTAGTGCTCAGCGTTCTTGTTGTCGGTTTCATCGCCGAAAAACTGTTCGGCCTGCTGACGCGCAAGTGGCACGCAAAGGCTGATATCGGAGACGAGAACGATCTTTGGGGTGCCGTCAGATACCTGTTCGTCCGCTTTTGTCACGAGATCGCCGGTCTGGTCGTTTTTTATGTAGTCATCCGAGCCGTCGGACGCGGGCTTCTTACACATGAACAGATCACCTACGCCGCGCCGTTTGTATTCTACCTCATCTGGATTCCCCGTTTGGGTGCTGCGGCGTCGCGGTTTATTCTGGCCCCGAACAAGCCGGAATACCGCCTGGTCAATACCGACGATCACTGGGCGAAATACCTGTATCGCAACTTGATTGGCCTGTTGATCCTGATTGGCTTTACTTTGTTCCTGTTGCACTTCAACAGACTGAACGGCATCACCGACGGTGAAACACGCATTGGCTTCTGGTTGAATGCCGCGATTCACATCTATATCGGCGTCATCGCCTGGACCGCACGTGAAGGCTTGTCACAGATGATGCTGGGCACCGACCCCGATCATACCAAGTTCGATGAAGAGGTCGCGCATTATTACCCCTACTTTGCGATCGGTGTGTCTGCGGTGATCTGGCTGCTGGTCGAATTTCTGGCTGCACAGCGTGATCCGGCGATCCGGGCCATCCTGCTGCAAGGCGCTCATTTCACCACCATGTTCTGGCTGCTGATCGCCCCGGCACTGGACACATTGATACGCGGATTGGTTCGCCACCTGCAGCCGCCGATGCTGGGCGAAGGTCCGGTGGCTGAACAAGCCTACAGGTCCACCAAACGCAGCTATATTCGCATTGGCCGCGTACTGGCCGGCATCTTGGTGATCCTGATGATCGCCAAGACCTGGAACCTGAACCTGCAAGAAATCGCGGGTGGCGGCGAAGAAGACGGCAGCCGACTGATTCAATTCTTCATCATTATCGCGGTTGGCTACATCTTGAACGAGGTTGTCTCGCTCTGGATCAACCGGCGTCTGGCCAAGGAACAGACAGCGGATCAAAGCCCCGATGAAGAAGCTGGTGAAGGCGGCGGCTCGGGCGGTTCGCGTCTGGCCACTGTTCTGCCGCTGCTGCGGGTCACGGCTCAGGTCGCGATCGCGGTGATCTTTGTGCTGCTCGCGCTGGGGGCCTTGGGTCTGGATATCACACCGCTTCTGGCTGGTGCCGGCATCCTGGGTCTGGCCATCGGCTTCGGCGCCCAGAAGCTGGTCTCGGATATTGTTGGCGGGATTTTCTTCCTGATCGATGACGCTTTCCGCGTCGGCGAATATGTGGATGTCGGCGGCACAACTGGTACGGTCGAGAAAATCTCGATCCGCTCAATGCAATTGCGTCACCATCGCGGCCCGGTGCACACCATTCCCTATGGCGAGATCCAGAAGCTGACCAACTACAGCCGCGACTGGGTTATCATGAAGCTGAAGTTCACCGTGCCTTTCGACACCGATCCGAACAAGGTCAAGAAGATCTTCAAGAAAATCGGTGCCGAGATGATGGCGGACGAGGTTCACAAAGATGGCTTCCTGCAGCCTTTCAAATCACAAGGTGTGTTCGACTTTGACGATGTCGGCATGATTATCCGTGGCAAGTTCATGGCCAAACCGGGCAAGCAGTTCACCCTGCGCAAGGAAATCTTCAACCGGGTCAAGGCGGCCTTCAAGGAAAACGGCATCGACTTTGCTCGCCGCGAAGTACGCGTCGCCATCCCTGGTCTGGATGAAACGGATAACCTGAACGAAAAGCAGAAAGCCGCCGTTAGCGCGGCTCAATAGGCGCAGTTTTTGGTATAGAGTGGCGTTCGCCAAGCACAAGCATTGCAGTATTTTTGGAGTCGGTATCGCAAGGGCGTTGCGATTCCGATGAACAAACTGCGAGCTGTTTAAATGCTGCTGCGTGCTCGGTGCTCAGATGCCACTGTGCCCTTACATGCCGGACTGTACTCTTAAGTGCATTTTGGGGATAAGTTGAGTGTCAGTCAGACGTGAAAGGGCACAGCGACCATTTGTATTCCCCACCGAGTGTCTTTCAGATCGCGGGTTGTCAATCTGTAGATATCGGAGAATTAGAGGCACAAAGTCGGAGCAAATGTCCCTGACATGTATCTGCGTCCAGTAATTGAGGCCAAAGTGACAGAAACCAACAAGTGGCCTTCCGATTTGTTATGATGGTACGGCAATCAGACTGAGTGCAAGCTCTGCCACGCTGTGCAATTCGTCAACGGTTGCCCCATCACGAGCCTGCGCTGCAAGCCCCTGAATCAGCACAGCAACGTATTTCGCCAACACATTCGGCTCGGTGGAATCAGACATGTCCCCTTCGTTGATACCGCGCTGGATCCGGTCTGCAATCATTGCCTCGCTGGCTTGCCTGTATCCGGCAAGCAGTTCCTGTGCGCCCATGCTGCCCTTTCCGCAATTGGTTGCGGCGCTGACAAGCAGACAGCCCTTGGGTCGATCTTCCGCAGAGAATGCTTCGATGGCCTCGAACACATAGCGGCGCAGCGCCTTCTCTGTGGTTGTTTCCTCGCCAAGGGCGCGGGGGGCGTAGGCTGCAACGCTTTGCGCATAATGAGCGGCGCACCGATCGAACAGTGCCTGTTTGTTGCCGAAGGCCGCGTAAATACTGGGGGGATTCAACCCCATGGCTGCACTGAGGTCTGCCATAGAGGCGGCTTCATATCCCCGCTCCCAAAACAGCAGCATCGCCTGTTCAATCGCATGATCTGTGTCAAAGGATCGCTGCCGTCCCAAGGTCGCCTCCGTTATTTATCGATCACTACACAAATGTGCTTGACCCGGCAAGCCGCTTATAATTTAACGATCACTACAAAATTATGGAGGCACAGATGAAAGCGGTAATTATCGAGACTTTTGGCGGAGCGGATGTGTTCTGTATGGCAGAACTGCCGCGCCCCGAACCCAAGCCGGGAGAACTGCTGATCCGCGTCCATGCGTCCAGCGTGAACCCGGTGGATGCCGGTGTCCGATCGGGAAAGATCCTGCCCGATGACCCGGCACATTTCCCGATGATCCTGGGATGGGACGCAGCGGGTACGGTCGAGGCGCTTGGCCCTGGAACGGACGGATATACCAATGGCGACCGGGTCATGGCGATTTCACCGCAGCCGGGATCATTGGTGGGCACCCATGCGGAGTATGCCGCGCTGCCAGCCAGCCAGGTTGTGAAGATTGCCGATTTGGTTCCCTTCAGCACAGCTGCAGCGGTGCCATTGATCGGCAGCACAGCGCTGGCGGCTCTTCAGGCGCTGGACTTGCAGCCGGGCGCGTCTGTCCTGATCAACAACCCCGAGGGGGCTGTCGGAGCAATGGCCGCCGCAATCGCGCCGCTTCTGGGGTTGAAACTGGCTGCCCAAGAGGCGCGGAATGTGGACGGCGCCATTGACGTGCGTGGCCGTGAACATGGTCAACAGGCATTTGCTGCAGTGAAGGATGGCGGGGCCTATGCAACCATTGTTCCTGAGTGGTGGAAGCCGGGCGGGGTTTTCACCGCAGCACGAGGCATCACCCCGGTGACGGTTCAGAACCCCGCCAATCAGCAGGTACTGCTGCCGTTGGCGGACTGGTTGGCCCAGGGTGTCCTGGCCGTTGCGATTGAGGACATCCTGCCGCTTTACCGGATCGCAGAAGCGCACCGCAGACTGGAGGCGCCCGGACACACCGGCAAGTTCGTTCTGGACCATACCTGCTGATACCTAAAGGGAAAGGCACAGGCCGGGCTTCTGCCAGCCTGTGCCCGAATTGGGGTTTCCTGAGTTGCCGGGATTGTCACGCCGGCGCGGCGCATTCGATTTGCCCGCCAATTGCGGTAGCCGCCCCCGCCAGGCACCGCTGCGCCTCTGCCATGAGATCCGCAAGAATGTCGCCCGCAGCCGCCACCGAGCGGATCAGACCGATACCCTCGCCTGCAAAGGCGGTTGCAACATCAATATCTCCGGCTTCCTGAGCTGCCGCCCATTTTGCCGCTACAACGCCCGCTTCCAGCTTCAAGGCGTCTTCTGAGCCGTGCCATTTCTGAATGAACGAGTTGCGCAGAACGCGGCCATTGTACCGGTCGGGCCAGTCGTAACCACGGACCACGTCCACCACCCGCGTGCGGATCGTGTCGTCACCTGTCGCGGCCATTGCGCGTTTAAGAATACGCGGATGCACCAGCGCTTCGTTCGAGGCCCAGAACCGCGTACCGATCACCGCCCCATCTGCCCCAAGCATCAGGGCCGCCGCCAGGCCACGCCCGTCCATGATACCGCCAGCAGCACATAGCAGCGCCGGGGTGTTCTGGCGTGCAATCTCATCGGCGATCTCGGGAACCAGGGCAAAAGTCCCACGTGCCTCGCCATGGCCGCCGGCGTCCGCGCCTTGGGCGACTATGATATCCGCGCCGCAGTCCAGCGCCTGCCGCGCATCGCGCAGGGTCTGGACCTGGCAGATCAGCGGCACACCGGCTTCCTTGATCGCTGGAGCGAATGGTGCCGGATTGCCAAATGACAGGAACAGCGCAGCGGGATCACGCGCCAGCACCCGGTCAAGCAGGTGCGGCCGCTCCGCAAGCTTCCAGGTGATCAACCCGCAGCCTACGCGGACACCCGCAGCGATATCAAACTGTTGGTCGATCCAGCGGGCATCACCGTAGGCGCCCCCGATCATGCCCAGCCCGCCAGCGCGGGAGACGGCGCTGGCCAGTGCGCCGCCCGCAGCAAATGCCATTGGCGCCTGGATCACCGGACAGGTGATCCCCAGCGCCTTTGTCAGCCGCGTCTTCATTGCGTCTGCTTCCGGTACTCTTGCACCGGCAGACCGTCAACGCCCCAGTCTTCCAGCGGAACTTCGTTTATCACCACAAAGGTTGTGGCCGGGTTCTTGCCCAGAACGTTGTGCAGAAGGTCCGTAATCCCGATAATCAGCTGCGCTTTTTGATCTGCACTTGGGCCTGTGCCGTCAGGGCCGCCTTCGCGTATCACTTTGATATTCACATAAGGCATGGGTCAGTCCTTTCGCGGAACATAAGAGAACACTTTTGCAACGATGCGCCATTCTGTGCCGTAGCGGACAAGGGTCAGCAGGTCATGGAAATCCCGCCCCATCATGGTCATTCGGGCGCTGACACGGGCCAATCTGTCGCTGGCAAATGCGATCTCCAGAACCTCCTCCTCGCGCGGGTCACCGCGCTTGGCTGGCGGCTCCCGCCCGTCCACGCGGCTCATGTAGGTCTCAAGATCCAGATACAGTTCATCGCCTTCGGTGGCGCAGACATAAGCCAGCTTCGGATGAAACACCTTTCGCAGCATGGCGCTGTCGGCTTGATGGAGGCCCTCGAAATAGACCTCCATCAATTCGCCGACCGTTTTGTGGTCGGCGGGCGTCATTGGATCAACCCTTCAGCGCGCATTGCAGCCTGAGCAGACGGACGGGCGGCGCTGCGGTTCACAAACGCCGCCAGATTGGGCCAGCGAGACAGGTCGATGCCGGTGAAATTCGCCCAGTTCGAGACTACGAAAAGATAGGCATCCGCCACGGAAAACCGATCCGAAACCAGCCACTCGCGGCCATCCTCCAGCTGCGTCTCAATGAAATCGAACTTGCCCGCAACAGCGGTGCGCGCTGCGTCTTTGCCGGCCTCGGGCGTGCCCTCACGGAACAGCGGGCCAAAGGCCTTGTGCAGTTCGGTCCCGATCCAATTGAGCTGTTCCTGCATTCGGGCCCGGGCCAATGTACCGGCTGCCGGTGCCAGACCTGCCTCTGGGTTGCTGTCCGCGATATACTGCAGAACAGCCGCCCCTTCGGTCAGAATGCTACCGTCGTCCAGGCCCAGGGCCGGAACATATCCTTTGGGGTTGATCGCACGGTAGTCTGCGCCGCTTTCGGTCTGGCCTTTTACCGTATCGACAGCTTCGATCTCAAACGGACGGCCCGTTTCATGCAGGGCGATATGGCTGGCCATCGGGCAGGCGCCGGGTTTGTAGTAGAGTTTCATGGCATTCTCCTGTGTTGAGCAATGCCCTCTGCCTAACCCGCGTCATGATTGATTGATAATATTGTGTTCTCAAGATAACTATCAAAAAAACTAATCAAGTGAGGATGCATGAAACACGACCAGCTTCTTGCCCTGGAGGCGATAGTCTCAACCGGCACCTTCCGCGGCGCGGCTGATCGGCTGCATAAGTCACAATCCGCCATCAGCCACACAATCCGCCAGCTTGAGGAGGAATTGGAACTGGAGCTGTTCAGCCGCGCGGCTTACCGGCCCTCGCTCACCCCGGCGGGTGAGATCTTCTACCGCGAGGCGTCGAAGGTGCTGCGGCAGATGCAGGGGTTGAGAACCACAGCGGCCCGGCTGCGCGCCCGCGAAGAGCCGGAACTGAATATTGCCGTCAGCGCAACACTGGATCTCGACCCTTTGCTCACGGCGCTTTCCGACACTGGACGGAGGCACCCTGCGACCCATCTCCGGCTGCGGATGGAAATGATGGGCGGCCCGATTGCCCGGCTGATGGAAGGCAAGGCGGACATTGCCCTCGCTTCTCTTGACGGAGTGCCGCTGGACGATGTGGAGGCAGAGCCGGTTGCGGAAGTGACAATACGCCCAGTGGCAAGCCCGGATCTGAACGTGCCAGCCAGTTCCCGTGCAATTTCAGCATCTAAAATGCAAAGCTACGTTCAGGTGGTGGCAGCTGGCACTGGTGGTGCTGCGCATGACCAGAGCCGCGACTTGCTGCCGGGCGGGCTGAAATGGACCGTCTCCGATCTCGCCGCCAAGAAAAAGGTCATTCTGGCTGGCCTCGGCTGGGGCGGTCTGCCCGATCATATGACAAAGGACGAGCGACGGTTGGGTGATCTGCTTTCGCTAAACCTGGAAAGCTTCCCCATACGTCGAACGATGATTTTCAAGATGAGACGCAGAGACCAGCCGCCCGGTGTCGTTGCCAGTGAGCTTTGGGACAAGATCGGGACCGCTGAACAGGCGTAGGGCAGGAAAGGTCCAGCGCGGCGGATCTCGATCGCTGAGTCCGCCAGCCGCAAACTGGCGGATTGGGTTCTCTGCAGGCGAAACAACTTCGAACGAACGGCACGGCAACAATTGCCGCGCCGCCATATACAGGTGGCGGCAAAAGCGAGTGTCGCTTTGTGCATTCCGCACGTGCATCCGCCGCGCTCGCACAGGTCCTGAGAGTCCACGCAGTACGGCCATCTGATGGCTAGAAATGCTGAGCGATCGACAAAGATCTGCTCTGCGAAAGCTGCACTGCGGCGAACGTGGCCGCGAAGTACGACTGTTATGGGCCATCGACGTAGTTGCTGTTCGGCCCAAAAGTATTAGGTCAGCTGCGGCGCGGAAGGCGGTTCCGAGTCCAAACCGGGCTTTTCGATTTTTTGGCTAATTCACGTGTAGAAGGGTTCTCGCCGCATCGCCATCAAAATTTGATTTGCAACGTAGCAGACGTTGAAGCCATTCAGGCACGCTGCAACAAGATCGCAAACGGAAACACACTTTCGCTGCGATTGAATTAAAGGCGGTTTACAGTTGCCAGCGCAATTTCAGATTTTGATAGTGCAATCCGTAGGCCAACCCGATGATGACATCTGGAGCAGGAGGGACGGCTTGGCATGGATCGGTTTCTCTCGAAAAGCCACCGCGAAGCTGAGAATGGCTGCGGTACACTCTCGTTTCGAGCGAAATCACGGGCAATTGCGTCCCTCAACCAGATCGCGCTGCTCCGCAATCGCGGCTGCAACGGTATCTGCTACACATCGAACACGGGCTGAGCCAGCGAGATCGCGGTTCGTGACGAGCCAGAGATCCTGCGCGGCCTCGCGGATCTCCTCGCCTATCCGCATAAGGCGCGGATCGGGATCGCCAAGAAAGCAAGGCAGGACTGCACGGCCAAATCCCTGCGCGGCCATCTCGTGCTGCACGCTCAGCGAACTGGCCTTCATGACAATCGGTGCCCCGGATCGTTCGACCCATCGCGCTGCGGGCAAGTCTGCCATCTCGGGCATCCAGGTGATGAACCCGCGTTGACCTGCGCCAGTCACATCCTGATACGCCGCAAAGGCGAGGCGTCCAAGCAGGCGCACCGACAGATTCCCGGCGCGCGGGCGTACCAGCCGCAAAGCAACGTCGGCCTCCGCCGAAATAAGATCTATGGCCGCGGAACTGGTCTGTAGTTCCAGCCGCAGGTCGGGATAGCGGTCCTGCAAGTCACGTAGTGACCGCGCGAGAAGATGAGTGGCGATATTCTCTGTCGTGGCCAGCCGGACCCGGCCCGCAACCTCGGAAGATGTGGCCGCCCCGAGGGCCTGCACTGCGCCTTCTACAACTTCGGCGCGTGGCAATAGGGCGCGTCCCTCGTCCGTCAGGCGATAGCCATCCAGCGACCTGCGGAACAGGACCTGTCCAATCGCCTGTTCCAGTGCCTCGATATGGCGCGATACGCGGGACGGGGTTGTCCGCAGACGTTCCGCCGCTGCTGAAAGCGTGCCATCGCGCGCGACGGCCAGAAAGAATTTCAGGTCACCCCAATCCATGTACCACTTCTCGTTTTCGCAAAGTTAGCGTTCAATCTTAGCTGTAACAAGCTCAAACCCGAGATGATAGACCAGCAGGAATTCCGCTGGGTATTCCATCCGGCGGTCACCGTCTGGACACCGCGAACCCGAAAGGACTTCCCATGATCAAATCTGTCACAGCCGCTGTCGCGCTCTGCCTGTTGAACGCTGGCGCCACCCTGGCCGAGCCCCGCATCCTCGCATACGGAGACTCGAATACCTGGGGCTGGATTCCCAGCGAGGCCGGATTTCCAACAACGCGCTACCCCGACAGCGTTCGTTGGCCAGGCGTTATGGAAACCGCTCTTGAGGAGCCTTTGAACAACGTCACCGTGATCGTCGACGGCCTGAGCGGTCGAACCGTGAATACGGGGTATCCAGAGGCGCAGAATGGTGTCGCGGGGGAGGCCTTCGCAGGATTGGAAGACATCCGGGCGGCGGTTGCAGCGGCATTGCCGCTGGACCTTGTCGTGGTGATGCTTGGCACCAACGACGCCCGGTCCGACCTCGCTGTTGATCCGGCAGAGGTTGGGGCCGACGTGATCAAAATTGTGGAAGAGATCCGTTCGCTCGATGGCGGGGTCGCGACCACCTATTCCACGCCGTCGGTTCTGGTCGTGGCACCTCCGGCTATCGGCGACACCTCGGCCACGCCAATTTCCGCGGTCACACAGGGGTCTCAGGAGCGCAGCCGCGCGGTGGCGACCTCCATTATCGCAGCGGGCGGTGAAGCAAATTTTGACGTGTTCGACGCAGGTGAGGTGGTCACCATCGACAGTATCGACGGCGTCCACATGACCGCGCCGATGCACGATGCGCTGGGGCGGGCCCTGGCTGATCTTGCCGCCGACATGCTGGTCACTGATCAATGATCGGCAATGCTGCCGCGCACGCTCCGAGTTCATCCACACACCGTTCCCGGAATCCGGCGCGGATAATCGGGCAGACCGCCCTAACAGTCACATGAGGAAGGACATGAAATGAAACGACGCACACTTGGTGATACCGGCTTCACCGTTTCTACACTGGGGCTTGGCTGCATGGGCATGAGTGAATTTTATGGCCCTTCAAGCGAGGCCCAGAACCTGGCCACGCTCGACGCGGCGCTCGACCGTGGAATCGACTTCCTGGATACCGCAGATATGTACGGTCATGGCGCAAACGAGGAACTGCTTGGTCGGTTTCTCCCCGGTCGACAACTCGCCGGAGTATGTATCGGCGGCCTGCGACGCGTCGTTGCGCCGCCTGGGTATTGAAATGATCGATCTCTACTACCTGCACCGGCGCAACACGGACGTACCCATCGAGGACACCGTGGGCGCAATGGCGCGTCTTGTAGATCAAGGGAAGGTTCGGGCGCTGGGGCTCTGCGAAGTTGCACCGGAAACGATCCGCCGTGCACATGCAACGCATCCGATCACGGCTATCCAGACGGAGTATTCGCTCTGGAGTCGCGATGTGGAGGATGAAATTCTACCGCTTACGAAAGAGCTTGGTATCGGATTCGTGCCCTACAGCCCGCTGGGGCGGGGTGCCCTGACGGGAGCATTGCGATCTGCGGATGACCTGGCCGAGGGGGATTTTCGCCGAACTATCCCGCGCTACGCGCCAGACGTGCTGAATCAGAACCTCAAGACCTTGGATGCGCTGCAATTCATCGCCAAGAAACACAATGCCACACTGGCACAAATCGCGCTCGCATGGTTGCTCGCGCAAGGTGATCATATTGTCCCGATCCCCGGCACACGCCGACCGGAGCGATTGTATGAGAACATCGGATCAATGGATCTTCGGCTTACGGTCGAAGACATTGACCGCCTCTCTTTGGCCTTCCCCCGTAACGCAATCAATGGCGATCGGACGACAAAGGCCGGTGCCGCACTGATCGACCTGTGAGGAGACTCAACTGGTGCAATCCACTGACGTTCTCAGAAAACGTTCACAGCCTTGGGTTTAAATTGGTCGATCCACCGAACTTTATAAACCACAAAAACAGGAGAAACAGGATGTCTGAACATACTGGCGCCTTGTCAGCAAAGGACGCGGTAACCGGATTTTTTACCGCTCTACGGGGTAGAGGTATCGACGCTGCATTGGAATTTGTAGCTGACGACGCCGTGTTTGTGGCGGTGCTGGGTGATGCTTTTCGAAAGTATCTGCCGTTATACGGCAGCTATCGCGGGAAAAGCGGTGCGCGTGATTTCCTCACATCACTCTCTGCCAATTTCGACACCCGGGAGTTTGTTACAAAGCACGTGATCTCGGAAGGCAACCACGTCGCGTTGTGGGGACGTTTCCATCACAGGATTCGATCGACCGGTCGTGACTTTGTGTCAGATTGGGCGCTGATCTGCGAAGTCGAAACCGGAATGATAAGACATTATCAGTTCTACGAGGATACCGCAGCGCTCGAAGCCGCTTTCGAACTTCCAAGCCGTCAAGCCGTTACTTAGCCTCTGATTTGTGGACTGATTTTGACAATGCCAGCCAAGGGCCAGATTGGCTTCGTTTGGTGGCTGGTTCACAAGATAACGAACCGCTTCGGGTAGCCTGGACCGAACAACACGTTTTGGGCCAAGCAGGCCAATGGGTTCAGCGACAGCTTCTCTACATCTTGCAAGATGCATGGCAGGGATGAGCCCAGAGTAACCGATGCTGCGAGTCGACTGAACGTCAGTATTGGATGGAGCGCTCGCCTTGTGAGGTCGAGCTTGCTTCAAGGCGCTTTTTCAGGAGACCGATGACTTCTTGCGTGGTCGCGATGTCATTTGATGACAGACCTTCAGACAGGTCATTCACCCACGGGACTTGCAGCGCGAGCGCAGCGTCAAACAGATTTTGACCTTTGGTCGTGAGCACAACAAGTTGCGCACGCTTGTGATGCGGGTTTGGTCGGAACTCCAGGATATCTTCTTTTTCCATCTCATTGACGATGCGCTGAACTCCCTGTCGGTGAACGCCCATCGCGCGCGCATGCCACGCGACAGACTCCGGTCTATCGACATAGGCGATGGCACCAAGAATCTGCCAGCGCGCGCTGGTCAACCCAAGTTCGGCCACTAGCCGATCACCAGCAAGCTGCAATCGGCCATTCAGCCGAAACACATCCAGGATAAGCGCTGTCACCGCCTCTCCGGCCTCCGTCCATTGTTTGTTTGTCATGGGCACAATCTGAAATGTTGACAACATATTGTCAATATGGTTAGTGCCCAAATATGACAACATGTCACCATATTTATGCACTTACGGAGCAAAACAGATGGTCAACTTCGAACCCCTCGATCCCGAATTTCCAATCGAACAACAACTGGGTGTCGACGCCGGCCCGGTGGTATTGGTCAACCTCTTCACAATTGATCCGGATGATCACGACGATCTGATTGCGGCATGGAGAGACGATGCTCTCTGGATGAAGAAACAACCGGGTTACATCAGCACTCAGATGCATAAGGCTATCGGCGGAAGCAGCATGTATCTGAATTATGCCATTTGGGACTCTGTGGCCGACTTTCGCGCGGCGTTTTCGAATCCTGAATTTCAAAAGGCCCTCAGTCACTACCCATCCAGTGCAGTGACCGCGCCGCACCTCTTCGAAAAGATTGCCGTACCGAACTGCTGCACGGTCTGACGGGACCCTAGGAAATAGACCAATTCAGGGAAAATAGAGATGAAAACACGCATTCACGCAATTGCGGGCGGCATCGGCTTCCTAATAATCCTCCTCTTCTGGACCTCCACCGTGTTCAGCGAGTTATTCGCCAGCCACGAGACGGTAGCAGCCGTCAAGGGTTTGATCCTTAAGGGCATGTTTATCCTCATCCCGGCGATGGCAATTGTCGGCGGATCGGGCATGGCCATGGGCCGGAGACGCAAGGATGCGCCTGCGAGAGCCAAGAAAAAACGTATGCCCATCATCGCGCTGAACGGTTTGCTGATACTCGTACCGGCCGCCTGGTTCTTAGCTGGCAAGGCTGCTGCTGGCGAATTCGATAGCACCTTCTACCTTGTTCAGCTTGTCGAATTGGTCGCCGGTGCTGCAAATCTCACCATGATGGGACTGAACATTCGAGACGGTCTGAAAATGACCGGGAGGATCAGTGTTTCACGCTGAAGGCGCGTCCTCAAAGTAGAGTAACATAGACCTCAAAAAGCAGGAATGCTGACATTTGGCGTTCAACGTCGGAAGTCAGCTTCGCCCGCATTGAGCCCAACCTGTTCCTTCTGGTTTGTCGCTGCACGCACTCGCAGCGTAAAAATAGCTGCGGCTGCATCATTATTGGCGCCGCCGCGAGGCGTATCGAACGGTCATTCAAGATGTCCGCAGTGAATAACAAGGATTAAATTTATGTGTCGCTGACAAACTGAGCTTGCATTAAAGTTTGCTTACTCAAGGGAATACGTCCTGGGCCACCGCCCTCTGTTACATAGTTATCACGCAATCAAGTGACCGAACAGAACCCTCCAGATCGCGAATTTTCTCTCTATGACTGGCTAGCGAAAAAGGGGAACGAATTTGGTACTCAAACATTTAGCGCCGAGCGGTTGTGTTCGATAACTAAGGAAGCAACGCTCTCAGAATGGGATGTTCAGAGTTCAATGGGCCTATATCTTTGTGTTGGCTAAATGAAGCGCCGCCAGTGCAGGGCAACCTTCTGGTTATACAGTTGTAAGGGACTTTTTCCAGGTCGCAGAGAAAAGCACCTGGCGAAGAGACCGGAAATATATCTCCTGCAATCGGTTCGAAGTCTGCTCGAAAGTGTGTGGTGCTCTTGACACAAATCACCGAGTAACTCGTCGGATTCAGCCCGATGTGCGTAAAATGCGCGCGATCCAGACATTGGTTACGTACGCTTGTAACGACGAGGTCAATCTCGGCCTCGTGTCCAACCAGACGCAGCGCTGCCGTCTTGCCCAGTGTTGCTACACCACCGCCATACATTTCGCCGATATAGCGGCAAGTGCCGTCCCCCAAAGCCAGAACTTCAAACTCGGCTTTAACCGGAAAATGTCCCGCCAGGTCAGACTTTGCGCCGATGGCCAGTTTGACCAATGCACCTTCGCCGGCTTCATGAGCTTGCTTTGCACTTTCCGGATCGTGGAACAAACCCATCAATGCATTTTTTGTCCCGCCCTCAATCAGTGCCGCCAGCAACCCTGTAGTATCTGAGGTTCCACCGGCACCAGCGTTGTCTTGGACATCTGCGAGGACAACGGGTTTTTCCCGCCTTTGACGACATGTCAAAACAGCTTGCTGCAAAGTCAACATCGAGCAATCGAGATCGACTTCCCGAGACGTAAACACGTTGACGATTTCTTCAGCGACAGCGGCGGCTTTCTCGGCTTTGGATGCGTAGACAACGCATGACGGTCCGGTGTCGGGGAAGTCCGCCGCTGTGAAACCAAGAGCAATTTCAGCCAGGATTTCCTGCTGTTCATATCTTGCCGGCATTTGATAAATTTCGTTGAACGGCGCAGAACCTGTATGCTGTGCATGCAAGGGGACAAGATAAGGCACCGGTTGGAACGCCTTGTATAGTGTTTCGCCCGCTAACAAGCGCTGCAGGACAGGAACGCATCGTGCGCCCGATTCCGCCATATCCAAATGAGGGTAGGTTCTAAAAACAGACAGGTAGTCCGCCTGTTCGACCATCTCGGCGGAAACATTGGCATGCAGATCCAAACTTGCGATCACTGGAACTTCGGGACCGACGGCTTCACGTACACGACGCAGAATTTCTCCTTCACCGTCAGCAAGGCTTTCGGTGACCATCGCCCCATGGAGATCTAGGTAGACGCCATCAATGTGCCCTGCGTCCCGAATTCCGCTCAACATCATCGCACAAATCGTTTCGAACGCATGATCCGTTACATGGGCGGATGGCTCGGCAGAGCACCACAGTACCGGAAAGACCTCAAACCCCACCACCGTTGCTGCTGCGGCAAAACCAGCGATAGGAAGGTTCATGCCCTCGGTTCCCGAGATGACCTGTCCATCGTGCAACATACCGGGCCAGGAATCCGCCATTTCAAACTCGTGCAGACCGGCCTTTGTCACACCAAAACAGTTGGTTTCATGCTGAAACCCTGCGACCGCAATTCGCTTGTTTGTCATTTCGTGTGCTCGGTTTCTTGTTCGATATCTGCGGCGGCAAATACACTTTGGCCGTTGCGAATTGTTTCGAGCACCCGTGTATCCGTCAGGCGGTCCGGTTCGTGCAGTGGATTGCGCGAAAGAACAGCAAAGTCCGCGACTTTACCCGGTTCGATTGATCCGCGTTGGTCTTCCTTGAATACCTGCCAAGCGGCGTTGATGGTCTGTGCACGCAGAGCCGACAGAACGTTGATTTTTTGACCCTCACCCAGCACGCGGCCTGAAACGGTTCTTCGATTTACCGCACAATGGGCCAGGTGTATCGGACGTGTCGGAGTGACCGAGGCATCATTGTGGATCGTATATCGCACGCCATACCGTTCAGCCGACGCCGCCGGCGATATCCGCTCAGACCGCTCAGGCCCCAAGAAGGTGTCGTAATGACGATCCCCCCAAAAATAGACATGCGCAGGAAAGAAACTGACGGTCAGACCAAGCTGAACCATACGCTCTAGTTGGTCGTCCCGCAGGGCCTGGCCGTGGATAATAGTGTGACGATGATCTTGGCGTGGGTGCACCATAAGTGCCTTTTCCACCGCATCTATGAACATCTCTGCGCCGGCATCACCATTGCAGTGGCAATGAATCTGGAAACCTTGGCTATGAAGCCTGCTGACGTCGGCATCCAACTGCTCGTGCGAGGTATACACCATCCCACAAGGGTGATCCGGATTGGCCAGCTTGAAATACGGGGCAGACAAATACGCGGTCTGCAACTGAAAGGACCCATCAGTGAACAGCTTGCGCGGTCCAAGCGTGAAATGCGGGTTGCCGGGCCAATTGGTGCCGATCCAGCGCGCAGACAGCTCTGGCTCCAGATGAGCAACAGGCAAAAGCTCTATGTCAATTCCCGGATCCTGATCTGCCGGCAGGCTGGCGAAGTGATCCAGCATGGCTAGCGACGCCCAGGCATTTTGGGCGTAAGTCACGCCGTGGGACAGGTATTCGTCGCGACAGGCGTCAAAGCCCTGCCAGAATCTTTCGCGATCGATCAGGAAATCGGTATCGCCCATCTGACCCATGGCCGAGAGACCTTCGATCAGCCCATTCAACGCCCCGGTTTCAGAATCCCGGCCAAAACGGCCGCCTTCCGGGTCGGGGGTTTGACGGTTTACTCCGCGTCTCTCAAGCGCAAGGGAATTTGCCGCACCACTATGACCTGACGCATGAATAACCCAAATCGGATGGCGTTGTGAAACAGTGTCTAACTCGGCCCGCGTGGGCATTCGACCTTCCAGAATGGACGTATTGTCGAACGACACCCCCATGACCCATTCGCCCTCAGGCGTTGCGTCGGCCTTCTCTCGCAGCCTGTCCAGCGCCTGCGCCATTTGGCTACAATCTCCTAACGGAGGTGACGACAAGTTGACACGGAACAGACGGATAAACCCCGGATCTGGGAAATGCCCGTGTGGGTCGATAAACGCAGGCATCAAAGTACGACCCTGAAGGTTGTATTCCTGAGAGTCCGCCGTCATGCGTGGGCGCAGATCAGCCTCGGCGCCCACTGCCTGAATTCGGCTTCCTTCGGTCAGAACTGCCTCTGGTGACGAGTTCTGCGCATCCATCGTCAGGATTGTGCCATTGAAATAGAGAGTGCTTGGCATCGGTCTTCCTATTACGACAGCGGGGCCAGACAGCGCAGCCCGTGGTCGCCGTCCACTTCCCATTCCGGGGTCTGGGTGCAAATGTCCTTGGCAAAAGGACAACGTTCGCGGAATTCGCAACCCGAGGGGCGTTTCAGCAGGCTGGGAGGTTCCCCTTTGAGGGCGATCCGTTCCAATCGCGCATCCGGGTCCGGCTCTGGGTTGGCACTCAGAAGGCAGCGCGTATAGGGGTGTCGGGGGTCGTTGAATATCGCCTCAGTCGTACCTTCTTCTACCAATCGACCCAGATACATGATGCCCATTCTGTCGGCAACGTGGCGCACGACGCTGAGGTTATGGGTGATGATCACCATCGCCAGCCCCAGCCTTTCGCGCAGATCGTTGAGCAGGTTCAAGAGCTCACCCTGCACCGACACATCAAGGCCCGCGGTCGGCTCATCCGCAAGGATCAGCTTGGGTTCCAGCGCCAACGCTCGTGCCACGCCCACGCGCCGTGCCTGACCGCCTGACAGCTGATAAGGGTAACGATCCGCAAAATGCGTGGGCAGGTTGACCATTTCCAACAGGCGCTTCGCTTCGGCATCCAGATCGCGATCCTTCATGCCCTGAATGCGATAGGGTTCTGTGATCAGACTGCGGATTGTCAGGCGTGGCGACAGGCTTCCGACTGGGTCTTGAAACATCATTGCCATGTCTTTGCGCAGGGGGCGCATGACACTTTCCGGCGCTCCGCGGATTTCCTGACCCTCAAAAGTAACCGAGCCATCTTGCGCAGGTGCAAGCCCAGCAATGGCACGAATAACGGTTGTTTTGCCAGAACCGCTTTCACCGACCAGCGCGTAGGTCTCGCCGGGCTCTACGGTAAAGCTGACACCTGCCAGCACATTGACCGGCCCATAGCTTGTGTTCAGGTCCACAACGTTCAGCAAGCTCATGATGTGACCTCCTCGTGGTTCAGCCAGCACGCGGCGTGGTGGCCCTCTTTCAATTGATCCAGTGGCGGCACGTCGCTGGCGCAGCGCGCCATCGCTTGATCGCACCGGTCCCGGAATATGCAGCCGCCCGGCAGATTGGCCAGATCGGGCACTTCGCCGGGAATAGTCGGCAATACGCGGGCGCGTTCCTTGATGTGGCCGGGGTCACACTCGATCAAGCGGCGTGTGTAAGGGTGTTTGGGGTTGTGGAAAATTTCTCGCACGTCCCCGCTTTCGACAACCGCACCGGCATACATCACCACCACCCGGTCGCAGAGTTCCGCTATCACTCCCAAGTGGTGCGAGATGAACAGGATGGCGCAATGAAACTCGCGCTGCAACTCTTGCAGACGCTCGATGATCTGTACTTCAAGAGTTGCATCCAGCGCAGTTGTCGGTTCATCCGCAATCAATAGATCGGGCTCGGACATCAACGCCATCGCGATAGCGATCCGCTGGCGCATCCCGCCAGAGAATTCATGCGGATACTGCTTCAGGCGCGCTTCGGGATCGGGAATGCCAACCGCGCCCAGCATTTTGGCCGCGTGGGCCAGCTTATCCGTCTTTGACTGTTTAGAGCGGTGCTGAATGTCCAGCATCTGCTGCCCGATGGTCAGAACCGGATTGTGCGTTTGCATCGGATCCTGAAAGACAATGGATATGTCCGCACCGCGCAGGTCGCGCATCTGACGCTCGGACGCCTTCAACAGGTCCTGTCCTTTGAACCGAACCTCTCCCTCACGGAACCGCGTATTGGGGGCAGTCAGGCGCAGGATGGATGAGATCAAGGTGGATTTGCCACAGCCGGATTCCCCGACAATACCGACGATTTCGCCCTTGTTGACGTTGAAAGTGATGTCCCTCAGGGCCTTAAGATCGCCACGGCCTGTTTCGTAGTCGACGCTGAGGTGGTCGATTTCCAGAAGTGTGTCGGTCATCGCTGTTTCCTCAATTTCGGATCAACCACGTCGCGCAGGCTTTCACCCAGGAAGGTGAATCCAAGCGTTGCCAGAATGATCGGCAGGCCCCCGCCCACCACCAGCCACGGCGTCTGACGGATCAGCGAATAGCCATCCTTCAGCAAAGCTCCCCAGCTGGGTGTCGGGGGTTTAACGCCCAGTCCCAAAAAGGACAGGCCAGCCTCAAGCGCGATAACCGTGGGGATATCCATCGCCGCCAGCACCGCCAGAACGCCGATGATGTTGGGCAGCATATGCACACCCAGAATCCGCGCCATGCTGGCCCCCATCGAGCGTTCGGCCAGAATGAATTCGGAGTTGCGCAACGTCAGTGTCTGGGTCCGCGCCACGCGCCCATAGGTCGGGATCGAGGTCGCCATGACCACAAACACCACCGTCTGCAAGCTGGGACCAACCAGGGCAACAACAGCCAGCGCGAACATCACGGTCGGAAAGGACCTGATGGTGTCGAAAAACAGCATCAGAAGGTTATCCAGCCATTTCGGCCCATACCCGGCAATCATGCCCAGCGTCAGGCCAATTGCCATCGCGCCGAACACGGCCGGCAACGCCACCTTGAGCGCGACCTGACCCCCGGCGATCACACGCGAAAACGTGTCGCGGCCCAGTTGGTCAGTACCCAGCAGGTGCGCAGCAGACGGGCCTTGCATGCGGGATTTGATATCCATCGCAATCGGATCGTAGGGTACGATCCAATAGGCGAAGATGGCGCAGAACACGATAACACCGACGATGATCAACCCCATAAGGCCAAGCGGGTCACGGGCAACGCCGACGATGATCTGACCCAGTTCGGAACGAGATTTTTCCATGCCTCTCTCCCCTCAGTGAGCCGTGCGTGCACGTGGATCGAGCAACGCATTGATCAGGTCTGCCAAGGCCGTCGACACCACGAACAGCGCCGTTGAAATGAGGACCGAGCCCATGACAATCGGGTAGTTGCGGGTCGTGATGCTATCGATCACCAACTTACCCAATCCCGGTCGGGCAAAGACAATCTCAGCAAAAACGGCCGAGCTGAGAAGAAAGCCCATTCCAACGCCGATCACGGTAACGACTGGCAGAATGGCGATGCGCAACGCATAGACCATGACCACGCGACGTTCGGCGATGCCAAAAGCCCGCGCTGTGCGCACATGGCTTTCGCCCATAACCTCTAACATCGAGGCGCGCACCAGCCGGGCAATATAGCCAACCCAGCTGAGGCCGATGGCAAAGGCGGGCAAAACCAAGTGGTCCAGCCGATCCCAAAACCCCTCTCCTGCGCCAATGGCTGGAAACCATTGCAGATGCACGGCAAAAACTAAAAGCGCCAGAAGCGCGACAACAAAGGCAGGTGCAGCCACGAAGCTGACAGATATTGCGGCCGCGATCCGGTCGATCAGCGTGTTGGGATGTGCAGCCGCATAGGCGCCAAGTGCAATGCCCAGTGTCGCAGACCACAGGATCGACGCAAAAATCAGTTCCAGAGTATATGGCAACTGCTGGAATACGATGTCCGTCACGGACCGGCCCGAAAAGACATCGGTTCCCAGGTCTCCTTGCAGAAGATTCCCATAAAAGATCAAAAGCTGTTTCCAGATCGGTTGATCAAGCCCCAGCGCGGCCGTGAGTTGGGCCTGAAGCTCGGGCGTGGCACGCGGGCCCAACATGATCTGGACCGGATCGCCAGGGACGGCGCGGATCATCAGGAACATGACGGTGACCGCCACGAACAGGATGAGCAGCGACAGCCCGAAGCGACGGGTTGCGAAATTCAGCATGGCCAACTGGCTCCTTATGGCTTGATGGCGTTCAATTTGGCACGGCGAGCCTCACGCGCCCGCCGTACCTGGTCGACCCGGGGAGGTCAGGTCGCCTTGCCGAAATAGCGAAGCAACGACAGGCCATCTGGCCGCAGTGCAGGAATGACCCGGGCACTGTGAATGACCGGTGTCGCCTCATGGGTGATGAAGCGATAGGCCCCGCTTTCTTCCATCAGATCCTGCGCGCGCTGATACATTTCTGCCCGTTTTGCAATATCCGTTTCCGCAGCCGCAGTTTCATGGATTTCGTTGAATTCAGGGCTGTTAAAGCGTTCCCAGTTCCATTTTCCGATCTGTTCGGGCGTGAACCACGACGTCGCATAATACGGGTCAGGGGTCATTGAGAAGCGGTTCAGAACAAGCTGCAGGTTTTCATTGTCACCCGACGCCCAGAACGCACCGGATTCCAGGACGTTTACTTCAACAGTGATCCCGATCTGCGCCAGCGTAGCCTGAATGATCTGGGCGGTAGTTGTGAACGTCGTCTTGTTCAACGTATCGAGGGTCAGTGTGACGTTTGTCTCACCGGACTCCGCGAGCAGCTGCGCCGCTTTCTCAAAGTCTGCTGCCGGTGGCACAAGCGAAGATGGCCGATGCCCGGCAAGACCCGGCGCGATGATGCCCGTCGCTGGTTCAGCAGCACCAAAATACGCGGCCTCCAGAATACTGGGGACATCCACCGCGTGTTGAATCGCCTGCCGCAGTTTTTGGTTTTGCAGCTTTGGATGCTCAACGTTCATGCCCATCCAGACATAATAGAGCGAGGGTTTCTCAACCAGTGATCCACCGTTGGGAACCCCGGCGCGGTAACGCTCGACCGAGCCCAGCGACACGCGCGTTACGTCCAGTTCACCGGCCTCGAACGCAATCTCGGCGGTGTTTTCATCGTCAATCGGATAGATCTCGACAGTGTCCCAGGTGGGGGCATCCCCTTTCCAGTCGGGGTTACGCTTAAGAACAGTCTTTTCCTTGGGCGACCAGCTGTCCCGCAGATACGGGCCGGACTCTGCCACCGGATCAGCACCGATCCGGCCACCGGCGGCTTCGACCGCCGCTTTCGAGACAATGTTGCCCGTGATATACGGCAGGGCAATCGACCAGATCGGTGCAAACGGTTTGTTCAGCACAATCGTACCTTCACGCTCACCAGTCACATCCACGTGGCTGAACGGCCCCAGGTCGGGCTTGTTCGGACTGTCGGTCGCGTCGTCCACGATCCGTTCCATACTGAACTTGACGTCCTCGGCGGTCATGGCGCCAAATCCGTTGGTAAACCCGATATCGTCACGCAATGCGAACTTGATATGGGTCGGATCAACCTGCTCGATCGTCGTGGCCGCATCCAACTGCCAGCCCCATTCCTCGCCCGGTTTGTACTGAATCAGCTTGTTGTAGATCGAGGCATGAACCTCTTCTTCAACGACACCAACGGAATGGGCCGGGTCCATGTTTTGTGCGTCGCCATAGGCCCGCACCCTCAAAACGCCGTCATCTGCCGCAAACGCGCGGTTCGCCCACCCCATCGGAAACGCCGTGGCGGCTCCAAGCGCGGTTGCACCTTTCAGGAATCCCCGGCGGCCTACATTGGCCTTTGTCCATTCGATCTTCATTGTATCCTCCCTTGGATTAAGTCACAGAAGCCCGCGCGGAACGGTTTCGGACCATTCTTTCGTCAGAACTTCGATTTCATCCGCGCCTTCGGTGGCGCGTAGCTTGCGGTCGAGATAAAAATTCTGCGCATCGCAGGTCATCCGGCATTCGGTCGAGATGGCGACCTGCCAATCCGCCCGTTCAAACGTGAAATTCCAGGCGGTCTCAAAACACGCAGATGCCGGATCATCGGGGTGAATGCCGTAGCGCATGCGCACGTCACTGCCGACGATCAGATCGTGATAGGGGTCGCGCGTTTTGCCATAGTCATCAAACGTCTTTAGCAAGACCTGTCCGTCATCGGTCATGATGCGTTCGGATTGCGAGGATGGCGGGCGCAATTGTTCAGCGGCTAGAACCGGATAGTCCTGCGCCGGACCGGGTTCCGACGCTTGAATCTCTTGTGTGACCTCGCGTACCGGCAGGTGCAGGGCGCAATCACTCAATTGCAAAGTCACCTCGGCCGAATGCGGTGCTGGCCAGACGATCGGCCAGTACGACGTCGACAGCGCCAGCCGCAAAACGTGCCCCTCGCGCAGATGATGCGCGCATTCGTTCAGGGCAATCTCGGCCTCATAGATTTCACCCGGTTGCAAGGTTTCGGGCGTTTCGTGGCCATGGTAGTGGCACAGGTTCAACGGACGATAGCTTATGCGCTGCGATACACCTTCAGGCGAGACATCGCAGAGCCTAGCGACAAGCTGGGCAACGGGCTGATCTACCGAGAACCGGAACTTTAGCTTTGCGCGGCCCAGCAGTTCCAGCGGGGCTTGTAGCGGCGCGCTGTCAAAACATACCGACAGGGCATCATCCCTTGTCTGATCCCCGGCAAGCTCATTGTCGATCCGCATGCCCGCACAGAAATACCCGCCGTCCGCACCGACATGACTGGGTGACGTTATAGCAACCGAGCCTGTAGCCGGTTCCCGTGAGAACCCGCCGGGTGTTAAATGCCAGACCTGTTCTGACACATGCGGCGACGGCCAAGCGGTTTCTGCAATCCAACGACCTTTCCGGGCAGAGTTGTGCGCCGTCGGATTGAAATGTTCCTGCATGTAAGCCCGGTACGCAGGCAGGTCCTCGGCCCCATTTTCCTGCCCCTTCAGCCAGCGGTCAAACCAGCCGATCACTTCGGAATGAAAGTCTGCAGGGTCGAGTTTCGAGATATGGGGATAACGGTGTTCCCATGGCCCGATGGTGGCCTTGGTTGGCACCGTCAGATTGGCCGCCAAAGCCGGGGGCGCATTGACGTAGGCATCTGCCCAACCCGTGATGGCCAAAACGGGGGTTTGGATTGCGGACCAATCCTCGCAAACCGAGCCGTGCCGCCAAAATGCATCACGCGTCTGGTGGCGCAGCCAATCTGCGGCTGAGAATGGCACGTTATTAAGTCTGGCCAACCAGTCCTCACGCCAGTCCGCGCGAAGGTCCGGATCAGCGGGGCGGGTCAGATAAGCAAACATTTGACTGCCCCAGTTCATGTTGTCGCTCAGCAAGCACCCGCCCATGAAATGGATATCGTCCGCAAACCGATCTACGGTCGAGGCAACGCTGACCACCGCCTTCAAAGCAGGTGGTTGCCGGAAGGCCAGTTGCAAACCGTTAAACCCACCCCACGATATTCCGATCATCCCAACCTGGCCGTCACACCAATCCTGCGCGGCGATCCAGGCTATGACTTCTTCACCATCACACAGCTCCTGTTCGGAATACTCGTCGTCGAATTGCCCTTCGCTGTCACCGGTGCCGGCTATGTCGACCCGAATGCAGGCATACTCCGCCTCGGCAAAAACTGTGTGTGTGGTTTCATCTCTCGGCGCTGTACCGTCGCGTTTGCGGTAAGGCAGGTATTCCAGAATGGCCGGTGCAGGGCCTGCTCCGGATAACCAGAGCCGCGCAGCAAGCCTCCGCCCATCGGAGAGTGTGATCCATGTGTTTTCAATGGTTTCAATCGGCATCTGGCGGCTTGTCTGTTGCGAGCTGATGCCAAAGAAGAAACCAGTTTGCAGAAAAACAAATTGTGCGAACTTGTGCGAATTAATGCTATTTGTCGCGGAATAGCGTCAAAACGCGAAAGGTTGTGCCTGTGTCAGAGAATTTTTCTGCAAACCTAAAGTCTTTATGCGCAGAACACGGCAGTATTTCGCAGATTTGCCGCGATATCGGCGTCAACAGACAGCAGTTCAATCGTTACCTGAATGGCTCTAGCCTGCCTTCGGCCCACAACATGCGCCGCATTGCACGCCATTTCGATCTGACCGAGGCCGAACTCTTCGCGGAAACAACAAGCTTTGAACGCATGCTAAAGGGTGTTCGGCCACAAATTGGCAAAACGCCCACAGATGTGTTTCTGGATCCCTTTCGGGATCAACAGAAAAACCTCAGACGTTACGTAGGTTTCTACCATTCATATTTTTGCACGCCCTCTTGGGAAGGAAAGATATTCTGCTCGCTAATACGCATCCAGGAAGTTGAAGGGCTTGTCACGATCCGCTCTCGGGAAATTGCCACATCCCCAGACAAAAGCACGCATCAGATTTCGCGCTATGCTGGCTTGGTGACAATGCGGGGAAACAGGATATTTGTGACTGAACACGAGCTCGCGCGTGAAGGCTGCGTTGCCAATACGATCCTGTACTCGGCGCACCGTCAACAATTGAAGTATCTGCGAGGAATGACTATGGGCGTCGCATGGCGCCCTTACCCGCATCCCTACGCAGCCAAAACAATTTGGAAACGCTTGCACGAGCGTGTATCAGCGCGCGAGGCTATTGCTGCCTGTGGTATCTACCCAATCCAAAGCAATAAGATCGATCCGACTGTCAGGAAACACCTGACCGAGGCTTGAAGCGTCGAACTAACATTGTTGGCTGCACAGTTTCCTCGGTACTGCATTCAGTCCCAATGATACATTTTCTTTCAGGCTGTGCTAAATCAACATCGCCAAACGCGCCGATGGCGTGACTTCATCCCTAGCGTTTTCACGATAGGATTTAACGCCTGAGATCATGTAGTGCCAGATTTGCAAGGCGGCTCGGTCGACGCCATCGGTCTTGCCTGTGCAATGGTTAATGTTCGACCTTGGTTGCAGTAAAGAGGCGGCTTTTGACCTGCGCTTCACCGCGGCCGAGAATGACCATTCTGGTGACGTCAGTTGCAACGCAGAGTTATTCGTGCTGCTCCCGCGAACGAATGCCGCGTCAGCAATGGCTGCTTGAGCAAAAGGCGGGTCTGTCCCGCACTGCTTCCGCCTACTCAATGATTTACCGCTCCGCGAAGGGAGATCGAAACCGTCAGAGGATTGCACCGAGCCCGACACGGACGCTTAAAGGCTGAATGCGATTTTAGCGTAACATCATATAGGCTCCGGCCAAGAGCAGGACAGCTGCGGCAATTCGCATTGAATCGATGCTTCTGACAGAGGCATCAAATAGACCGAAGTGATCGATCAGCAGCCCCACCAGAAGCTGGCCGACAACAACCAATGAAATAGCGGATGTTGCCCCCAGTTTTGGTATGGTTTGACTGAGGGTCAGATACAGGATCAGTCCGAGAAAACCACTTCCCAACATATACCAGGGTAAGTGCCTCCATTCGCTAATGCTCTCTCCCCGCCGGACGATCAGCAGCGCAAGCGACGCGAGAGCGCCTCCAAGGTGGACTTTGAAGCTTCCGGCGGCTCCACCGATGCGATCTCCCATTGAGCCAGCGATTTGAGCTTGCGCACCGACAGCGAAACCACCAGCAAGTCCTATTCCAACAATCAACAGAATTTCGAACTTGAGCCCCTCATTGTTTGGCGTTGAGATGACGGTACTCACCTTCGCTCAGATGTTCGAGCACAAATCCGCTTGGTAACTCCGCCCGTTCGGCGTCTCGGGGATACAAACTCTGATCCCCTCCGGCCCTAACGTTCATACCAAGCCCATTTTATCCAATGCTGAAACACGCATGATGTTCAGCTTTAGTGGGATCTCCGCTGTTTCCCTTACTCGAAGACAGCCACCGGATCACCCAAACTGTCGAAATCGGGATCAACACCCAAACCAGGGGTATCGTGGCAATACATCCGCCCATCTGAAGTCGGCGGTGCAGCCGTGCCGGTCGGCTCTGTGTGATAGGCATGCAGGTCGGTCGTATTGAAAGTCAACTCTGCGGGTGTGGACGCTGCAAAATGGGATACAGCCGCAGACACAATTTCACCACCCATCATGCATTCGGGTACGACTTTGATCCCGTGATCTACGAAGTAGTCGCGTATTCTACGTGCCTTGGTCAGGCCACCTATCCGTGCCATTTTCACACAGGCGACGTCTGCAATCAGATCTTGCGTCATTCGCTCTGCCGTGAATTGATTGGTCACGAGTTCATCGAGCTTCATCGACAGGTTCGTGCGCGCCCGCACATGCAAACACTCTTCGTAGGTGAGGCAGGGTTGTTCGATCATGACATCTAGATCATCGACCGCCCTCACAACTTTCAAAGCGTCGTGCAGGGTCCACCGACAATTTGCGTCCGCGTAAACAAACTCTCCCGGCTGAGCCAGTCCAACAGCGAAGCGAATGAGTTCGATATCGCGTTCGGGTTCAATGCCGACCCTGAGTTTGAAATACCTGTACCCTGCCGCTCTGTACTGCTCTATCTCGGCCTTTATCTTGTCGTGCTCTTGCTCCATGACGCAGCGATAGAGCGGGGCACCATCGCACAACTTGCCTCCCAAAAGCATGTAAACCGGCATACCGGCGCTTTTGCCGAGGATGTCCCAGCAGGCCATATCAACGGCACTTTTGGCATAGAAGTAGCCTTCGATAGCCGCATCCATTATCCGCTCAATTTTGTAAAGCTCTCGCGGGTCTTTCCCTGACAAAGCCTTGGCAAGACCTGGCATGGCAGGCAGCGCCCCGAGATTGCTCGCGCCCCAGGGGCAGGACTCGCCACATCCGCTGATGCCCGCGTCAGTTTCGATGACCACTACAGTACTGTTGAAAGTGTCAAATGTCCTCGCGCGGTCTGCGGCCAGATCACCAACTGCCAGCCCGCCGCCCACATAGGGTAAATCCTTTTGAAAGACGCTGAGTTTGGTGATCTTCATTTGGCTCATTTCCATGTCAGTGGACTGCGTTTCAGACTAATAGTGCTGCCAGCATTGCAGCGACTCTCAGTTCGAAACAGCTTTAAGAAGAACGCGTTCCATATTTCTGATTCAGTCTTTTGTGATCGGTGTCTGTGACCGCGCGCATGCCAACACTTTGGGCAAACCGTAAAAGATATCCGTCGGGATCAAGAACTATGAACTGCCGCCTTGTATCCATGCAACCGGTCTTCCAGACTTCCGCATCATGAATATCGACGAATGGCTCAATCCCTATTGAGCATATTCGATCATACAGACCCTGTACGTTGTGAACCAAAAACTGGAAATTTATCCCACGTCCGAAGGGTCGCTCCATCGGCTTAGGATGCCAAGGCTCCCAGCCTCCATCGATTGTCCAATGTGCAAGCATGATCTGAGCTTGGTTCAAAGATATGTATGCGTGGGGATCATGGCCTCGCTGTTGGACGACTTCAAAGCCGATGGATTCAGTGTAGAACTTCATCGATTCTTCGAAGTCAGTGCACCAAAGCTCCGGAACCAATGGCGCGATTTCAAATGTCATATTGTTCTCCATGATACTGCTTAGACTGTCGCGAAGCTCCTCAAATTGACCTGCGGTGTAGTCCGGAAAAGCACCATATTGGTCGAGTCCTGAGACTGCTGCTATCTGGCGATAGAGCCCCTGCATCGATGAAGGAGAAACGTGCTTAGCACATTGTACTTTACAAGAAGCTTGTATACAAGTAATTAGTTTGCATGGAACATATTCGCGACTGCATCAGTTTTCAGGCAAGTGCTGCGGCAAAGACAATAGCGCGCCTATCGCGCGCGCGTCTGTCACCGTTTGGAGTAACACCCATCCAATTTGCGGTGCTCCAAGCCGTGTCCGAGGCGGATCGGCCAACTGCAGCAGAAGTTGGAGCGGCCTTGATGATCGACAGTGCTACAATTGTTGGCGTCATCGACCGCCTGGAAGGGCTTAATCTTCTCATGAGGGAAGCCGACCCAGCAGACAGACGACTCTATCGACTGCTCCTCACCTCGCACGGCGTGAAATCACTGCCTGCTATGCAAGCCGGCATGGATGAATTGAACGACGAAATCGATGCCGAGTTAAGTCAATCGGCACCTAGTGTGCGCAAGAGCCTTCAGACCCTCGCGGCGCTGCAAACCAAGTAGAAAGCCTGAGAATGTTCGATACCAAGATAGCAATCATTGTGCGTGACGACCTTGCGACCTGGCAGAAGCTCAATGTGACCGCCTTTCTTATGAGTGGGATTGCGGGTGCCAACCCTGACATCATCGGCGAACATTACAGAGACGCCGACGGCAATGTGCATCTTCCGATGTCAGTCCAGCCTGTGATCGTGTTGACGGGTGCTGCCAACGTCATGACGAACATTCGTAATCGTGCTCACAGCCGTGATGTGGAAACTGTTGCCTACATCGAAGAGATGTTTGCGACCGGTCATGACGCTGCAAACCGAGCCGTTTTTGCCGAACACGATGCCAGTGAAGCAAACACCGTCGGCATAGCCCTCCGCGCGGACACGAAGATCGTCGATAAAATCACCAAGGGCGCGAAAATGCATGGCTGAACCGACATCGCTTGCAGTTGGGCAGTCCATCACCAGTAGATCAATGCGGCTCACCAAAGAGGCAATGGTTGAATTCGCGAAAGAGTTTGACCCGCAACCGATGCACGTCGACGAGAGCGCGGCCTTGGACAGTTTCTTTGGGTCACTTGTCGCCAGCGGTTGGCACGCACTGGCCCTCACAATGCGTATGGCGGTCGAGGCTCGCCCTTTTGGTGGCCAGCCGTTGATTGGTGCAGAAATCAGCGAAATTCGCTTTGCCAAGCCCATCATTCCGGAAACTAACCTCGCCGCGCGCATCACCCTTGAGGCGATTGAACAGGGTAAAGGGCGATCCAGCTACAACATCCTGCGGGTGTTCACTTTGGATACCGCCACTGGCGAAATCCTAATCCGCCAGAAGTGGCGTATGTTGCGGACTTGAGCCGCGTTAGCATCCTTTAGGACCCAACTAGAGATTGGTAACGAAAGCAGACCTTCACGCAATCGACTTTGATGACGGCTACGTCCGCTCCTTGTGAACCCACCGGTCCAGCCTCGCTGCGTGCTGAACCCAAGGCCGGATTCATCGCCGCGTCACAGCGCCAGATTTCGAGCGCAGGCAGCGTTTTTTCGTGTGCGAGTGCGCGAAGCGAAATTCACAATGACCGGCCATACAGCGTTTTCCTGACCTTCCGACCCGGATCACGACGCATCGCGCGTGTCGACGCAATTGCCACTCTCGCAGAAGAACTTGTCCCGAAGCCGCTTTCGTCCACCGCTAAATGAAGCTTATTCAACGAACGGGCACCTTATTCGAATGATCTTCACTATGAGGGCCAGACAAACCGTGAGCAACGGATAGTCGATAAAGCAATTGCACGAAGCAGTCGTTCTGCCGGTAAATTTTGACGACAGCTTTGTCCGCAAAGCGGACCCAGTCGCGACAAGACGCCTCTCTAAAAGAAAACGGGCGCCCGAAGCGCCCGTTTCAAGTTTTTTGGCCGACCCCGTTCAGTGCACCGTCTCAACCTTGTGGAAATCCAGATCGCGATCCTCGGGCATTGAATCGATGCTCAGTACCTCTTTGCGCTTGGCGATCAGGATATAGACCACGCAGGCCAGATACAGGCCGACAACCACGGCCCCGATCCACTGGATTTGCAGCCACTGGCTCTGAAACAGCAGGGTCAGGACAAACAGCAGCGCAACGTTGCCCGCAACGTACGGGGCCTTGCCGAACCGCTCGACCGTCATGTTCAGGTTGTCGGTATACAGACGGATCAGCGAGTCCAGCGAGTTGATCACGAAGGTCACGCCGACGATCACCATTGCGATGTTGATGAGGCCCGCAGCCTGGATGCCGTTCAGGTGGAAGTAGTAGAGAACGGTGAACCAGATCCCCAGCGGGATCGACGGGAAGATCAGCAGCGCCGCCAGCAGTTGCCATGTGGTCAGACCGCCGACAAAGCGCGAGGTGAATTGGCCGATCATGATCGACCATGCGAACCACCAGAACAGGTAGAAGGCGTGATAGTCGGTCAGCGGCAGGACGAACTTGTGGAGGTTCGCGAAATAGGCACCGATATTGCTGCCGGTTTCCAGGAACCCGGTGACACCCATGCCTGCGGCCGCCCACATGCCAAGGATCAGCGCCAGGAACAGGAAGGTCGAGCCCACCGACAGAATGCGCACGTATTTCAGGTCGGTCGACGAATAGGCCGCCGCCAGAATGACGACGAATACGATGATATAGAAGGTGCCGACCACGGACTCTCCGTCACCAACCTCGGGCAGGTAACCCGGCAGGTAGATCAGGAACAGGCTGGCGGTGAAGGCGCAGGTGCCGATGATGACCACGTTGTTGACCAGTTTGACCAGCGGAATCTCAAAGAACTTCACCCGCGGTTCGATCACGCAGAAATAGAACGCCGTCAGGAAGTAGAAGGCCCAGATCAGGAAACCCCAGAACCCGAACTCGATGGCCAGCGGGTTGGCGAAAGCATAGGCGGGGTCCTCGGCGTATCCCCCGAACTCGGTCAACGGGAACATGATCAGGCCTACATCCAGACCGGATGTGAACAGGATAGCGATGAACGTGAACAGATGAACGGGGGTTACGCCAACACAGCGCAGGTTCCACCACTTCACCACAAAGAAAGCGACCAGGCCCAAAGCCAGCAGGACGCCGAACGACAGGATGTACTCCAACAACACTTAACACACCTCCCATTATGTTTCAGATGCGCCTGCTGTTATCTTTTATTGGCGAGTCAATCAATAAAAACGACTGATGGGTTAATGCTGTGGACCGGATGTGCCTTTTTTGACGCAAAAAAGCGACCCGCCTTGCGGTAAATGCGAAATTGATAAACAGTGCGCGAAAGTGCTGAGAGGGGAGTGGAATGGACCTTCGCGCCATTGCCATGGGGCTGACATTTGCGTTCATCTGGTCCTCGGCTTTCACCTCGGCCCGGATCATCGTCGCAGATGCGTCTCCGTTGTTTTCACTGGCGTTGCGGTTTTTGATCTCGGGGCTTCTCGGGGTCGCCATTGCGCGCGCCATGGGTCAAAGCTGGAACCTGACCCGGCCCCAATGGCGGGCGACAATCCTGTTCGGAATCTGTCAGAATGCCCTTTATTTGGGTCTGAACTTCTATGCGATGCAAACGGTTGAGGCGTCGCTTGCGGCTATCATCGCCTCGACCATGCCGCTGCTTGTGGCGCTGGCGGGATGGGTTTTTCTGGGCGAAAAGCTGCGACCGGTTGCGGTGCTGGGCCTGTTTGCCGGCTTTGCGGGCGTGGCCCTGATCATGAGCACGCGGATCGGTGGTGGTGTTGACATGTTCGGCGTGGCCCTGTGTTGCCTTGGGGCCTTGGCACTGACCTTTGCCACATTGTCCATTCGCGGCGCCACCTCGGGCGGCAACTTCATGATGGTGGTCGGGTTGCAGATGCTGGTGGGCTCTGCCGCATTGTTTGTCGCAGCACCGGTATTTGAGACGATCTACATCCACCCGACCGTGCCGCTGGTGCTGGCCTTTACCTATACAACCCTGTTCCCCGGCCTTCTGGCGACGCTGATCTGGGTTCTGCTGCTGGACCGGATCGGCGCCACCCGCGCAGCGACCTTCCATTTCCTCAACCCGGTCTTCGGTGTCACCATCGCGGCCATCCTGCTGGGTGAAAAACTGGGACCGCTGGATGCGGTTGGGGTCGGAATCACGACGCTCGGTATTCTGGCGGTTCAACTGGCGCGGCAGCCTGCTCAGGGCAGTAAGGCCTCGACTTGACGCAGCAGCTTGGGCGCATCTGGTTTCGTGTTCGCGCCATAGGTGGCAACAACCTCACCATTGGGGTCCAACAGAATCTTATTGAAATTCCACCGGGGCTCAAACCCGGTCTGCGCCGCGACCGCCTTGAAGAACGGGTGCGCATCGGCACCTTTCACCGGAGTGATGTCGGTCATCGGCAGGGTCAGGCCATAGTTTATCTCGCAGAACTCCTTCACCTCATCGGCCGAACCCAGTTCTTGATTGAACGAATCCGACGGCACCGCCAATACCACAAGGCCCTGATCCGAAAACGCCTCATATACCTTTTGCAGAGCCGCATATTGCCCGGTGAACCCGCATTGCGAGGCCGTGTTCACCACCAGAACCGGTTGACCCCTCCAATCCTCGATCGACAGAGTCCCGCCGTCGATGGATGCGAACTCACCCGCCAGCGGTGCCGCCTGCGCCACCCGGCCGAGCAGGATCAAAACCGTCAATACAAATATTCTGAGCATGATTTGGCCTCCCTTTTCTGACATTACGTTCCAAACCCCGTTGCAGATCACCTGCACGAACGCGCGAGGCCGCTGAAATAGGTCTTTGATTTCCCCGCCGCTGCCCCCAGATTATGCCACAAGAAAAACGACCGGAGGAGCCATGACCCGTTATACCAAAGACCCCGAGGCCATCGCCGCCCTGTCCCCCGAAGAGTTCCACGTCACCCAGCGCAGCGGGACTGAACGTCCCGGCACCGGCAAATATTTGGGCAACAAGGAACCGGGGATATACGTGGATATCGTCTCGGGCGAGCCGCTGTTCGCCTCGACCCACAAGTACGAATCCGGCTGCGGCTGGCCCAGTTTCACCAAACCGATCATCCATGAGCATGTGGAAGAGTTTCACGACGCCACCCATGGTATGATCCGCACCGAAGTCCGCTCGAAACACGGCGACAGCCATCTGGGACATGTCTTTCCCGATGGTCCGCGTGAACATGGCGGGCTACGCTATTGCATCAACTCTGCCGCGCTGCGGTTTATCCATCGGGACGAGATGGAGGCCGAAGGCTATGGCGAATACCTGATCCATGTGGAGGATATCCAATGACCGAAGAACGCGCCGTACTTGCCGGGGGATGCTTCTGGGGGATGCAGGACCTGATCCGCAAACTGACGGGCGTGTCGCGCACCCGCGTCGGCTATACCGGCGGTGACGTGCCCAACGCCACTTATCGTAACCACGGCACCCATGCAGAAGGGATCGAGATCTGGTTCGACCCGTCGCAAATCAGCTATCGCGATCTGTTGGAGTTCTTCTTTCAGATCCACGATCCCACCACACTGAACCGTCAGGGCAATGACCGCGGCATGAGCTACCGCTCGGCCATCTACTATGTGGATGACGCCCAGAAACAAGTGGCGCTGGACACAATCGCGGACGTCAACGCCAGCGGCATCTGGCCTGGCAAGGTGGTGACCGAGGTTGAACCCGTCGGCGATTTCTGGGAGGCCGAGCCCGAGCATCAGGACTATCTTGAGCGGATTCCGAACGGCTATACCTGCCACTTCCCGCGCCCCGATTGGGTTCTACCCAAACGCGACGCGGCTGAATAAAGGGGCGGCCCCTGCGGGGGCTAGCCCGTCGCCACGCGCGGACGGCCGCTGGCTTCGACGGTGATCATGGCCTCGACAAACACGTCCTGCGCCTCGATCCGGGCGGTTCGGATATCCCGGTCGACCACGATCCGGATATCTTCGGCCCCGGCCTGACGGACGGCCCCCTCAGCCTCAGACCGCAGCACCGATTCCAGCAGGTCCAGCGCAGCTTCGGATTCGTTGAAGTCCTGCGGACCATCTTCAAGGTGAACCCGGAACCGGCCCTCGGACGGGGACGTGACCGTGCCCGTTCGGCGCAGGGTCAAACGGCCCACCACCGCCCCGATGGCATTGGCCACACCCGCATGTTCCGGCAGGATCATGCGACAACGCAGACGCTCTCCGACCGCCGGATAGTAGCTGGGCGCCGACGCCCCGAGGCCCACCACATCCACGTTCAGTGCCGTATCCAACGCCAGCAGCCCGCGATGGCTGGACAGGCCCTTTTGCGTCAGAACATGGCGCGCCAATTCGGTCGATGGCACACCAAACGCTTCTGCCTCTTCCGCAAAAGCAGTCTCTAACAAGGTCAATGTTGTCTGTTCGGTCAGTTGATCGACGATGATCTGGGCCAGTTCCTCCGGCGTCTTGGCCAGCCTGTCACCGGTGCCAACCCGTTTGCGCGCGATCAGTTCCAGCGCCTTGTGGGCGGCATCCGCATCCCAGGCATCCAACCGACCCAGAACATGGCTGGCATCCGATGGCGTCACCCCCGAGACCTGAACGATCCCGCGATCCACCAGCCGCGCCAGAGCCCCGTTCTCCATCCGGGTTCGCAGCAGGTCACTGAGCGGCAGGACCTGGTCACCCAACCGCTCCAACAGATCTTCTTGCCGCGCGCCCAGCCCCTCGGCGTGAATGCCGGGAACGCGGCGTGCAAAGCGGGTGTCATGCTCCCCCACCGTTGTTGCCCGCAGTTGCGTATCCAACACGGCATGAACAGCCTCGGGCGCCTCAGATGCGATCAGCGAAACGGGCAGCACCCGCCGTGGCCCCAGAAACACGCCGCCGCCCAGCCCTTCGGTCATTACATGCACCTGACTGTCACCGCCCAGACCATGAGTGCGCATCGCAACCGCCTCGACCATGGTGCGGAAGCCGCCAACCTGCGCGCCAGCGGGATCAATCGCAGGCTTGCCGTCGCGGATCAGTGCCACATCCGTGGTGGTCCCGCCAATATCCGACACAAGGGCGTTCTCGGTGTCCGTCAGCCAGCTTGCGCCGACAATCGATGCGGCCGGCCCGCTGAGGATCGTCTCAATCGGGCGCTCGCGTGCTTGATCGGCGCTCATCAGGGCGCCGTCACCACGCACCACCATCAACGGCGCGGCGATACCCATTTCCTGCAACCGGTCCTGAGCGCGTCCGATAAGCCGGTCGATCATCCCGATCAGCCGGGCGTTCAACACGGCGGTCACAGCCCGTTTCGGACCGTTCAACTTGGCCGACAGTTGATGCGAACAAGTGATCGGAGCACCGGTCCGTTCGGCAATGATCCGGGCCGCTTCCAGCTCGTGCGCCGGGTTGCGCGTGGCAAATTGCGCGGCGACCGCATAGCCCGAAACACCTATATGAGAGTCTAAAAAGGCCTCAAGCGCCGCCACGTCTAACGGCGCTGCTTCGCCCCCAGCATGAGTGTGACCACCCCCGACCACCAGCGACGGATCGCCCTTCAATGCGTCCCGCAGCCCGTGTTTGTCCAGATCGCCATCCTTGAATCCGATATAGATCAACGCGACGCGCCCACCCTGCCCTTCGACCAAGGCATTTGTCGCCAACGTGGTCGACAGCGACGCCATCGATATCTGCTCTGGCGCCACCTGCGCCGCATCCAGAACCGCCTGAATCGCCTTGCCCACACCAATCGCCAGATCCGCCCGCGTGGTCAGAGACTTGGCCGAGGCGATCACCTCACGCTCATCCCGGACCAGCACCGCATCGGTGTAGGTTCCGCCCGTATCCACCCCCAAAGCCAACGCCATCGGGTTCTCCTTCCTGTTCGCTGCGGATGGGTTTAGCGGTTTGGACCGACACGTCCAGCCTGTTTGCGGCACTTATGGCAATCGTTGCACCGCCCAGCGCGCGGCGTCAGCAACCGTGGGGTCCGGATCATCCGTCAAACCCTGCGCGACGGGCCGAAGCTCGGCCCTTCCCGAGTTTCCGATGGCATAGAGCACATTGCGTACAAACCGATCCCGCCCAATGCGTTTGACCGGTGATCCTGAAAACTTCGCGCGAAAAGCTGCGTCATCCAGCACGGCCAATTCCGCCAGAACAGGTGCTTTCAGATCATCCCGGGCGGCATAGCGTATATCACTGGCCGCAACCGCAAACTTGTTCCACGGACAGGCGGCCAGACAATCGTCGCAGCCGTATATCCGGTTGCCGAGCTTGCCCCGCAACTCCTCGTCCACCGGGCCTTTGTGTTCGATGGTCAGGTAAGAAATACAGCGCGTTGCATCCAACTGGTAAGGGGCCGGGAAGGCATCCGTCGGACAGGCATCCAGACAGGCCCGGCACGAACCGCAATGGTCCACCTCGGCCATGTCTGATGGCAGGTCCAAAGTGGTGAAAACAGACCCTATAAAGGCCCAATTCCCCCAATCCCGACTGACCAGATTGGTGTGTTTGCCCTGCCAGCCCAGCCCGGCGGCATAACCCAAGGCCTTTTCCGGCACCGGGGCCGTATCGACAAAAACCTTCACCTCGCCGCCCGCCTCAGCGATCAGCCAGCGCGCCAGCCGCTTCAGCCGTTTCTTGACCAGATCATGGTAATCCTTGTTCTGCGCATAGACTGAGATCGCCGCCTTGTCCGGGTGATCCAGCACCTCGGTCGGATCATGATCCGGTGTATAGCTCTCGGCCAGCATGACAACCGATCGCGCCTCGGGCCACAGTGCCGCCGGATCACCGCGCCAATGGGTCCGCTCGGCCATCCACCCCATCTGCCCGTGGTATCCGGCCTGCAGAAACGCCTCCAACCGGGCCGGAACCTCGGGCACATCCCAGGGTCGACACACACGGCATGAAACGAACCCCTCGCCCAGCGCCTGCGCCACCAGCTTGCCCTTTAAACCCGATCCGCTTTTCATCTGGCCAAAAATATCCTCGGGGGAATCGCGCCCCGGCGCGATGGGGGGCAGACAGCCCCCCTGCCACCTTATCAGAAATCCAGATCGGCGTAATGGGGTGGCGGCCGGAACCCCGGCACCTGATCCGCCAGGATCGACCGAAACGCCGGCCGCGATTTGATCTTTGCGTACCAATCCTTGACAGCGGCAGACCGGTTCCAATCCACATCCGAGATATAGTCCAGCGCCGACAGATGCGCCGCTGCGGCGAAATCCGCCAAAGTCATTTGATCGCCCGCCAACCAACGCCGATGATCCAGCAGCCAAGCCATGTAGTCCAGATGGTATTTGATCGCGCGGGCGCCTTCCTTGACGTTCTTGCTGTCCGGATAGCCCTCACCGGTGACCTTCTTGTTCACTCGCTCATATAACAGTTTTGAGGTCACCTCGTGATGAAACTTGTCATCGAACCAGCCGACCAGACGGCGCACCTCGTATCGGGCCTCGGGCGTTTTCGGCATCAGCGGGGGTTCTGGACGGGTGTCCTCGATATATTCACAAATGGCGGCACTTTCCGACATCACCCGCCCGTCCAGACGCAGAACCGGCACTTTACCGGCCGGGTTGCGGCGCAGGAAATCCGGGTCTTTTTCCCAATATCGTTCCTCGACCAGTTCAACCTCGATCTTCTTTTCCGCCAGGGACAGGCGGACCTTGCGGCAATACGGGGACAGGGGAACGTGAAACAGACGCGCCATGGGCTTCCTAATCGAACCAGTGAATACCCCATCAGCTTTAGCCTTGAGGGGCGATGAGTTTCAATCCTCGAAACAATCCGCGCGACCATCTGCGCGGATGGTGGCCGCCCCGTCCAGGATCGACGCGGCCCGCCTGCGGGTGCGCACCGAGGGATCGGTGACAGACCGATTGCGCGGCGAAGGCAGGATCGCCGCGATCCGGGCCGCCTGGACCGGGCTCAGCCGGGCGGCGGGCACGCTGAAATTGCGCTGGGCCGCGGCCTCGACCCCGAACACGCCCTGCCCGGTTTCAGCCACGTTCAGATAGACCTCGAGAATGCGTTCCTTGCTCCAGAAAATCTCGACAACCGGTGTGATCGAGGTTTCGAGCGCCTTGCGCACCCAACTGCGGCCCTGCCACAGGAACACGTTCTTCACCACCTGCTGCGTGATGGTCGATGCCCCGCGCGTTCCGCCGTTTTCCAGCGCATCACGGATCGCTTCAACGTCAAAGCCCCAGTGCAAGCAGAAATTGGCATCCTCGGCCGCCACAACCGAGCGGGCCATGACCGGAGAGATCTCTTCAATCGGCACCCAATCGCGCTCGACCTTGCCCAGCCGACGCCATTCGGACCAGATCGTATGGGTCACCGGCGGGTTCACAACGGAATATAGCGCCACCAGCCCGACCACAAAGACAATCACACCCACCACAGCCCGGGTCACCCAACGGCGAATCCGCAATGTGGTTGGTTTCCTTGCCTTTGACGCCTTGCTTTTCTTACTGCTCGACTTGCGCGCTGCTTTTCTTGCCATGTTGTTGCTATACGACGCGGCGTTGGGGTTTGAAACGGTTTATATCGCCAGCGCGCGCGCCTCGCGCGGGCGGATGACCGGGCGCGCGGTTTCCGGCATCACCGGATCGCGGCTGCGCAGTTCCGGAAACAGGCGCAGCACTTCGGCCTGAGTGTCACGATCCGTCTGAGTCACCGCATGTCCCGGGTAATAGCTTTCGCTTTTCGCCCCGTTGGCAATGACGATCTCATGCCGCGAGAACAGCAGGTGGATATATTCGACCTCATCGTTTTCGACGCGGGTCACCGTATCGTCATTGACCAGACAATGCGCGGCGATCAGAACCTCGGAATGACCAAAGAGGTAAGGCGCACGCCAATCCGCAATCAGCATCCTGTGCTGCGGCGACACGGTCAGAGGACGATCCAGCCCCAGCACACCGGCCTCGAACCGGATCGGCGCCAGTTTGCCCCGTGCCTCGACCCGGGTATTGCCCACCCACAGCAAGGGCTGCGCACCATGATCGGCAGTGACGACCATATCCCCCGGCTGCAAGTCTTCGACCCGGCGCGGACCGTCCGGCGTTTCGATCATGGTGCCGGGCGTGAAGCAGGGCGGGCCCAGATCACCGACATCCAGCGGCCCCTGCGTGGTAACAAAGGTCGACGAAACAAAGGTGCCGCTTTGCAACACCTTGCCGTCAGTCGGAGTGAAAACCCGCGTTCCATCCGCAAGATAAAAGGTTGTTCCGATGTAGGTTACGTTTCCCTGACCGGGTACGTTAATTGTAACCGTATCCCCTGGCCACGAGCGGGTAACATCCACGCCGTTGACGGTATCGTTGTTGAACCGATCAATATCGCCGTCGTCATTCTGATCCACCAGATCGTATTTCTGCACCGTCAGCGTCGTGCCCGCCGCGGGCGGGTTCGCCGGATCCATGTCAAAAAACTGGTCTGTATAGGTCGTTGGCATGTGTCTGCTCCTGCCTATTCGTCGCGTAGGACAGCAGTGTCCCTGCAAATCCCGAAGAAACTATGGCCATAGCTAGGCGTGAACGGAGAAAAAACGCAATAAACTTGGCTAAATTGTCCGAAATCGAAAAAACCCGCGTGTTTCAGGTGACACGCGGGTTTCTTGATTCAGGGCCCTGTCGGCGGCTTACTCAGCCGGGACAGCCTCGGCCTCTCTGGTCAGAGGATGGCTGAGCTTGTTCAGCATCTCTTTCGGGCAGACCTGCAGGAAGTTGGCCTTTTCAACATCCCAGTGCTGCAGAATGTCCGCAGCCTTGCGGCTGAAGGTTTCAACCTGATGGGTTTCGATCAGCGATTTCAGCTGCTCTTCCCAATGGTCGACGGTCACCGGACAGGTCACCAGTGTTTCCATGTTCATCAGCTTTTCGGCCTTGCCTTCGGGGTCGTGCAAATAGGCCATACCACCCGTCATGCCCGCGCCGAAATTGGCACCGATGTCACCCAGGATCACCGCGACACCACCGGTCATGTATTCACAACCGTTGGAACCGCAGCCCTCGATCACCACTGTTGCGCCCGAGTTGCGCACCGCGAACCGCTCACCGGCGCGGCCGGCGGCGAAGAGGTGCCCATCCGTTGCACCGTACAGCACCGTGTTGCCGATGATCGTGTTGTCATCCGCCTTCAGCGGGCTGACCTGCGGCGGGCGCACGACGATCATGCCGCCCGACAGACCCTTGCCGACATAGTCGTTGGCGTCGCCCGACACTTCCAGTTTCAGACCCGGCGCCGCAAAGGCACCCAAGGACTGACCGGCAGAGCCTTGCAGTTTCACATGCAGGTGATCGGATTGGAACGTGTTCCGCATCCCGAAATTCTGCACGATATGACTGGACACCCGCGTCCCCACGGTCCGGTGCGTGTTCTGCACCGCGTAAGACAGCTGCATCTTTTCACCGTCTTTCAGGAACCGTGCCGCATCGCGGACGATCTCGGCGTCCAGAGTATCCGGCACCGCATTGCGATCCTTGCGACGGTCATAGACGATGTCCTGCGCGCCATCGACGGTAATCAGCAGCGGGTTCAGGTCCAGATCGTCCAGATGCGCCGAGCCCCGGCTGACCTGCGCCAGCAGATCGGCCCGGCCGATGATCTCATCAATCGAACGCGCGCCAAGGCTAGCCAGCAGCTCGCGCACTTCCTGCGCGTAGAAGGTGATCAGGTTGACGACCTTGTCCGCGCTACCGGTGAACTTGGCGCGCAGGTCTTCGTCCTGCGTACACACGCCAACCGGGCAGGTATTCGACTGGCACTGGCGCACCATGATACAGCCCATCGCAATCAGCGCGGCGGTACCGATGCCGTATTCCTCGGCCCCCATCATCGCGGCCATGACAATGTCACGCCCGGTGCGCAAGCCGCCGTCGGTGCGCAGGGTCACGCGATCCCGCAGGTTGTTCATTGCCAGAACCTGATGCGCCTCGGTCAGGCCCATTTCCCACGGAAGGCCGGCATATTTGATGCTGGTCGCGGGTGAAGCACCGGTGCCACCGTTGTGACCCGAAATCAGAATCACATCCGCCTTGGCCTTGGCCACACCGGCGGCAATCGTTCCCACGCCCGAGGACGCCACCAGCTTCACCGTCACCTTACAGCGCGGGTTGATCTGTTTCAGGTCATAGATCAGCTGCGCCAGATCCTCGATCGAATAGATATCGTGATGCGGTGGTGGCGAGATCAGCGTCACGCCCTTGGTCGAATGCCGCAGACGCGCGATGAGGTCGGTGACCTTCATGCCCGGCAGCTGGCCACCCTCACCCGGCTTGGCGCCTTGGGCGACCTTGATCTCAAGCTCTTCACACTGGTTGAGGTATTCGGCGGTCACACCAAACCGGCCCGAGGCCACCTGCTTGATCTTGGCCGACGGGTTATCGCCATTGGGTTCCGGCACGAAATGCGCCGGGTCCTCGCCACCTTCACCCGAGTCGGACTTGGCACCGATCCGGTTCATCGCCACGTTCAGCGTCTTGTGCGCCTCGGGCGACAGCGCGCCCAGCGACATGCCCGGGGTGACAAAGCGTTTGCGGATCGAGGTGATCGATTCGACCTCTTCAATCGGCACCGGATTGCCCAGCGGTTTGAAATCCATCAGGTCGCGCAGGTGAATCGGCGGGTTCGACTGCATCTTGGCCGAATACTGCTTCCACAGCTCATAGGACGCGCGGTTGCAAGCCATCTGCATCATATGCATCGAGGTCGCTTCCCACGCGTGGGTCTCACCCGATTTACGCGCTTTGTAGAAACCACCGATGGGCAGCACGTCCAGACCGTTGGTCCAGGCTTTGGCGTGGATTTCTTCGGCCTTGGTCTGAATGCCGGTGACACCGATGCCGGAAATCCGGCTGGTCATGCCCGGGAAGTATTCAGCCACCATCGCACGGCTGAGGCCCACGGCCTCAAAATTCAGACCGCCGCGATAGGACGAGATCACAGAGATGCCCATCTTGGCCATGATCTTCAACAGACCTTGGTCAATGGCCTCACGGAAACGGGCGACGTTTTCAGTCAGGGTGCCGTCCAGCAGGCCGCGATCAATACGGTCGGCCAGCGAATCTTCGGCCAGATAGGCGTTCACAACGGTCGCGCCACAGCCGATCAGCACGGCAAAGTAATGCGGATCAATACACTCGGCCGAGCGCACGTTCAGCGAACAGAAGGTCCGCAACCCCTGACGGGTCAGGTGCGAATGCACCGCACTGGTCGCCAGGATCATCGGCATCGCCACGCGGCCCTGGCCCGAATTCATGTCGGACAGCACCAGATGCCCCGCGCCCGAGCGCACGGCCTCTTCTGCTTCGGCTCTGACACGGGCCAAAGCGGCGCTCAGCGCGCCCCGGCCGGGCTCAAAACTGCAGTCGATCTCGGCCAGCGGAGAGTTGAAGTTCTCGACCAGCTTGTCCCACTGCGTGTTGCCGACAAAGGGGCTGCCCAGCACGATGATTTCAGTCTGGCTGCTGTCTTCGTCCAGCACGTTCTTGAGGTTTCCGAACCTCGTTTTCAGCGACATCACCCGGTATTCACGCAACGAGTCAATCGGCGGGTTGGTCACCTGGCTGAAATTCTGGCGGAAGAAATGGCTGAGCGGGCGGTATTGCTTGGACAGAACCGCCGATGGGGTATCGTCGCCCATCGAGGCAATCGATTCCTTGCCGTCTTCGGCCATCGGGGCCAGGATCTGCTCCAATTCCTCAATCGAATAGCCCGCAGCGATCTGACGCTTGCGCAGTTCTTCACCCGAGAAGATCGGCGCCTCGGCCGCTTCGGCCAGCGTATCGTCCAGATCATTGATCTTGCCGACCCACTCGCCAAAGGGCAGCGCACGGGCCAATTTGTCTTTGATCTGCGTATCGCGATAGAGCTTGCCGCGCTTCATGTCCACGGCCAGCATCTGACCCGGACCCAGCGCGCCTTTTTCGGTCACGGTTGCTTCGTCAATCGGCACCATCCCGGCCTCGGATCCCGCGATGACCAGACCATCGCCCGTCACCACATAGCGCATCGGGCGCAACCCGTTCCGGTCCAGACCGGCGCAAACCCAGCGGCCATCGGTCATCGCCAGCGCAGCCGGGCCGTCCCACGGCTCCATCACCGAGTTGCAATAGGAATACATGTCGCGCCACGCCTGCGGCAGTTCCACCGCCTGCTTGGACCAGCTTTCCGGCACCAGCATGGTTTTCGCCATCGGCGCCGAACGTCCTGCGCGCACCAGAACCTCGAAAACCGAGTCTAATGCAGCAGAATCCGACGATCCGCCCGCGATGATCGGCTTGATATCCTCGGCATAGTCGCCAAAGGTGCCGCTGGCCATGCGGATCTCATGGCTTTTCATCCAGTTGATATTGCCCTTCAGCGTGTTGATCTCACCGTTGTGGGCCAACATGCGGAACGGCTGCGCCAGCCACCATTGCGGAAAGGTGTTTGTCGAATAACGCTGGTGATAGATCGCAAAGGCGGATTCAAAGCGCTCATCCATCAGGTCGGGGTAGAAGACGGCGACCTGCTCGGCCAGCATCATGCCCTTGTAGATGATCGACCGGCAGGACAGCGAAGCCAGATACAAACCGGAAATCCCCGCGGCCAGCGCGGCCTTTTCGATGCGGCGGCGGATGACATACAGCTCACGCTCGAACGTCTCTTCGTCGACGCCCTTGGAGTTCGAAATCAGAATCTGCTCGATCTCGGGACGGGTCGCGTTGGCTTTTTCTCCCAGACAGGTGACATCGACCGGCACATGTCGCCAGCCATAGATGTAATAGCCCATGCGCAGAACTTCGGTTTCCACGATGGTCCGGCAGCTTTCCTGCGCGCCGAAATCGGTGCGGGGCAGAAAGACCTGACCAACCGCGATCAGCTCATCCATGTTGGGCTCGTGGCCGGTGCGGCGGATCTGGTCATAGAAGAAGGGAACCGGGATCTGCACATGGATACCCGCGCCGTCGCCGGTTTTGCCATCGGCGTCCACGGCACCCCGGTGCCAGATCGCCTTGAGCGCATCGATCCCGGCATCCACCACCTTGCGGCTTTTTTTGCCATCAACCGAGACCACAAGACCCACGCCGCAGGAGGAATGCTCTTCTTCCTCGGAATAGAGACCGTTTTCCGCCATCCATTTGCGCTTGGCTTCCTCGGCCCGCACCCAATCGGCATCGTATTTGGTCATTGGCTGTCTCCTTTTTCCGGCTGGGCAAACATGGCTTCGACCTCGCTTTTGGTCATCTGCTTGCGCTCGCCTGCGAACGCGTACCCGTCGGGCTTTTTGTCGATAAAAAGTTCCAGTTGCAGCGGGTTTCCTGTGTCTTCGAACAGGCCCGCTGCCATTTCGGTGTGTCCGTGCATTTCGCCCGGCGCGGTGACCCGGTACCACAGGGCAGATCCGCATTCGGCGCAGAAAGCACGCTCGGCCCAGTCGGACGAGGTGAAGGTCTTGACCGGACCCAAAGCGGCATAGCCGGGCTCGGCCTGAAACGTCACCAGCATCGAGCTGGTCCAGCGCCGGCATTGGTCGCAATGGCATGCGCCCAGCGAGTCCTTCGCCGGGGTGGCGGTGACGGTGACCGCGCCGCACATGCATTGGCCTTGCAATTCGGGCATTCGAACCCTCCTGTCGCTGGGTATCGGGTTATTCGGCTGCGATGGCAGCCTTGGCATTGAACCGGTCGATGATCGCATCGGCGCAGTCGCGCCCGTCGCGGATCGCCCAGACCACCAGCGAGGCACCACGTACGATGTCACCAATGGCATAGACGCCGTCCATCTCGGTCTCACCGGTCTGGAACGCGGCCTTGACGGTACCCCATCGGGTCACGGGAAGGTCGGGCTGGCCGAACAGGGTGGGCAGGTCTTCGGGCTCGAAACCCAGTGCCTTGATCACCAGATCGGCCTCTTCGACGTAATCCGCACCTTCGATCACTTCGGGCGCCTGGCGGCCCGAGGCATCGGGCTGACCCAGACGCATTTTCTGCACCATCACGCCCGCGACCGTGTCGTCACCGGTAAAGCCCTTGGGCGCGCTGAGCCATTCGAACACCACGCCTTCTTCCTCGGCGTTCTGGGTTTCACGCTGCGAGCCCGGCATGTTGGCGCGGTCACGGCGGTACAGACATTTGACCGAGGTTGCACCCTGGCGGATCGAGGTGCGCACGCAGTCCATCGCGGTGTCGCCGCCGCCGATGACAACAACCTTCTTGCCGTCAGCGTTCAGGCGGCCATTGTCGAAATCCTCAACGTCATCGCCAAAGCTCTTGCGGTTCGAGGCGGTCAGAAAGTCGATCGCCTTTTCAATGCCATTCAACCCGCTGCCCGGCATGGTCAGGTCGCGCGACTTGTAGACACCGGTCGCGATTATCACCGCATCATGTTTGGCGCGGATTTCCGCGAATTTTTTGGCGTCGACATCACAGTTCAGCACGAATTCAACCCCGCCATCGGCCAGCAGGTCATTGCGGCGCTGCACGATGTCTTTTTCCAGCTTGAAGCCCGGAATGCCGTACATCAGCAGCCCACCGGCGCGGTCATAGCGGTCATAGACAGTGACCTGAATACCGGCACGGCGCAGCATGTCCGCAGCGGCCAGACCGCCGGGGCCGCCACCGATGATGCCAACGCTTTCACTGCGTTCAGCACCCGGAGTGGCCGGTTTCACCCAACCTTTGTCCCAGGCAGTGTCGGTGATGTATTTTTCGATCGTGCCGATGGTGACGGTGCCGTGGCCGGACTGTTCGATCACGCAGTTACCTTCGCACAGACGGTCCTGCGGACAGATGCGGCCGCAGATTTCCGGGAAGGTGTTGGTGGCCTGGCTGGTCGCATAGGCCTCTTCCAGACGCCCCGTGGCGGTCAGGCGCAGCCAGTCGGGAATGTTATTGTGCAGCGGGCAGTGTGACTGGCAGTAAGGCACACCGCATTGGCTGCAGCGGCTGGCTTGTTCTTCCGCCTTGGCCGACGCAAACTCAGCATAAATCTCGTCAAAGTCTTCTTTGCGCACATCGGCGGCACGCTTTTCCGGCATGACGCGGTCGATCTGCACAAATTTCAGCATCGGTTGCTTGGCCACGGGTCAGACTCCATGATTTGGCTTGGTCGGGTTTCTTTAAGAGATACCGCTCCGAATGAAAAGTCAATTGTACTGACCTAAATTGAAAAAATCTGAGCCGAAAATCGAAATCGGCGGAAAATAATCAGTTTTTTAGTTCCGATTCGGACCCATTTACGCGCTTTCCTTTTCGGCACCACACTTATACCCATTGCGCGCAAAGAACACGTGACGGCAGCACGGCAGGTTAAATGGGCTTTTTCCAACTGATTCTCGCGGCAATTATTCAGGGTATCACCGAATTTTTGCCCATCTCCTCATCGGGCCACTTGATCCTGCTGCCCATCCTGACCGGCATGGAAGATCAGGGGATGGCCATCGATGTGGCCGTGCATGTGGGCACTTTGGGTGCCGTGGTTCTGTATTTCTGGTCCGACGTGAAACAGGCGGTCGCCGGCCTGCCCCGCGCCATGACCGGACGGGTCGATACCCCGCAGGCCCGGCTGGCTATGGGCCTGATCATCGCAACGATTCCCACCATCATCATCGGCACTATCCTGTTCCAAACCGGGCTCAGCCAGTCCTTGCGCTCGATGACAGTGGTTGGCTGGACCATGCTGGGTTTCGGGCTGCTTCTGTACTGGATGGACCAGAAAGGCCCACAGACCAAAAAAGCCGGAGATTGGGGGCTGCGCGACGCCTTTATCATGGGGTTGTGGCAGGTTCTGGCGCTGATCCCAGGTACCTCGCGGTCGGGCATCACCATCACCGGCGCGCGACAGTTGGGCTACAGCCGCGAAGACGGCGCCCGGATCGCGATGCTGATGTCGATTCCGACGATTCTGGCGTCAGGCGTGCTGTTGTCGGCAGAAGTCATCCGAGAGGCGGATGTGCAGCTGGCCAAAGACGGCGCGATTGCCGCCTTTTTCGCCTTTATCTCGGCCCTGCTGGCGCTGTCCCTAATGATGCGTCTGCTGCGCAGCGTCAGTTTCACGCCCTATGTCATCTATCGCGTGATCCTGGGCGCGATCCTGCTGGTGATCGCCTACAACTGATCAGGTCCGCAGGTTGTCGGCCGAATTCTGGATGTCGTCATACTGACCGGCCGGGCGGAACTTCCACAGGTAATCCGGCAGCACCGATTCCAAAGTGGCCGGCTCGATTCCCAGATCATCAAAGCCCCTGGCGCCCTCGGACACCACATTGTCGCGGCGCAGGTTCTTCAGCTGATCGCGGGTCAGGATGTGGTTCGGGAACAGCTGAAAGCTGACGAATTTGGCGATATCCAGAACACCCGCCATAATCCGGGCGGCAAAGAACGGCACCCCGATGATGACACGGCGGCGGTGAATTACCCCCAGCATCTGCTGCATCAGCGCGCGGAAGGATTTCACCTCGGGCCCGCCCAGTTCGTAAATGCCGGCCTCTGCCTGGCCCAGAACGCCCTGCACGGCGGCTTTGGCCACATCATCCACATAAACGGGCTGGAACTTGGAGTCGGCCCCGACCAGAGGCAGGAACGGCCCCATGCGGGTCATGCCTGCAAAACGGTTAAAGAACTGATCCTCGGTTCCGAAAACGATCGAGGGCCGCAGGATCACCGCGTCCGGCATATGCACCAACACGCCAGCCTCACCCTGCGCCTTGGTGCGGGAATATTCGCTGTTCGATTCTGCATCCGCGCCGATGGCCGAGATATGCACCATCCGCGCAACGCCCTGTTCGGCGGCGATACGGGCGATCCGCTCGGCCCCTTCGGCCTGCACGGCATCGAATTCGTTCTTGCCCAGCTCGTTCAGCACTCCGACGCAGTTCACCACCGCATCGGCACCGTGCATGACCGCAGCCACCGAGGCATCATCGCGGATGTTGCACAGGATGGGCTCGACCTGACCGACCACACCATAGGGTTTGACGAACATCGCCTCGTTCGGGCGGCGCACCGCGACCCGCACGCGCCATCCTTCGTTCGCCATGCGACGTGCGATGTAACGACCGACAAATCCCGATCCGCCATAAATCGTGACCAGTTTGGACATGCGAGGGCTCCTGCTGATGGGTCTTGATCCGATCTACCGCCCAAAGCCCCGGCAAACAAGGCGCAATAACGCCGCGCGTCCGGGAAAAAGCCGTCGGAATCCGGACTGTTTGAGGCATGGGTCAAAAAACTTTCAAAAATTCTCCCGAATCCTGTTGACGCCCCCCGCCAGTAGGCTTAAACGCCCCTCCACGACACCTGCCCAGGTGGCGGAATTGGTAGACGCGCTAGCTTCAGGTGCTAGTGTCCGTATGGACGTGGAGGTTCGAGTCCTCTCCTGGGCACCATCGATCCTAATAAAAACAATCACTTCAACGGGTTGACATCAATTTCACTACACGAACGCTACACACAAGCGAAGTGGAGTGACTATGCGAGTCGTCATTGAAATGGACCACCTGACCACTGATCCCAAGTCCGGGCGATACAAGTACCGACGTCGTGTGCCCAAAGGTCTGGTGTCTGTACTTGGGAAACGAGAGTTCTCTATTTCGCTAAAAACCAAGGACAAACAGGATGCCGCACGGCGTTACTGCGACGTCCATGAAGCGGTAGAGAACGAGATCGCTGCCGCCAGAATGATTGACCCTGAGATGAAGGACTATGAAGCGCAAATAGCGGTCCTTCGGAAACACGGGTTGACGCAAGGAAGGCCCAAAACTCTCGAACCGATCCGGTTCAACGACGACCCAAGATCATTTGACGACTTTACGAAAGCCGCCCTTGGCGCACGATCTAGCGCAGAATTCGACCAAATTGTCGAAGCCAAGTACTTTGGCATGAAGCGCCCTGACATCCGCATTCGGCAAGTCGTCGACGCCTACCTTGAGGACAGGCGGAATCAATACAACAACAAGAACCTTACGAACCAGACTTCGTTAGTGGTATCGCTGATCGCCGAAGTCATGGGTGAAGAGAACCCCGTGGTCCGAAACATTGGCATAGAAGCCGCTTATGAGTTCAGAAATGCTCTTCGCGGGAATGGCTTGAGTTATGGTACGGTCAAACGCCGAGTCGGGACAATCAAAGCGATACTGAACTATGGGGTACGCCGGTTCGAGATTGACGGTTACGCGAACCCCTTCAATAACCTCGAAGTCCCAAAACTGGCATCAGAACCCAACGCCAAGGATAGCAGGTTGCCGCTGTCATTGGATGAGATCAAACGATGTAACGAATTCATCCTGTCGAAGAACAAAGACATACAAAACCTTTGGTGTGTATTGGCGCTTACAGGCGCTCGTCAGGGGGAAATCCTCAGCCTAGAAAGACAGGATGTGGTCTTGGACCACAAAGTCCCCCACATTCACATACGGTTCAACTCTCTGTGGCGCATCAAGGGCGAAGTATCGGAACGAAAAGTACCCATAATAGGTCCCGCTCTCCGCACCCTTGAAGAGAGGTTAGCGGACGCTGAGGGGAAGAAAGACCAACCCTTGTTTCCACGCTATGCGCCCCCTAATGGACCAGACGCTGCTTCGACGCTCATGCGGAAGGCAATGGTTCAGGCTGGAGTGTGGGTAGAACTGAAAAAGGTGCCCTATTCGCTCCGCCACTCCCATAAAGACTGGCTTGACCGGGTCGCGCCTAGGAACTTAGTTGACCGTGTTCATGGGCATCGTGCTCCTGGCTCAGCTGGAGTTTACGGTGGAGACGATATGCTAGACCTGCTGCACGAAACTATGATCCGTGGCTGCACGGAAAGCGGAATAATCGACCTCATGAAGTCGCAAGGGTTTGGAACCTAAAACTGCTACGTGATCCGTTGAGGCATATATCACCGCTACCGAAAGATCGTTTCCCCCGTACCCCCTTCGCAAGGGGAGGTGGACACCCAGATCGTTTTTAAGCCCGCACCCTGTGGCCGTAGAGCGACGGAAAGCCCATTGCGGTAGGTTACCCTACCAAAACTGGTTTCGCCCCTGTGCGAGTCCTCCTGCGGCCATGCTTTGGCGCAAGTACACATACGGACTACCGTCAGTGTTGGATGTCCAAGAGTTTGCGATCCACCGAGCGACCGAAGATACAAGCAGGACGCTAAACCGCTGTCTCTTCAACATTGGACAGAATCCGGTAGACAGACGCCCGCCCTATGTTGAGTTGTCTCGCAATGTCAGTGGGCCTGACACCTTTCGCCTTTAGCTCCCTGACCTCGTCCGCTTTGGCTTGTGCTGTGGGCTTTCGGCCTTTGTACTTCCCTGCCGCTTTGGCTTTGGCGATCCCTTCGCGTTGACGTTCGAGCATGATCTCCCGCTCAAACTCAGCGACGCTGCCCAGCAGGTTAATCATCAGCTTTCCTGTGGGCGTCGAAGTGTCAAGGTTTAAGCCAATGATCTTTAGGTGCGCTCCTCGCGCTTCCAGCCGCTGCCGTATGTCCATCAGGTGGGCCATAGAGCGCGCCAGACGGTCGAGTTTCGTGACCACTAAGGTGTCCCCCTCTCGTACAAAGGACAGGGCCTCCTCAAGCCTCTCACGCGCCCTTACGTCTACTGAGGAGACCTGTTCCTCGAATATGCGTTCACAGCCCTCATTCTTGAGGTCCCGTAACTGGGCCTCAAGCCCCGCAGTTTGATCCAGCGTGGATGTTCGCGCGTAGCCGACAAGCATAGCAACTCCCTTTTTGTCTCATACATATCTTAGAACTAGGAGTCGTTTGTGTCCCAAATCTCAAGGACTATTCCAATGAGTCATTCTGACTCACCGTCTGAGACGTCTCATTGGACCAAGCTCTTGCGGGACGATATGTAATGTCTGAGCGGAACTTGCGTTCAAGACGGTCAGCCAGCAACCGGCAATCCGTTGAGTCCAAATGCCGGTACGGATTAGCAGCGGGTAGTAGCGGACCCCTGTTTTTTTTGGACAACCAATTTAAAGAACGTACACGGGAGAGGCGAAGCCCTCCCCCGATTGTCATATACATTAAGTCTACTATAGGACTGTCCTAGAGACAGACTAGAGACAGTCGAGAGAGGGAACGTTAGAGGGGTCTCTCAGGTAGGGGATAATTAGATTGAATAATCCCCCCACTGAGGACTTCGACTAAAGACCCACTATTGTCCGCCCTCAGCCACCCCTCTTAGGCTTTTCGTCCACCAATGGCTTAAGAACACACACGCTGTCAAAAGATCAATCGGCATCCATAGTGCCTGACTCAGGTGAACTGGAACGATTGGGTTAAACAGCAGCGCCACGGTGGAAAGGACAACACACCATCCGCCGAACTTGCTGTTCTGACGGAATTCAAAGGCAGTTAAGAAAACCGCCACCGAGCACACTACAAGTCGTAGGACCTGATAGTATCCATAAGGCATTGGCAAGATGGCCACCACCAAAAGACAAGCAGGAAGCAACCAAACTGCACGATGATAGCGGCCCCTGTCCCGCGTCATCTTCTACTTTCGAGCGCCTGTGGAATAGAGGCAACGAGCGCGAACAGTAGCGGCCAAAAGAACAGCGCCAGTGCGAGTAGAATGTTCCAGTCCCAAACAGCTACGGCACCGTAGACGCCAGTTATCGCGCCAACAACTGGAACGTATGCAAGGAAAAACGAGACTATCACATTAAAAAATCCACTGATCCCTGTGGCCTGTTCGAGGCCATCCATTGTCGCAAAAAACTGCACGAACCCCATCACGATATAAGCTACAAAAAAAATCACCTGCATGTCTTATCACCTCTAGAACGTTTGGATGTTTTGCAAGTTATTGAGCAACCATAGGCTTAATCTCAAGTCGATAGCACTCAACCAAGTGTTCCGTGACTCAGACGCAACAGTATCGAAGGAGAGATCAGCGACCGCTCTGAAAACAGGGTCGTTGTAGGGCTACTACGTACTGGAAAATACTACACAAACACTACACATATTGACACGGATATACCATTCAAAGTATTGATTTATATAGATTTCATGTAGTGATCGCGTCCTCTCCTGGGCACCAAATCCCCGACAAAGTAAAAAGACCAATCTGCTTATGCGGAGGTTCCCTGCGCCTGCGGGATTTATCCTCTGGTTTTTTCGTTCGTGTTGCACAAACGGGGGCAAATACTCTGCTTTCGACTCCGGCCAAGCCCTTTTGGTCCGAATGCCCCGGCAGGCGCTTGTAGCGGCCGTTGCAAAAGTGACGTGGCGTCGCGGAACGTAAACCTCTTCTGCAACGTCTTTACCTAAAGGTAAGGTTTGAAATCATTTTTTGATTGAACGGTTAAAAAATGACGCAAAAGGGCAATTTCTTCCCCCTTGTTCGAAAAAACACGGTGCGTAAATGCGCCCTGTCGCTGCGGATCACCGCTCACGGATCATTGATCCTCGAGCCCGGAACCAGCGGGTTCGGATCAGGTCCGCAGCGGCAAGTTTTTTTAAGTCCGGAATTTTGGAGGAAAGTGACAATGCAGATCAGAACGTTTCTCAATCGCTTCAAAGCGGCCAAACCGGTGCGGGGCGCTGTTTCAGAAGATATGGATGCAACCTCGGCATTGGGCCGCAGGGTTCCCCCGATCAAGAAATCCGAACTGACCGCGTTGTTCCAAACCGTTCTGGAAGAAAAACGCGACGACCTTCCGGCCGGGCGCAAGTAGCCCGCGCCCGACCTTTCTGATCCCCGGTATTATTGTGCGACCGGGGTTATTTCACACCCGTGATTTCTCGAATTTTTCCCAGGCCGATTGAAAGGCCTGAAAATCAAAGCCCGACTGGGTGGCGGCATCCAGGACGATGCGTTCCGTGGTCAGCAATTTCTGGATCGCGGCCTCAAGCTGATCAACCACATCCGCCGGCACCACCAGCGCGCCATGGCGGTCAGCGTGGATCAGATCACCGGGATTGATCGTCAGACCAAAGACCGACACCGGGGTATCGATCTCGCGCACATGGACAAAGCCATGGCTGGGCCCGACCGAGCCGGCAACCACCGGAAAGCCTTCGGGCAAATCGCCGAGGTCGCGCATGACGCCGTTGGTCAGGGCGCCCGACATGCCAAAGCCCTTGTGTACGGTGGTGTTGATTTCGCCCCAATAGGCACCGATGCAGTTGGGGAAATCGACGTCCTCGATCACCGCCACCGAGGGCGCAGGGCCTTCGGCCATGTATTTGTAATAGGCCATGCGGCGTTCCCGGATGACCTCTGGTGCTTCGGACGGTGGCGCGACTGCAGCGATCTTGGCGGTGCGGGCGTATCCCACGATCGCAGGTTCGGACGGGGCCGAACACAGCATGGAGCCGCGGGTGAACGCATCGAACCCGCGCCTGCCCTGCGCCACCTCGATGGCGTTGCAGACGGTGGGGGTATCGACCTTGCGCAACAGGGTCAGAAGGGACGGTGTCATGTAGCCTCCAGCCAGCGGGTCAGCGCCGCTGTCGTGTTGTTAGATTGTTCCAGAGTGGGCAGGTGCCCGGCCTGTTCGATGATGTCAAAGCTGCTGTTGGGCAGCAGATCGTACATGAGCTGATGGCGCTCGACTGGGCATAAGCCGTCGTCACGACCGCACAGAACCAGCGCTTTGCCCGGATAGGTTTTCAGTGTTTCGGTTTGGTCAGGGCGATCCATCAAAGCGCGGGACTGCCGCAGGAACACATCGGGACCCAAAGCCTCTGCCATCGCCATGCACAGATCCAGAATAGCGCCCTGATTGGGTCCATCGGCCAGATAGTTGGGCTTCATCTCATCCCGCATCACCTGCCGCAGTTTACCGTTACGCACAGCCTCCATCTGCGGGCCGCGCCGCTCCTTGACCTCGGGCTTTTCTGCCAGCGGGTTGGTGTCCAGCAGGGCCAGCCGATCGACGCGGTCAGGGGCTTGCCGCACGACCTCCATCGCCACGATGCCGCCCATCGACAGGCCTGCCAGCGCAAAGACCGGCGGCGTGTTGGCCAGAATATCTTCGGCCATCGCCTGCACGCTGTCCTGCATCGCCAACGGGAAGGTCAGCAAAGGTCTGGACCCGGACAAGGCGGCGATCTGCGGCTGATACAGCCGCGCGTCGCACATCATGCCGGGTAAAAGAACCAGTGGTGTCATGCCGAGGCCAGTTTCGCACCCTCGGACAGTGCTGTCAGCTTGGCATAAGCAATGTCGGGATCGACCGCGCCAAACCCCGCGAAGGTGCCGAAACCGCAGTCACTGCCCGCGATCACCCGATCCGCGCCGACGATATCGGTGAACCGCGTGATGCGCTGCGCGACCAGTTCGGGGTGTTCGACAAAGTTGGTCGTTGTGTCGACAACGCCGGGGACCAGAACCTTGTCGTCTGGTATCTCGGCCTTGCGGTCGCGGAACACGGTCCATTCATGCGCGTGCCGCGGGTTCGAGGTTTCGAACAGCACATAGCGGGATTTTGTGTTCATCAGGGTCGTGAACACCTTGTCCATGGCGATGTCACAGCAATGCGGCCCTTCGTAATTGCCCCAGCAGATATGCACCCGTACACGGTCCCGCGGCACGTTCCGCAGCGCGTGGTTCAGGGCCTCGACATGCATGTCGGCAATCTTGACGAATTCCGCGTCGGACAAATCGGTGAACAGCATGTGGCGCGACAGCGCCAGGTCCGGACAATCCAGTTGCAGGTCCAGCCCGGCGGCCACGATGGTTTCGTATTCGTCTTTCATCGCATCCGCCAGTGCGGCCAGATAGGCCTCGCGCGTGGGATAGAAATCGTTCTGCAGGAACAGCGAAATCACACCCGGAGATGCGGCGTTCATGAACCCGCGCTCGGCGCCGTGCTGCGCCATCGCCGCCTTGAGGTTGGCGATGTCCTTTTCCAGCTCGCCCTGCCCCTTGGAACGCACCTCTCCGGTGCATTGCGGGCGGGCATATTGCGGGGTGCCACCATCATCGGCCAGACGTTGCAGGAAGCCGGGGAACATCTTCAGATCGGCGGGCGCATTGCGCGGGCTGTCCCCCGAAAAACCGGTATAGCGATCCTTGACGTAAGTCGCGTAGGAAATCTTCGAGGTTTCGCCATCACTGACGATATCCACGCCGGCCTCAACCTGCTTGCGCACCGTCTCGGACACGGCTGCAGCCATGCTTGCATCAAATGCAGCAGTGTCGAAAGGTTCTTCGCGTTCGCGGGCAAAGATGAAATCCACCACCTCTTGCGAGCGGGGCAGCGACCCGACATGTGTTGTTTTTACGGTCATGGAACCTCCGTTATGTCTTGCGCGCCATCAGCACGGTGTGGCTTTGGGTCTCGGGGTCTTTGGCCAGAAATCCGGTCAGGATCATCCCGTTTTCCTCAAGGCAGGTGGCATAACCTGCGGGCGAGAGGGAGGCGTGATACACCAGCTCTCCGCCCACGGTTCCCTGTTCTTCACCGGCGCTGGGGCCGACGGTCAGCATCAGCATCCCACCGGGGCGCAGATGACGCGCCATGCGGGCGATACAGTCTGTCTGTTCGTCAGCCGTCAGGTGGAAAAAGCTGTTCCAGGCGATGATGCCATCAAAGCTGCGGTTCAATTCAAAGTCCCGCATGTCCGCCTGCACCCAATCGCCATCGGGCCAACGGCTGCGCGCGATTTCAAGCATGGCGTCCGAGAAATCGACGCCGGTAACAGCGAACCCTTCGGCCTTGAACCATCGGGCGATGGGTTCCCCCGTTCCGCAGCCCAGATCCAGAACGTGATCGCCGGGTTGCAGGCTGGCGGTGAAGCGCGCCAGCCAGCGCGCTTCGAACAGGGCCTTTGAGCGTTGCTCATCATAGGCCCTGGCCTGCCGTTCATAGACGGCATGGGTATCGTCGGGACCGACGGTCATCCGACCCAGGTCGCACCGGCAGGATCGTCGGTGGCCGTGATGCGGTACAGGCCTGCCTCACCGGTCATGGAGGGCGCGACGCTGTAGGCCTCACCCGGCATCACCAGCGCGGTATCGCCGTTGGAGAGTGTCGTTTCATACCCGTCCACCGCGACGCGCCAATGGCCGCTGGCCGGCATAAGAACCACAGGTTTCTCGGCCTTGACCGGATCGTCGACCGACGATCCGCGGGTCAGGAAATCAACCTCGAAACCCGGTTTATCCTTTATGATGCCATTCTCACCGATCACCGTTGCGGGTTTGTCCGCACCCAGCGCCATCAGGTCCCAATAACGGGCCACGTATTTGCCGATTACGGATTCGACGGGCACTTCGGGATAGGCTTTCAGCTCTTCTTCGGTCAGCAGAGGCATCGGGCGCACGTTATGCGGCAGTTCCTGACCTTTCTTGCTGTCATAAAGTACGCCGTTATTGCCCAGCACCAGGCCATGGGCCTGCGCGTCCTGAATGACTTGCGGAGCCCAGGTCACACCGCCACCGGCATCGTCGCCACCCAGCATCGACATGATCATCCCGTAGTCCTGGCCG
>NZ_JBMIRT010000045.1:0-149552 GCF_049195285.1 Ruegeria sp. MALMAid1280 | reverse complement strand
TGCGCCAATCCCTCAGCGCGCCCGCCTACTCAATCCCTCAAGATGCCCACCGTCTCTCCGATGCGTCTCAACCGTCTCTCCGGCCCGTCTCCATCGTCTCTCCGATGCGTCAGCGCCACCTCAGCAGCGCCGGTGAAGGGGTATTTACGGATTAGGTCTGGGACCTGCAACCCCCATTTTGAAAAAACTTCACATTTCTCGGCAGAAACTCACTCACCTTAATAAAAACAACAGGTTGGCTTTAGAATTTCCTTCGCTGAGACCTGTTATTGCCGGTGGAAACCTCGGAAAGATTGGCCTTTCGGCGGAATCGTACCCAATGCTTGGTAGGCACCCGAGAGTCGGGCGAAAGAAAACGCCGCCCGAGTCCCGTCGGGCGGCGTCATTTCGTGAGTGGTCGTCCTGCTTATTTCAAATCAAAGCGATCCGCATTCATCACCTTGTTCCAGGCCGAGACAAAGTCACAGACGAACTTACCTGCGGCATCGGCCTGACCATAGATCTCGGCCAGCGCCCGCAGTTGCGAGTTCGAACCAAAGACCAGATCGACGCGGGTACCAGTCCATTTGACCTCACCACTGGCGCGGTCGCGGCCCTCATAGACACCTTTGCCCGCAGGCTTCCATTCTGTGCCCATGTCCAGAATGTTGGTGAAGAAGTCGTTGCTGAGGGTTCCGACGCGATCAGTGAACACGCCGTGCGTGCTGTCGCCGAAATTGGCACCCAGCACACGCAGACCACCAACCAGCACCGTCATCTCGGGCGCAGATAGGGTCAGCAATTGCGCCCGGTCGACCAGCAGTTCTTCGGGTGACACTGTATAGTCGGCCTTCTGATAGTTGCGGAAACCTTCAGCAATCGGCTCCATCACCGAGAAGCTATCCACATCTGTCTGCTCTTGCGTCGCGTCCGTCCGGCCCGGAGTAAACGGAACCTCGACATCCTGTCCGCCTGCTTTGGCCGCCTGTTCGACACCGACCGCTCCGGCCAGCACGATTACGTCGGCCAGCGACACCTTCTTGCCACCCGACTGAGCATCGTTGAACGCGGCCTGAACACCTTCCAGAGCGCCCAGCGCCTTGGACAGTTTCATCGGCTCGTTCACATCCCAGTCTTTCTGCGGAGCAAGACGGACACGGGCGCCGTTGGCTCCGCCGCGCTTGTCCGACCCGCGGAAGGTCGAGGCCGAAGCCCAGGCAGTGGACACCAGTTCACCCACAGACAGGCCGGTTGCGGCGATCTTGGCTTTCAGGTCCGCCACATCCGCGTCGTCAACCAGATCGTGATCTACGGCGGGAACATTGTCCTGCCACAGCAGTTCTTCGGCCGGGGCTTCGGGGCCAATGTAGTTCGAACGCGGACCCATGTCGCGGTGGGTCAGCTTGAACCAGGCGCGGGCAAAGGCATCGGCGAACTGGTCCGGGTTCTCGTGGAAGCGTTTCGAGATCGGGCCATAGATCGGGTCCATGCGCATCGCCATGTCGGCGGTGGTCATCATGGTCTTGACCTTTTTCGACGGATCATGCGCCGCCGGGGCCATGTCTTCTTCTGTCACGCCAACTGGTTCCCAGATATACGCGCCCGAGGGGCTTTTGGTCAGGTTCCAGTCATAGCGGAACAGCAGGTCGAAATAGCCATTGTCCCATTTGATCGGGTTCGCGGTCCATGCGCCCTCGATTCCGCTGGTGGTGGTGTCGTCGCCCTTGCCGGAACCGAACTTGTTGATCCAGCCAAAGCCCATGTCCTCAATCGGGGCGGCTTCGGGCTCGGGGCCGACCAGATCCGGATCACCCGCGCCGTGCGCCTTACCAAAGGTGTGGCCACCGGCAACCAGAGCGACGGTTTCCTCGTCATTCATCGCCATCCGGCCAAAGGTGTCGCGAATATCCCGGCCCGAGGCCAGAACGTTCGGTTCCCCATCCGGGCCTTCCGGATTCACGTAGATCAGGCCCATCTGCACAGCGGCCAGCGGGTTTTCCAGATCACGTTCGCCCGAATAGCGGCTGTGCGGGTTGTCGGTGGGGGCCAGCCAATCGGTTTCGGCGCCCCAATATATGTCTTCCTCGGGCGCCCAGATATCTTCGCGGCCACCGGCGAAACCGAAGGTCTTGCCGCCCATGGATTCGATGGCGCAGTTTCCGGCCAGGATCATCAGATCGGCCCAGGAGATCTGGTTGCCGTATTTCTGTTTGATCGGCCACAGCAGACGGCGCGCCTTGTCCAGGTTGCCGTTATCCGGCCAGCTGTTCAGCGGCGCAAACCGCTGGTTGCCGGTCGAGGCACCGCCGCGGCCATCCGCCGTGCGATAGGTACCAGCGGCATGCCAAGCCATGCGGATAAACAGGCCGCCGTAATGGCCATAATCGGCCGGCCACCAGTCCTGGGAATCCGTCATCAGCGCATAGAGGTCTTCCTTCAGCGCTTTCATGTCCAGCTTCTTGAATTCTTCGGCATAGTCGAAATCCGCACCCAACGGGTTCGACGCGGGCGCGTTCTGGTGCAAGATCGACAGGTTCAGCTGGTTCGGCCACCAGTCCCGATTCGACCGGGTTCCCGCACCGTGCATTACCGGGCAACCGCCCGTTTTGGGGTTATCACTTCCGTCCATATCGATCTCCAATCCTGGCAAATTTCCGGCAGGTTCGCGCGGTCAAAACTCGGTCGAGCAAGAGCACATGTAGAGGGCACCTTTACCCCGCCAAGGATGCGCAGCGCGTCCGGGCAAGGTATCGGCGACTCTTCCGTCTTGTCCCTTCAAGACGTAGCAAACCAATGCCATGCAAAAAAGTTTTGTTTAGTGATGAATTTGATAGGATTTAATTATGGTATTTTGAGAATAGGTCAAACCAACCGTAATAACCTTGGGTCACACCCCGGATACGGCGATTGTTTTTTCCCATCGCTCGGCCACAGTCTTGGACAAGACCGACCCAGGCATCGCCGTGAATGGTCGGGCAGGAGGGGGAAATCGGAATGGAATTCGACTATGTCATTGTCGGCGGCGGGTCCGCAGGTTCGGTGCTTGCCAGCCGTCTCAGCGAAGACCCAGGCAAACGCGTTTGCCTGCTTGAGGCTGGCGGGCGCGGCGACAGTATACTGGTGCGGATGCCCTCGGCCGTTGTGGCCGCCCTGCCCGGACGCCCCAAAATCAACAACTGGGCCTTTGAAACGGTGCCGCAACCGGGGCTGAACGGGCGGCGGGGTTATCAACCGCGTGGCAAGGCCCTGGGCGGATCCAGCGCGATCAATGCGATGCTTTATGTACGGGGCCATCGTCAGGACTATGACGGCTGGGCCGAACTTGGCTGCACCGGTTGGGGCTGGGACAGTGTCCTGCCCTATTTCAAACGGTCCGAGAACAATGAGGACGGTGCCGATGACCTGCATGGCGCCAGCGGTCCGCTGCAGGTATCAAACCAGAAAGAACCGCGCCCGATCACCCATGCCTTCGTTGAGGCGGCCGAGCAGATGCAGCACCGCCGCACCGATGATTTCAATCGCGGCGACAATGAAGGGGTTGGCCTGTATCAGGTCACACAGTTCCACGATCCGGCCAAAAACGGCGAGCGGTGCTCGGCCGCTGCGGCTTATGTCTTTCCGGTCCTGGGCCGCCCCAACCTGACGGTGATCACCCAGGCCCATGCCAAAGAGCTGACCTTTGACGGCAAGCGCGCGACCGGGGTGATCTATAAGAAGAAGGCCAAAGGTCCCGACATCACGGTTACGGCAAAGCGCGAGGTGCTGATCTGCGCCGGAGCGCTGAAATCCCCGCACCTTCTGCAACTGTCCGGGATCGGCGCCGCAGAGGACCTGACCAAACACGGCATTGCTGTGCGCCACAACCTGCCCGGTGTGGGCAAGAACCTGCAGGACCATCTGGATTTCATCCTGTCCTACAAGACCAGGGACACCGACAATTTCGGGATTAGCCCGGTCGCGTCGGCAAAGCTGGCCCGTCACCTTCTGCGCTGGCGCAAGACCGGCGTGTCGATGGCGGCGACACCTTTTGCCGAAGGGGCTGCGTTTCTGAAAACCTCAGTCGATCTGGACCGGCCCGATATTCAGCTGCATTTCACCATCGCGCTGGTCGATGATCACGCCCGCAAACTGCATTACGGCCACGGGTTCACCTGCCATGTCTGCAATCTGCGCCCTGAAAGCCGTGGAACCGTTGGACTGAACAGCGCCAATCCCTTTGCCGCGCCTGCCATCGACCCTGCCTTTCTGTCGGACGACCGTGATCTGGACACGATGATCAAGGGTGCGCGAATGATGCGGGACATCCTCGAGGCGCCCGCCCTGGCCAAGTACCGGCACAAAGAGATGTTCGGAACCGACACCGCCCGAACCGACGCCGATTGGGAACAGCACATCCGCACCCGCGCCGACACGATCTATCACCCGGTTGGAACCTGCAAAATGGGCGTGGATGAGATGGCCGTGGTCGACCCGGACCTGCGCGTGCGCGGGATCGAAGGGCTGCGGGTGGTAGATGCCTCGGTCATGCCGACGCTGATCTCGGGCAACACCAACGCGCCGACCATCATGATCGCCGAGAAAGCCGCCGACCTGATCAAAGCCGCCGGGTGATCTTCAGGCGTCTTTCATCAGGGCCTCAAGCCCGGTGCGATAGTCCGGATACAGCAGCCGCACGCCCAGTTCATCCTTGATCCGGTCATTCCGGACGCGCTTGTTCTCATTATAAAAGCTGCGGGCCATCGGGGTCAGATCAGCCTCGTCGAACGGAACGGCTGGTGGCAGGGGCAGGCCCTGCAACTCGGCCGCATAGGCGATGACGTCCTGTGGCGGCACCGGCTCATCATCGCAGACATTATATATGGCGCCGGGATTGGGCGCGGCCATCGACGCGGCCAGAACCTGCGCAATGTCCGCCACGTGAATACGAGAAAACACCTGCCCGGGCTTGATGATGCGCCGCATTCCCGCCCGCTTGAGCTTGGAAAACGGGCCGCGGCCGGGGCCATAGATACCGGCCAGCCGGAAAACATGGACCGGCAGATCGGGGATGTTCTGCCATTGCTGCTCGGCCCGCACTCGCCACCGGCCCCGATCGGCCGTAGGAGTGGGCTGGGTGGTTTCATCCACCCATGCCCCCTGATGATCGCCATAAACGGCGGTCGTCGACAGGTATCCGACCCATTTGAATTGCGCGGCCCGTGCAGAGATCGCGTCCTGCAACGCAGCCAGCACCGGATCACCGTCCTTGTTGGGGGCCGTCGAGATCAACAGATGCGTCACCCCGTCCAGATCCGGTGTCTGCCCGGGCCAGATCAACGGCTCGGCGCCGGATGCGCGAATGGTTGCGGCCTGAGCGGGATCGCGGGTGGTGCCGACGATGCGCCACCCCTGGGGTTTCAGTAGCTGGGACAAGGCTTGCGCCGAATATCCGTGGCCGAACGAAAAAAGAGTTCCTGTCATGTCACCGTTGATGATCCGCAATCCCGACGGATGCAAGCACCTGCGCCTGAATACTTGATTCGAATCCCCCAATGCGCCTTTCTTTCAATCATGGCTGAGAAAACACCGAACCTGCACACCGCGTATTCCCTGGACTCGCCCGAGGATCACAAAGAGCTCTATGCCGAATGGGCCGGAGATTATGACGAAACCTTCGCCGCGCGCGAGGATTACCAGCTTCATATTCACACGGCCCGCGCCTTTGTGGCCGCTGGTGGGCAGGGCCCGGTTCTGGATGTCGGCGCGGGCACCGGGCTGTGCGGTGCGGTGCTGGCCGGGTTGGGCGTCGGGCCGATCGACGCCACCGATATCAGCGCTGAAATGCTGGATCAGGCGATGCGCAAGGATATCTACCGCGACGCGATCGAGGCCGATCTGAATCAGGGTATCCCGGTTCCGCGTGACAGCTATTCCGGCATCGTATCCTCGGGCACCTTCACCCATGGCCATCTGGGCCCCGAGGCCCTGCCCGCCCTGCTGCACATCGCCCGCCCCGGCGCGCAATTCGCCCTGTCGATCAACGCGCAGCACTATGAAAAGCTGGGTTTTGCCGAGGCACTGCACAAGCTGGCGCAGGGCCAGATACAGAACCTGACCCTGCCCGAGGTGCGGATTTATGGCGATCTGGCCGTGGGCTCCAACAAGGACGACACCGCGCTGATTGCCTTGTTCGAGCGAACGTGACCGTTACGTATACATCTGCTTCTTGAACGCCCGGGTGCGCGTCGTCGCCTCGGCCGAACCGTCGTGATAGGTGCCAAACCACTTGTCGAAAGGGATTTCAGAGGTGCCATAGTTGCACTCGAAATACCTGTGATGCAGCTGGTGAAAGAAATCCCCCGCACGGGCGGCATCCGTATCCCCGGCCTTCAACTTCTCAAAGCCTGAATGCGACAGGACCGGGCTGATCTGTTGGAAGTAGCAATGGAACAGCAGATGCAGCGGGTGTGACGGCACGACCAGGTGGATGAAGTAGGTGGTGAAATACAGCAGGTTTTCATACCAGTGGTTCGAAATCCCTGACCACGGCCCGATATTGACGTTCCGGTGATGCACGGCGTGGACGTGTTTATAGAGCTTGGGGTGGTGCTCCAACCGATGCGCCCAATAGAAATGCAGCCCCGACCACATCGGAATGAACAGCATCCAGACTACACACCAGACCGGCGCGCTGGCCCATGTGACCGTCGGAACATACCCGTTGGCCATCGCCCAATAGATGATCCACTGGTAGACGGTCGCCACGGTCATCGCACTGCCCAGCGTCCACCAGATATTGTCCCAGACCTGATTGCGGAAAGTGAAGTTGCCATTGTTGCGGGTCAGGTCGCGTCGGTCGAACTTCTTGTACATGCCCTGCCCTTTGCGCATGTAAAGCCACCAATGCAGGCCACCGGCGATCAGGATCTGCGGCACCATATTCAGCAGCCAGATGCGGAACATCCAACCCGGCGCGAAGCTTTGCATTGTCTCCAACGCCGGAAAGAAGAACAGGTAGGCTGTGACGGACAGCGCCATGCACAGGGTCAGCGATGTGATCTGCAGCCACGCGCCACTATACCATTTCAACACGGCGGCGGGGCGCAGAGGCCAGTTGAACAGCGGGTTCAACCCCACCGGCCCCTCGGGATGATAGTGCCAGCGGGCGGCTTCGGGGTCCTGAGCGGTGTCGGTCATGGCAGTACCCATTATGTGGCGTAGTCGGAATCTTCGGCATCCAGCAGAGCCTTGATCTCACGCAGATGTGCCTCGGCCTGATCGGGATAGTCGTCCAGTTCCTGCGCTGTCTTCTCGGCGATCTCGTCCGACAGCACGCGCAGGGGCTGACCGGTTTGCAGGGCGCGAATATAGGTCTCCGCCGCGCGTTCGAAGTAGTAAAGGCGGTTGAAGGTATCCGCCGGGTCACTTCCGATCACCAGAACCCCATGGTTGCCCATGATCATGACCTTTTTCTTCGGGTCCGACAGCATCCCGGCGCAGCGCTCGCCCTCGCTTTCAAAGGCCAGCCCGCCGAATTCGTTGTCCACCACATAGCGGTTGTAGAAAGTGGCCGTATTCTGATCGATCGGCGGCAAAGTGCTGTCCGCCAGCGACGCCAGCACTGTGGCAAAGATCGAATGCACATGCATCACACAGCGCGCGTGCGGGCAGTGCCGGTGGATCGATCCGTGCAGACCCCAGGCGGTTGGATCGGGCGCGCCGGGCTGAGACATCACGTCCGGGTCATTGGCATCCAGAAACAGCAGATTCGACGCCTTGATCCGCGCGAAATGCATCTGGTTGGGGTTCATCAGGAACTGCGTGCCGTCCTCATTCACCGCAAGGCTGAAATGGTTGGCCACGCCTTCATGCATGTTCAACCGCTCGGTCCAGCGGAAAGCGGCCGCAAGGTCCACGCGTTCCGCCCAGTGGTCGATATTGGGACGCAGATTGGTGACGGTCATTTCGGGCTCCTGTTGGACTGGCTCGGGCTTGGCAAAAGCGTGCCTGCGGCGCGAATGTTTGACCAACGAAAAAAACAGGCCTAATTCATTAGCTGGGCTAATGACAGGGTTATGCACATGCAGAATTCGCTTCCTCCGCTGGGCTGGCTGCGCACGTTCGAGGCCTCGGCCCGCCATCTGTCTTTCACCGGGGCGGCCCGGGATCTGAACATGACCCAAAGCGCGGTCAGTCAGCAGATCAAATCTCTGGAGGGCTATCTGGGTCAGCCCCTGTTCGTACGCCGCCCGCGCGCGCTGGAGCTGACCGAGGCCGGGATCACCTATCTGCCCGTGGTGCGCGATGCGTTCCGGACACTGGTGCGCGGTACACAAGCCGTCACCGGGGCGCAGCAGAACGCGGTGCAGGTGCAAAGCAACATCAGCTTTGCGGTCAACTGGCTGGCCCCGCGCCTGCCGCAGTTTCGATCCGAACACCCCGAGGTGCAGCTGAACATCTTTACCGAGTTGTGGGAACCGCGCGAGATGGCCGAGGGTGCCGCAGTGGAAATCCGCTATTCGCTGCGGCCGTCAGATACGGTGCGTACCGAATTGCTGCGGACCGACCACTATTACCCGGTCTGCGCCCCCGGTTACGAGGTGACATTGGACACGGTGCAGCAACAGCCGTTGTTTGACTGTTCCAACCTTTTGTCCAACTGGGCGAATTGGGCAGAGGATCAGCCTCTGACCTGGGAAAACCCGCCAATTACCTATTCGACCACCTATCTGGTCAGCCTGTCCGTGGCGATGGCCGGAGGCGGCTTGTGCCTGACCCATGACACCATCGCCCGCGACCTGATCCGGCAGGGTCGATTGGTGGCGCCTTTCGTCCATCGCGCGGCAATGCCCGAGGCCTATTACCTGCTGCTGTCTCCACAGGCCGAGGAAACGCCGGGGGCGCTAGCCTTTGCCGATTGGCTGCGCCGCGAGATGGAGGCGGATCGGCTGGCGTGACCGGCGCACTCCCGCCCATCGTCAATGCCGCTGCGCGACACTCCTCTGGTTGGGCCGGGCAGCGCTGACGCGCTGCGTGACGATTTCATGACAGCTGTGCGCCGGGGGTTGCACCTTTTTGTGCATTCGGGAAAGTTGAGCCATGGAATACACGCCCTTCCCAAGCTGGCCCGATGTCGCCCCCCAATTGATTGCAGTTGCCGCAGGACGCGAGGCGGCGGATTTGGTCATTCGTGGCGGGGTCTGGGTGAATGTCCACAGCCGAGAGGCGCTGCCCGACCATGACATTGCTATTGCAGCAGGGCGCGTAGCCTTTGTCGGACCGGACGCGTCGCATTGCATTGGCCCAGATACACAGATCATCGCAGCAAAGGGACGTTACATGTTGCCGGGTCTGTGCGACGCCCATATGCATATCGAATCGGGCATGTTGACCCCGGCCGAGTTCGCCCGCGCGGTGATCCCGCATGGCACGACCTCGATGTTCACCGATCCACACGAGATTGCCAATGTGCTGGGGCTGGACGGCGTGCGCATGATGCATGACGAGGCGTTAATGCAACCGGTGAATATCTTCACCCAGATGCCGTCCTGTGCGCCCTCTGCCCCGGGGCTTGAGACCACAGGCTATGAGATCACCCCCGAAGACGTAGCCGAGGCGATGAACTGGCCGGGGATCATCGGGCTGGGTGAGATGATGAATTTCCCCGGTGTGATCCATGGCGATCCGAAGATGTTGGCCGAGATTGCCGCAACCCAACGGGCGGGCAAGACGGTGGGTGGGCATTATGCCTCGCCGGATCTGGGGCCTGATTTCGCGGCATATGTTGCGGGCGGCCCGGCCGACGATCACGAAGGCACCTGCGAAGCGGATGCGATTGCCCGCGTGCGGCAGGGGATGCGATCGATGATGCGGCTGGGGTCGGCCTGGTATGACGTCGAAAGCCAGATCACAGCCGTTACCGAAAAGGGGCTGGACCCGCGCAATTTCATCCTGTGCACGGATGATTGCCATTCCGGCACACTGGTCAATGAGGGCCATATGAACCGGGTGGTGCGTCACGCAATCGCCTGCGGATGCGAGCCGCTGATCGCGCTGCAGATGGCGACGATCAACACTGCGACCCACTTCGGGCTGGAGCGTGAGATCGGCTCGATCACGCCGGGACGGCGGGCGGATGTTATCCTCAGTTCGGACCTGCGCGAATTGCCTGTTGAAATGGTCATCGCCCGAGGCCAGGTCGTGGCCCGAGATGGCGCGATCACAGTAGACTGCCCGCATCTGAGCTGGCCCGAAACCGCGCGCAAAACCGTGCATCTGGGTCATGCCCTGACGCAGGCGGATTTTGAGATCAAGGCTCCGGCCGGTGCCAACCGGGTTCAGGCCAATGTCATCGGCGTGGTCGAAAACCAGGCCCCCACCAAAGCGCTGAAAGCGGAATTGCCGATCATCGGCGGGCTGGTTGAAGGCGAAGGCGACGTCTGCCAGATCGCGCTGGTCGAACGCCACCGCGCGACCGGAGGGGTAACGAACGCCTTTGTTTCGGGCTTCGGGTATCAGGGGAAAATGGCCATGGCCTCGACCGTGGCCCATGACAGTCATCACATGATCGTCGTTGGCACCGACCGGGAACAGATGGCGCTGGCCGCGAACCGTCTGGCGGAGGTTGGCGGCGGCATCACTCTCTTCCGCGATGGAGAGGAATTGGCGCTGGTGGAACTGCCGATCGCCGGGCTGATGTCCGACAGCCCCGCCGCTGACGTTGCCGCCAAAGCGGACAAGATGGTCGAGGCGATGCAGGCCTGCGGCTGTCAACTGAACAACGCATACATGCAGCACTCGCTGCTGGCTTTGGTCGTGATCCCAGAATTGCGGATTTCCGACCTGGGGCTGGTGGATGTGCGCACATTTGAAAAGATCGACCTTCTGGAACCTCTTGCATGACAATAATAAAAACTCCTGACGTCCCGACGCCCGAGAAATTTACCGACCCCGCCGCCGCCGTGGCCCGCCTGGAAGAGCTGTACGGGAAGGCGACACAGTTCCTGTGCGACAGCTTTGCCACCGCGATGGAACAGGGTGCGCCGACCGAACGGTACCGTGCCTTTTATCCTGAAATCCGCATCAAGACCTCGTCTTATGCGCAGGTCGACAGCCGCCTGAGCTTTGGCCACGTGTCAGAACCCGGAACGCATGTGACCACAGTCACGCGGCCCGATCTGTTCCGGTCCTATCTGACGCAACAGATCGCCCTGCTGATCAGGAACCACGATCAGCCGGTGACCATTCAGGCATCCGACACCCCCATCCCGGTGCATTTCGCGGTGGCCAACAACCCCGATCTGGTGGTGCCGCATCAGGGCGCCGCCGGGTTCACCCTGCGCGACGTGTTCGACGTGCCGGATCTGATCACCACAAATGATGACATCGTCAACGGCGTGCATGACGCCGAGGATGAGATCGGCCCGCTGTCCCTGTTCACCGCGCAACGCGTGGATTACTCGCTGGCGCGGTTGTCGCATTACACCGCGACCGACCCCAGCCATTTCCAGAACCACGTCCTGTTCACCAACTACCAGTTTTATGTCTCGGAATTCGAAAACTACGCGCGCGAGCAACTGGCCGACCCGGATAGCGGTTACACCAGCTTTGTCTCGACCGGGAATGTCGAGATCACGACCCCGGACGGCGTGCTGGAGCAGCCGTTGAAACTGCCGCAGATGCCGACCTATCACTTGAAACGTGCGGACGGGGCAGGGATCACTCTGGTCAACATCGGGGTCGGGCCGTCGAATGCGAAAACCGCCACCGACCATATCGCGGTGCTGCGCCCGCATGCCTGGCTGATGGTCGGCCATTGCGCGGGCCTGCGCAACACGCAGGCGCTGGGGGATTTCGTGCTGGCCCATGCCTATCTGCGCGAGGACAAGGTGCTGGACGATGACCTGCCGGTCTGGGTGCCGATCCCTCCATTGGCCGAGATTCAGGTGGCGTTGGAACAGGCCGTGGCCGAGGTCACCGAACTGGAAGGTTATGAGCTGAAACGGATCATGCGCACTGGCACCGTAGCCTCGGTCGACAACCGCAACTGGGAACTGCGCGATCAGTCCGGCCCGGTGCAGCGCCTCGGCCAATCCCGCGCAATTGCGCTGGATATGGAAAGCGCCACAATCGCTGCCAACGGCTATCGCTTTCGGGTTCCCTACGGCACCTTGCTGTGTGTGTCGGACAAGCCTTTGCACGGGGAATTAAAGCTTCCCGGCATGGCTTCGGCGTTCTATACCACACAGGTCAGCCGCCATCTGGCAATCGGGATACGCGCGATGGAGCACCTGCGCGGGATGCCGTTAGAGCGCCTGCACAGCCGGAAATTGCGTTCGTTTGACGAAACGGCCTTTCTCTGAAGCAAAAAAGCAACGTTTTCCCCCTATTTTTGGGGTTTTCCGCGCTACTATTCGTTGTGTTCGCTCACAATATCCCGTTACAGTTACGCGGTGAGGCCCAAATTATCGGGCACGTTAAGGAGACCAAGAAATGGCAAAGCCTATGACAAAGACTCAGCTGGTTGCTGCTCTCGCTGAGGAAATGGGGACCGACAAGAAAGCCGCAAACGCCGCGCTGGAGGCCGTGACCGGCCTGATCACCCGCGAAGTTTCGGCTGGCGGTGCGGTAACCCTGCCCGGCGTTGGCAAAATCTATTGCCGCGAACGCCCCGAGCGCATGGTGCGCAACCCCGCCACCGGCGAACAGTTCAAGAAAGAGGCCGACAAGGTGGTCAAGATGACCATCGCCAAGGCACTGAAAGACAGCGTGAACGGCTGATTACAGCTTTCACCGCGATATGATCAAGGGCCGCCAATTGGGGGCCCTTTTTCTTTTCGTCTATTGGATTCTGACCTTTGCGTTTGTCGGCTTTGAGCCCATTTTGCCCAATGCTGCACGATGCCCCAATGACAGCAAAGCGCAGAAACCGGACTTTGCAAAGTTCGGCGGACAGGCCCAATGCGAGCAAGCGTGGTGTATAGATCCGAGACGTGAAAAATATCGTCGACGTAGCTGCCAGCTTCGTTTGCCGAAGGCCAGCGAATGAATGCGTCAATGCAATACTGCGACGCTATTTTGGTAGACCCGCTTTTAGCATTGCATCCGCCCAGAACTTACGCAGTTCTTCAGTCTGGTGGGCGGTATGGGCAATGTAGTTTTGAACCGAAAATTGAGGATCGATTGAAAGAACTGCGTCTACTGCTTTCGTAGCATTTTCGGTGTCATCAAGATCAGCGTGGATCGCTGCCAAACGGATTTGGCACAACAAGGTGCCAGGCAAGCGGGTTTCCAAGTGCCGGTAAACTGTTCTTGCTTGCTCCAGCTGACCTAACCCGCGATAGGCATCCCCCAAATGGCTGAAATACCAGTCCGGGCTGTAGGGCGACAGCCGAATGGCCTTTCGCATGCTATTCAGGCTTTCCTCAAATTCACCGCAACTATTGTACGCAATTGCCAGCATGGCATGAGAAAGCGAGACACTGGGTTGCCGTTCGATAGCTTCATTGCAGAAGGCTTTGGCTTCATCAAAACGAGATTGGTTGGTGAAAATATACCCTTGCAGTGCGTAGACATCAGCCGGGACATTTTTCATCGCCAACAATGCGTCGCAAATAGACTGGGCCTCGTCAGTTGACGCCTTCGGATCTTGATGAAACCCAAGGCGGGCACCGGCTTGCAACGCCCAGCCGAGGCCCGTTCTGAATGACGAGTTCTCGGGGTCAAGTTCAACCGCTTTCCGGTAGAGCTGAATCGCGGAGAGATTCCCTTCTTTTGTAAATTTATATTGTTCACTGATGCCACGCATCATCAAGTCCCACGCCACAAAGTTAGGCGCTTGATCAGCCCAAAGCCTGAGTTCTTGTCCGTGTGTAAGGTTGACCGCCAATGAGATCGAAATTTCGCGTGTGATTTCATCTTGAACGGTAAAAATGTCTTCAATCTGACGGTCATACCGGTCGGCCCACAAATGCGACCCGGTTTGGCATTCAATAAGCTGCCCAGTGATGCGAACCCGCTGCCCCGCCTTTCGTACACTCCCTTCAAGGACGAAACGAACACCTAATTCCCGTCCAACCTGTCTTACATCGACAGACCTTCCTTTGTAGGCAAATGTCGAATTGCGCGCCATCACGATGAGGCCATTGACATGCGACAAGGCAGTGATGATGTCTTCGGTAATTCCGTCCGCGAAGTATTCCTGCTCTGGGTCGCCTGACATGTTTTGAAATGGCAGGACGGCGATTGACGGCTGGTCCGGCAACTCCAACTGCTCACCTGTCAGAACTTCGTAGAACTCAGGTGACAGGCGCGCCGGGTCGAGATCGATGCTGTAGGCGCCAATCCTATGCTCGATGTTTTTTAGATCTTGCTCACCCAGATCCTTGAAACTGCCGGAGACCTTTCCTTTGATTTGACGGTATACATCCTCGGAAACGCAGACGCCTCCAGGTTCCGCGATTGCTTCCAATCTTGCGGCCACGTTGACGCCTTCCCCAAAAATATCGGAGCCTTCGGAAATCACATCTCCCAAATGAATCCCGATCCGCAATTGAATGCGTTGTTCGTCTGGGACGTCCGCCTCCCGTCCAATCATGGCGCGTTGAATGGTAACAGCACATTCCGCTGCATCGACCACACTGATGAATTCGGCCAACAGACCATCGCCCATTAGCTTGACTATTCGCCCCTTGAATTCGCGTATTTGGGGTTGAACCAATTCAGAAAGTAAAGTGTTTAGGCGTTGTCGCGTGTTTTCTTCATCATGTCCCATTAGGCGTGAAAAGCCGACGACATCGGCTGCCAATATCGCCGCAAGTTTTCGCTTCACCGTCAGCCCTCCGCGAAAATCACGTTAGATGTAATACTCGTCGAGGTCTACATTCTTGCCCCCTTGAGCGTTTGCTAACTAATCGCGAAGATCCTTGTCGAAATATCGTCTCCAAGGCTTAGAGCCGCCTGAATTAAGCTATCGTGACCTAAGATCAAAGTCTGCTTTGGGCTGCAAGCCGGCACTGCTGAACGTTGCAGAAAACGTCGGTAGCGGGCCCAAGCGGAATAGAATGGATTGTGGTTATTCAGACCAACGGTATCATCTGATCGATAGTGTGGAGACATTGACATGGATTTTCGCATTGAAGAACAGACTGGCTCAGACAATTTGACTGGGATTGGAGAACTCTTCCGGCGATACGCAGTCTGGCTGGAAAGGGATCATGGAATCGCGCCTGAAACCCATGGAATCTATGCTGAAATTGATGGTCTGCCGACACCTTATTGTTCGCCAGATGGCACGCTGATCGGTGCTCGTGCGCCAGACGGTGCATATGTCGGCTGCATCGCTCTGCGGCGCTTAGACGACCAATCATGCGAGGTAAAGAGGCTTTTCGTGCTGCCCGAAATGCGTGGGCATCGTGTTGGCGAGACACTGATCACCACCTTGATCGAGAAGGCCCGGTCGCTTGGCTACGCGCAAATCGTCCTTGATGTCGGTGATTATCAGAAACCGGCAAGGGCACTCTACGCGAAAAGTGGCTTCAAGGAGGTTCCACCACTGAGCCACATTTCGTATCCCGGCGCTGTCTTCATGGCTTTCGGCCTCTGACTGAGCCGGTTCTATCATTCTATCATTGCCGAAATGTGCGGATAGCCCGCACATCAGAAACTGCAAAGTCTGGTTTTGAAGGCCTGCCTAGGGCTGCTTCTATCCAATCGAGTTGAACACCAACAACGGTCAAACTAAATGAGCAGGCGTCCACCTGAAAAGGCTTTTCTCATATTCGGTAATTGAATTCGAAAGCCACTTCTGAAACACCTTTGCCGCTGGGCGAATTGCTCCAGGCAGCGTGACAAGGTGATAGCCGATCTGCGGGATTGGATCATCGAAAATCGCCACGAGATCTCCAGACTTCAATTCGTCAGAGATGAATGCCGGAACCGTTGCCCCGATACCATCACCCCGGCGGATTCCATCAAGCAGCATGTTGCCCGGCAAGCGAACAACTCTCCTATCTGCACCAGGTGGTACTCCAACCTTTTCCAACCATAAGTCAAATTCGACCGAAGCCTGTTCCTGAAGAAGAGTAAAGTCGAGCAATTCAATTGGGCTTTTGAGCACCCGTTCTCCGATCAATTCTTTTGCAGCAACCACCGTCAGACAGCCTGGTAGCAGCATTTGCGAGACCAGTCCCGACCAGCGCCCAGTGCCGTATCGAATGGCTATGTCAATGCCCCCTGGTTTGAGGTCGACAGCTTGGATTGTTGAGTCGATCCGTAGCTCGATATCCGGGAACTCCTGAACAAACGCCGATAGGCGCGGCATGAGGAATGCGCTTGAAAACATCGGTGTCGCACTGACTACCAGCGGGCGAACCGCCTCTGCACTTGATATGCTCTCAGTCAGGGACGCCATTGAGGCGAATGCTTCATGCAGACCCGCCGCTAAGAATTCTCCCTGTGCAGTCAGAGCGATACCGTGTCGCGTCCGAGTAACAAGCTGGGTTCCTAGGTGCTGCTCCAGGCCTCGGATTTGTTGGCTGACCGCGGAATGGGTCACATTCAGCACCCCTGCTGCGCGGGTCAAGTTTCTATACTCTGCTGCGGCGGCAAAGGCTCTGAGAGACGTCAGCGAGGGTAACGCGTGCCAATCCATAAGTCAGAAAATCTAACAATACAGAAAAATTTACAACTACGCGTTTTCTCCATTCCCACGCATGTTGACGTGGAACACCAATGACCAGAACAGGAGGAAACCATGGCAACGCTTGCGGTACTCGGATTGGGCAACATGGGTTCGGCGCTGGCGCATTGCCTGCTCAAAGCAGGTTACAGCGTCTGCGTCTGGAATCGGACACCTGAAAAGACAAAGTCGTTTGCAAAGGTAGGTGCAGTCATTTGCGCATCACCAGAAGATGCTGTTGCAGCGTCTGATTTCATCATCGTCTGTATCAAAAGCCACAAGGAAACCTTCGATTTGGTCAGCGGGCTAAGTGTTTCCTTGAAGGGAAAAACAATCTGCGACATGAGCACCGGCGATACGTCCGATGCCGATACATTTGTCTCATTTCTTAGCGAAAAAAACGCCGACTACATGCTGGGAATGATAAATGCATACCCTTCGGGCATCGGTGGCAGCGACACCACCATCCTCACCGTGGGCAGTGACGGAACCTGGGATCGCTACGGCGAAGTAATAAAATCTCTGGGGGGAAAGTCGGAGCAAGTCGGTGAGAAACCCGCAGCTCTTGCAGCACTTTTTGCTGGTCTCTTCACTGTCCGGCAAGGGTTCATGTTCGGGATGATATACGGCGCACTGGTTTGCCAGAAAGCAGGTGTTCCGATGCAGGTCTATGCCGATCAACTCCCTGCCACGATCAAATTGGTAAATGACTACTATGATCTCTTTGCCCGAACTGTTCCGTCCGAGGACTATGGCGGCGCTGAAGCCTCGTTGAAAGTTTACGCATTGGCCCAGGAGGACGCTCTAAAGACGTGTGTTTCTCTGAATGCACCGGCTGACTTTATCCGAATTATGCATGACCGCACAAAAGCCGCGTGGGAGGATGGATATGGAGACAAACAATTGACCTCTTTAGTCAAGCACATGACGGAAGCCTGTTGATATCGAACGCTTACTGTCAAAATGGCCATTCGACTTGACAAACAATCGGCTGCAAAGTTGCGTACATGGGATTGCGAAGTTTCGTCGCCAATGTCCGGTTTGGGCTGAGACCGGCTCCCAGCCACCATTGAGCCTACGGCAACTTTGTCCGCTCGTTTCTAGTTCGCCGAGGGTAATGCGAATGGCCGCAATCTCCGGCGACGGGCGTTCGTATTTCGAGCGGCGAAAGTTCCAGGAGAGCCCAGAGTGACGGATGCGGCGGGCTGTGCGAATGTCAGCTCCGTACGGCCGAGGTCAAAAAAGTTACGAAATTCAATGGAATTTTGCCGAGGGCACCCCCTGCCGCCACCAGCCGTTTGACAATATCGCCCTCAAGTTCTGCTTCGGATTGATAATCAGCAATTTATTTCCAACCCTCATTGATGAGGATGCCAATTCCGTCACCATTCCAAATGCCCCTAGGCTCTTTCATTTGCCTAGCTGACCATTGGGCGAGTGAACCACGTTCGTTAGAGAAGTCTCGACCGTCTCTTATTGCTTCGACGAATTTCCGCGCGGTTGGGTTGAAAGTAATGTTGAACCCAAAATCCTCCCTGAAAATCCTGCGGTTCTTGGCTTGTTGCAAATACAGTTCATAAATTGGCGAATAATACTCAGACCATGTCTCGCGTTCTGTCTCAAGTTCAATAGGATCTTCCCGATCTGACGAAGGGTCTTCCCATGCGAATGCGAGTTGCCTGCCATTAGTGCGATACAACAGCGAACCTACATGTAGGTTGCAAAGCGCCCCATCCACTTTGATGACCCTGTCCGCTTGGTTTTTGGCCTTCGCCAGAACAGCAGCACTATACCCTGCGTTACGACCCTTTGCTTCGAATACTGTCCATCGAGCTGTTGTAGGATCATAGCCCAAGAGGTCCGGTGACGACTTTCCACTCAGAAGCGTCAAACCGTGATTAGCTTTCATCCAATGCAAATGGATTAGCCAAGGAATATTAAGCAACTTGTGGGCACAAAGTTTGAGGAAAATCATTCCAAGATAGAAATTTATTCCACCTTTTTCAGTCGGGTCCAAAGCATCAAAAAGGCTGGAGTTCATCGCTGTATTTGGTGCGGTTACGAAATCCAAAGCACTCAGCACCATGTTCCAACGGAAACGGGCTTCGTAGCGCGAATATTGACCGTGTGACGTTACCGCTGCCTTGTGTTGTTTTCCGACTGTCAATGCGGCCCAGCAAAGCTCAGCTTTCGTAAATTGCAATATCGTGTCCCCAGCGGGGCCACCTTTTGGAAAGTTTGAGCTAGAAACTGGCAACTCAATCACTTGTAAACCTCACACAAACATCTGCTTTAGCGGACTTTTCTTAAACGCGCCCATCTTGTCCCCTTGGCATCCCACAGCTGTGAATTTCGCGTCGACCGTTTGGAGTGCATCCGCAATCATGCTTTGTTCCTCGGGGCGCAGAAGAACCACCTTCCAAGCTTCTAAGCTGCTAAAGTAGAGGCGGGTATAAAGCCGCTCAGGCAGATATTTGTAGAAGAGGAACCCGAGGATATAGTCCCTAAACTCATCCACATTCACCTTTCCCCGCAGGGTATTTGCGATATCCCAGAGCTTTTGTTCGAGTTTTCTCTTTTTTTCGTCGGTCATGCGGCTTTCTTCAAATGTTTACGAACCAGTATTGTCTTGTTTTTTGTCTGAATAGAAGTCTAATCCCCTATTTTCATTAGAAAAAGCTCCGCCTGCCGCTCAATCGAAACAGGGCAAAAGGTACCACCGCTCGTTGTCGCAGAGCCTGAAAGGGGACCTTGGCGCAGCCGCAGCGAAAACCGACTTTGTCCGCGACCTGTGAATTCGGGCAACGAATCTAGCCGCGGCATGCACGAACGGCTGGTTTTCCTGCCGCACTGCGACACCAAAACTTGCGCGTATGCAGAAAAATCTGAACTGCGAGCGCACGCAGCAAGATTTCGACACTTCCGCTCAGGGCTCATTCTGGAACCTTCGCCGCTCGAAGCACGAACGCCCGTTGACGGAGATCGCGGCCACTCGCACTACACTCGGCTAACTGGAAAGGAGCGGACCGACCGGCCATTTGGGTCTTGAAACCAAATGGCCGCTGTGACTGGCGTCATGTCATTGCTGTCGCTTCGATTTCGAACAGCAGTCCGGGGATCGCGAGGCGGGTCACACCCAGCAAGGTCATGGGGGGAGCCACCTGATGCGGTCCAAAGCGCATCCCCATCAGGTCGAAGTTTTTCAAGGCCTCATCCACATCGGTGGCATAGATGCCGAGCTTGACGACCTTGCTCAGATCCATGCCCGCCCCTTTGAGAACGGTTTCCAGATTGTCTAAGGCCAGGCTGATCTGCGCGCGCATATCGCCGGGACGCTGGGGGGCGCCGTTTTCGTCCACGGCTGTTTGACCTGCGCAAATCACCTGACGGGTCGCGCTGTCGATCACCTCTGCCTGATTGTAGCCCAGTTTGATCGACCACTCCCACGGGTTCACTGCTGTCCGTTCCATATCGCATTCTCCTTGCTTTGCGTTGCTGGAATCGGTGTAAATCAAAACAGTGCCAAACCTTGTCACCATTTGTGATAGGGTGCCGATATGAACATTCGACTCAGACATGACGCAATCGTGCGCCGCCTTCGCCGCCATGGAACATCGACTATTGATGCCCTTGCCGATGAGGTAGGAGCATCCCGCAGGACAGTGCTGCGCGATATTAGTGCACTGAGAGATGAGGGCTATGTGATCCATTCTGATGTCGGGCGCGGAGGTGGGGTGCAACTCGACCCCCAATCGATGCAGGCGACGGCCAAACTATCGGTGCCAGAGGTTTTCGCGCTACTCATCAGCGTTGCGGCGATGCGCGCGGCGTGGAACCTGCCGTTCTCGGAGATGGCCGATGCGGGGCTTGCCAAGATCGAAAAAGCCCTGCCCGGAGATAAGGTGCGCGATCTGCGCGCTTTCCTCGGCTGCCTGCATATTGGCCAGTTGTCGCCGCTTCAGGACCTATCCGATATGGGCAAAATGGACCCCGAGCTATTGCCCGCCTTCGAAGCGGCGTTTCTGGGTCGGCACCTCATCCGCTTTGGCTATCGCGACTCAAAGGGTCGCAACACGATGCGCGAAGTGGAACCGCAAGCAATGCTGATCCTCCCGCCGCTATGGTATCTCGTTGGCTGGGATCCGATGCGCGACGATTTCCGACACTTCCGTATGGATAGGATCAACAGCCCGGAAGCCGTTCCTGATAGCAGTTTTCGGCGCAGACATGTTCCGTTTGAAGACGACGTCTGCCCATATAGCGAATTGCAAATGTGATCGGCGAACCGGCCATTCTTGCACAACGCAGCATTTGACGCTTGGGGCTCCAGAGCCCGCTTTTGAGGCGTATTGCCCGAAGGCTTGCTATGGAAGCGCCATCCCTTTCGCCGCCCTTGAGCACAATACGGTTGCTCACTACGGCCAGATCACCTTGCCCGGCGAATGCCGATGCCTCGAATGCATAATCCGGGCTCATTCCGAAGTTCTTATCGTATGCAAGGACGTTTTCTCGGCCCGTTACATAAGGCGATCCCGCTGGCATGAGCGTTGCATCAGCCGCCCAGTAATTTTCCCAGGCATCGTATTCCTTGGCAACGAGGTCGTTTGTTAAGCTCAAGATTAGTTCGCGTAGGGTTGCACGATTGCTATCCGAAAGTTTATCCGGGCCCAGCATTTCATTTGTTTGATCAGCTGCCGATTCATTGGCAATAAACCAAAACACCACAGCGATAGTGACCACAGCCGATACCATTGCTTGATCTAGCCTTGATCTGCTCATTGTCCGAAGAAAAGTGATCTTTACGCGGCTGTAACCGCCGTCGGCAAGGTCATCTTCACTAGTAAACCGCGGTCCGGTTACTCGGTCTGATCTTTCTGCGCCTCCGCGATGTCGTCCCATGTCAGGGCATAGCTGTCATAGACCTTAGCCCCAAGACCCTGAATGAGCGGCTCGTGGATGTCGGCAAACTGATAGGTTCTGTCGACCCAATAGAAAAAATAAGCAGTCCTGACCCCATCTTCCTGGCTGAAATAGGCCGCTTCGGGTTTGATCTTCTGCATCAGGTCCGAGAAAATCTGTCCCATCTTCCCCTCCTGTATCGCCTTTGACCCGGCTTCGGGCGGGATCTGAACCTTCAACATCATCCGGATGGAGCCAGATGTGTTGGGTGTTACATCCGCGCCGGGTTCCAATCCCTGCATCATGGGTGTTTTTGCGTCCTGTGCCTCTGCCAGAGTCCCGCTGAACACGGCCAATACTGCCAACAATATAATTGTCTTGATCATGACCTCTCTCCCAATCCGGTGTGAAATCCAGCCCCAGATGAGTTTGGGGGCTTCAGCTTACTCCGGTGAACTCCTCTTGGAAAACACGTAAACGCACTGTCCCAATTCGCCTGCTTGTTTCGAACATTTTTAACTCGGCAAAAGCGCTGTTGCCGTGTTGCGCGTGCAAGGAAGTTATAAGGCTAAGGTTGCGGTTCTAGCCTCTGGCCCATTTCCAGAGCTTTTGGGTGAGGATGCAATGAACTTGCCGCCGAAACTCTGCGCGTCGTTTAATGAACAGTTGAATTCGCCAGTGAATGCGAACCTGTTAGTTGGTTTTAGGACTATGCTTAAAGCCGTGTTCCAGCCCTATATCAGGTGATCTGGCCGAACAGACAAGATTGTCAGCACCCTTTGAACAGAGAAAGGAAGCTCGAATGTTCACCGAAGCGCGTTACCGACAGTATATCAGTGATTTCAACTCGACCTTTGTTGGCGGGATGACTTTAGAGGAGTTTTTTGACATCTATTACGAGCCGGACGCGACTTTCGAATATGTCCCGCAGGCACGCAAAAACATCGGCCGCGAACAGGTGCTGGCATTCTGGCATGGTGTCGGCGGGAAAATGCAAGAGGTCATTCTGGATCACACACATTTCCTGGAAAATGAAACGACGGTTGCATCTGAGGCCCCGATTGACTTCCTGTGCAAAGAGGATCTTGAGTGGAATGATGTACCCTACCGTGCGGGCACCACGTTTCGGCTCATGATGTGTGCTTTCTACGACGTGAGTCCGAACAACAAATTCTCCTACGTGCGCGTATACTCGATCTACAACCCTGGCTACAAACCGGACGCTTAGACCGAAGCGCAATGGGCGTCACTTCAGATGACCGAGAATAAATGCGCCGATCCGCTCAATTGCAGCTGTCGCCTCTGGCACAACCGGGGCCGTATGGTGCCAAACATGAAAGGCGCCCTCTTCTATCTCGAGCGTCACGTCGACCCCAGCCTCTCGCGCCCTGTCGGCCAGACGCGTTGCGTCCCTGAGCAGTATCTCTTGCGTGCCGACCTGAACAAGCAGTGGCGGCAGGCCGGCGAGGTCCGCGAAAATCGGGGAGACTAGCCCGTCGTGAGGGTCCGCGCCCGCGAGGTAATCGGCAACAATCTCGTCCAGGACGGGGGAGGACGCTACCGGATCGATGGAAGGATCAGCATCCCGCCACCCGCCATCCCCGACAAGATCGGTCCATGGGGATATGGCCACCGCACAGGCAGGAAAAGGTAGCTCGAGCTGCTGCAGCCTAAGCATCGCTGTCACCACCAGCCCGCCCCCAGCGGAATCGCCGACAATGGCCATATGCCTGGCGGAAAACCCCTGATCCAACAGCCAGGAATAGGCCGCTACAGTGTCGTCGATTTGTGCCGGAAAGGCGTGTTCTGGTGCGAGGCGGTAGTCCAGCGCCAACACCTGTGTTTTGGCCGCTCCGGTCAGGCGGGAAGTGATCGCCAGATGTGATCGGATCGATCCGACCCGGAACCCGCCGCCATGCAGATAGAGGATCACCCGAGCCTTGTCCGCATCGGGGGCGGTGAGCCAGGCCGCCGGCACGCCGCCGGCGGAAACCATCACAGGGTCGATCCCGGCTTGCGGCGGATAGGAACTCCATAGCGCATCAAATCCCTGTCGCATGTCCTGCAGCGAGGGGTTCGGCGGTGCCTCGTCGTTCAGTTCGAAAAGATGGCGCAGCGCTTGCTGCATCTCAGGGCTAGGCATAAGTTTGCCCTCCGATGGCCGGACGCGCGGGTTCCGACCCTATTGTTGCGTCAATCCCAGACGGTCGGGGTTTTGGGGACCTGCCGTGTTCCAATTCTAGGCATCGCCGAAAGGTCCTGTCTACGATGGTGTTGGTAAAGGCAAAGACGAAATCCCGGTGCGTGCGGCGATATGAAATCCCGGATTGCTAAGGCCGGTCCGCCGACGACGCTATAAATTCAGGAAGTCATGCATGACCTTGTCGCGCGACTTTTGACCATCGGGGTCAGCGCGGGTTTTGAGGTCGCAAAGTTGCTCGCCCCACTCTGACGTTCGAAGGCGGATCGGCGGTGCCGCGTCGTCGATGCAGCGCACCACCACGCGGGCAACCTCGCCCGGGGATTGCGACGCCTCCGCACCCAGAGCCTGCGCGGCACGAATATGTTCCTCGTAAATCGGCAGATACTCGCCTTTGGGCATGCCGCCGGTTCTTTCCATGCGCGTGCGCATCGCGCTGCCGAACTGGGTGGCCATACCGCCGGGTTCAACTACCGTGAAGTTGACCCCGAAATGAGGCGTCACGTAACAGGCCAGTGTCTCAGTATAACCTTCCACGGCAAATTTTGCGGCGCAGTAGAACTCGCGAAAGGGCTGCCCGACCAGCCCGCCGACCGAGCCAATGTTGATCACATGGCCGCGGCGCGCCTGGCGCATATGCGGCAGAACCGCCTTGGTGCAGCGCACCACGCCCTTGAAGTTCACATCCATCACCCATTCGACGTCCGGCAGTGTCGCCTGTTCAGTCGGGCGAATATAGCCCGCCCCGGCATTGTTGATCAGCGTGTCGATCCGGCCCTCAGCGCCGATGATAAGGGCGATTGCAGCGGTAACGCTGTCTTCACTCTGCACATCCAGCTGAATATATTCTATCGCCACACCCGCTGCTTTTGCGTCGGCCTCCAGTGCGCTTCGGCGATCGAGATCGCGCATACTGGCATAGACCTTGTGGCCTTTATGAGCGGCTTGCACTGCGATGGATTTTCCGAGGCCCGATGACGAGCCGGTGACCAAGACAACTTTCCGCATATCCTGTGATCCCCTAAATAAAAAAATCCTGACTGGATCGATTCTAGCAACCCAATACTTGCCCCTCACAGACGCCTTTCATGATCCGGTAGAGAGTACTTCGGCCGAAAACGTAACGGTTCACCGCACCGGTTATATGCTGGATGTGAAGACAGGAATCTGAGGCGCAAAAGTGAGGAGCCCCTGTGTGAAGTACCTTCCTGATAACAAGCGCGAAGAAAACTCTTGCAAGACCGGGGTTGTCCACAAATGGCAATGCCGGCCAAGTTGCTAAGTTCAGTTCATTTTGATTCCGACCAATACCAAACCCGCAGCAATGGCTTCGATCAGCTCATTTGAGCAGTGCCACTTTTTAACATCGGCCTCGAAGTGTTTCCCAAAGCCGGGATAGAGGTTTTCTAGTTCCTCCAGATCATCTTTTGCATCCTGCATACGCCCAAGTCGAGCAAGGATCGATGCCCTGAACACATAGGACCAGTAGAAGCCGGGAGTGAACAAAAGCACAGCTTCGCGCAGGGCCGAATTTAAATCTTCCGCCAACAATGCATTGCACATTGGAACAACGTGGTACCAACCTGGATGTGTCGGGCTCAACTCCATTGCTCGAGCGACCAGCTTTTCGCCCAGGTCCTTGTCGCCAATCAGCCAGTAACAGGTACCCAGATCGGCCAGTGCGTCGGCATGCCCAGGGTTCAGCATCAGAGCCCGCTCTGCGGTGACACGGAAAGCGACCATATCACCCGCGTGAAAATGGGCGCATGCCAAAAACTGATAACCCATGGTGCTTTCAGGGTCCAAGTTCAAAGCGTGCAACGCTGAATCAGTTGCACGTTCGAGCGCGGGTTTCTCGGCGTCAACAGTGTTGTAACCGAACCTGTACTCATCAAGCTGTATCCCGGCTAATGCCGCCCAAGCATCAGCGTAATTCGGATCAACTGCTATAGCTTTTTCCAGTGCCGCGCGGGCCTCGGCGTGTGTGTCGGTCTGATGACGCGCGTAATTGTCGTAAAACTTCAAAACAGCAGAATAAGCATCCAGGGAATTCGTTCGCGAAGATATTCCCACACTGCCAACACGACCGACTGAACCATAGCGATCAGCTATTCGAGCGGCCATCGTTTCGGCGATATCGTCCTGGATATCGAACAATTCTGTTGCTGTGAGCGCCTGTTCGAAAGTCTCCGCCCAAAGATGGCTATCCTCGGCGGCATCGATGAGCTGAGCGGTAACACGCAGATTTCTTTCGGTTTTCCGAATACTGCCTTCAAAAAAATAATCTATGCCCAGCTCGTCGCGCATGGCCTGCAGATCGAAGTTCTCGCCTTGAAACCGTGACACGGAGTGCCGGGAAATCACTGAAAGCTCGCGAAATCGGGCGAGCGACGCGATGAGTTGCTCTGTCAGACCGTTGGCAAAGAAGGCTTCTGAGGAATCTTGAGAAAAATTATCTAACGGTAATACGGCGATAACCGGGCCACGCCTCACATCTCCAGCTTTGGGGGGTGGCAGCGAATTGCCGTCCTTGTCACGTGTTTCGAATACAGGCACGTAGCTGCCGGTCGGCATCGAAATGCGTATCGCGTCGTTGGCGCCGTTTTCTAGATAGTAAGTTTGCAAAGCCTGTCGCAGCCGACGCGCTTCCACCCGGACGATGGTGTCCAAAGACGGATCAAAGTTGTCCGGCCGGTCGAAAACATCCAACCCGATCGAATAGCCACCGAGTTCCTTTTCGCGCCCGGCAAGTGCCTCGGTCACTATATGAGTCAAAAATCTGCAAAGACGTTTCGACCGCACGAATTGGTCACTGGACAAGATGCGGCCCAACACCGCCTCTATCTCCGCTTTCGGCAACCCGGAAAGCGTGTCAATGTGACTGTTGTCCATCGCGCAGTTTCCCGATTCGATTCGATCCATTTTACAACATCCGCGCCCAGCGGGCTGAACCGCTTTCATTTTCGCACAACTCGGGGCGAGCAGACATGTAACAATCCCTTTGGAAAACGCCTATGAACCTGGTTTTACAAATTTTTTGCCAATGATCCGCTAGGGAAAGCAAGTTTTGCGATCCGGTCAAATCGCAACGACAATAAAAAATTGCAGACTGATATCCGGGACAGTGACACAGGTTGCACCTCCAACAACTCACCGTGACTCACTCACAAGAGTTCACGGCGTCTGACAAGCTATTGGCACCCGCGCAGTTTCCTCAAACTGAATACCCGTTGCCGGAGCTTGGCAATGGCCAGCAGCCGCTCGCGTGCCCGAGCGATACGTAACCGATGAGCCAATGGAGGGTAGAACTTTGATGACAGGACTTGTTTTGCCGCAATCCGTGGCAAGTCGGAGATTCAGTCTGTTGCTAGGAGGGCTGGTTCTAATGCTACTGGCGGCTCCCCTATTTGGCGAAACTGCCCGAGGTCAGAACGAACTCGGCGTCCTGTTTTCGATCTTGGTCATCGGGTTTGTCATTGCGTCGCAACGGCTACACTCAATCGCCCTTATGCTGGCATGCGCCTGGTTAGGTTTGACGTGGATTTTTGGCCTGCAGTTTCAGGCGAACGTTGTGTTGTTGGGACTCTGCATCGTCACAGTTTATAGCGTGCTTTGTTTTGCGCTAACTGCGCATCGGGTCACGGGTGAGGTTCTGGCAGCAGCAATCGCCGCCTATGTTCTTTTGGGAGTAGTCTGGGCGCTCATATTTGATTTGCTCGAAACCAGCAGACCCGGCTCTCTGCATCTTACCCCTGATGGTATCGAAGAACCATGGAGCGCAATCCTTTACTTCAGTTTCGCAACGCTCACGACACTGGGTTACGGTGATATTGCCCCAGTGTCCCTGACCGCTCGCTCGTGGGCCGCCGTAGAAGCAATGAGTGGATCCCTGTATCTAGCGATTTTGATAGCCCGTCTCGTCAGCATGTACCAACGCGAGGCGGAATGATGCGCCAAGACAGGTCTTCTGGGACGACAAACACCTTCAGAATGAGCAAGCGAGCCGATCATGCTGCATATCAGCAATCACGGACGGTACGCTTGCTAGGCTTAGAAAGCCCATCCTTGAATGAACGGCTGTAAGCACTTTTTAAGCCTCCTGAATTCCGGAATTGAGGAACGTCTTGAGATTCAAGCAAATTGCTCAAGACCGGCTCGAACAGCACGCGCAAGTCTTGGATTAATCAAATTCTTTAGCTCAGGGATCGTAGGGCGACGTGACTCACTGTGACTTACTGCTGCTGACCTACCGGCTCAGGTAGATTGTCGCCACAGTTTCGAAATCATTTCCAGGCGAACCCCGACCTTGGATTTAGAGCGTTGCAGTCCCGACATCTGTTTTATGCGGCTCGCTCGCAACGCGCGGAAAAGACGGAGAATAGTCATGAAGCCCAACAAAGAAGCGGCCATTCGGCTTTTGCTTGTCATTTTCGTCGCCTGCTGCGTTTCAGGTTGCTTGCCAGAAGAAAAAGCGGAAACCGAAGAAGCCCCAGCAAGACCCGTATCGTACGTGAGTCTCAAGCGTAGCGACCCTAGTTTGGCCACTCTTGTCGCCGGAACAGTAGAGTCCTGGAAAAAAGAACTGGTTGGTTTCCAGGTCGGCGGACGAGTTTCATTCATGCGCGAGCCTGGAACAAACATCCAAGGTCGCCTTTTTGATGAAAATGGAGTTGTCGTTGCGTCGGGAACCGTCATGGCCTCGATCGAAAACGAGCGTTACAAGGCGCGCGTAAGTGAAGCAGAGGCCACGGTTGCTGGGGTCCTCGCCGAAGCTGAAGTGGTGCGTACTGATATTGAGCAAACAATTCCAAGCCAAGTGCGCGAAGTTCAGGCTGAGTACACTCGGGCAAAAGAAGAGTTTGAGCGTCAGGATGAGCTTTTGAAGCGTGGCAGCGGCACTCGCAAAAATCTCGAGGTCGCGCAAGCTGAATTCGAAGCAGCGGACGCCCGGCTTGCTCAGCTGACGTCACTTAAGGCTGAAAAGAACGCCCAGCTTGCGGTCATTCAGGCCAATGCACAGCAGGCAAAAGAGGTCCTTCGTCAGGCAACCCTCGATCTTGACGACACAAAGCTATTCTCGCCTTTCAATGGGCAAATATCAAAGGTTCACGTCATTCCGGGTGGCTATGTCGAAAGAGGACAACCCGTTGTCACCGTACAGATGATGGATCCAATGAAGATTCAGGTCGCGGTATCTCCCGATGTGGACCGTGAAGTCAATTTTAACGATCTTGTTAATGTCTATGTTGACGGCAGAGATGAACCGATCCAGGGCTGGGTCTGGAACAAAGACACAGTCGCCGACGCATCCACGCGCACATTTATGGTGACGTTGCTTGTTCGGAATCGCCGTGTTGAAACCAAGCCAACGGATAAGCTTGCAGATGATAGTTACACGATCGTCGACGCTCTTTGGAACCTAGAGTCTGAGTCAGGTGACGGCACCAGCCCCTTTTTCATCAACCAGGAGGCGCTGCATCAGGACGACGAAGGCTATTTCGTTTGGAGAGCGCAGGGGTTGTCGATCCCTGATCTGGACAGACCATATGACCCCGTTTTTAAGGTTCAAAAAGTTCGGTTGAATCCGAGTGATCGCCAGATGCGGTTCTTGCAAGTTTTTACCTATCGTGAATTGGCTGATTTAGGTCAGCTTGACCCTAACCGTGACCTGTTGACCGGCCAGCTGCCTTCCAATGTCAAGGATGGTGACACCGTGTTTTTTTCTCGAAAGCGCTGGCAGTTGCGACCGGGGCAACTAGTTCGCGTGGATCTGAGGCAAGGGCGCATGCCAGCGGGTTACTACGTGCCCGCGCAGGCCGTCGTTAAGAGTGGCGATGCACATCATGTTTTTGTCGTCGAAGAACAATCCAATGGGGAAGAGCAGGCCACAAAAGTTGCTGTCGAACTAGGAGCCGCCTTCGGAGCGACCCAGGCGATATCTTCGGATCGAGAGGGTGCTCTGCGAGAAGGGCTAAGACTCATCACTGAAGGAGCCCATTTCCTTCGTGACGGCGATCGTGTGAATGCCGCGTTTGAGCAGGAGGACTTGCAATGAATCTTCCCAAGTTTGCACTTGAACACAAGCCAGTCATATTTGGCTTTGCGTTGGTTCTGTTCTTTTGGGGGCTTTCCGTTTTTCTGGATGCCCCAAGACGCGAGGACCCCGAATTTACGGTCCGTGAAGCGCTTGTCATCACTGACTGGCCGGGAGCGACGGCCCAACAGGTTGAAGAGTTGATAACCGACAAGGTTGAAATAGCCGCTGCCAACATCAAGCAAGTTCGTCGCGTACAATCATGGAGCACCGTTGGTCGCTCGGTGGTTCAGGTTTCCGGCGTCGACGAAGCGGCTGATATTCAAGAAGTCTGGACTAAGTTGCGCGCGGAAATGAATCTGCTGGCCCCATCGTTGCCCGAAGGAAGTACACCACCGGCCGTCGATGACAACTTTGGGAATACCGCGGCGCTGATCCTCGCGATTTATCAGGATCCAGACACGTTAGATACGCGGCGATATTCGCCCAGCGAAATGGAAGCTTATGCCAAAAAACTACGCGACAATCTGATGGATCTGCGACCTACCGAAGCAGATGCAGACGGCAAGTTAGTGCCCATCACGACAGAACCTGCCTATGTTGCACGTCTTGATATCTACGGTGCCCAACGAGAGGTGATTTACCTAGAAGCAGACGCTGGGGTCTGGAGCCAGCTTGCGCTCACATCAACCGAGTTGCAGGAGTTGTTGCGGCAGCGAAACGTCGTCGCCCCTGCTGGCGTCTTCAATACGGCCAGCGATCGGATTCACACTAAGATTTCAAGCGATTTGGACGCGACACGCGAAATCGGCGAAGTTGTTGTCGGTCGGGTGGCGGCAGGCTCGGAGTCACCAGAACGCCGAACCCTGTCTGAATTCCAGCGCGATTTGCAAGCTGGCGAAGGCGACGGAGGTCAACCGGCGGCCTATGAAGTACCCGTTCACCTTCAAGATCTCAGGATTAACGTAAAACGTGGATACGCAGACCCGCCTGAAACGCTTGTTCGTTTCGGTGACAACGCAGTGTCATCCGATGCCATCGTATTGTCCTTCACCATGAAACCGGGTCAGAACATCACCTGGCTGGGCGATGAGGTTGATCGGCTATTGGCCACGGCGAACAGCTCGTTTCTGCCGCCTGATATTCTGATAGAAAAGGTCTCAAACCCTCCGTTTTTTGTACAGAGCAAGATTGATGACGTTGTCAGCAATCTGGTCCAGGCGGTCGGGCTTGTGCTGTTGATCCTGGGCATGTTGGCGGGGTGGCGCGTGGCTGTTGTGACCGCTGCGTCGATTCCTTTGATTATGCTGAGCGCATTGGCGTTGATGCGTCCCTTCGACATTCAGATTGAGCAGATGTCTCTAGCGGCTCTGATTGTCGCATTGGGTCTGCTCGTCGACAACACAATCGTGACCTGCGAAAACACCACACGGGCGCTCAATGAAGGCAAGCCAAGGAAACAGGCTGTTATCGATGGCTGTAACCAGGTCGGTGGCTCGTTGCTGTGGTCGTCGTTGACCACGATTGGGGTGTTTATCCCGATGGCCTTTGTTCTGCCGGGCGACCTGGGGGAATACATCTTCAGCCTCCCGGTGGTTGTTACGCTGACTTTGTTGATCAGCTGGCTTTGTGCGATGACTATGACGCCGATACTCAACTACTACATTCTGGTGCCAACGGATGGCCGACTGCCCATTCTGGCGCTTTTCGACTGGGTCCGTCGAAAGCTGGGCATGGCGTCCAAAGCCGGTCGCAACGCAACTGAGCCTGCGCCGGCAAAGGGGAAAAGCCTGTTTGCCCGGATCAGCCAGATTGCGATTGTGGGAAGGATTCCAACGATCTTTGTGGCGTTTTCATTACTGGCAGCAGCACTTATGCTACCGGTTAAACCATCCTTTTTCCCGTTTTCGGATCGCAGTCAGTTTGTCGTGGATGTCTGGTTGCCTGAGACCTCACCGATCTTTCGAACCGACACGACGGCACAACGCGTCGAGGAATTGGTAAAGCGATTGAACGCTACCACTTGGCAAGACGGCCAATGGGTGCCGCTGACGAATGACAAGGGCGAGCCGCAAAACCGGCTCAGCAACATGGTCACGTATGTGGGAACAGGCGGTCCGCGGTTTTACGTCGGTTTGAACCCTGGGCCGACAGCTCCGCATTACGCCACTTTGCTGGTAAACGCGCGTAACCGTGATCAGGTCAGTACCTACATAAAAGATATCCGCCGCGCGGCGTGGAGTGGTATCGGTGCTCCGGGCGAACCCGCCTATGTTCCACCGATCGTCGGGGCCCGGATTGTTCCCAAGCAGCTTGTTATGGGCACGCCTGTGTCATCACCTATTGAGTACAGACTCACCGGTCCTCGTCAGGCTAATCAGAAAGTGCTTGGCCACTACGGTGAAAAGCTGAAGGCCGTACTGCACGACAGCGGGTTGGTTTGGGACGTACATGATAGCTGGGGCGCACATGGATTGCAGTTTGACGTCGACCTGAACCTTGACCGGGCCAATATGGCAGGCGTGACTAACGAAAGTGTCGCAAACACCCTGAATGCATATTACAGCGGCGCTTATCTGACAGACTTTCGAGAGGGAGACAAACAGCTACCCGTCATGCTGCGTCTACCAGAGGATCAGCGGCGCGAACTGAACGACCTGCGCAGCGCTTATGTCGAGGGCTTTGCTGGCAAGGTGCCGCTGAATTCGGTCGCTGAATTCAACCTCAGCCGTGTGCCGACACAGATTACTCGTTATCAGCGCGAAAGAGTTCTGCGCATCCTCGCCAGACCAGAACCCGGCCTTCTCGCACGTGACATTCTGGCCAAAGTTAAGCCTGAGATTGATGCGATTGCTGCGGACTTACCATCGGGATACCGAATTGTGGATGGCGGGATCGAAGAGGAAGCGAACCGTGGTGAGCGTGCCAACTCTGTTGCCTTGGGTGTCGGTATCCTTCTAGTGGTCTTTTGCCTGTTGCTTCAGTACAATTCGGCCGTCAAGCCGTTGCTTATCATTCTCACAGTGCCGCTTTCGATCATTGGTGCAATGATGGGCCTCTGGGTTCGCGGTGTTCCACTTGGTTTTATGGAAACACTAGGGTTCCTGGCCCTGTTTGGAACAGTTCTGAATGCTGCGATTTTAATGATCGACTTCGTCGAACAACTAATCCTGGAGAAGCTGAAATCAGGTGAAGATCTCGCACCGCCAGGGAAACGATCCTATTGCGGTCTCACGCGCGATGCGTTCCGCGCGTGCCTGGTTGAAGCCGGCGAAGCCCGTATGATGCCGATCTTTATGACAACCGCAACGACCGTTGCAGGGTTGATGTCATTGATGTTTGGTGGCGGGCCGTTGTTCATGGGGCTTGCCACGGCATTTGCAGCCGGCCTGGTGGTAGGAAGCGCAATTACACTTCTGGTATTGCCAGCATTGATTGCTCTGTTCGTGGAAAACTTCCGCTATCAGATGGTAGACCCGAAAACAGTCCTTTCAGATGCCGACACTCTAGGTGAGCCGGTGGTTTCATCGTAATAAAGACGGGCGCACGTTATTTCGGGGTCGTTTCTGACGTCAGCTCCAGTGGGACAGTTTAGGGGGTGTTGCCAACTTGTTTGCGTGTGATTGAGAAGGGTAGGGCCAGTTTCTGTCAGACGTTCATTTCGGCAACATTACCCTCCCAGAGACCAAAAGCATCGGTTCTGGCGTGCCATGACGAAGGCGGCAAAGCCTGGGGCCGGATCGCCTCGTTGATCGAAACCGCGAAAATCAACAGCGTCGAACCCTACGCCTATCTCAGGGCCACCCTCGAAGCCATCGCAGCAGGTAACCCAAAGAACCAAATCGACGACCTGCTCCCCTGGAACATCAGGCAGTCAAGCTAAGAACCCGGCGGCCTTCAGCCACCGCTTACGAACAAATGGCACATTGTTAGAAAAAGAGCCGTCGAGGGCGTCCGACGCAAGCGCCGGACCAGCTCTAGGCTTCAGCCGGCACAACCGGCTTCCGCCCAGAACATCACGGACCATTCTGCGTTGATCCAATAGTCAGGCGATGTCTCTTTCAGAGCGAGGTCCTTTTCTTTGGCTCACTCGCCGCCTGGTCCGCGCCGATCTGCCCTTACGGGTGACGATCTTCACCCTCTGAACCTTACGGCCGCTCTGCCTTAGCAATCAACTCGGTTCATCCGACTCCAAATGCGGCGCAGGCACAATTCTGACAGTCTGTGAGCCATCCGTCCGTTGGCAGATATACAATACATGAAGTGACTTCTTGCCGTTGAAGCTTTGAATAAAGTCAACATCATACTCGCTATCTGCCTCAGTACACGCCGCTTTCCAATTCTCGATGGCCTGCTGTTCGGTCATCGTCCACCCAATGCTGGGAACGATAAGCATTGCTAATACACATAGTTTTTTCATGATCGTTACTCTGTTTACTACGAAAAACTTGGTTCGTGTCTAAACCGGCTGTCCGACGACGTTACCTCGCATTTACGGCGATTGTCGCCGATTCACATTCTTCATGATTGTCAGTGGATTCCGGCGCCACAATGAAATCAAAGTGGTCCGTTGTTCGGGCATCCATAAGCTGGTTTGCCTGACAAAGACGTATAGCCCGCTGGAACATCTTCTCTGCGAGAGGGGACAATTCCCCGGTTTCTTCGCAGCGATCTAGCTCTTGGGTGATTTCCCCCAGCATAGCCGAAGGTAAGCGCCCAACGATCTCTTTCAGGGCGGCCGTCAGCCCTTCGTGACCTTCATCAAGACCCTTTTGATATGAATCACTAGGGGCATTACCTTTGGGCAACAAAATCTCTTTACTCATCACTCTACCCTAGACAAAACCGCCGATAACATCAGCGGTTATAACTCATTACTATCATTACATTTCTTATAAAACCTAGGCAATATCATGACAACCGACGGGCAACCTAATGACTGTCCGCCAAATGGGTGCAAATCACGGCAAAGTTTTTATCTTCTACGCCGCTCGCCGCCATAGCCACGACGACACAGAGAAAACCCAGAGCTATTAGCGCTATCGACAGCAGCTGAACTCCAAGTTTCACTGCGTTCAATGTGTCCACCAAGAACGGAGGGATCGCAGACTCCATGTGTGTACCCATCCCGTTCTGCAGAATACCAAGTCCACCTGCAATAAAGCACATTACTGCGAACAATCTGTACCGTATCCGTACAGGCAACTCGGACATAGGTTTGTTGAAAATCTCACGCGACGTAAGGTTGGTGTTTTTGTCGGGCATTAAATGCCTCCATTTTGCACTCAGTTTTGACCCTAGCGCAATGCAGCGAAGCTAATTGTAGCGACCTGCAATCATAATCGGCTCGGTTTGCAATCATCGCCATTTCTGGCTCGAATTATTGGCATCTATAGAAGGTGCCAAACCCGGATTATCTGCGAATGAACCCACATTAAATGCGACTAGCTTGCAATCATCCTCTCCGGCTCACATTAAATACGAATAGGATTTCGGGCTTGGTTTCAAGCACCTGTACACGTCTGATTTCCCATCCAAAATTCATAGCTCTGAACGTTGATATTCAGACGCGAATTTTAGACAAGACTATTCAGGGTCTCCGGGCGCATGTTCGGTGGCGTCATTGTGTCTGGATAACCCCCGTTTTCCAGACCAGCCATTCATTCTTCGCGCGGCGGATGCAACGAGCGAGCCCAATCTGTACCCTGGGTTTTATTGCTGCATGCGCTTGCAGCAGCAAAACGCTGCGATTGCCGAATATCTAGTGCCGCCAAGCAGCGGAAAAACCGGTCACTCATGCAAATTGCAGCGATGCTCGCGGCGGCAGCTCACAGTTCGCCCGACAAAGCCGTCCTTCACTTCATCCGCAACAGCTATCGCCTAGCTGAATTGGTGGACACGGGACCGTGGCATATGAACAATAAACACAACAGTCGCCTTCCAACGGCTTCAAAATTGTTTTGCACGACTTGCATTCATAGAACCACTGGCAAGCATCCGTTGGCATTTGCTCGGTTTCGCTGTGGCCACACTTCGGGCAAGTCAGGGTGCTTTCTAGGACTACAGTTTGTTTTGTCATAGTCTCACATCTGCATGATCAGGTAATCGTTAATCCGTGCCTCGTTAAACACAACGACCCAAGCCACGCCGGTGATTAGAGTTGTTCCTGCAAGCCGCCATTTCAACGTCGGTAAGAAACCGCGCCGATAAGATACCAGCCACGATATCGCGACGAGCGCCGTTGAAATCGTCAGCACATAGTAACTCGCTGCCGCAACCTTCCCAAAGATTGCCAACCAACTGCCGCCCAGCCCCAGTAACATCATTGTCATGGGCAAAACGCAGCAAGTCGCGACGCCAAGCGCTGATAGCGATCCCAAATAGTTGAGGCTAAGGTATTTCTGCATTCTGTTCCCCTCATGAGCCATGACGCGCGGAGTTGTAGAGACAGCAACTTCTCGTATAACGTCTGTAGCCACTACAGGATCAAGGCAGGAAATCTCACATGTTTGCGATTGGGGAAGCATCCCGGCAGAGCGGAGTCGGAATTGAAACTATCCGCTATTACGAACGCGAAGGGATCGTGCCGAAACCAGAAAGGGCATCGAATAATCGACGCATGTACTCCGCGCACGATGTTGGACGGCTTCGTTTTCTAAGGAAGTGCCGAGACTTGGGTTTTTCGCTTGCCGATGCAAAGGTGCTTCTCAACCTGTCCGAAGGCGATAGCGAGGATTGCCAATCCGTTAAGGAACTGGCCGAGCTTCATATCTCCAATGTGCGTATGAAGATAATCGAACTTAAGCGATTGGAGGCCGCCCTGAATGAACTTACGGCCAACTGTAACATCGGGAACGTTTCTTGCCCGATGCTTGCGCAGATACGGACCTACTAATGGCACTTTGAGGCTCGCAGTCGCCCTATGCCAACGCAGCATGACCCAAGATTCGGGCCGCGCAGAATCTACCGTTCGTTAGAGAAGTCAACTCGTTGATTTAGCAATGTTTCCATCAATCAATGAACATTTTTGCCTCGCCGCGGTGTTCTTGAAGCACACTGCGATTTCGGACAGTGAGCCCTACCTACCGTGCCTGAGCAATCAATTTGCTGCATACGCACTCGGCAGGTTTTTATCATGAAGCCGACCTCTGATTTCCGAATCGCAGAGCAATGGTTCTGCTTATCCTTGTCCTAAATTGGGCTAGGCAGACTCAGATCTTCTGTTGCTTTCTATTGTATCAAGGCTTGTATCGTGCGTACTCGAAGTCCATATACACAAGGCTAACGTTTTTCTTTTTCGACCTGCTGTCTCCCAAATTCGGCGCTCAGTCTTTCGATTCAGACCGACCACGCCGAGTCGCCGCAATAATGCGGGCGGCAAGTATTAGGAGACTTCGACCATGGCAAATGGCACAGTAAAATGGTTCAACTCGACCAAAGGTTTTGGCTTTATCGAACCTGAAGATGGCAAGCGCGACGTGTTCGTGCATATTTCAGCACTCGAACGTTCCGGCATTAGCGAATTGAAGGACGGCCAGAAGGTTACCTTCGACGTCGAGGCTGGCCGTGACGGACGCGACAGCGCCGCCAACCTGGCACTCGCATAGCCTGCTAGGGGCACCCTTCTGGGGTGCCCGTTTGCTCAGAGGGCTCCTAAGAGCCGTTGGAGAACAAGTCAGTTGCAACAGCAGGAATTGACCCGGGCGCTCGCGCAATACCGTGTGCCCGATACGAAGCGTAGCGTTTTTGAACTGACAATCACTGTCATCCCCTTTTTCGCGCTATGGGGCGCAGCGTGGTTTGCACTATCCCTTAGTATCTGGGTCGCTGTTCTACTGGCCATCCTGAACGCCGCATTTCTGGTGCGTATCTTCATCATCATGCATGATTGTGGTCACGGATCATTCTTTAGAAACCGTACCGTTTGCAATTGGACAGGCCGGGTCCTGGGTGTTCTTGCCCTCACACCTTATGACGTCTGGCGGCAAAGCCATGCGATTCACCACGCCTCAACCGGCAACCTTGATCGGCGCGGGATGGGCGATATCCCTACGTTGACTGTAGAGGAATACCTGAAGCGCAAGTGGGCCGGTCGTGCCGCTTACAGGTTAATCCGGAACCCCTTCTTCCTGTTCTGTATCGTACCGGTCTACACGTTCTTTCTTCAAAATCGCTTGCCTTTTGGGTTCATGCGGTCAGGCTGGCTGTATTGGGCAAGTGCAATGGGAACAAACGCCGCGATTGCGGTGGTCCTGGCTCTGATTTTTTGGACCGGAGGCCTGGATGTATTGGTTTATGTATTCCTGCCAACCATGATCGTCGCCGCGTCGATTGGTATTTGGCTTTTCTATATTCAGCACCAGTTTGAACACACGACCTGGGAACGGGAAGAGGGGTGGAATCTTCAGAACGCCGCTTTCTTTGGAAGTTCTCACTATGCCCTGCCTGGCATTCTGCGCTGGTTCTCTGCTAATATCGGCGTGCACCATGTTCACCATCTTGCCAGCCGCATACCATTCTATCGACTGAACGAGGTTTTGCGTGACCATTCCGAGTTGGAAAATTGCCAGCGTATTACTTTATATGAGAGCTTTCATTGTGCGCGATTGCACCTTTGGGACGAAAAAAGTCAGCGCTTGCTGACATTTTCCGAGGCTTTGTCGAACACCAATAACTACTCAGTGTAGTCTGGCGCGCACCAGATATGCTTCGACAGTGTCACCGCCTAGGGCGCGAATGGCCTCCAGTCGGTGAAGGCCTTCGATCAGCACGAACCTCTTGTTGTCCGCGCGTATCTGGATCGGGGTCTTCTGGCCGTTCTTCATGATATCTTCGGCCAGCGTCAGAACTTTTTGCTGATCAAGTGTTTTTGCCCGTTTCACAGGTACATAGATCAGGTCGAGCAGGTATGGTTTTTTCTCCAACATAAGCTACGTGGGCAACCTTTCGTGCATTTGTTCCGGTTCGGAGTTCGCTTCAAAGGCAGGCGCTGGAACGTGCGTCACAGAGCCGAACGAACAGCATCGCGCAGTTCCTGATGCATGATCCAAGTCGCTGGTTCATCGTCACTTTTGACGTGAGAAAATGCCAGAACCTGTGCGGCGCCATCATTCTGTGCCGATCCGGCTTCGGGAAGCTCGAGTTCCAGATATTCTGCGATCAATAGCCCGATTTTCTTGAAGACCTTGACGGACGCCTCGCGCGATTTGTAACCGGCCGCCTGAGACAAGTGACCAATGGTCAGGCCTTCCTTGCCTGCGATTGTAAGTGCTTTGAGCATTGTAACCTGCGCAGCGGTCAGCCTGATCTGGCGCAATGCCTCGGCATATTCTCTTTCACTGGGAACGAGGGTGCCGGAGTTTCCCTCCAAACGGCGTTGACTGCTACGCTTCCTGTCTCGTTCTTCGAGAATTTCTTTTAAGGCTTCAATGGCCAATGCCGGTGTTTCGCCAACTGCATCGGCGATCATTACTTGCGTTTTAGCTGGTGGCTTGGGAAATGCGCGCGCAACGCTGTTACCGCTCAGAATGCCAGCCTTAATCAGGTACTTTCCAAACTCTTCCTCAATCACTCCTGATACGTCAGCGTTCCGCGACTTACGAACACTGCGGTCTTGAAATGCTCTTTGTTCTATGTCCCGAATTGCCGACTTTGGGTGCCGAAGGCTAACCTGAGGAGTGCTTTTGCGCATCAGAGAAACACCACAGCAATTATCGCGGCAACAAACACCGCTATCGCGATAAACATCTTTACTTTATAGGGCAAGCGATGCGCCCTTTCGGCTTTGAGCCTTTTGCCCAGGTTTTCGTCAATCGAGTTATGGTTCACGGTTTGGTCCTTCCGGATATGTCAGGCGATATTGATTTCCCCAACCTATTTTCGGTGCACTTATCGTTCTGTCTTGTGAACGGCCGATTACATTCCCAACCATCACCTCTCCGATTCAAATGAGCGTTTGAAGGGACAAGGATCGCAACGCACCTGTCCTGGTTTGCGCGAAAGCCACGTTCGCATTTCCATCCAGAGTAGGTTTCAGGCGCAAGGTATGCATGCAGTGGAACGGCCACAGGCTCACAGCCGCTCTCCGCTGCCCTGTAACCTCTGAGGCATACCCAACCATCCGCGCTGTTTTTGTCAGTCAGACGGCCGTTGCTTGGGACACTAATCGCAACACAATCCTGGCTTTCCTTACGAAATCCCCAGTTGCAGTGTATTTCCTGTGCGCCAAACCGGGTTTCAACGTACCCATTTTGCGGCGCAGTCATTTCTTCGCATTTTTCTCCGACTTGCCGGAAGAGCCGATTGCACACTCATCGATCTCCGGTCGATGCAAGGTAGGCATTCTCAGGAACATTGATTTCCTCGCAAAACTCCCCGACATGCTGGAAACCATGTTTGCATTCCCAGCCACTGCCATAGGAGCTACCCGTCAAATATGCGTTTTCTGGTAAGTCTGTTTTTTGGCAGGATCCGTTTTTGTTTTCGAAACCTTCCTCACAAACCATTCCGTCGGCATTGCCTGTGACTTGGGCAGGAAGCTGCGTCCCTGTGAGCAACAACAAGAGTGTCGGGATCAAACACAGAACGCGGTTCGAAAACACGATGAATGACAGATTGAGGCGAAGCCTGGGGCCTGATCTATCGGGCATCAAGCACGCTAATTATTAGCCATGTGTTGTTCATACGGCGCCTTCTTTCATGAGTCACGCGACGACTGGGACTTGTCAGGTGACAGTTGTGTATGCTTGCGAGGAACTAGCTCATCACGAAGACCCCAGCGAAACCCGTTCCTATGCTGGGGCACATGCTACAGTTATTCTGAAGGCCATTGGATCATCGAAGCCGGCAGCATCGCGGCGACGAGTAATTTTCACCAATGCACTTTTGTGGTCCTTAGCCAGAATAGAGTCAAGGAAGTTTCCCTTGTCGCAATGCAAGTACCGCCAGGGCAGGTAGTTTTTGAAACTGCCGGTGACCAAGATCCTTAGTAAACTACCGAAAGAAATTGTCTGGCCTGAGTGCGGCGAAAGAGGAGTATGTGATCAAGGCTTCCCCGTGACTATGAATGACTGGCCTGATGACATTGGCTGCAACGCAGCGATTTTCGCGCCGCTTCTGCACAAGTACCCGCGGTGCGATCAAATGGCCGCTCCGTCCCGTACCCTGTAAATTGCGCCTGAGCCGAGAAAACTGTGCTGCGAGCGTACGCAACAAGATTTTGACACTTCCGCTCAGGGCACGCTACGTCCCCCCCTGCGTAAAAGAACTAGAACCACTATGGATTGGCGACCGACAGCGCCGCTCGCCAAACTGTCTCAGATGTCTATGCGCTCTGCAATGCTTAGCGCGTCTTCCAATTCAACGCCCAGGTATCGCACGGTGCTATCGACCTTTGTGTGCCCAAGCAGAAGTTGGACCGCGCGGAGATTTCCTGTCTTGCGGTAGATCTCAGCTACTTTGGTTCGGCGAAGCGAATGCGTGCCATATCCGCTCGGTTCCAATCCGATTGCGGTCACCCAGTCTCGAACCAGCCTGCCATACTGGCGCGTCGAGATGTGTGGTCGATCATGGAATCGGCTTGGAAACATGAACCGGCTAGCAAACATTTCCGGTGATTTTACCCATACCAACACAGTTTCTCGCGTGTTTTCCGTCAATTCGAATTGAACAGATCGCTTGGTTTTGCTCTGGATCACCGAAACACGCTCACGGACGCGATCGTCTTTGACAAGATCGGTCACAGCGAGTTTGACCAGATCGCAGCCGCGTAGCTTGCTATCAATCGCGACGTTGAACATTGTGAGATCACGCAGATTTCCAGAAAGTTCGAGCCGTGCACGGATCGCCCAGACCTGTTTTGGGAGTAGCGGTCGTTTCTGACCGATGATCCGCCCCTTGTTCCAAGCTCTGGGTTTTGGGGTGACTGCAGGTAGTTGGACTCTTGGCATATTTTGCACTCCGATCCACCCTCCGCACCCAAGCAACAGCACCGCGCTGACCACCGAATAGTACAAGCGGCGTGAATGCCTGCTGTCCGATTATGAATACTGGCATGGTTTAAGTGTGTGCATTCGGCGGCTTGAACCCATATCACTACGCATACGAACGGTTCGAGTCCAAACCGCGCGTACGCTTCGTCTTCAGCACCGATTACCGATCGGGTTCCACGTTAAAAGGCCCGGGTCAGCACCAATAAGATAAAATGAGATATGATAAGAAAAGCTGGTAAGACCGGCGTCAGGTTATCAGCGACGCCGAGCTAACCCGGGGCTTACTGATACGCCATTTCGCCACGCGCTCAACCCCTTGCAGCGTCGACAAATCCGCTCTCCGAACCCTTCGCTCCAGAATGGAGTTCTGCAACGAAGACACGGGCGTTCTTGCGGCACGTCATTGTGGGCGCGAGCCATGATCGTATCTGCTTCGTCGTCGGAGTCTTCCATCAGTTCTTAGCCTCGATTTCTGTTTTGGTTTATACAGCGACTGGAAAAGAAAGTTCCGAGCCCTAAGCCTTGAGATTGAAGGAGCTGCCCATTTCAGTCTGTCCAATGGGACGGCCTGTAATCCGAGGGGTTTTAATAGGACGAACCGGCATTCCTTCATTCTCGGCAGCTTGGACCGCGAAGGCGTACTGAGCGCCGCTTCCGCATCCTCGCCGTAGGGCTCGTTGATCTGATAATCTGTCGTCTGCCTCAGAGATGAGCGACTCCGAGTAGAGGTGCCGAAGTTGAGTCTCTGAAACGCCATCCGCTTCCATAATCAATTGCACCATGGGATCGGCCAATAATTGGTCGAGCAGGAACTGCGACAACTCCTTTGAAGACAACTTGTCCTTTGCGCGTGCTCTGTCCAAATCAGCAAGAGAAACGGTCAGCGTTCGCGCCAGACCGGGGTGAGATTCCCTTGGATGCAGGCAGATTAGCACGGATGCTTTCCAGGCTTCCGGGTTCAAATAGTCAGGCGGTGCGGAAAGCTCTGTTTCTATTTCGTATTCGCCCGCCGGGAGTAATTCGTCAAATCCAGGGAAAGTAAACGGCTTGGAAAAGACTGCGATTGTCTTGCTGACTATCTGGTCCATTTGGGTAGTTCTCCTTTGCAGATACCGCCCGTTCGGAGCTGTAACCAAGAACAAGCCACCCGATCCCGGCAGGGTATTATTAACCTTGACGCTTGGCCTTTGGTTTTTCGGGGACGACGTCAGGTCTTTTAGACGTCGCTTCTTTTTTTGGCGCGTCCGCATCGTTTTTTTTCAGTGCGGCGGCCGCTCTGGTCGTCAGGTCCTTGAAAGACATCATTTTGATCCTTTGATTGTCCGCACCACCCACGAGCCCAGATGGGGAGTGAAAAGTGAATGTGGATACCACCAATATAGGTATTGGTGGCCCAATTTACTACGTAAAGCTGTAGAATAAGACGGTAGACTGAGGTCTGAGATTGATCGGCGACGATCTTTGTGCGCAACCTTCACTTCGAATATGGACGATCATTGTTTGCAGCGATGATTTCTGCCAATGCGCTAGCACCACGGAAGACCTTTGCAACATCAGGTGCTGCCATGCTTCGCGAAAGCGCGCTATACTTCATTCTTAGCTTCATCTCGCCACCAGCGCGAGCCGGACAATCAGTGGTTTCAACAATGATATGATCGCTGGTGGCTCCGACGAACGTGACGCCCGCAGGGAATACAAGACCCGCCGCATCGGTGTCCTGGAGTCCGATCGCAAGGATCGACCGAGTATTCGAAGGACCGTCTAAAGTCACACACTGCATTGAAGGTATAGGGTAGTTCATTCGCACGGGATTTGGGTTTGATTTGGCTTTCGTTTCGATCACTTCCGCCCAAAGAGTGAAAGCATCTGTATAAAGCCCGCCGATCGCGTGCCCGGATACAGGATCGGTACCCAACAGGATAGCCTCACCCAGACGCAGGTTGTTGATCTTTCCGGTCGCACCCTTGCCAAGCGCCCATGGCAAACTGGCAGAGCCGCCGCCTGACACTGTTTCAAGAGCGGGTCCAAACGCGCGCTCGGTGTCGATGGCAAGCGATGAAAGCAATGCCATTGCTTCTGCAGAGGGTGCCACATGACCAAGACAGGCAAAATTTGCGCCAATCCCCTTCAGAGAAATCCCTTCCATTCTTAGAATTTGAGACACAGTGCTTTCAAGGTGTTCAGGCAAGATGCCTTCCCGCATATCCCCCATTTCCACCATCAGGATAATGTTGTGAGTAATGTTCTTTCCCAGCGCATTGATGGCCAGGCAGGCGATAATGTCTACCTCTGTGTTGTAGCTGACATCGCAGTTATCAACGACTTGCTCGACCTGGCTCAACATGGGCGTTCGGATCAAGGATATGGGACACGAGATTCCAGCATTGCGCATACGCATGACATTGCTGATCCGGGCGTCCGCCAGCCCTGTCGCGCCAACTTCAATCATAGCATTCGCAATAGCCGGATGACCGCACACGGCTTTGGTCACGCCTGTCACTGTAATTCCGCGGGGTCTAAGGTGGTCGACCAGGAACCGTGTGTTGTACCGAATTTTGTCCAGATCAACGTCGATACGCAGCTTACTCATTCAATCGTCGTAGCACGTACGGGTTGCAAGCGCGGAAAGGCAGATAGAACCATATTCACCAAGTTTTTTGGAGGGCGGTTCAATGCGTCAGTGACCGGGAGATACAATTTGCAGTTGTAGTCTGTGATGGCCTTTGAAATCTCAACATCATTCATTCCTTCATGGTTGATCGTCATGCCAATTACCTCTGTGTTCGCAAAAGCCTCGATCAGGGTGATTTCATCGCAAGGGTCGGGCATGGCCATGTTGGGGAAGTCGCATCGACGTTTTCGTTTAGGTGCGTGTTGAAGAATAACCGCATGTGGTTGACTGCCTCGCAGAATGAAGGCTGATGTGCAAAAGGCCGGATGGCTTAGCGCGCCCTGGCCCTCGATCACTATGACATCCGGGTGCTCATCTTCAGATGCTGCAACAACAGCGCGCTCAAGCTCGCCACAACAAAACTGCGGCGGCACCGAATCCATCGCGACGCCATACTTGGCGCCCTGCATCAAACCTGTCTGGCCGGTGCCGACCAAAACTGTTTTGATCCCATGCGCGTTAAGTGCGCTTGTCAGGATTGTCGCGGTTGTACGCTTTCCAATTGCACAATCGGTGCCGAACACCGCGATGCGGATCGCCTGGACGTCTCCAATACTGCCATCTAACAGGCGCAAGTCGGGATTGGGCCGCGGCTTGCGAATGTCGCGGATCGTGACATCGTGAATTTTGGCAAATCCGACGAGCTCTTTGTCATCGCTAAGAAATTCATGCAGCCCACTGACGATGTTCATTCCGAGCGTTATCGCATCCACAACAACTTCGCGATCCTCAAGGGACATTCTGCCGCTGGCCGGCGCCATTCCGTAAATAAACGTGTCGGGGATCGTAGCTTCATTAGCGACGGCGGCATCAAGATCATCGAAGATGGGAAGCTGATTGGCGACATTATCAAGTACTGTTCCACTGTCACAACCGCCATACGTGCTGTCGATCACCGAAAGAACGCGATAAGACTGTGAATGTCGAACGAGACCATTAGCCGTCTTGCCGTCGATCTTTGCGAAGTTTCCTTCGCAATACACAATTGCAGTCGGTGTATCTGTCACAAGTGTCTTGCGGTGAAGCTCTGGAATAACTGCTTGTGCAGGTGGTAGCTTTTGCGCATCGCTGGCACTGAACTGCTTGGCCTCCGACGCAATAGGTACGGGTTTCATATCTGTTCCTTTTTGGAGTGTGAAACGCGCCGTCCTTTGTAAGAACGGGCGCAAATTGTGAAGTTTGGAAAAGTGGGCTCTCTGTCTGAAACCTCACTTGTTCAGAACACACAGCCCTTCTGACCGATGATAATTTCTGTGGCATTGCCACCCATTGCCGGATCGGTCGAGATGGGCATTTGCCGGTAGCTCGATTGCGTTGCAGCGATCACCGGACGCCTTGTAGCCACGTTCGCATTTCCATCCAACTCCATGGATCGCGTCATCGTAGAAAGCATTTTCAGGCACGATGACGGCATCGCACCTTCCGTCTCGCTCAAAATATCCACGCTCGCAGGTCCAGGGGCGCCCGCTGGTTGATGCGTTCAGAAAAGCGTTTTCCGGCACTGCTACTGCAACGCACGCTTCTCCGTCTATCTCGTAGCCACGATTGCAAATCCATACAGATCCATAAGTGCTGTTCGTTAGGTAGGCGTTGTCCGGCACCACGATTTTCTGGCAGCTATCGTCTACCCTTGTGTACCCACGCAGGCACCGCCACCTCTCACCTGATGGATCGAGGTATCCGCCCTCTGGCACAATTACTTCAATGCATGAGGTGCCACCAACTTCAACAAAGCCATGTGTACATGCCCAGCCCGAACCATAGGTTCTGTTTGTCGGGTAGGCATTTTCTGGGACGGCAATGGCCACGCATTCTTCGCCTTCCAACCGATAGGACAAATCGCATTCCCAACCGTCGCCATACTTTTTGGGATGCGCGTTATCCGGGATCGAATTTGTTTCGGCCGATGCGGGACTTGATGAGATAAAGGAGCCCGTCAAGCAGCTGAAAACGCCAACAAACAGCGCCGTCATGAAGTGAGAGTAAAACCAGTACTGATTTTTTCGAACTGTACTGGTGCAAACGGCGTCGTCCGAAAGTTGAGTTGTTGAATTACGATCCATCCAGGTTCAGCCCCTCGATACAGGCCTGTGCCAGATCTTTATTAGGAGCTTGAGATCCCGGTACCGTTGCCCAGTCGGCTGCCATAACGGCATCCTTCCGCTTGAAAGACGAAGCTTCTTTGATCGTCGTTATTTTTTCGGCGCGTTGGGCGTCAGTTCTAGCCATGTCGACGCAGATCGGAACCAACGCAGCGATTACATTGTCGCGGGACATGGCGTTGGCCATCTTGTCCGCGTTACTTCCGGTCATCCATCCACCCCAAGAAAATCCAACGACGCCTACGAATATCCCTCCGATCAGGGCGCCGTAGATTCCGGGTTTAAGCCATTCGGGCATGTTCATAATCTATTCCTCCTGCGGGGAAAGTGCCGCATCGCTGTCATTGTCAGATGTGGCCAACGTCTGGTCGTGCTTAAGTGCCAGTTCGAGATCTTTTGGGTCGATGGGGCGCATTTCTGTGCGGCCTGGCTTGCTGCCTTTGCTCTGAACCGTCAGGTAGGTTCCGGTTCTTCGATATGCTTCGAAACTCAGGCTCTGTAATAGTTCTTCTTCAACAATTACTTCATACTCGCCTGCAGGAAGTTCATCCGGGTAGCCGCACAAAGAGAACGGATTTGAAAACGTCACCAAAGAACTGGACGATCTCGTGCTCACCTTGGTCCTCCATATAGTTGTTGGATCTTCCCCGCGCAGTCTGCCGCGGTACACGCTCGTAAGCGCCGCGGTAGTACTGGTGTTGTAATTTAGAATAATGTGCAAATGGCAGACGCGCGCTGATCGATGTTAGTCTGCGACCAAAGACCTGAGATTTTGTTGGAATCTCAAATGCATTTGGTGCCCGAGGATCAGGTACTGCCAAAAATTGACTAACCTGCGTCAGTGCAACGATGTTTGGATTCCGGCAACCTGATGTGTGTTGGCGGGATATTTGCTGGCGTGTTCTTAACGAGTATTTGAGAAGCGCAGGAAATCCAGTACCGCAATCGGACTGTATTTATCTTGCGCTTCTTTTTCCGTGAAATCCCAAATCTGCCGAAGCGAATGGCGTCTCTAACCAGGCAACTATCATCAAAATCCCGGCATCGCCCGAGGGGTGAACCTATTGCTTCAACAGTGGCCCGGCCTGATCCAGATAAGCGGGGTCAAAACCTGCCAACGTCACCAGTCCGTCATAATCATCAAATGCCACTTGCCCGGATTGAAAAGTAACCAGCCCCTTCTCCCGCAGTTGCCTTAGGACACGATTAACATGTACAGCACTCAGTCCCAGCGCATCGGCAAGATGGTATTGTGTCAGGGGGCAAGTGAATCCCGTCTTGGTTGCCATCCCGACCTGAGTCAGCCTCACACCAAGTTCTAAAAGAAAATGCGCCATGCGCTCACCCGCATCGCGCCGTCCTATGTTGACCAGGTGCTCAACCACCATCGCTTCATCTCGGGAGACCGCCCAAAGAATTGCTGTCGCCAGCCGGGGCGTTTGCGCAAATGCTTCCAGGAGATCATCCACTACTACCTCAATGGCTTGGATTTCCATAATTGGTTCTATGCTGTGATCCGAGGTGTGCAGCAGAACGCTCCGCAAGCCCAGAAAGTCACCCGGTATTTGGAAATCGACGATCTGACGCGACCCGTCTGTCTGGGTTTTGTAGGAACAAACCCAGCCCGAGGCCAGAATGTAGGCAGCCTGCTCTGATTGCCCTTGATGCACAAGATCACGTCCCGCTTCAAAGGTTCTGCGGCGTTTGTGCAGGCGTGCTAATACCGCAAGTTCAACCTCAGTCAGAGCGACGAAGTTTAAGAGCTTTCGGGTGAGTGGACTGTTTTTGATAGCGCGCAAGTGTTCTTCCTTCATCGATGAGCAGCCCACGAAACTATCCGACGCCAAGACTGCTTTCGATCAGTTAAGTATACAGCAATCTATGCCAGTATGATGCAATTCATCGTGGCGCTTCCTTGCTTGGACGCCTGTTACAAAAGGACGTCTACCATGGCCGACCGGCAAGACCACTCAGGAATGGCCGCACTCTCAATCTGCGAAGCGCTTTTGCTTGCAATAAAAGATCGTGAGCTCCTGCCCGAACATGAGATAGTGGGAGTTTTGCGTGACGCCGCCGCTGCCCACGAAGCAGCGGTCGGCAATAACGATGAAAAGGACATGCACCAGGCCGCCGCTGCTCTGATAAACCAGATCATTGCTTCCGGCTATCGGGTTCGGCAGTAGCGTTAAGTCCCGCATCGGAAAAACAAGATTATGCTCGTCAAAAAAAAGCAAAATTGCAAACAGAAACACTTTTGGTGCCTCGTTCCTGATCAATTCAAACACGAAACGAGAACCAATGTTTCAATGCCTGCCATATCCTGCGTCCTGATTGTCCGACCGAGCTGCGGCGAGGGTACAGTTTCCGTTAACGCAAATACAACGCCTGCGAATGACCTGATTGGTGACACTCGCCGCGCCGCAACAATAAGTATGCCGCGACCGCGAGCAAATGCTGCTTCAGCGAAGGCTCCAGATCGAATGACGGCAAAGTCCGCAAAGCAGACATGCCCAAACGAGTGAATATGAATGTCTGTGGCAACGGTACTACAACCAATCCCGCAAAATCGGGATCAGCGGTACATCCGCCGCAGGCATCGGATAACTCCGCAGATCATTCGCGCGCACCCATTTCAGAGCCTGACCTTCCTTGGACTGAGGAATGCCCCCCCATTTGCGGCAGGCAAACAGTGGCATCAGCAGGTGAAAGTCATCATAGCTGTGGCTGGCAAAGGTCAGCGGTGCGAGGCATGAGGCCCAGGTGTCGATGCCCAGTTCCTCATGCAATTCGCGGATCAGCGCAGCTTCGGGGGTTTCGCCGGGCTCGATCTTGCCGCCGGGGAATTCCCACATGCCGGCCATGGACTTGCCCTCGGGGCGCTGCGCCAGCAGCACCCGTCCCTCGATGTCGATCAGGGCAACGGCAGAAACAAGGACAGTTTTCACGAGCGATAATCCGCGTTGATCTCGATATAGCCATGGGTCAGGTCGCAGGTCCAAACGGTGGATTTGCCCGCGCCCAACCCCAGATCGACGGCGATCACCAGATCCTGGCCTTTCATATAGGCGGCGGCGTCTTCCTCGCGGTAATTGGGGCTGACCCAGCCTTTCTCGGCCACCAGAATGTCTCCGAAAGAGATGCTCAGCAGGTCCCGATCCGCCGCGGCGCCAGATTTGCCGATGGCCATGACCACGCGGCCCCAGTTCGGGTCTTCGCCCGCAATTGCGGTCTTCACCAGAAGAGAGTTGGCAATCGCCAGACCATGCACCTTAGCGTCAGCGTCCGAGGCGGCGCCGGTGACACGGATTTCCACGAACTTCGTTGCCCCTTCACCGTCGCGCACCACTTGTTGCGCCAGATCCAGCATCACGGTTTCCAACGCCTCGGCAAAAGCCGCGTTGTCGGTGGCGTCCACGCCCGACGCTCCGGTGGCGCACAGCAGCAGGCTGTCCGAGGTCGAGGTATCGCTGTCCACAGTGATGCAGTTGAAGGTCCGGTCGGTCTGCGCCCGCAGCATCGCTTGCAGCGCAGATTGTTCGACCTGCGCATCGGTGAAGATATAGACCAGCATTGTCGCCATATCGGGCGCGATCATGCCGGACCCCTTCGCAATCCCCGCAATAGAGACTGTTTTGCCATCGATCTCGACCTGCGCGCTGGCCCCTTTCGGGAAGGTATCCGTGGTCATGATCGCGCGCGCGGCGTCCTCGATGGCATGACGGCTGAGGCCCGATTTCAGCGCCTCAAGCTGCGCAACGATGCGGTCATGCGGCAGCGGCTCACCGATCACGCCGGTCGAAGAGGTAAAGACCCGCTCGACCGGAACGCCTGTGGCTGTCGACACGGCCTGCGTCACCTCGGCCACCGAGGTCTGACCGTAATGCCCGGTAAACGCGTTTGCATTGCCCGAGTTCACCAGGATCGCCGCCGGGCCGTCACTGGCCCCGCCGATCTTGTCCTGACAATCCAGTACCGGCGCCGCGCGGGTGGCAGAGCGGGTGAACACCCCGGCCACCGACGTGCCCGGGTCCAGCACCGCCAGCATGACGTCGGTGCGGCCCTGATAGCGCACGCCTGCCTCGACGGTGGCGAAACGCACCCCGTCAATTGCAGGCAATTCGGGAAAAGCCGCCGGGGCCAGCGGAGAGACCTTGGTGATCGTGGCCACGGGTGTTTACTCCTGAATCAGGTCGGTCTGACGCAGAACTTCGGGGCCGACGCCTTCCAGTGCCGGGCGTTCGATCTCGGCCTGCTGGGTCAGTTCGTCGATGCGGGCCTGAATGACCTCTTGCTGCAGGGTCTGAGACAGCTCGGCGCGGACCTGATCCAGCTCGGGCGCCTCGGATTTACGCTTGTCGTTCAGGGTGATCACGTGCCAGCCGAACTGGGTTTTCACCGGCTCGGACACCTGACCTTTTTCCAGGCCGATCACGGCCGCCTCAAAAGCCGGAACCATCTGGCCCGGTCCGAACCAGCCCAGCTCACCACCGTTGGGACCTGACGGGCCGGTTGATTTTTCCTTGGCCAGCTCAGCGAAATCAGCGCCGTCGTCCAACTGCGCCTTGATGCCCTTGGCCTCTTCTTCGGTTTCCACCAGAATGTGGCTGGCGTTGAATTCATCCGCGCCCTGGAAATCGGCATATTTCGCATCATAGGCCGCCTGGATTGCGTCATCCGTCAGCTCTTCCTCGAGCAGCGTATTCACCGTCTGAACCGCCAGCAGCGAGCGCGTCTCATTATCCAGCGCCAGTGTGTTCAGCTTGGACAAGGCCTCCTGCTGCTGGCCCAGCAATGCCTGCTGGATCAGCTGGTCGACGATCAGCTCGTACAGAACGTCGTCCTCGATCTGCTGGTACTGCTCGGGCAGGGCAGCCCCGGTGGCGATGACGTGACCCAATGTGATCTCATCCCCGTTCACACGCGCGATGACGGTGCCGGCGTCGGGTTTGGTTTCAGCCGCCAATGGCAGGGCCATCACTGCAGCAAGCGCCAGCGATGGCAGAAAAGTGAGGCCTTTGGGCATGGAATCATCCTATTTCTTTGCCGCGACAGGGCGTGGCGTTGACACTCTGGGACCTGCCGCTTACATCGCTTTGAAGCCTTGGACAGGGCCGCCTTTCACCCCCCGTATCTATGGGTTGCGCGCAAGGTGGGCAAGCCTGTCGCAACCACGATAAGAACAGATCCGCTGGAGTGAACATGCTGGGACTCGGAACGCTCGCCAAAAAGGTGTTCGGAACACCGAACGACCGCAAGATCAAGGCGACCCGCCCCCTGATCGAAAAGATCAACGCGCTGGAACCCGAGTTCGAGAAGCTGTCCGATGAGGGCCTGATCGAAAAGACCGCTGAACTGCGCAAACGCGCGCTGGACGGTGAAAGCCTGGACGCGCTGCTGCCCGAAGCCTTTGCCAACGTCCGCGAAGGCGCCAAGCGCGCGCTGGGCCTGCGCGCCTTTGACGTGCAGCTGATGGGCGGAACCTTCCTGCATCAGGGCAATATCTCGGAAATGAAGACGGGTGAGGGCAAGACGCTGGTCGCCACCTTCCCCGCCTATCTGAACGCGCTGACCGGCAAGGGCGTGCATGTGGTCACGGTGAACGAATACCTGGCCAAGCGCGACTCGGAATGGATGGGCAAGGTGTTTGCTGCCGTCGGCATGACCACCGGCGTGATATGGTCGGGCCAGCCCGATGCCGAGAAGAAAGCCGCTTATGCCTGTGACATCACCTATGCCACAAATAACGAGCTGGGCTTCGACTACCTGCGCGACAATATGAAGGCCGATCTGGCCGAGATTTACCAGAAGTACCACAATTTCGCGATCGTGGACGAGGTCGACTCGATCCTGATCGACGAGGCGCGGACGCCGCTGATCATCTCGGGTCCGTCGCAGGACCGCTCGGACCTGTATACTGCCATCGATGCGCTGATCCCGTCGCTGAGCGAAGATCACTTCACGCTGGATGAAAAATCCCGCAACGTGACCTTCACCGATGAGGGCAACGAGTTTCTGGAACAGCAATTGCTGTCCGCCGGCCTGATCCCCGAAGGCCATTCGCTTTATGATCCCGAAAGCACCACGGTTGTGCACCACGTGAACCAGGGCCTGCGCGCGCACAAACTGTTCACGCGCGACAAGGATTACATCGTGCGTGACGGCAATGTCGTGCTGATCGACGAATTCACTGGCCGCATGATGCCGGGCCGCCGCCTGTCCGAAGGTCTGCACCAGGCCATCGAAGCCAAGGAAGGCGTCCAGATCCAGCCCGAGAACGTGACGCTGGCCAGCGTGACCTTCCAGAACTATTTCCGTCTTTATGACAAGCTGAGCGGCATGACCGGTACCGCCCTGACCGAGGCCGAAGAATTTGCCGAGATCTACGGTCTGGGCGTGGTCGAGGTTCCGACCAACAAGCCGATCGCCCGTGTGGACGAGGACGATCAGGTCTATCGCACCGGTGCCGAGAAATACGGCGCGATGATCGAACAGACCAAGGAAGCGCAGGAAAAGGGCCAGCCGGTCCTGCTGGGCACTACGTCGATCGAGAAATCCGAACTGCTGAGCCAGCTGCTGCAAAAGGAAGGCATCGAACATAATGTTCTGAACGCCCGCCAACACGAGCAAGAGGCGCAGATCGTGGCCGATGCCGGCCGCCTGGGCGCGGTGACCATCGCCACCAACATGGCCGGTCGCGGTACCGACATTCAGCTGGGCGGCAATGTGGAAATGAAGGTACTGAAGGCGCTGGCTGAAAACCCCGAGGCTGATCCTTCCCAGCTGCGCGCCACCGAAGAGGCCCGCCACGCGGAAGAGAAAGAAAAGGTTCTCGCGGCCGGTGGTCTTTATGTGATGGCGTCTGAACGCCACGAAAGCCGCCGCATCGACAATCAGCTGCGCGGCCGCTCGGGCCGTCAGGGCGATCCGGGACGCACGGTGTTCTACCTGAGCCTCGAAGACGACCTGATGCGCATCTTCGGCTCGGAACGGCTGGACAAGGTTCTGACCACGCTGGGCATGAAAGAAGGCGAGGCCATCGTTCACCCTTGGGTCAATAAGTCTCTGGAACGGGCGCAATCCAAGGTCGAAGGCCGCAACTTCGACATGCGCAAGAATGTGCTGAAATTCGACGATGTAATGAACGACCAGCGGAAGGTTGTCTTCAGCCAGCGGCGCGAGATCATGTCCTCGGATGACCTGTCCGAGATCGTTTCGGACATGCGCGAACAGGTGATCGACGATCTGATCGACGAATACATGCCGCCCAAATCCTATGCCGACCAGTGGGACACCGACGGTCTGCACGAGGCCATCAAGGACAAGCTGACTATCGACGCCCCGGTTCAGGATTGGGCCGCCGAGGAAGGCGTGGATGACGAGCAGGTGCGCGAACGCCTGATCAACGCCGCCGACGAGATGATGGCACAGAAGGCCGCCGCCTTTGGCCCCGAAAACATGCGCAACATCGAAAAACAGGTACTGCTGCAGACCATCGACGGCAAATGGCGCGAGCATCTGCTGACGCTGGAACATCTGCGCTCGGTCGTTGGCTTTAGGGGCTATGCCCAGCGCGATCCGCTGAATGAATACAAGAATGAAAGCTTCCAACTGTTCGAAAGCATGCTGGACAGCCTGCGCGAAACCGTGACTCAGCAATTGGCACGCGTGCGCCCACTGACCGAGGAAGAGCAAAAGGAAATGCTGGCGCAGATGGCGGCACAGCAGGCACAGGCGCAACAGGCGGTCGATCAGGCCTCGGACCGCGCCGAAGCGGTGGCCGAGGCCGAAGCCTCGGGTGATGCCCGCCCCGGTTTTGTCGAGGACGATCCCAACACCTGGGGCAACCCGTCGCGCAACGACCGTTGCCCCTGCGGGTCGGGCAAGAAGTTCAAACATTGTCACGGGCGTCTGACCTGACGTCACCTAATTACAGACACATTGAGTCCCCGTCACGGCCACATATTGGCCGTGTTTCTTAATCAATATGCGACTCGCTCCTTCAACTGGGGAGGGTGTCTTGTTTGTAATTAAAAACTACGTGACCACCGGCGGCACAGTCGTTTGCGCGCTGGCGATTGGTTACCTGATGCAAAACGGAATGCCTGCGGGACTGAACGGTTCCCAGGACGCTGAAATTGCGGCCGCCGCCCCGAACGCAGGTGTGTCCGGGCTGGAGGGTATTGTTCTGACCTCCTCGACCCCTGCCACGGGAACACACCAGATCACGTCATCGACGCAACGCAGGCTCAAGCCCAGCCGGTCAACCCCCTCTGACCGCGCCGAGTGTGACCTCAGCGCCCGGGCACATGCCGTACCCGGCGCCGCCGCCCGCCTGATCGTCAAAGCCCCCTGCCACGGCAATGAACGGATCGAGGTGCATCACAGCGGCCTGACCGTCACGCAAGAGACGGACGCAAACGGCACGTTGAATCTGACCATACCGGCCTTGTCGGAATACGCGATCTTTCTGATCTCGCTTGACGATCAGAAAGGGACCGTAGCCACCACTCACATTCCCGACATCGGCCAGTATTCCCGCGTCGCCCTGCAATGGCAGGGTGAAACCGAGCTGCAGCTACATGCGCTGGAATTCGGCGCCAGCTATGGCGACGCGGGTCATGTTTCTTCCGGGTCCGGTACGCAGGGCGCAGGCAGCGTCGTGCACCTGTCCCAGTCCACGTTCCCCGATGCCCGCAACATCGAGGTCTATTCCTTCCCTGCGGCACAATCGCACCAGTCGGGCTCGATCGCATTGACGGTCGAGGCCGAAGTGACCGAGGCCAATTGCGGCCAGGACCTGAGCGTGCAGTCGATGGAATTGCAATATGACCGAAGCCTGCGGTCGCGCGACCTGACGCTCAGCTTTCCGGATTGTTCCAAAACCGGAGAGTTTCTGGTGTTGAATAATCTGTTCCAAAACCTGACAATCGCGGCAAACTAAACCCGCAGGCAGGCTCGAACTTCCAATGACATTCCTTCGTGTGGCGGCAGCCGCACTGTTTCCGGCACTATTGGCCTCGGCCGTTCAGGCGCAGGACATCACGCTCACTTCTCATGACGGCAAGGTCGAAGTGGCCGGGACCCTTCTGGGGTTTGATGGTGAGTTCTACCGCATCGACACGCAATTCGGCGAGTTGACGGTTGACGGCTCTGGCGTGACCTGCGACGGGCCCGCCTGCCCCAGCCTGACCGATTACGTGGCCGAGCTGCGGTTTTCCGGGTCGTCGGTCATGGCCGAAAAGGTACTGCCTGCCCTGCTGAAGGGCTTTGCAGTGCAGGAGGGTCTGTCTGCAACCTCCCTCACGACCCAAAACGATAAACTGGTTTATGAACTGCACCAGCGCGGGCGCAATGCCCCGCTGGGGCGGTTCTTTTTTGACATCCGCAATACAGGTCGCGGTTTTACCGACCTGACCGCGGGGCAAGCCGATATCGTGATGGCCTTGCGCGAAATTCGCCCGTCCGAGCAAGCGGCCGCCGAGGCCGCCGGTCTGGGCGATCTGACCCAGGCGCGCCGGTCGCGGGTTGTGGCGCTGAATGCGCTGGTCCCCATCGTTGCACCCGACAATCCGGTGCCGTTTATTTCTCTGTCCGATCTGGCACTGGTGCTGTCGGGCGAGATCGACAACTGGTCCGCTTTGGGCGGGCCGGACGCGCCAATAGCGCTGCACCTGCCCGATGCCGGATCCGGACTGGCGCAAGGGGTCGAGGATCGGTTGCTTGCCCCCGCCAAAGTGGCGCTTTCGGATGCGGTCCTCCGACACGAGCGTGGCAGCGATCTGGTGTATGCCGTGGCCAATGATCCCTTTGCCATCGGAATAGCCAGCGAGGCCGAGGTCGAAACGGCCCGCGCCCTGCCACTGGCCGGGGGGTGCGGCCATGCGCTGATGGCCACACGGCAAACGATCAAGACTGAGGATTACCCGCTGACCTCGCCCATGTTCCTGTATCTGCCTGATCGCCGGCTGCCCCGCGTCGCCCGTCAGTTTCTGGCTTATACCCAAAGCGCTGACGCCCAGATGGCAATCCGCGACGCGGGCTTTATCGATCGGGCGCCTGAAAGGATGCCCATCGAGCTACAGGGAAACCGGTTTGCAAATGCGGTGGCCTCGGGCGGTGCCGAGGTCGGGCTGGAAGAACTGCAGCGCATGGTCACCACATTGCGGCCTCTGTCCCGCTTGTCGCTGACTTTCCGGTTCGAAGCCGGGTCTTCGCGGCCGGACGCGCAATCACGATCCAACATCCAACACCTGGCCCAACAGCTTGAGGCCGGCACGCTGGATGCGCGCCAACTGGTCTTTGTCGGATTCAGCGATGGCGATGGCGACGCGGCGGCGAACGCGCGGATTGCGCTGCTGCGGGCAAAAACGGTGCGCAATGCGGTGCTGGCGGCGGTGGAAACCGCGATCCCCGACAGCATCGAGTTTGACGTTGACGGATTTGGCGAGGCTATGCCGATGGCCTGCGACGACACCGATTGGGGCCGCAAGGTCAATCGCCGCGTCGAGGTCTGGGTCCGGTAATCCGCTACAGGTATCCTTCCGAGCGAAAACTCAGCTCATTCGATTTGCCGATGATCAGATGATCGTGCAGGGTCAGGCCCAGCGCCAGACAGGCGTCCTGAATCCGGTTGGTCATGTCGATATCAGACTGTGACGGAGTCGGATCGCCCGACGGATGGTTGTGCACCAGAATAAGCGCCGAGGCGTTCAGCTCCAGCGCCCGTTTCGCCACCTCGCGCGGATAAACCGGCACGTGATCAACCGTGCCCTTGGCCTGTTCCTCATCCGCGATCAGCACATTCTTGCGGTCCAGAAAGAACACCCGGAACTGCTCGGTCTCGCGATGGGCCATGGTGGTGTGGCAATAATCCAGCAGCGCGTCCCAGCCCGAGATCACATGCCGCTGCATCACCCGCGCGCGGGCCATGCGGTGGGCGCAGGCTTCGAGGATTTTCAGGTCGGTGATCACCGTATCACCAACGCCTTTGATCTGCCGCAGCCGCTCCTCGGGCGCGGTCAGCACCCGGTTGAAATCGCCGAACGTGTCCATCAGCGCCCGCGCCAGCGGTTTGACGTCCTGTCGGGGGATAGACCGGAACAGAACCAGCTCCAACAGCTCATAATCCGGCATCGCCGCTGATCCACCGGACATGAACCTTTCGCGCAGCCGTTTGCGGTGATCCTTGATGTAAGACGGCAACCGCCCCGACGGCAACGGCTGCACCGGGGCTTCGTCAGTTTCAAACAGCATCGGGGCTTCGGCAAAGGCGTCCTGGGTCATACCCTCAGATTGGCGCAGAATCGGTTTCCGAAAGGTTAACGCGCCTCACCCGCGATGCGGGACGTGGCGCAGCGGACCAGCATGTGCAACAGGATCGATAACACCCCTAGCGTCAGCATCGCCGCAAACATCAGATCGGTTTTGACCCGGCCATTGGCCAGCAGCATCAGATACCCCAACCCCTGCGAGGACCCGACCCATTCACCGATCACCGCCCCGATCGGCGCATAAACCGCCGCCAGACGCACCCCCGACGCCAGTGAGGGCAAAGCCGCCGGTATCCGGATATGCCACAACACCGCACGCGGGCGGGCCTGCATGGTGCGCGCCAGATCGAGATATCCCGCTGGCGTCCGCATCAGCCCGTCGAAAAAGGACGCGGTGATCGGGAAATAGATGATCAGCACCGCCATCGCCACCTTGGACCACAACCCGTAACCCAGCCACAGTGTCAGCAGCGGCGCCAGCGCAAAAACCGGCAGCGCCTGCGTGAACACCAACATCGGCTGCACCAACACCCGTGCGGCGCGGGAATTGGCCAGTTGCAACGCGGTGACCACGCCCAGAACCGTGCCGCAGGCCAGCCCGACCACCACTTCGACCACGGTGATCCACGTGTGTTCAGCAATCAGCCAGCGGTTCTGCCACCATGTCTCCGCCACCAAGGCGGGCCCGGGCAGGATGAATTTCGGCAAGCCGGTCAGCGAAACAATCGCCTGCCAGACCGCCAATGCGAACAGGGTCGCGGCAATGGCCGAGAGGTATTTCACGCCGCCTCCTCGCGCAGCAGCCGCAGCAGCGCGCCTTGCGTCTCCAGCGACCCGCGGTCATCGACCGTGCGCGGTGCGGAGGCGGTGGGGGGCTGGCAGGGGGTCAGGCCGTGCCGCGTCATCACCACGATGGACTGGCCCAGCCGGGCGGCCTCGGCCGGGTCATGGGTGACCAGCAGAACGGTCCGGCCTTGCAAAGCCTCGGCTGCCAGATCCTGCATGTCGGCGCGGGTGCGGGCGTCGAGGGCCGAGAACGGCTCGTCCAGCAACACGATGGGGCGATCCTCCATCAGCGTACGTGCCAAGGCCACGCGCTGCCGCTGACCGCCAGACAATTCGCCGGGTTTCTTGCTCAGATGCTCCCGCAGGCGCATCCGTTCGATCAGGCGGTCGCGGCGCGCGAGGTCCGGTTTTTCTCCGCGCAACCGGGCGCCCAGCGAGACATTCTGCGCCACGGTCGCCCAAGGCAGCAGCAGATCGTCCTGCGCCATATAGGCCACACGCTCGGCCACCGGTTGACCATCGCTGGCGGTGATCCGGCCAGTGAACTCAGCCCTCGTATCCAGCGCCGCGATCAGGCGCAGGACGGTGGTTTTTCCAACACCCGACCCACCCAGCAGACAGGTCCATTGCCCCGCGCCAAGGGTCAAGGTCAACGATGCGAACAGAGTCGCGCCGTCAATTTTGGCCGATCCGCTGATGGTCAGTTCAGGTGCTGGGGTCACGGGTTCAGGCCCATTTGCCAGAAATTGACCTCAAGCTCGGTCGCGGTGCGGAAGGTCTGACACAGGCGTTGCCAACGCGGTGACGTCTCGAGATCCGCACCAATACGCCGTGTTAGAGCCGAGTCCAGCATTTCCCCCACCGCCTGACACGCCCCCTGATAATCCGGGCCTGCATAGGTGTTGATCCAGTCGCGATAGGTGTCCGAGGTGGCCTCGGACGCCAGCCGGGCGCCAATCTCACCATATCCCATCACGCAAGGTGCCAGCGCGGCCAGCAGGTCCAGCAGGTCTCCGCTATACCCGGCCTCGAGTACAAAGCGGGTATAGGCCAGATTTTCCGCCCGCTCCCTGGTCGCGAACAACTCTTCGCCCGAGATGCCTTCAGCCTCGCAAATTCCGATATGCAGCTGCATCTCTTCGGCGACCAGCGCGTTGACGGTCGCAACGGCCGCCAGCATCTCGGAATGGGTCTCCGATTTCACCACCGCCAGTGCCCAGGCCCGGGAGAAGTGGATCAGGAACACATAATCCTGCCGCAGATAGTGCAGAAACGCCTCACGCGGCAGGGTGCCATCCTTCATGCCTTCGACAAAGGCGTGGCGGGTATAATCCCGCCACGGCCCCTGCGCCGCATCACGCATCCGCGTGAAAGCTCTGCCGTAGCTGCTCATTGCGCGGTCACGTCGATGGTGATGTCGCTGACCGGGTTGATGCTGTCGATCATGCCGCTGTCTTTCAGGAACGCTTCGAACCGGGCATAGCGTCCAGCGTCAAAGCCTGCAGGACGCAAGGCAAAGCGGGGCAGCGTATCGACCCAGGCGCGGGCGTTCAGCTCATCCTGCAGCTCGGGCGATGTGGTGGCGAAAATCTCCCAGCTTTTTTCCGGGTTGTTCACGATGAACTGGGTCGCCTTTTCGGTCGCGGCCAGAAAACGAGCGATCTTGTCGGCGTCCATCGTGTAGGGGTTGGCGACATAGATCAGCTCATCATAGGGCGGCACGCCTTCTTCCTCGATATAGAAGCACCGGCCCGCGACACCTTCGATATCCATCTGGTTCAGTTCAAAGTTGCGAAAAGCCCCGATCACCGCGTCCACCTGACCTGACATCAGCGACGGCGACAGCGAGAAGTTCACGTTGATCATCTCGATATCGTCCAGCGCCACGTCATGGGTGTTCAGCATCGCGGACAGAACCGCCTCTTCCACACCGGCGACCGAGAACCCGACCTTCTTGTCCTTGAGGTCGGCCAGCGTTTCGATCGGGCCATCCTCAAGCACCAGCAGGCAATTCAGCGGGGTGGCAACCAGCGTGCCGACGCGTTTCAGCGGCAGACCCTCGTGAATCTGCAGGTGCAGCTGCGGCTGGTAAGACACCGCCAGATCCGCCTGACCGGCGGCCGCAAGGCGCGGCGGCGCCGAGGGGTCTGCGGGCGGGATGATTTCGACCGCAAGCCCTTGCTCGGCAAAATATCCGTTTTCCTGCGCCACAATGATGGGGCCGTGATCGGGGTTGATGAACCAGTCCAGCAGAACGGTCATCTTGTCCTCGGCCCAGGCGGGCACGGCGGCCAGCATAGCAATGGCTGTGAACAGTTTCTTCATGTCTCGCGTTTCCTTTTCACTCACGAGGTTGAGGCCGCGACGAGGACGATCTCGCCCGGCCAATCCGGTTGAATATTCTCTGCCGCCCGCCAGGCACGCAGGCCGGTGGCGCAGCAGAGCGCTAGTCTTTTGTCTTTATTAGGGTCTATTTCTTGCAGCCTGTCAGGTGAGATGCGCACCGAACTGGGGTGCACAGGAATAGGCGCTTCGTCGGCGCTGCGCAGTTCGACAATCTGGTCATCCGCCGTCAGTTGGGTGGCGGAGAGAAAACGAAAACAGGTGCTCGGCTCGGGCGCATCCTCAAAGCGGAAACTGCTGCTGCGCAGGGTGCGGCCATCATACCGCACCATTTGACCCAGAGGTGACGGGTCGATGCCCAAGATCAGATTCAGCGCCATCTGCGCCTGTATCGCTCCGATCGTTCCGACCACGGGGCCAAGTACCCCTGCGGTCGCACAACTGGCTGCACTGTCCGGGGCGTCAGGAAACAAGGCGCGCAGGGACGGAGCCCCGCAACAGAACCCGCCGACGTAACCCGACAGGCCCAGCACCGAGGCGCTGATCAGCGGTTTGCCCTGCGCCAGACAGGTATCCGAAAGGATATAGCTGGCCGCATAGCTGTCGGCGCAATCGAGGATCACATCCGCCTGCGCAACCAGACTGGCGGCATTTTCGCTTGTTAGAGCCTGTTTTTTCGCAACTACTGCGCAGTCATCGTTCAACGCATGACATCGCTCAGCCGCGACCTCAGCCTTTAGGCGCCCACAGTCAGACTGCGTGAACAAGGTCTGCCGGTGCAGGTTCGACAGAGCGACCTCATCGCGGTCCATGATCGTCAGCTGCCCGACCCCGGCCCCGGCCAGCAGTGGCAGCGCCGGAGCAGCCAGTCCGCCCGCGCCCACCACCAGAACGCGCGCGGCGGACAAGCGGGCCTGCCCCTCTGCGCCAACGTCGGGCAGGGTCATCTGGCGCACATAGCGGTTCATCTCGTGGCCTCGATCCATTGGCGTACCCGGGCCTCGGGATCGGTGTTCAGCGTGATGTCGGTGACGACCGAGACGATATCCGCCCCCGCCTGCAGCACCCCCGGCGCACGTTCAACGCTCATGCCACCTATGCCGACCAGAGGAATATTCCCCACACGCGCCTTCCATTCGGTGACACGCGGCAGGCCCTGCTGATGCCATTTCATCTTTTTCAGGATCGTCGGATAGACCGGGCCCAACGCCACGTAATCCGGGTCCATCGCCAGAACCCACTCTAACTCATCATCATCGTGGGTCGAAACACCCAGTTTCAGCCCCATCTTGCGGACGGCCTTGAGATCGGCCTCATCGAGATCCTCCTGCCCGAGGTGTATCCAATCACACCCGGCCTCAATCGCCTGCAGCCAATGGTCATTGACCACCAGAACCGCACCATGCTGGCGGCAGAGATCGCGCGACAGGGCAATCTGTTCGCGCACCACCGCATCGGGCTGGTCCTTGATCCGCAACTGAACGAGTTTCACACCCAACGGCAGCATCCGGCGCAGCCAGTCCGAGTGATCGAAGATCGGGTAAAACCGGTCGATGGTCATGACAGGAACGCCTTTCCGATCACCGGGGTCGAGGGTTCGGCCATATCCCGCGCCTCGATCGGGTCGGCCTGATAGGCCAGTTTCCCCGCCTCGATCGCCAGCATCATCGCCCGAGCCATGGCGGCGGGGTCTCCGGCCCGCGCCACGGCTGTATTCAGCAAAATCGCGTCATAGCCCAACTCCATTGCCTGCGCGGCATGGCTGGGCAATCCGATCCCTGCGTCGATCACCAGCGGCACGTCCGGGAATTCCGCTCGCATCGCGCGCAGGGCATATGCGTTGTTCAATCCCCGCCCCGACCCAATTGGCGCGCCCCAGGGCATCAACACCTCACACCCCGCCGCCAACAGACGTTCGCCCACGATCAGATCATCAGTGGTGTAGGGGAAGACCTGAAACCCGTCCTCGGTCAGGATGCGCGCGGCCTCAACCAGTTGGAACACGTCCGGCTGCAGGCTGTCGGCATGGCCGATCAGCTCCAGCTTGATCCAGTTTGTATCGAACACCTCCAGCGCCATATAGGCGGTGGTCACTGCCTCTTTGACCGTGTGACACCCGGCGGTGTTGGGCAGGATCAGCACACCCAGGTCGCGGATCATCTGCCAGAATGTCTGCCCCGCCCCGGATTCGCGCCGCAGTGACACTGTGGCCACCCCGGCGCGACTGTCCCGAAACGCCTGTTCCAGAATCGCAGGGCTGGGATATTGCGCCGTACCCAGCATCAGCGGATTGGGCAAAGGGGTGCCGTAGAAGCACCTCATCTTCAGCCCCCCTGCATCGGCGCAACGACCTCGACCCGGTCGCCGGCGGTCAATGTGTGGGCCATGCGCAGCCCCGAGGGCACGAAATCCTCATTCACGGCCGTTGCCACCCGCCCCGAGAATCCGCATTCGACCAGCAGCTCCGAGAGGGTTCCGGCCTGCACCTCGCGCAGCTCGCCATTAAGCACGATCTTCATCGACCATCTCCGAATGTTTGTTGTCCAGCACCAGATCCGCCACGCCCTGCGCCAGCGCCGGAGCCAGCAGATAGCCGTGGCGATAGAGACCATTGGCATAGATCGTGCGCCCCAGACGCCGAATACGCGGCAGGTTGTCGGGAAAAGCCGGACGCAGATCGACGCCGATCTCCAACACCTCGGCCTCTCCGAACGCGGGGTTGAGCGCGTAAGCTGCGCTGAGCAGTTCCAACATCGACCGCGCGGTGATGCGGCTGCTGTCCTCGCTTTCGATCATCGTCGCGCCCAGCATGTAGACGCCGTCACCACGCGGCACGATGTAAAGCGGCATTCTTGGATGCAACAGACGCACGGGCCGGGCCAGGGTCACGTCCGGGCAGCGGATCACCAGCATCTCACCCTTCACGCCGCGCAAATCGTGCAGCACCTCGCGGGCGTGCAAACCCCGGCAGTCAATTGCATTTTCAAGCCGCGAAGGGGCGAGTTTGCGGTGGAATTCGACGCCGTGGTCCAGCAGTTGCCCATAAAGGTCCCGCAAGGCCCGGCGTGGGTCCAGATGGGCTTCGTTCGTGAAATAGAGACCCTTGGCGAATCCGTGCAAATCAGGCTCTAATTGAGCGATTTCGGGTTGAGTGACTTCGCTATACCCCTCGGTCCGGCGGGCAAACCGACGCAGATCGGGCAGGTCGCGCGGGTTGGCGACAACCAGCGTACCCTGCTGCTCCACTGGCGTGCGCGCCGCCCACCAGTCCAGCGCCGCTTGCCCCAACCTCAGCACAGGTTCCTCGGCGTTTTCATACTCACACCACGGGGCCAGCATACCGCCCGCCCACCACGAACACCCATGCGGACCCGGAGGGCCAGCGGGATCAAAAACCTGAACCTTGGCACCGCGCGAGACAAGCTCGCTGGCCACGGCCAAGCCGGCCACGCCGGACCCTATGACCGGCCAGACCGTCACGCGGGCCAGACCCGGTGGAAGTGATGCACCGGCCCGTTCCCCTGCCCGACCATCAGACCGTCCGCCCGGGCGATCGCCCCCTGCAGATAGTCCTGCGCCTGCGCAGCGGCATCAATCAGGCCAAGCCCCCGAGCCAGCCCCGCCGCAATCGACGACGACAAGGTGCACCCTGTACCATGCGTGTTTCGCGTCTCGCGTCGGAGGGCGGTGAACTCGGCCATCAGACCAGAGGCATCGACCAGCAGATCATGGCAGACGACCCCGCGACCATGTCCCCCTTTCATCAGCACCGAACCTGCACCCAGCCCGCACAAGGCCAGTCCCTGCGCAACCATCTGGTCGGACGTTTCGGCCTCGGCACTATCCAACAAACAGGCGGCCTCGGGCAGGTTCGGGGTCAGCACCGTCGCGCGTGGAACAAGAATATCGCGCAAAGTCTGCACGGCGTCCTGCGCCAGCAATGCATCCCCGGATTTGGCAATCATCACCGGGTCCAGCACAACCGGGCCATCAAACCCGGCAATGGTCGCCGCAACCGTCTGTATGATCTCTGGCGTCGCCAGCATCCCGATCTTGATCGCACCGACGTCCAGATCGGTCAGAACCGCCTTGATCTGGGCGGACACCACATCCAGCGGAATCCCATGCACCGCTGTCACGGCCCGGGTATTCTGCGCCGTCACCGCCGTGATCACGCTGGCGCCGTAGACGCCCAATGCGGACATCGCCTTGAGATCCGCCTGTATCCCGGCCCCGCCGCCACTGTCCGAGCCCGCAATAGTCAGGGCAATATGCGCCATATCGTTGCTCCATCAAAAATGGGCAACGCAGCATGGAAAACGTCTGTGCATGTTAGACCGTTCCCTACGCCGGTATTGCCCGGATCAGGTTCGATGGGTTAGCGCATTCACGCCTCTCAGCCCCTTGATCGGGGCACCCCAACGGTTGGGGCGACAATCTCAGGCGTGGTCGAAATATTCAAGGGGATTTTGCGGGGCTCTGCCTCGCGCTCCGAGGTAATTGGGCCAGATGAAGAGCGGATCCCCTGCTTCATCTGGCTGAAAATATCCCGGGGGAGGCGCCCGAAGGGCGACGGGGGCAGAGCCCCGAAGCAAATGGCCGCCCCAATCGGTGCGGCCTGTTTTGTTGTATCAGCCTTTCATCCCGTCCCAAAAGGACTTGACGGATGAGAAAAAGCTGTTTGATTCCGGGTGGTTATCTTCACCCATATCATCGAACTCTTTCAGCAACTCTTTCTGGCGACTGGTCAGGTTGACCGGTGTTTCCACGGCCAGTTCGATGAACATGTCACCAACACCGCCACCGCGCAGGGCAGGCATGCCCTTGCCGCGCAGGCGCATCTGACGGCCCGATTGGCTGCCAGCCGGTATCTGCACGCGGCCGCGTCCACCGTCGATGGTCGGCACTTCGATCGATCCGCCCAGCGCAGCCTTGGCCATGCTGACCGGTACGCGGCAATACAGGTTCACGCTGTCACGTTCGAACAGCTTGTGATCCGACACTTCGACAAAGATATACAGATCACCCGGAGGGCCACCGCGCATGCCGGCCTCGCCTTCGCCCGCAAGGCGAATGCGGGTGCCGGTTTCGACGCCGGCGGGGATGTTCACGGACAGCGCGCGTTCTTTTTCCACGCGGCCTGCGCCGTTGCAGGACTTACAGGGGTTCTTGATGATCTGCCCCAGACCAGAACAGGTGGGGCAACTGCGTTCAACGGTGAAAAATCCCTGCTGCGCGCGGACCTTGCCCATGCCGGAACAGGTCGGGCAGGTGGTCGGCTCCACGCCGCCTTCGGCACCCGAACCGTCACAAGCCGAACAGGCCACGGCCGCAGGCACGCTGATGGTTTTCTGCAGGCCCGAGAACGCCTCTTCCAGCGTTACACGCAGGTTATAGCGCAGGTCCGACCCGCGTGCGGCACGACGGCCGCCACCGGCGCCACCGCGCTGGCCACCCATGAAATCGCCAAACAGATCGTCGAACACATCCGAGAACGCGCTGGAAAAATCGCCCTGACCAAAGCCGGCACCGGGACGACCTCCGCCACCGCCCATGCCGTTTTCAAAGGCAGCATGGCCAAAACGGTCGTACGCGGCCTTTTTGTCGGCATCGCGCAGCACGTCATAGGCTTCGTTCGCTTCCTTGAACTGGGCCTCGGCATCCGGGTTGTCCTTGTTGCGGTCGGGATGCAATTCCTTGGCCTTCTTGCGAAAGCCTTTCTTGATCTCGTCCGCCGATGCGCCCTTGGACACGCCGAGCACATCGTAGTAGTCGCGTTTTGACATCAGTGTTTCCTTCTGCCTCAACGTAATCGGGCCGGCCCGGCAACCGGACCGGCCCGCATTGGCCCGGTTACCCGTTAGTTACGCTTGTCTTCGTCCAGATCTTCGAACTCGGCGTCGACGATGTCGTCATCACCGGCCGGAGCTTCATCAGCTGCCGCAGGCTCATCCTCGGCTTCCTCGGACTGCGCCTTGTAGATGGCTTCGCCCAGCTTCATGGCCGCTTCGGTCACGTTCTGAATGCCGGACTTGATCTTGTCGGCGTTCTCGGTTTCCAGCTCGTCCTTCAGCGCGGCAATCGCCAGCTCGATGGCTTCGATGGTGGTCGGGTCGACCTTGTCGGCATGTTCTTCCATCGACTTTTCGGTCGAATGGATCAGGCTTTCCGCCTGGTTCTTGGCGTCGACCAGCTCGCGGCGTTCCTTGTCGGCTTCCGCGTTCTCTTCGGCGTCCTTGACCATCTTGTCGATATCCTCGTCGGACAGACCGCCCGATGCCTGGATGGTGATCTTCTGCTCTTTGCCCGTGCCTTTGTCCTTGGCCGAAACCGAGACAATGCCGTTGGCGTCGATATCAAAAGTCACCTCGATCTGCGGCATACCGCGCGGCGCGGGCGGGATGTCTTCGAGGTTGAACTGACCCAGGATCTTGTTGTCCGCAGCCATTTCGCGTTCGCCCTGGAAACAGCGGATAGTCACGGCGTTCTGATTGTCCTCGGCGGTCGAGAAGACCTGAGACTTTTTCGTCGGGATCGTGGTGTTGCGGTCGATCAGACGGGTGAACACGCCACCCAGCGTTTCGATGCCCAGCGACAGCGGGGTCACGTCCAGCAGAACCACGTCCTTGACATCGCCCTGCAGAACACCGGCCTGAATGGCGGCGCCCATGGCAACAACTTCGTCCGGGTTCACACCCTTGTGCGGCTCTTTGCCGAAGAATTTGGTGACCTCTTCGATCACTTTCGGCATCCGGGTCATACCACCGACCAGAACAACTTCGTCCACGTCAGCAGCCGACAGACCAGCGTCTTTCAGAGCAGCCTGGCAAGGCTTCATCGACTTCTTGATCAGGTCGCCAACCAGCGATTCCAGCTTGGCACGGGTCAGTTTCATGACCATGTGCAGCGGCTGACCGTTGGCACCCATCGAGATGAACGGCTGGTTGATTTCGGTTTGCGAGGTCGAGGACAGCTCGATCTTGGCTTTTTCAGCGGCTTCTTTCAGACGCTGCAGGGCCATCTTGTCTTGCGACAGATCGACACCGTGTTCCTTTTTGAACTCATCCGCCAGGTAGTTGACGATGCGCATGTCAAAGTCTTCACCACCCAGGAAGGTGTCACCGTTGGTCGATTTGACCTCGAACAACCCGTCGTCGATTTCCAGAATGGTCACGTCGAAAGTACCACCACCAAGGTCATAGACCGCGATGGTTTGGGTTTCTTCCTTGTCCAGACCATAGGCCAGCGCGGCAGCGGTCGGTTCGTTGATGATCCGCAGCACTTCGAGACCAGCGATTTTACCGGCGTCTTTGGTGGCCTGACGCTGGGCGTCGTTGAAATAGGCCGGAACAGTGATGACCGCTTGCGTGACTTCCTCACCCAGATAGCTCTCGGCGGTTTCCTTCATCTTGCCCAGAGTGAAGGCCGAGATCTGGCTTGGGGAGTATTTTTCACCGCGGGCTTCCACCCACGCGTCGCCATTGCCGCCATCAACGATGGCATACGGCACCATTTTCTTGTCTTTTTCGACTTCGGCATCATCCACGCGACGACCGATCAGACGCTTGACGCCAAAGATCGTGTTGTCGGGGTTGGTGACCGCCTGACGTTTTGCAGGCTGACCGACCAGACGCTCATCTTCGGTGAAGGCGACGATCGAGGGCGTGGTCCGCGCCCCTTCGGCGTTTTCGATGACCTTCGGCTGCGAGCCGTCCATGATAGCCACACACGAGTTGGTGGTTCCGAGGTCAATCCCGATTACTTTTCCCATATGTTCAATCCCTTTCTCTTCAAGGCGATGTCCGAGGTCCGGACCCGTTACGGCACCCGGCCCCGATCTGATATGCGCGAACGGCCCTACACCATCGCGCGTCCCGGCGTATATAAGGGCGGGATGAGAGGCCTGCAAGCGTTGTAAAACGCAGGTTTTCGGGAATCTGCAGCCTTTTTGGCAAGGTTTTGGTTAGGATTGGGGAATCTTGAATGGCGCGGCTGCTTTTGCGCGGATTTGATATCAGAAAAGCCTGGCTGGATGCCTCTGCGCAGGCGCAGCTGATCGGGCTTTTGCGCCCGATTCTGAAATCTGCCCCCTTGTTCCGGCCGGTGACTCCGTCGGGCAAGGCGATGTCGGTGCGCATGACCTCGGCCGGGCCTTTGGGCTGGGTGACCGACAAGGCCGGGTACAGGTACCAGCCGCAGCATCCCAAAGGGGTCGACTGGCCCGCTATCCCCGATGCCGTGCTCGATATCTGGCGGGCACTGGCCAGCCCGGATCGAGACCCGGACTGCTGTCTGATCAACTATTACGGCGAAGGGGCCCGGATGGGGCTGCATCAGGACAAGGACGAGGTCGATTTTTCCTGGCCGGTGCTGTCAATCTCGCTGGGCGATGACGCGCTGTTTCGCATTGGCAACCAGACCCGCGGCGGCAAGACCGAGTCGATCTGGCTGAGCTCGGGCGATGTGGTGATCATGGGCGGCCCGGCCCGGCTGACCTATCACGGCATCGACCGTATCCGGTTCGGGTCCTCGAAACTGCTGCCCAAGGGCGGCCGGATCAACCTGACCCTGCGGGTGGCAGGCTAGCGGCGCGCGCTCCAGCTTTGCGATACGTGCTGGCGCGAGAAGAAAATACCAAGCAGCCCGATCAGCAGCAGCGCAAGCCCCACCCAAAGTGCATATTCCCAACTGGTGTTGCGCGGATAGTAGTTGCGAAACACGAAGCCCCGGCACTGGTCGATGATGTGAAACAGCGGGTTCCACGCGAACATGGCCAGCGTGGCACCGCCCAGCGCATTGGCGACGAACATCTTACCTGAAAAAATCATGTTCAGACGCCGATATATGTTGTTCAGAATCGTGGAAACCGTCGGCAACCAGGGCTTCAGGGCCATGAACACCACGCCAACGGAACAGCCGGTAAACCAGGCCAGTATCAACATCGCAAAAGCGCCGCCGGGGTCCTGAATCTCGAGCGGGGCCACTGTGACACTGTAGAGAAACAGGATCACGATGATCGTGACAACCTGCGTATAAAGCGCACCGAACGCGGTCGCCAGCAACATGACCATCATGTTCATTGGCGAGTGCAGCATCATCGGGTTACCCCCGACACTGACCCCCGACACTATGCCGACCGATCTGATATGCGTCAGGAACAAAAACACACCGGACAAAAGATACAGAATGAACTCTCCACGGATTCTGGCGATGCGCGGACCCAGGAAGGACATGATCGTGTAAAACACGGCCACCAGCGCCAGGACTTGCAGGATATTGATCAGGATCGCCAGCACCGCGTTGTGATGCTGTGATCGCACGCTGCGGACAACCGCATGGAAAATAAGCTCGGCGGTTGTGAACGCGCCACCCAGTAGTGTCCGGTTTCGCTTGAAATAATACACCTGACGCGTCTTTCCCGTTTTTTCGCCTGCAATCTGCCACGAATTTCTTGCCGATCCGTAACCGGCACATCATAAGGCCGTCAGGATATTCGATCAACAAATCACAGGAACGGAGCTTTTTTGTGACCTATGACGCCCTCATTCCCGTCATTCGACGTCTGGCCCTGGAAGCGGGCGACAAGATCATGGAGATCTACAATTCGGATGATTTCGACGTCAAAGTCAAATCCGACGACAGCCCCGTGACCGAAGCGGATGAGGCCGCAGATGCGTTGATCTCGGCCGGTCTGCGCGAGGCCTTTCCCGACATTCTGCTGGTAACCGAAGAGCAGGCTGCCTCGCATTCGGAAAAAGGCGATACGTTCCTGATCGTCGATCCGCTGGACGGCACCAAGGAATTCATCAACCGCCGCGGCGATTTCACGGTGAATATCGCGCTGGTGGAAAATGGCGTTCCGACCCGTGGCGTGGTGTATGCCCCCGCCAAGGGGCGGATGTTCTATACCCAGGCCGATGGTCAGGCGGTCGAGGAAACCGGAGCGCTGGACAAGGCGCAGGCCGGGGATGTGACGCCGATTTCAGTCTCTGAACCGGACAATTCCGCGCTGTTGATCGTGGCGTCCAAATCACACCGGGATCAGGCGACCGAGGATTACATCAACAAGTACCAGGTGCAGGACAGCAAAAGCGCGGGATCGTCGCTGAAGTTCTGTCTGGTCGCCACCGGCGAGGCGGATCTGTATCCCCGCGTCGGCCGCACGATGGAATGGGACACCGCCGCAGGCCACGCGGTTCTGGCCGGTGCCGGCGGCAAGGTGGTCCGTTTCGACAACCACGAACCGCTGACCTATGGCAAGGACGGCTATGCAAACCCGTTCTTTATCGCCTACGCTCCGGGCGTTGAGCTGAAGGAGGCCTGATGTCTGTTCTGATCGCCACTCCCGCCCGCTACGCCTCGACCCGCTATCCGGGCAAACCGCTGGTGCCGCTGACCGGGGCCAGTGGCAACGCCATGACCCTGATCGAACGGTCCTGGCGCGCGGCCTGTTCGGTTTCGGGCGTCGACAAGGTGGTTGTCGCCACTGATGACGACCGCATCCGCGAGGTCGCCGAAGGTTTCGGCGCCGAGGTGGTGATGACCTCGGAAACCTGCGGCAACGGCACCGAACGCTGCGCCGAGGCCCATGAGGTGCTGGGCGCAGGGTATGACATTGTGGTCAACCTGCAGGGTGACGCGCCGCTGACCCCGCACTGGTTTGTCGAAGATCTGGTTGCCGGTCTGCGCGCGGCCCCCGATGCCGGTGTGGCCACGCCGGTTCTGCGCTGCGACGGCGACGCCCTGAACAGCCTGCTGAACGACCGCAAGAACGGGCGTGTCGGTGGCACCACAGCCGTCTTCGCCGCCGATCACAGCGCCCTGTATTTCTCGAAAGAGGTCGTCCCCTATACCGCCGAAACCTATGGCGGGGACGACGCCACCCCGGTCTTCCACCATGTTGGCGTCTATGCCTATCGCCCCGATGCGCTGGCCGCCTATCCCACATGGCCCGTTGGTCCGCTGGAGAAACTGGAAGGGCTGGAACAGCTGCGCTTCATGGAGAACGGCCGCAAGGTTCTGTGCGTCGAGGTCGAGGCCAAAGGCCGCCAGTTCTGGGAGTTGAACAACCCGCAGGACGTCCCCAAGCTTGAGGAAATGATGGCCGCCATGGGGTTGGAGTGAGGTCTTTCCGTTAACCGCCACACGCCTGACGGCAGTTCCGTGCACAAATTTTTAATCTGGAAGAATAGATGACCAACATTCTTGTAACCGGCGGCGCCGGGTATATCGGATCGCACGCCTGCAAGGCGCTGGCGCAGGCAGGCTATACGCCGGTGACCTATGACAATCTGATCACCGGTTGGCAGGACGCGGTGAAATTCGGCCCGTTCGAGCAGGGCGACCTGCTGGACCGCGCCCGGCTGGACGAGGTTTTCTCCAAGCACAAGCCCGCCGCCGTGATGCATTTCGCCGCCCTCAGCCAGGTCGGTGAGGCGATGTCCGAGCCCGGAAAATACTGGACCAATAACGTCACCGGTTCACTGTCCCTGATCGAGGCCGCCGTCGCCGCGGGCTGCCTGAACTTCGTGTTCTCATCGACCTGCGCCACCTATGGCGAGCATGACAATGTGGTGCTGGACGAAGACACGCCGCAAGAACCGCTGAACGCCTATGGCGCCTCGAAACGCGCCATCGAGGATATCCTACGCGACTTTCAGGCCGCGCATGGACTGAACCACGTGATCTTCCGCTATTTCAACGTCGCCGGGGCCGACCCCGAGGGCGAGGTGGGCGAATTCCACCGTCCCGAGACCCATCTGGTGCCGCTGATGCTGGACGCCATCGACGGAAAGCGCGACGGTCTGACCGTGTTCGGCACCGATTACGACACGCCCGACGGCACCTGCATCCGCGACTATGTGCATGTCTGCGATCTGGTCGATGCGCATGTGCTGGGGCTGAACTGGCTGGAGCAGGGCAAGGGCAGCCGGGTGTTCAATCTGGGCACCGGCTCGGGCTTTTCGGTGATGGAGGTGATCGGCCATTCGAAATCCGTCACCAACCGCGAAGTGCCCCATTCCATCGGCCCCCGCCGCGCCGGGGATTGCACCAAGCTGGTCTCGGGCTCGGTCCGCGCCGGGGAAGAGTTGGGCTGGACGCCAAAAAGGTCTACGTTGGATAAAATGATCGGCGATGCCTGGCGTTGGCATCAGAACGGCAATTTCGAGAAGTGAGCCGCAAGTGACCCATCCCGCAATCGATATGCTTCCCCCCATCGGATGGGTGCAGCAATACCGGTTGCGCCTGAAACGGCGGCGGCTGCTGTGGCGATCCTTTCGCAGCCGCCATCAGCTGACCTGCCTGAACGATCTGACCGCGCGGATCAGACCCGGTGCCATTCTGGCCTTCACCACGCTGCGCAATGAAATTGCCCGGCTGCCCTGGTTCTTCCGCCACTATCGCGCGCTGGGCGTGGATCACTTTCTGATCGTGGACAATGACAGCGATGACGGCTCGGTCGAGTTTCTGCGTGATCAGCCGGTTGTGTCGCTGTGGCAGACCCCTGCCAGCTATCGCGCCGCACGATACGGGCTGGATTGGCTGACCTGGCTGCAAATGCGCTATGGGTCCGGTCACTGGACCCTGATGGTGGATGCCGATGAACTGCTGATCTATCCCGAACACGACAGCAAATCCCTGCAGGACCTGACCGCAGGTCTGGACCGCCAGAACCGCACCGGTTTTGGCGCGCTGATGCTGGACCTCTATCCCAAAGGCCCGCTGGGCGCGCAAAGCCATGACCCCGAGACCGACCCGACCGAGGTTCTGAACTGGTTCGATCCCGGCCCCTATCGGGCACAGCGGCAAAGCCCGCTGGGCAATCTGTGGGTTCAGGGCGGCGCGCGCGAACGCATGTTTTTTTCCGACCGACCGCGCCATTCGCCGACGCTGAACAAGATCCCTCTTGTCCGGTGGTCGCGCCGCTATGCCTTTGTGAACTCGTGCCATTCCGCCCTGCCCCGGCACCTGAACGCGGCCTATGACGGGCCGGACGGCGCGATCCCGGCGGGCGTGCTACTGCACACCAAGTTCCTGCCCGAAGTGGTCGGCAAATCGAAGATCGAAAAAGCGCGGCGCCAGCATTTCCACGATCCCGACCAGTTTGCGACCTATTATGATTCAATCGCCAATGGCCCCGACATGTGGACCCCCCGATCGGTCCGCTATGAGGGATGGGAACAGCTGCAGCAGATGGGCCTGATGGGGAAAGTTTGCTGAAAAGCCGCATATGTGACTAACGACTTTTAAAGGCGTTGCCACCAAAGATGCAAAGGTGGCATAAATCGGCAATTGCCCGGCACCACTCTGGATCATCCAGCCCCGGGTATGCTCGCGTAACAAAAAGGGCAGAGCAACCGCGTGAGCCTTTTGGATTCATACCGGATGAGATTGCGGCGCAAGCGTCGCCTTGCGCGTTGCCTGCTGAAACGGCGGCAGCTGATGCCGGTGACCGACAAGACCGCCAATATCCGACGCGACGATGTGTTGTTGATGAGCGTGCTGCGGAACGAAAAAATCCGCCTGCCCTATTTTTTGGACTATTACCGCAAGCTGGGCATCACCCATTTTCTGTTCGTCGACAATGACAGCGATGACGGCTCGCGCGAGTATCTGGCCAGTCAGCCCGACGCCTCGGTCTGGCACGCACGGGCCAGCTACAAACGGGCCTCGTTCGGGCTGGACTGGTCGAACTACCTGCTGCGCAAATACGCGCATGGACATTGGGTTCTGACCGTCGATCCGGATGAGTTCTTCATCTACCCGTTCTGCGACACCCGCCCGATCCGCGCCCTGACCGACTGGCTGGACGGCTGTGCGGTGCGCAGCTTCGGCACCATGCTGATCGACATGTATCCCCAAGGACCGGTGGACGCGGAACCCTATCGCGCCGGGCAGGACCCGTTTCAGATCGCCCGCTGGTTCGATTCCGGCAACTACATGATCACGAAAAACCCGGATTACGGGAACCTGTGGATTCAGGGCGGTCCGCGCGCCCGCGTGTTTTTCCGCGACACGCCGTCGAAGGCGCCGGCGCTGAACAAGATCCCGCTGGTCAAATGGGACCGGCGCTATGTCTATGTCAGCTCGACCCATTCGCTGCTGCCGCGCGGGTTGAACCAAGTCTATGACGAATGGGGCGGCGAAAAGACCAGCGGCGCATTGCTGCACGCCAAGCTGATCAGCACGCTGGGCGAAAAAGCCCGGGAAGAGATGTTGCGCCGCCAGCATTTCCGCCGCTCGGGCGAATACCGGGCCTATGCTGAGGGGTTGGAGGCCCAGCCGGTATTCTGGTGCGACCGGTCAGAGAAATTCATCAACTGGCGGCAGCTTGAGATTCTGGGCCTAATGTCGAAAGGAAACTGGGCATGAGCCGCCCGGGCGTTGTCATGCTGGTCCACACAGCTCTGCATCGGGCCGAGCAGGTGGCGCGCCATTGGACCGTCGCGGGATGCCCGGTGGTGATCCATGTGGACCGCAAAGTGCCCGCTCAGGTCTATTCCGAATTCGTCACCTCTTGCGCCGACGATCCTCTGATCCGGTTTTCCGACCGCCATGTCTGCGAATGGGGTGGGTGGGGCATCGTTGCCGCCTCGCAATCCGCAGCGGAAATGATGCTGAACACCTTTCCGGACGTGCATCATGTCTATCTGTCTTCGGGTGCCTGCCTGCCGCTGCGTCCGGTGGAAGAACTGACCGGATATCTTGCGGACCGGCCCCGCGTCGATTTCATCGAAAGCGCCACCACCGCCGATGTCAGCTGGACCATTGGCGGGCTGGATCATGAACGGTTCACCCTGCGGTTTCCGTTTTCCTGGCGCAAGAACCGCAAATTGTTCGATGCCTATGTGAAGCTGCAACGCGCCACCGGCATGCGCCGCAAAATCCCTGACGGGCTGGTGCCCCATATGGGCAGCCAGTGGTGGTGCCTGACCCGCCAGACCCTCTCGGCCATTCTGCAGGATCCACGGCGGCAGACCTATGACCGCTATTTCCGGCGTGTCTGGATTCCGGATGAAAGCTATTTCCAGACGCTGGCGCGGCTGTATTCCACCCATATCGAAAGCCGGTCCCTGACCCTGTCCAAATTCGACTTTCAGGGGCGGCCCCATATCTTTTACGACGACCATCTGCAGTTGCTGCGGCGCTCCGACTGTTTCGTGGCGCGGAAAATCTGGCCCAACGCGGACCGGCTATATCAATCCTTTCTGACCGATCAGAACAGCGCCATGCGACCGGCCGAGCCCAATCCGGGCAAGATCGACCGTGTATTCTCCAAAGCGGTCGAGCGTCGGACCCGCGGGCGCGACGGGCTGTATATGCAAAGCCGCTTTCCCCGTCACGGCAGCGAGAACGGGCTGACCTCATTCCCCTATTCGGTGTTTCAGGGCTTTACCGAACTTTTCGAAGGGTTCGAACCCTGGCTGGCGGAAGCCACCGGCGCGCGCGTACATGGGCATCTGTTCGGCCCCGAACGTGCCGAGTTTGCCGACGGCGAAACCATCACTAACGGAGCCCTCAGCGATTGCGCCGTTTTGCGGGATTACAACCCGACGGCCTTTGTCTCGAACCTGATCTGGAACACGCGGGGCGAGCGGCAATGTTTTCAGTTTGGCCCCGCGGACACGCAACAGATCAACTGGTTTCTGGCCCGGGACAGGAACGCGCAGATCTCGGTCATCACCGGCGCCTGGGGGATCCCGCTGTTTCGATCGAACAGGAATTTTGCCGACATCCGCAACGAGGCCGCCCGCCTTCAGCAGATCGAGACCAAACAACTTGAGGTTCTGAACTCGGTCTGGACCAAGGCGCAGGTGCGCACCTGGTCGCTGGCAGAGTTTGTCGAATCTCCGATGGAGCCCCTGCAGACGGTGATCGAGGAAATCGGCACCCCGCGCGCCAGCCATCTGACCGAGGCGCCGATGATGGTGGATCTTTCGGGCTTTGGGAAATTCCTGCAAAACCTCAAGAATCAGGGGATGCACCCCTATCTGATGGGCGATTTTCCCTCCGATGACGTGTTTGGCGCGCGCAGCCGGCCGTTCAAGAAACCCTATCTGGTGCAATAGGCTGTGATGACAACCCGTATTGACTATTTCATCGTTCTTGCTGCGATGCGCACAGGGTCCAACCTGCTGGAGTTCAACCTCAATGCGCTGGACGGCGTCACTTGCCATGGTGAGGCGTTCAACCCGCATTTCATCGGCCGCCTCAAATCAGAAACCCTGCTGGACGTGACGCTTGAGGAACGGGATGACGACCCGATGAAACTGGTTCAGGCGATCCGGTCCGCACCGGGTGAGCTCAACGGGTTTCGGTTCTTTCAGGGGCACGATCCACGTGTGTTAGAGCCTGTTTTATCCGATCCCCGCTGCGCCAAGATCATCCTGACGCGCAACCCGCTGGACAGCTACGTTTCGCTGAAAATCGCGCGCGAGACCAAGCAGTGGCAGCTGAAGAACATCAAACGCCGCCGCGAGGCACAGGTTGCGTTCGAGGCGCAGGAATTCGAGAGATATCTGGACCAACAGCAGGAGTTTCAACTGCTGCTGCTCAACGCGCTTCAAACCACCGGGCAGACGGCGTTTTACATCGCCTATGACGATCTGACCAATCTGGAGGTTTTGAACGGGCTGGCCGCATGGCTGGGGGTTTCGTCCCGGCTGACCTCGATCGACGATACGATCAAGCCGCAGAATCCCGAACCGGCCCTGTCAAAGGTGACAAATCCGGAACAGGCCGAGCAGGCGCTGGCCCGGATCGACAGTTTCAACCTGCACCGCACCCCGAATTTCGAGCCCCGGCGCGGACCTGCGGTTGTCACCTATGTCGCCGCTCCTGACACGCCGCTGATGTACATGCCGATCCGCAGCGGAATCGAGGGACCGGTGACTCAGTGGCTGGCCAATCTGGATGCGACCGAGCCCGACAAGCTGATCACCAATCAGAACCGAAAACAGACGCGACGCTGGCTGCAGGCCCATCCGGGGCATCGCAAGTTCACCGTGCTGCAGCACCCATTGGCGCGGGCGCATTCGGCTTTTTGTTCCTACATTCTCAGCACGGAACCCGGCGCCTATCTGAAAATCCGCAACATGCTGCGCAACCGGTTCAAGATCCCGATCCCCGGCCAGTTGCGCCAGAACAATTATTCGCGCGACCAGCATTATCAGGCGTTTTCGGATTTTCTTACCTTTCTGCGGCAAAACCTGGCCGGACAGACGCCGGTGCGGGTGGATGGCGTTTGGTGCAGTCAATCTCAGGTGCTTGCGGGGATGGCATCTTTTGCGTTTCCCGACCTGATCCTGCGCGAGGATGAAATCACCACCGCCTTGCCGAATCTGGCGCGCCGGATGGGGCATGACCATCCGCCGATACCCGACCTGACCGCTCCGGATGCTCCGTTCACGCTGGCCGAGATGTACGACGACACGCTTGAGGCGCTGGCGACGGATGCCTACCAGCGCGACTATATGCAGTTTGGGTTCGGGCCTTGGAAAGCGCTTACGGGCGCAGCGTGATCAGCGTGCCTTTGTTCACCATCGCATAGATCTCTTCGATCTCTTCATTCTTGACGGCGATGCAGCCCGCGGTCCAATCCGGCGTCTTTTTGGCGCGCTTCAGTTCCGACCGCTTTCTCGGCTGACCGTGAATGAAAATGTCGCCGCCCGGGTCTACACCGGCCGCCTTGGCCTGCGCGATGTCATTCGTGTTCGGATAGGAAATCCCCAGCGACAGGTGATAGCGGCTGTTGGGATTGCGGCGGTCGATCAGGTAGCTGCCTTCGGGCGTGCGGCCATCGCCGCGTTTGGTCTTGGTGCCCTGCGGCGCAAAGCCCAGATCGATCTTGTATTCCTTGAGGATGGTTTGATTGTGCAGAAGATACAGCTTCCGCGCGCCCTTGTTGATGACCAGGGAGGTCACCTCGGGGCCATCATAAGTCAGAAATCGTGGGCTGGCCGAGGCACAGGCCGAAAGACCCAGCGTTGCCATTGCGCCCAATCCAAATGCTCGACGATCCATATTTCACTGCCTGCTCTTTTTTTTCTGCATTATGCCAGAAATCGGGAAAACTGAAATCACTTTTTGCTGTGTGCGTGTTCGGTCAGGCGGCGTTCGATGCTTTCCAGCCGTTCCAGCACCTCGTCGCGATACGCGTCGGTTTTCACCTCATCTTCGGCATGGTGCGCATCCTGCATCGAGTTCACGATCAGACCCACCAGCAGGTTTACCACCGCGAATGTGGTCACCATGATGAATGGTACGAAGAACAGCCAGGCATAGGGGTACACCTCCATCACCGGGCGCACGATGCCCATCGACCAGCTTTCCAGCGTCATGATCTGGAACAGCGTATAGGCCGATTGGCCCAGATCGCCGAACCATTCCGGGAACGAGCCCGAGAACAGCTTGGTCGAGATCACCGCACCGATATAGAACAGGATTGCCATCAGCAGGAACACGCTGGCCATGCCCGGCAGGGCCGAGATGAAACCTTCGACCACGCGGCGCAGGCGGGGCGCCACCGAGATGACGCGCAGCACCCGCAGAATCCGCAGCGCCCGCAGCACCGACAGCCCGCCCGCGCTGGGGATCAGGGCGATGCCAACAACGATGAAGTCAAAGACGTTCCAGCCGTTCAGAAAGAACCGCCGTCCTGTTGCCAGCAGTTTCATCGCGATCTCGGCCACGAAGATAGTCAGGCAGATGCTGTCCAGCGTCACGATCAGAGGGCCGGCGGCCTCCATCAGGGTGGGCGATGTCTCCATCCCCAGCAAAATGGCGTTGAAGATGATGACCCCGGTGATGAACCGGCCAAAGATGGGATGTTCAATGAAGCCCAGCAGGCGTTGATTGAATCCCATAGTGATATTCTCCTGTGTGCTCATGCTGCGGACCCCAAGACAAACCGTGCGGCCAGTTCAGTGTGTGATGACCATCGAAATTGGTCCACCACCTGTACCCATTCAAGGGTGTAGCCCGCGTTAATCAGCGTTTTTGCGTCCCGTGCGAAAGTGACCGGGTTGCACGAGATATAGGCGATCACCGGACGCTGCGCCTGCGCCAGTTCGACCACCTGCGCCTCAGCCCCCGCACGGGGTGGGTCGATAACCACGGCATCGAAATTTTTCAACTCATCGGGCATCAAGGGTCGGCGGAACAGGTCGCGGGCCTCGGTCGTAACGCGCTTGAGGCCCTGCGCACGGCGCCAGCCCTGATCCAGAGCGTCGGTCATCGCGGCCTCACCTTCCACCGCGTGAACCTCGGCGGTTTCGGCAAGGGGAAGCGAGAAGGTTCCGCTGCCCGCGAACAGGTCAACAACCCGCTTTGCGCCCTGCGTGGCTTGCAAAACTGCCTGTAACAGAGCCTGTTCTCCGTCTTTCGTCGCCTGCAGGAACGCGCCCGGCGGCGGCACCACTCCGGCGGCTCCGAACTGCTGCTCCGGAGGCTGCCGCATGGCGATCACCTCTCCATCCCAGCTGAGCCGGGCCAGCCCGTGTTTCTCGGTCGCCTGCGCCAGCGCCAGTTCCAGCGGACCGTCCAGCGGCTTGCCTCCTTTGACTGCCACATCCAGCCCGCCCTCGGAAAGGGTCAGCGTCACCGCCAGCACGCCCTTGCGGCTGCCCCCCAGAACCGCCAGCGCCTCGGCCACCGGGATGGCGGCAATCAGCGCGGGGTCCAGCAAATGACAATCGGGAATTTCTGTGATCGTGTCGGAGGCACGGCCGTGAAATCCGGCCAGTGTGCCCTTTTTCGTCCGCCGCACCGCAATCGTTGCCCGGCGACGGGACCGGTCCGGTGAGGTGTGAATGGGCCGCATCGGGGCATCGAGCCCCTGCGCGGCCAGCGCGTTGCGCACCACCGCAACCTTCCAATCAGCCACGAAATCATCTGCGGCATGCTGCAATTGGCACCCGCCGCACGCCTTGTAATGGCGGCACGGCGCTTTGACCCGCTGGTCCGAGGGCTCCTCAACCCGGATATCGGTCAGCAACTGGGCAACCAGCGTGCCGCTGACCACCTCACCCGGCAGGGTGCGTGGTGCGTAAACGGGACCGTCGGCGATGCCGTCGCCCTGATGGCCCAGGCGGGTTATGGTGAACTGCTGCGTCATAGGCCGCCTGATACCGGGGCTTTGCCCGCAACAAAACCCCTCAGAGCGTTATTCCGCCGCTTCTGCCTGAATGAACCCGCCGGACTGACGGTGCCAGAACCGGGCATAGAGGCCACCCTGCTCCAACAGCGCATCATGGGTTCCGTTTTCCACAATCCGTCCTTCATCGAGAACAGCGATCCGGTCCATTTCGCTGAGCGTGGACAGGCGGTGCGCAATCGCCAACACGGTTTTACCCTGCATGACCCGGTGCAATGCCGCCTGGATCGACGCCTCGACCTCGGAATCCAGCGCCGAGGTCGCCTCATCCAGTACCAGAATCGGCGCATCTTTCAGAATGGCGCGGGCCAGGGCAATCCGCTGCCGCTGTCCGCCGCTCAACTTCACGCCCCGCTCACCCAGATGCGCGTCATAGCCCGTGCGACCATGGGCGTCCTGCAGGCTGAGGATAAACTCATGCGCCTCGGCCTTTTGGGCGGCGGCGATCATCTCGTCCTCGGACGCATCGGGGCGACCATACAGGATGTTCTCACGCGCCGAGCGGTTGAACATCGCCGTTTCCTGCGTGACCATACCGATCTGCCCGCGCAGACTGTCCTGCGTCACTTGGCCGACATCCTGCCCATCGATACGAATTGCGCCTTTTTCCCCGTCATAGAGCCTGAGCAGAAGCGACACCAAGGTGGATTTCCCCGCCCCCGAAGCGCCGACAATGCCCAGTTTTTCACCCGGATGAACGGTCATGGTCACATCGGACACGCCCCCAACATCGCGGCCATATGCAAAGCTGACATGGTCGAAATCAATCTGTCCTGTCGTCACTTTCAGGGCAGCCGCACCCGCCGCATCCTCTACCCGGTCGCGCTTGGCCAGCGTTTTCATGCCGTTTTCGATCTCACCCACATTGGCGTAAAGCCCCATCAGCGTGAAACTGACCCAGCCGGTCATCTGCGAAACCCGGATCGAGATCGCACCCGCCGCCACGATATCCCCCGCCGTCGCGATGCCGTTGCGCCACAGCAGCAACGTCGCGCCAATCAACAGAACCGGTAAAACGCCGGCTAGCACCATCAGGACAAAGCGGAAGCTGGCAGAGAGCTTGCCGAAAGCCAGCATCTTTTCCCGCAGATCGACCATCGAGGTCCGTGCGGCCTGATCCTCGAACGCGGAATGGGCGAACAGCTTGACCGTTTTGATATTGGTGATCGTATCGACCACCTGCCCCGACACCATCGCCCGCGCCCCGGCCCGCGCCGAAGACCGCACGCGGATGCGCGGCAGATACCAGCGGATCAGCAGGAAATAGACTAGCAGCCAAGCGGCAAAAGGCAGGATCACCAGCGGATGAATAGACCCTAACAAAAGCAAAGAACCCACAAGCGAGGCCAATGCAAACACAATCGCGCTGATCGTTTCCGACACCACCGAGGCCATCGCGTTCGACGTCTGCATCTGTTTCTGCGCGATCCGGCCCGCGAAATCGTCATCGAAATAAGTGACCGACTGGCCCAACGTCCAGCGGTTCAGCTTGGCCAGAACCAGCGGCGGGATGTTGGGCATGACGACATAGTTGTTCGAAAACGCCGAAAACCCGAAAAACACCGGGCGCAGCAGCATGAAGAACGCCGCCACACCGAGGATCGTCCACAGATTGCTGCCGGTCAGGATGCCTTCGGGCCCGCTCTCGGTCGCCAGATCGATCACCAGCCCCAGCATCCAGGCAGTTCCGGCCTCCATCGCGCCTGCCGTGGCCGAGAAAAACGCCGCGACAAAGATCACCGGCCAGGCGCCCGATAGGCACCAGCGAATAAACGCCCCCAGCGTTTGCGGCGGGGGCGTTTCAGTGTTCTTGAAGGGATCGATCAGGTCGGCAACCTTCATTCCGCAGCCTCCGTGTTCAGGAAGCCCCCAGATTGCCGTGCCCAGAACTGGGCGTAAAGCCCGCCCTGCGCCAACAACTCGGAATGGCCGCCCTGTTCGACGATCCGGCCGCCATCCATGACCAGAATGCGGTCCATCTGGGCAATTGTGCTCAGCCGGTGGGCAATGGCGATTACGGTTTTACCTTGCATCATGCCGTAGAGGGTCTCCTGAATCGACGCTTCGACTTCGGAGTCTAGGGCGGATGTCGCCTCGTCCAACAACAAGATCGGCGCGTCTTTCAGGATCACCCGCGCCAGCGTCACCCGCTGCCGCTGTCCGCCGGACAGTTTCACGCCGCGCTCGCCCACATGCGCGTCATAGCCGGTGCGCCCCTGCGGGTCTTGCAGGTCGAGGATGAACTCATGCGCTTCGGCCTGTTTGGCGGCGGCGATCATCTGTTCCTCGGTGGCATCGGGACGGCCATAAAGGATGTTGTCGCGCACCGAGCGGTGCAACAGGGCGCTGTCCTGCTGCACCATACCGATGTGGCTGCGCAGACTGTCCTGCGTGACGCTTGCGATGTTCTGATCGTCGATCAGGATCGCACCCTGTTCGACGTCGTAAAACCGCAAAAGCAGCTTGACCAGCGTCGATTTTCCGGCTCCGGACCGACCGATCAGGCCGATTTTCTCGCCCGGGTGGATGGTGAGATTGATGTGATCCAGACCACCGGTCTTGCGCCCGTAATGGTGTGATAGATTGCGGATGTCGATCTGACCTTTGGTCAGGTGCAGGGGCTTGGCATCAGCTGCATCCAGCAGATCGATGGGTTGGGCAATGGTCTCCATCCCTTCGGCCACGACACCCAGTTCCCGAAAGAAACTGGTGAGCGCCCACATGATCCACCCGGTCATCGCATTCAGTCGCAGGGTCAGCGCGGTGGCCGCCGCGACCACTCCGACCGAGGCACTTCCCTGCATCCACAGGGCAATCGCCCAGCCGACAACGCCGACGATCAGCAAACCGTTCAGCGTGACAAGAACGACGTCCATGATGGTGAAGATCCGCATCTCGATCTGAAAAGTACGGCGGGTTTCCTCGATGGCTTCGCGGGCGTAGTCCAGCTCTTGTTCGTCATGGGCGAACATCTTGACCGAGTGGATGTTGGTATAGCTGTCCACCACCCGCCCGGTCACCGCCGACCGCGCGTCCGAGGCTGCCTGCGACGCCGGACCCACCCGGCCGACCGTCCAGTGCACCAGCAAACCGTAAAGCACCAACCAGATCAGCAGCGGCAACAGCAGACGCGGGTCCGCCGCCATCAGCAGGATCGCCGCCCCGATCAGGTAGGCGATCGAAAAGGAAATGGCGTCAAACACCTGAAACACCGCCTCACCTGCGGCGGGCGGGGTCTGCATGATCCGGTTGGCGATGCGGCCGGCAAAATCGTTTTCAAACCAGCCCACCGATTGCCGCAGAACATGCTTATGCGCGCGCCAGCGGATCAGGGTTCCAAAGTTCGGCAGGATCGTGTTGTTCAGCAGCAGCACATCGACCACGTGCAGCATAGGACGCAGCAGCAGCACGAACACCGCCATCAGGATCAGCTCGGTGCCGTGCGCTTGCCAGATCGCGGCCGGTGGGCCGGACAACAGGTCAACAACGCGACCCATGTAGTAAATCAGACCGACTTCAACAGCCGCAACGATGACCGAGATCAGCGCCGCCCAGAAGAACACCCGCATGAACGGCCGGGAATAATCCAGCATGAACGGCCACAACCGCGTCGGCGGCGTGTCGGTTTCTTCATAGGCAACAAAAGGGTCAACGAGGTTTTCGAAATAGCGAAACATGGAGGGTGCTCCGATTGAGCAGGAAACTTCAGGACGTGCGAAAACAGATGGCGCCAGAACACCACCCTTACGGGTCAAAGTGTTCCGGCTTTAGCCGAACCAGATCCCGTAGTACATTCGCATGCCTCCCTCCAAATCAGGTAACACGCGAACGTAACCACACTATTCTTTATTTGTCATCCCTTTTTGAGACTTCGTCTCAGCCGCCCAGCAGGTCTTCGCGGGTCAGGGAAAACCCAGAGGCGATCCAGCGGGCCTCAAGCTCGGCCAGTTTCTTGCCCAGCGCGGGGCCGGTGAAACCGGGGATCAGGTCAGTGGCCTGAACCGGAAAATCGGCGACCGCACCCTTGCGCAAATCCTGACGCAGGTCTTCGGACCAGGGCTGCTCCAAAAAGGCGCAGCGCAGCAGGGTTTCGTGCATCCCGCCCTTTTCGCCATAGCGAAAGCCCAGTTCGGCAATGCTGGCGGTGCCTGAAGCCTCATCCCGCATCCGGGTCAGCCGCTGCAACTGTGCCCTGCTCAGGCGCAGGGTTTTGGCGATCTCGGGCGTGGCGATGGCGGCCAGACGGCGGATTGGCTCGGGCGCGGCCCCGGCCTGGTGTTCCAACGCGACCAGAGGCGCCAGAGACCGGTCCGCAGCCCCCGGAACCAACCGGGCCAGGACACCCGCCTGACGCATGGCCGCGACCGAGGGTGCGGGATCCGGTGCGCCCAGCAGTTTCAGCAGCTCGGCCCCGACCCGTTCGCGGGACAGACCGTCCAGACCGTCCAAATTGGTCGCAATTGCCGCCAGCGCGTCCGGGTCGAACCCGGCCTCGGCATCGCCATACCAGGCATGGAACCGGAAATAGCGTAGCGAACGCAGATAATCCTCGCGAATGCGATTTTCGGCAGTGCCGATGAACCGCACCCGCCGCGCCAGCAGGTCGGGCAGACCGTTCAGCGGATCCAGCACGGTGCCGTCGGGCCGGGCGTAAATCGCGTTCATGGTGAAATCGCGGCGTGCGGCGTCCTCTTCCACGGTGTCGGAAAATGCCACCACAGCCCGGCGCCCATCGGTTTTAACATCGCGGCGAAAGGTGGTGATCTCATGCGGGGCGCCGCCGCTGACCACGGTGATGGTGCCATGCTCGATCCCGGTGGGAATGGCCTTGAGACCCGCCGCCTGCGCCAGTTCCATCACCCGCTCGGGGTGGGCATCGGTGGCGATGTCGATATCCGAGACCGGCGCGCCCAGCAGGGCGTTGCGAACACAGCCACCCACAAACAGCGCCTGTGCCCCGGCCCCGGTCAGGGCCGCGCAAACCTTTTGTGTAGCCGGATCAGAAACCCAGCCTTCTGAAATTTGCGTCATTCACTCATCCGCGCTGCCAGTCCCCGCAACATCCGGGCCGTCGCGCCCCAGATGTAATAAGGACCGAACGGCACAGTATAATAATACCTTTTGTGACCCCGCCAGCGGCGCGATTCAACGATATAATTCGCGGGGTTGAGCACATGTGCAAGCGGAACCGAGAACACCTCATCCACTTCACCCGGCTCCGGGATCGGTTGGAACGGCGCGCGCAGGATCGCCACCACCGGTGTCACTGTAAATGAGGTGACGGTCTCATGGGTCGGCAGATGCCCCAGAATCTCGGGCAGGTCGGGCGGCAAACCGATTTCCTCTTGCGCCTCGCGCAGGGCGGTGGCGGTGACGTCCACGTCACCCTCATCCTGCTTACCACCGGGAAAGGCGATCTGGCCGGGGTGGTGTTTCAGGGCCGAGGAGCGTTTGGTCAGGATCACCCGCGGCGTGCCGGTCGCAACCGAGACCGGCACCAGAACCCCCGCCGGGCGCAGTTTGCGCCCCTCGGGCAGAACGGTTTCCGGGTTCAGGTCGAAATCGCTCGAGCCGGGACCGGGGCGGCTGAGCGCCGCCCGCAGCTGTTCGGTTGGATCAGGCGTCGTCCGCATCAAAGCCGACCGAGCCCGGTTCCAGCACGTAATGGGCACCGCAGAACTGGCAGTCGGCGGTCACCTTGCCCTCGGGCGTGGTCATCTTTTCGATGTCCTTGGCCGAATAGATCGACAGGCTTTGCCGCACGCGCTCCTCGGAACAGGTGCAGCCGAACTGCACCGCCTGCGCGTCATAGACCCGCGGCTGTTCCTCGTGAAACAGTCGGACCAGCAGGTCGGTGGGTGCGATCGACGGCCCGATCAGTTCCAGATCTTCGACCGTATCCAGCAAGATGTTGACGCGACCCCAGTTTTCGCCCTCTTCGCCATCCACCAGATCTTCGGCGGTCAGAATTTGGCCCTCGCCCTCGCTGGTCGCCACAAAGGGCGAGGCTTTGGGCATGTGCTGCAGCATGACCCCGCCCGCGCGCCAATGTTCGCCAACGCCCGGCTCGGTCGATTTACCAAAGCTCAGCGAGAAGCGGGTGGGCAGCTGTTCAGATTGCGCGAAATACGCCTCGGCACAGGCAGAGATCGATCCACCGGCCAGCGGCGTGATCCCCTGATAAGGCTGCGAGCCCTTGCCCTGGTCGATCATGATGGCGAAATAGCCCTCGCCCACCTGATCGAACGGTGCGCCATCGGTCAGGCGGTCGCGGTCGAAACTGGCATAGGCGCGGATGCGGGCCGGCTCGCCCTCTTGCTTTGGGGCATAATAGTCGGTCGCGATCATGCGCACCGGACCCTTGGACTGAACCTGCAACGACAGTTTCCAGCGCAGCGAAATGGTCTGGCCGATCAGCGCGGTCAGCAGGGCCATCTCGGCCACCAGCGCCTCGACCTTTTCCGGATAGTCGTGCTGCTTCAGGATGCCGTCGAGCACCCCATCCAGACGGGCCACGCGGCCGCGCATATCCGATATATCAAGTTGAAAGGGCAGGACGGTATCGTCCCACGCGATTTTCGTTCCAAGAGACATGGGGTTTCCTTACACGCCACAGGTTGGCATACCGCCAGCATATAGGTCGAACAATTCGGGTTGTAAGGGGCCATACATGATCAGACGGTTCGGTGAAACCCCGCAAGCGGGGCAGAAATACATCAGACGTGTGGGTGTTTATGCATTATTGCCGCGCGGCCGGCACCTTTTGCTGACCTGCCAGATGGAGCCCGGCCCCGATCTGCAACTGCCCGGCGGCGGAATCGACCCGGGCGAATCACCCATCACCGCCCTGCACCGCGAAGTGTTCGAGGAAACCGGCTGGCTGGTTGCCAATCCCCGCCGTATCGGCGCGTTCCGGCGGTTCACTTTCATGCCCGAATACGATCTGTGGGCCGAGAAGGTCTGCCTGATCTACCGAGCCCGCCCCGTGCGCCGCATCGGCCCGCCGACCGAGCCGTTTCACGAGGCGTTGTGGATGGATACCGCAGATGCCTGTCAGATGCTGGGCAATGCAGGCGACCGCCACTTTGCCAGCCAACATCTGAACGCCCTTTAAGGTCCGTCATATTCGAAAAACACGGCAGACACGTCGTCATCCATGCCGCTGCCGGGGGCCATGACCTGTGTCAGGCGCCAGAACATGTCGTCCAGAAACTCGGTTCCACTGCGGCCGGGCGCGCATTCAACGGCCATCTGGCGCAGGCCTTCTTCCTCCAGCAATCCGCCCCCCTCGAGGCCGCATTCGGTAAAGCCATCCGAATACAACAGCAGCTTGTCGCCGGGCTGCAGATAGGTTTCGATCTGCTGAAACGAAACATCCGACAGTAACCCGATGGGCAGCCCGCCTTCGCCCAGAAACTCGGTACTGCCGTCGTGGCGCAGCACCAGCGGATGCGGATGCCCGGCCTGCACCATCTTCAGATGCCCGTTGCGCAGGTCGACGATGGCGTAAACCATGGTGAAATACTCCTCGACCCCCGCATCCGCCATCAGGCGGCAATTGAGCATCTCGGCCACCTGTTCGGGCGGCAGCAGCGCGTAGAATTTGTCGAACCGCTTTTCCATCGCCACGTTCTGTTCGAAATGCTTGCTGGACAGATAGCCGCCCAGCCGCGCCGTCATCATCGCCGAGGTGATGCCATGACCCGACACATCGATGCTGTAGAACCCCAGCCGGTTAACCCCGGGCGAGAACATCCCCACCAGATCGCCGCCAATATGACCGCAGGGTTTCAGCAACATGCTGACCCGCGACTTGCCGAATTCACGCGTCAGTTCCGGCACCAGCGAATCCTGAATTTTCCGGGCCTGCATCAAATCCTTGTCGATGGCATCATGCGCCACGCGCAGCTCTTCCAGCGCGGTTTCGATCATCCGGTTCTTCTCGGACAGCTCGCGCTGCATGTCCAGGATACGCGCCCCGGCCGAAATGCGCGCGCGCAGTTCATCCGCCTCAAGCGGTTTGATCAGAAAGTCGTCGGCGCCGGCATCCAGACCCTTTGCCACCTCCTGCTTTTCACTTTTCGAGGTCAGCAGGATGAAATAGCTGTACTGCTCGCTGTCCAGCGCCCGGAACGCGCGGCAGAATTCCAGCCCGCTCATCCCCGGCATGACCCAGTCGCTGACCACCAGATCCGGGGGGTTGGTCTGGCAGATCTCGATCGCGATGTCACCGCTGTCGGCCTCAAGCACGTCGAAGCCCCATTTTTTCAGAGAGGCCACCAGAATCCGCCGTTGCAGGCGGCTGTCATCGACGACAAGCACCTTTTGGATCGCGCCAAAATCCAGCTCTGTCCTGGCCTCTGCCTGACTGCCTTCTGTCACCTGTACCCTCTGAACTGCGACCATACTGAACGCACCGACCCTAGCGCGCGGCGGTTTAACATCCCGTGAAGGCGTTCTGTTTGCGTTGCTTAACCCCCTCTTTACCGGCCATAGGGTACGACAGGTCATGTCGCGATGTGTGTGGAGGCGCCGAACATGATCGACTGGTCCAGGGTCAGACAGCTGCGGGATGAGGTAGGCGCAGATGAGTTTGACGAGGTGGTGCAGATCTTTCTGGACGAGGTGCAGGAAACCATCGAACGGGTGCACCGGGACACAACCCGGGCCGAGTTCGAGCAGAACATGCATTTCCTCAAGGGCAGCGCGCTGAGCCTTGGGTTCAACCGCTTCTCAAGCCTGTGTCAGGATGCCGAACGCAACGCCGCCGCAGGAAATGCGGCCGAGGTCGATCTGCCCGCGATCCTGAAAACCTATGACGACTCTCGCGCCGTGTTCCTGACTGACAAGGCCGCGAACCTGGCCTAGATGACGAATTGCGCCAATGTTTCGTCTTCGGTGATGTCGGTATAGGTAAACCCGGCCTCATCCAGATGCGCGAACAGGCGGGCGAAGTTCTCGGGTTTGCGGGTTTCGATGCCGATCAGGACCGAGCCGAAATTACGCGCCGATTTCTTCATATATTCGAACCGGGCGATATCATCCTCGGGGCCGAGAATGTTCAGAAATTCCTTCAGCGCGCCGGGGCGCTGCGGCAGGCGCAGGATAAAGTACTTTTTGACGCCGGAATAACGCTGCGCCCGCTCCTTGACCTCGGGCAGACGTTCGAAATCGAAATTGCCGCCCGAGGTGACGCAAACCACGGTCTTGCCGCGGATAAAGCTTTGGATATCGCCCAGCGCTTCGATCGCCAGCGCGCCGGCGGGCTCCAGCACGATGCCTTCGACATTCAGCATCTCGATCATGGTGGTGCAGATGCGATCTTCGGACAGAACATGCACATCGGACAGATGGCGATCCTTGAGCAGGGCGAACGGTTTCGCGCCGATTTTCCCCACCGCCGCGCCATCGACGAAATTGTCGATATGATCCAGCGCCACCGGATGCCCCGCCGCCATTGCCGCGTGCAGGCAGGCCCCGCCCTTGGGTTCAACAAACAGACAATGGGTCCGGTCCCCGAACCACGTCGCCACGCCCGAGGACATGCCACCGCCGCCCACGGGCAGGATCACATGATCGGGCAGACCGTCTAACTGAGCCTCAACCTCAACCGCCAACGAAGCCTGCCCTTCGATCACATCCTCATCGTCGAAAGGCGACAGGAAATGCCCGCCCTGCTGTGCGCACCAAGCTTGCGCCGCGGCCAGAGTGTCGTCGAAATAGTCGCCGGTCAGGTGGATCTCGATATTGTCGCCGCCAAAGATGCGGGTCTTCTGGATTTTCTGCTGCGGCGTCGTCACCGGCATGAAGATCACACCGCGCACGCCCAGATGCTTGCACATATAGGCCACGCCCTGCGCGTGGTTGCCCGCGCTGGCGCAGACGAACAGGTCCTGCCCCTGCTGCTTGCGCATGGCGTTGAACGCACCGCGGATCTTATACGACCGCACCGGGCTGAGGTCCTCGCGCTTAAGCCAGATATCCGCGCCATAGCGATCGGACAGATGGGCGTTCCGCTGCAGCGGTGTGGGCGGAAACACGGTGCGCATTGCCTGTTCGGCAGCGCGGGCGCGGGTCATGAAATCAGTCATGACCCGTTCACTGGCCTATCCCGACTAAAAGAGCAAGGAATACATATGTGTACGCGGATCAGGCGAGTTCGCGTTTTTCGATGAAGACGCCGTACATGGTGGTCAGGACGCTGACGTTGATCAGAGACCCGATAAGTCCAATGATTGTTTGGCTCGCAATTCCGACAACCGGAAGAAACTGAATGGCTTGAACAAGAAAGAGTAGCACAGCAATTTGAACGACAAACATGATCACAGCTATGGCGAAGAAAACAGCGTTGTGACCGGCAGTTGCCTCTTTGACTGCTTTAAAACCGATAGTCTTACCAATCGCAGCTGCCGGGAGCACAGCCCCGAGCCTCAGAAATACGGCATAAAGGACAATGACGACGAAAAGCGGTAGGATTGCGGGTAACCAACTGAACACCGGGCTGAGAGAAATCAACACTGCGACGATTATAACAGGAATCGCAAAAATGATCGCTGCAAGGACACAAATCGCGATCAAAAGAAATGTGTATCCGATATAGTCAAACAATCGGTCTGTTCGGAACGGAGGAATCCAGCCTTTGGGGTATTCTTCAAGCAAGATAAACCGGTGCCAGGCAACGAATATCCAAACGGTCACAACCAAATTCATCAGTGCGACCACAATGCTTAGAAACACCTGAACTGGTGATGTAGCCAGCTCTGATCCGTCCACAAGCTCTACATTGGATCCGGTAAAATACAGAATAGCGAAGCTAAGCACAGCTGCGGCCACATTTGGTACCAACCCAATCTGTAGAGCCGCTTGAAGGTTTCGAAAAACCATCCGCACCGAATGCACAAAAATCTGCCAGCCCAACATCCGAAAACCGCCCTCTCAACCAATCCTTGTTCTCTTTGCACCCGTTTCACCGCAATTCCCGCGCCCCGTCAACGCAGATAACTTGCCCCCGCTTTCAAAACCCGTTAGGGGCCAAGCGTTCTACGCATAAGGGGAAGTCAGATGTCCGCGCCCAAGAAAGTTGTTCTGGCCTATTCCGGTGGCCTTGATACCTCGATCATCCTGAAATGGTTGCAGACCGAGTATGGCTGTGAGGTTGTCACCTTCACCGCCGATCTGGGTCAGGGCGAGGAGCTGGAGCCCGCCCGCCAAAAGGCCGAGCTGCTGGGGATCAAGCCCGAGAACATCTATATCGAGGATATCCGCGAAGAGTTCGTCCGCGATTTCGTCTTCCCGATGTTCCGTGCCAACGCGCAGTACGAAGGCCTGTACCTGCTGGGCACCTCGATCGCGCGTCCGCTGATTTCGAAACGTCTGGTCGAGATTGCCGAAGAAACCGGTGCCGATGCGGTCGCCCACGGCGCGACCGGCAAGGGCAACGATCAGGTGCGGTTCGAACTGGCGGCCTATGCGCTGAACCCCGACATCAAGGTGATTGCGCCCTGGCGGGAATGGGACCTGACCAGCCGCACCAAGCTGCTGGAATTTGCCGAGCAGAACCAGATTCCGATTGCCAAGGACAAACGCGGTGAGGCCCCGTTCTCGGTCGATGCCAACCTGCTGCACACCTCGTCGGAAGGTAAGGTTCTGGAAGACCCCGCCGATATGGCGCCCGACTATGTCTATCAGCGCACCGTCCACCCAGAGGACGCCCCGAACGAGCCCGAATTCATTGAGATCGGCTTTGAAAAAGGCGACCCGGTCAGCATCAATGGCGAGGCGATGAGCCCGGCGACCATCCTGACCAAGCTGAACGAATATGGCGGCAAGCACGGCATTGGCCGTCTCGATCTGGTCGAAGGCCGTTTCGTCGGTATGAAGTCGCGCGGCATCTATGAAACCCCCGGCGGCACCATCCTGTTGGAAGCCCACCGCGGGATCGAGTCGATCACCATGGACCGCGGCGCGATGCATCTGAAAGACCAGCTGATGCCGCAATATGCCGAGTTGATCTATAACGGTTTCTGGTACTCGCCCGAGCGTGAAATGCTGCAGGCCGCGATCGACAAGTCGCAAGAACATGTCACCGGCACCGTGAAGGTGAAACTCTATAAAGGTCTGGCCTCGACCGTGGGCCGCTGGTCGGATCACTCGCTGTATTCCGAGGCGCATGTAACCTTTGAAGAAGACGCCGGTGCTTATGATCAGACAGACGCAGCGGGCTTTATCCAGCTGAACGCGCTGCGCCTGAAGCTGCTGGCCGCACGGGACAAGCGCCTGAAATAATGGCTCTGCCGCACGAAAAAGTTGAATTGACCGGTTGGGTCGCAACTTTGCCGCAGAATTGCCCAGTTGGTTGAACACATAGACCGGGTCGGCCCTGCAAAGGACCGGCCCGTTATTCATTCAATCCAATTGAGGCATTCATGCAGGCAGATCAGCAACAGGAACCCCCGGCAGAGTTTGAGTTTCGGGGGTCGGCCTCGGAATATTTTGGCATCTGGATCGTCAACCTGCTGCTGTCGCTTTTGACCTTTGGCATCTACAGCGCCTGGGCCAAGGTGCGCACCAAGAAATATTTTTATCAGAACACCTATGTCGCCGGACGCAGCTTTGACTACCATGCCACCGGGTTGCAGATTCTGATCGGGCGGATCATCGTGATCGCCGGGATCGTCGCCTACACCATTCTGGGTGCAATCCCATTGGTGAACCTGGCCATGCTGCTGGGGCTGGTGTTCCTGATCCCCTACCTGCTGGTGCGCTCGCTAAGATTTCAGGCGCGGATGTCCAGTTGGTCCAATGTCCGGTTTGATTTTCAGGGCTCATGGGGATCGGCAGCGGCCAATTACTTCCTGTATCCGCTTCTGGCCGCGCTGACGGCCTATACCACTTGGCCTTTTGTCACCCGGTCCGTTCAACGGTTCCACGTGAACGGGCATACATTCGGACAGACCAAAATGTCCTTCGACAGTCCGATCGGGCCGTTTTACAAGGCATTTCTGTGCGCCGCCCTTTGGGTGATCGTTGGGCTTTCGGCGCTTTTGGCGATTGTTGGCGTGAATGTCGGAACCCTGGAAGCCTTCAAGTCACTGGAAAGTGGCGACGCGGATATTGCCGCGCTGATGATTATACTGTCGCTTTACGGTTTCCTGATCGTGGTAATGGTGCCTGCGCTGATCATCTATCACGCCATGGTGCGCAACACGGTCTACAACTATACCATTCTGGGCGACGGGCACCGGTTCTATTCGGATGTAAGCGCCCTGCATCTGCTGTGGATTTCCGTGTCGAACGCAGTGGTTGTCGGCGTGACACTGGGCCTGATGCTGCCCTGGGCGCATGTACGCCGGGTGCGCTATCTGGCCAATCACACCACCTTCATCCCTTCCGGTCCGCTGGATGATTTCGTTGGCGACGTCAGCGCGCAAGTCAGCGCCATTGGCGACGCTTACGGAGATATCGAGGGCTTCGATATCGGCATTGCGGTCTGACCTTTGGGTACGCTGCCCGATGATATCGGCGCGCCTGTCCGCGGGCGCGCCTATCCGCCTCTCAGTTCGCGCGAGATCCCGGTGCGGCTGGCGGTGGGCGCCAATACCGTCTGGTTGATTGACGAACAGGGCCAAATCCAGACCCGCTGCGCCCCCGGGGAGCTGTCGGTCGAGACCCGCGTCGGCGCGACCGAACGGCGGATCAATTTCCCCGATGGCACCCTGTTTCTGACCGACCAACACGCCGCACTTGAACATCTGATCGCCGACACCAGCGGATCGCATCTGCACCACGCCGAAAAGTTTCACCCCCGTTTGATCGTCGTCACGCTGGCCTGTCTGGTCGCGGTCTGGGGTGTGTGGAAATACGGGCTGGCGGTGCTGGTGGCGCTGGCGGTGTGGATGACGCCCCCGCCGCTGGTCACCGCGATTGATGCGGGGGTAATGCAGGCGCTGGATCAGATCATGACCGAGCCCAGCGCCCTGAGCGACAGTGACAAAGCCGAAGTTCAGGACAGTTTTGACCGGGTTCTGGCGGCACTGGGTCCTGCGGCCGAGGATCACGATTACACCCTGAAATTCCGCGACCTGCCCGGCATGGGCCCGAATGCCTTTGCGCTGCCGGGCGGCACTATCGTGGTAACCGACGAACTGGTGCGGCGGGTCTCGACCGACGCGCTGGCCGGGGTGATCGGGCACGAGATCGGGCATGTGGCGGAACAGCACGGACTGACGCAGATCTACCGCTCGCTCGGGGCTTTTGTGCTGATCGGGATGATGGCCGGCGATACCGGCCCGGTGCTGGAACAGGTGCTGCTGGAAGGCAACTTGATCCTGTCCCTGTCCTATTCCCGCCAGCACGAATTGGCCGCTGACCGGTTCGGCGTTGATCTGGCCCGCAAGGCCGGGTTCGATCCCAACGGCCTGTCGGATTTCTTCGACCTGCTGGAACAGGAATTCGGCGATCAGGAGACGGACTGGCTCAGCACCCATCCCCGTTTCAAAGACCGTCAGGAAAACCTGAAATCCCTGACCCAAGGTCACTAGGCGCGGGCTATTGCCTGCGCCCCGACTGCCCCCTAACCCTTTGGGCTGAAACAGGAGGGACCCTATGACACTTGCCGTTATTGCCGATGGTATTCAGAAAAACCTTGTCGGGCGCAGCTTTGAAGGCTCACTGAAATTCGACTGCGGCGATGACGGTGTCATCGTGCTGGCCGACAATCAGGCCTCCACCCAGGATCGCGACACCGACTGCACCATCCGCATCTCGCATGACAATCTGACCAAGCTGCTGACCGGCAAGTTGAACCCGATGACCGGGGTGGCACTGGGCAAGCTCAAGATCTCGGGCAATATGGGTGTGGCGATGAAGCTGGGGCAACTTCTGGGCTAGAGCGATAAACTCGTCTCACCACCGCGTGACAAACCATGTCAGCGGATTGCGCCGGTGCATAAGTCAGGGCAGCCTGATCCCGAAAGGAGCCCTGCCATGACCCGCATCGCTTATCTCGACTTCGTCAAACCGACGCTGCTGATTGCGTTGATCGCACTGGCCGCTCTGCTGCGCGCCGCGCCTGCACCGGCTGCGGGGACTGAGACCCTGACCGTTGCGGGGGGCTGTTTCTGGTGCGTCGAATCCGATTTCGAATCCGTTCCGGGCGTGATCGGTGCGGTCTCAGGCTATACCGGCGGCAAGACCGCCAACCCGACCTATGATCAGGTCACCAAAGGCGGCACCGGCCATTACGAGGCGGTCCAGATCACCTTTGACCCGGCGCGCGTTTCTCGTGAAACGCTGCTGAACATGTTCTTCCGCTCGGTCGATCCAACCGATGCAGGCGGTCAGTTCTGCGACCGGGGCAACAGCTATCGGACGGCGATTTTCGTCTCTAACACAGGGGAAAAAGCGCTGGCACAACAGGCTAAGGCGGATGCGCAACGCACCTTGGGGCAAACGGTTGTCACGCCTATCCTGCAGCAGGGCGCGTTCTATCCGGCCGAGGCCTATCATCAGGATTACTACAAGGGCACCAAGCTGGTCCTGACCCGCTTTGGCCCCAAGCGCCAGCACAGCGCCTACAAAGCCTATCGCAAAGCCTGCGGCCGCGATGCCCGGATTAAGCAACTCTGGGGCAGCGCGGCACCGTTCGCCGGGCCTTAATCGAACCTCGCCTCGTGCACCTCTTTGAGGTCGGGGATCACATCCGCCGTTCCGTGCCGCGTGACCATCAGGGCCGCGGCACGATTTGCCTGTTGGATCGCCTGCGCCATCGGCATTCCCCGATCCATCCCGGCCAGAACATAGCCGGTGAACGTATCGCCGGCGCCGGTGGTATCCACCGCCTGCACCTTATGGGCAGGAAAATCCGAGACCTCACCGCGAAGGTAATACCGCGCGCCTTTTGAACCCAGCGTTACGATCACATGTTCGATCTTCAGATCGGTCACCGATTGCCCGGTGGCGTCGCGCAGCTGTTCGGCCTCGACCTCATTCAGGATCAGGAAATCCAGATAGGGCAACACGGCCTGCACCGCCGCGGCCTGAAAGGGGGCTGCGGCGTAACAGACGGTCAGACCCAGCGCGTGCGCCATCTTTGCGGCCTCGACCTGCAGGGTGGTTTCGTTCTGCATCACCAGCAGATCGCCCTGCGATGCAGAGGACAACGCCTGCCCCAGCTGGTCCGGCGTGATTGCGTGGTTCGAGCCCGGAAACAGGATGATGTTGTTTTCGCCCTGCGCATCCACCGCAATGATGGCGTGCCCGGTGGGCACATCGACCTCAGCGATGTGACGCGTATCCACGCCATATTCGGTCAACCGATCCCGCGCCCAGAGCCCGTCCGGCCCAACGGCACCGATATGCGCCACCTGCGCCCCGGCCCGGGCGGCAGCCACGGACATATTCGCGCCTTTGCCGCCCAGAAACCGATCCAGACGATTGGCCGAAAGGGTCTCTCCCGGCCCAGGCAGGTGCGGCACGTCATAGATCATGTCCGCGTTGATCGAGCCGAGGTTCCAGATCGTCATGGCTTGCCCGAAATATCGCACGAGGCCAGGATGGCCATGTTCAGGATGTCATTCGCCGTCGACACGGTCGAACAGATCTGGATCGGCTTGTCGACACCCGACAGGATCGGGCCAATGACAGTCGCGCCGCCCATTTCCTGCATCAGCTTGGTCGAAATCGATGCCGAGTGCCGCGCCGGAACGATCAGGATATTCGCCGGTCCGGTCAGGCGTTGGAACGGATAGCCTGCCTGCTGATCCACGTTCAGGGCCACATCCACGGTCATCTCGCCTTCGTATTCGAAATCAACGCCGCGCTGGTCCAGAACGGTCGGGGCGACGTGCATCTTCTCGGCCCGCTCTGAGACCGGATAGCCGAAGGTCGAGAAGCTGACGAAGGCCACGCGCGGCTCCAGCCCCATATGTCGGGCCACGGCGGCGGAACGCTCGGCGATATTGGCCAGATCGTTTTGATCGGGCCATTCGTGCACCAGCGTATCGCCGATCAGGACAATCCGCCCCTTGTACAGCAGCGCGGTCACCCCGGCGGCACCATGCGCCGCGTCGGCGTCGAATACGTGGTTGATCCGGTCCAGAACATGCGCCGATTTACGAGTGGCCCCGGTCACCAGACCGTCGCCATGCCCATGCGCCAGCATCAGCGAAGAGAACACATGCCGGTCGCGCGCCGCCAGCCGGTGAATATCCTTGCGATCAAAGCCCTTGCGCTGCAACCGCTTGTAGAGAAAGTCGTTATAGGTATCGAGATGCGCGGTATTGGCGGCATTCACCACCTCAAGCTCGCGCACCGCGTCGCCCAGACCGGCCTCTTCCAGCTTTTGTTTCACGTCCTCGGGACGGCCCACAACCAGCGCCTTGCCGAAACCAGACCGCTGATAAGTCACCGCCGCGCGCAGCACGCGGGGATCGTCGCCCTCGGCAAAGATCATCCGGCTTTGCGCCTGACGCGCCCGCGCGTTCAGGCCGCGCAGAATGCTGGCGGTCGGGTCCATGCGGGATTTGAGGCTCAGTTCATAGGCGTCCATGTCGATGATCGGACGGCGCGCCGCCCCGGTTTCCATGCCGGCCTTGGCAACGGCGGGCGGAATGCGGTGGATCAGGCGCGGATCGAACGGAGTGGGAATGATGTAGTCGCGGCCAAAGGTCAGCGACTTGCCATAGGCCATCGCAACCTCGTCCGGCACATCCTCGCGCGCCAGTCGGGCCAGCGCGTGGGCACAGGCGATCTTCATCTCGTCATTGATGGCGCGGGCATGGATATCCAGCGCACCTCGGAACAGGTAGGGGAAGCCCAGAACGTTGTTCACCTGGTTCGGATAGTCGCTGCGCCCCGTCGCGACGATGGCATCGACGCGGACCTCATGCGCCTCTTCCGGCGTGATTTCGGGGTCGGGATTGGCCATCGCAAAGATCACCGGGTTGTCGGCCATGCTGGCAACCATCTCCTGCGTCACCGCGCCCTTGACCGACACGCCAAGGAACACATCCGCGCCCTTCATGGCCTCTTCCAATGTCCGCAGGTCGGTGGTGATCGCGTGGGCCGATTTCCACTGGTTCATCCCCTCGGTCCGGCCCTGATAGATCACGCCCTTGGTGTCACAGACGATGCAGTTCTCATGCCGCGCACCCATCGACTTGAGCAGTTCGATACAGGCAATCCCTGCCGCACCCGCACCGTTCAGAACGATTTTCACGTCCTCGATCTTTTTGCCCGAGATATGCAGCGCGTTCAGCAGACCCGCCGCGCAGATCACCGCCGTGCCGTGCTGGTCATCGTGGAAAACCGGAATATCCATCTCTTCCTTCAGGCGCTGTTCGATGATGAAACACTCGGGCGCCTTGATGTCTTCGAGGTTGATGCCACCAAAGGTCGGCCCCATCAGACGTACGGCGCGGCAAAACTCGTCCGGGTCCTCGGTGTCCAGTTCGATATCGATCGAGTTCACGTCCGCGAACCGTTTGAACAGGACGGATTTCCCCTCCATCACCGGTTTCGAGCCCAGCGCGCCAAGGTTCCCAAGCCCCAGAACCGCCGTCCCGTTCGAGATCACGGCCACCAGATTGCCCTTGTTGGTATAGTCATACGCAGTCTCGGGCGCTTCGGCGATGGCTTCACATGGAACGGCCACACCGGGACTGTAGGCCAGCGACAGATCGCGCTGCGTGGTCATGGGAACGGTGGCCTGCACCTCCCACTTGCCGGGGGTCGGGTCGAGGTGAAAGGCCAGCGCCTCTTCTTTGGTGATCTTCGTTTTGGGCATCGGAAATGTCGTTTCTTTACATCTGTTGGGCTTTTGCGTCATAGCGCAGGCTAAGGCGCGCCTCAACGACATTACGTTTTCACCTTTCGTCGCAGGGGACGGGTTTGTAAGGTCGCGCCCGGAATACGCCAGAAGGGGGCCGCTTTTGTCCACAGTCACGCCGATGATGGCGCAATATCTCGAGATCAAAGAGGCCCATGTGGACGCCCTGCTGTTTTATCGCATGGGCGATTTCTACGAGATGTTTTTCGAAGACGCGGTGAATGCCGCCGAGGCGCTGGATATCGCCCTGACCAAACGCGGCAAGCACAATGGGGACGATATCCCGATGTGCGGCGTGCCGGTCCATTCCGCCGAGGGTTATCTGCTGACCCTGATCCGCAAAGGCTTTCGCGTCGCCGTCTGCGAACAGATGGAAAGCCCGGCTGAGGCGAAGAAAAGAGGCTCTAAATCAGTGGTTCGGCGGGATGTCGTGCGGCTGGTGACACCCGGCACGCTGACCGAAGACGCCCTGTTGGAAGCCCGCCGACACAACTTTCTGGCCACCTATGCCGAGGTTCGGGATGAGGCCGCGTTGGCCTGGGCCGATATCTCGACCGGCGCGTTTCACGTGATGCCTCTGACCTCTGTCCGCCTCAGCCCCGAACTGGCGCGGCTGGCCCCGTCCGAGTTGATCGTGGCCGACGGGTCTGAGGCCGCGCTGCACGAACCCACCCGAGATCTGGGCATCTCGCTGACCCCCATCGGACGCGCCAGTTTCGACAGCACGGCGGCGGAAAAGCGCATCTGCGGGTTGTTCCACGTGGGTGCGCTGGATGCGTTTGGGTCGTTTGGTCGCGCCGAGGTGTCAGCGATGGGCGCGCTGATCGACTATCTGGAGATCACCCAAAAGGGCAAACTGCCGCTGCTGCAGACGCCGCTGAAGGAATCCGAAGACCGTGTGGTGCAGATTGACGCCGCCACGCGCCGCAACCTGGAACTGACCCGGTCCCTGTCCGGAGGTCGCGCCGGATCATTGTTATCCGTGGTCGACCGGACCGTGACGCCGGGCGGCGCGCGCCTGCTGGAACAACGGCTGTCCAGCCCCTCGCGCAATCTGGATGTGATCCATGCCCGGCTCGACGCGGTGAGTTTTGCCGCCGAAGACAGCCTGACCGCCTCGGACCTGCGCGAGGCCTTGCGCAAAACCCCTGATCTGGACCGGGCCTTATCTCGCCTGTCGCTGGACCGCGGCGGACCCCGCGATCTGGCCGCCATCCGCAACGGGCTGACCCAGGCCGCAGCGATAGCCGCGATTTGCGAGGGTCAGGACCTGCCTGTGTTGCTGGCCACCGCCCTGCAAAACCTTGTTGGTTTTGGCGATCTGCTGAACCTGCTGGACGGGGCCCTGGTCGCCGAACCGCCCCTTCTGGCCCGTGACGGCGGCTTCATCGCCCCCGGTTTCGACACCGAACTGGACGAAGCCCGCACCCTGCGCGACGAAGGCCGCTCGGTCATCGCCGGATTTCAGCAGAAATACGCGGAACATACCGGCATCACCTCGTTGAAGATCAAGCACAACAACGTGCTGGGCTATTTCATCGAAACCACGGCCACCCATGCCGAGAAGATGCTGAACCCGCCGTTTTCCGAAACCTATATCCACCGCCAGACCACGGCCAATCAGGTCCGGTTCACCACCGTAGAGCTTTCGGAAATCGAAACCCGCATCCTGAACGCCGGGAATCTGGCGCTCGAGATCGAAAAGCGGCTCTATCAAAGGCTTTCTGACGAAATTCTGGCCCTCGCTGCCCGCCTCAACCAAGCCGCCAGGGGGCTGGCCGAACTGGACCTGACCACCGCACTGGCGGACTTGGCGCGCGGAGAAAACTGGTGCCGCCCGCAAGTGGACGCATCCCGCGCCTTCAATGTTCAGGGTGGCCGCCACCCGGTCGTCGAACACGCGTTGCGCCAGCAAAGCGGGGATGCATTCATTGCCAATGATTGCGACCTCAGCGCCGATCAGGGCGCGGCAATCTGGCTTCTGACCGGTCCCAACATGGCCGGTAAATCGACCTTCCTGCGCCAGAACGCCCTGATCGCACTGTTGGCTCAGATCGGCAGCTACGTCCCTGCCGAGCAGGCCCATATCGGCGTGGTCAGCCAGCTGTTCAGCCGGGTCGGAGCCTCGGACGATCTGGCCCGTGGCCGCTCGACCTTCATGGTCGAAATGGTCGAAACCGCCGCGATCCTCAATCAGGCAGATGACCGCGCGCTGGTCATTCTGGACGAAATAGGCCGCGGCACCGCCACCTATGACGGCCTGTCGATCGCCTGGGCCACGCTGGAACATCTGCACGCCGCCAACAAATGCCGCGCGCTGTTCGCCACGCATTACCACGAACTGACCGCGTTGGCCGGTAATCTTGAGGGCGTCGACAACGCCACAGTCGCCGTCAAGGAATGGGAAGGCGAGGTGATCTTCCTGCACGAGGTACACAAAGGCGCCGCCGACCGGTCCTATGGGGTGCAGGTCGCCCAACTGGCCGGCCTGCCCGCCTCGGTTGTGGACCGCGCGCGTGTGGTGCTGGATCAGCTGGAGAAAACCGAACGCGAAGGTGGCAAGCAGAAGGCCCTGATCGACGACCTACCCCTGTTCTCTGCCGCGCCACCGCCGCCACCTGCGGCGCCCAAAGCCTCACCCGTCACGGATATGCTGAATGAGATCCTGCCGGACGAACTGACCCCGCGCGAAGCGCTGGACTTGATCTACAAACTGAAAGAGGCGGCCAGATCCTGACCGCCCCTTCATCTTTTCCAAAATACTCTCGCCGAAGGCTTGGCTTCTTTGAAGCCAATCAGCTGGCGGGCGTCGAAGACACACCCACCTGCGCCGGACGCAGCAGGCGGTCATGCAGCATGAAGCCTTCAGCCGAAACCTGAATGATGTCACCTGCGCGGGTTCCAGGCACCGGGGCCTCGAACATCGCTTCGTGGATATTCGGGTCAAACCGATCACCAACTTCGGGGGTGATCACCTCAATCCCGTGCTTCTGGAACACGTCCTTCAGCGCGCGCATGGTCAGTTCGACCCCTTCCAGCAGACCGGCGGCAACCTCTTTCTGCTCGTCGGTCGCAGCCTCAAGCGCGCGTTTCATGTTGTCGTAAACCGGCAGCATGTCACGAGCCAGTTTCGACCCACCATACTGTTCCGCATCCCGACGCGCCTTGTCACCGCGTTTACGCGCGTTCTCGGCGTCTGCCAATGCGCGCATGAACTTGTCTTTGTAATCGTCGCGCTCGGCACGCAGCTCATCCAGCTCCAGTGCTTCGCCGGCAATCTCCGCGAATTCTTCAGCCAGCTCTTCCGCTTCGGCGGTTGCGATATCGTCCAGAAATTCTTCGTTCTTGGGCTCTGCCATCTCTTACCCTCTAGCTCCGGTCGGATATCAGCTTGCCGACCAGTTGCGCCGTATAATCCACGATCGGCACGATCCGTCCATAATTCAGACGCGTGGGCCCGATGACCCCGACCGCACCAATTATCTTTCGATCAGCGTTCATATATGGAGACACCACCAAAGAGGAACCCGAAAGTGAGAAAAGTTTGTTCTCAGAGCCGATAAAAATGCGCACACCCTCGCCTTCTTCGGTCAATTCGAGGAATTCTGCGATGTCACGCTTGCGTTCCAGATCGTCAAACAGCGATCGGATACGGTCCAGCTCCTCTTCCTGACCTGGTTCATTCAGCAGATTCGCCCGCCCGCGCACGATCAATCGCCCCGAGTCGGTCCCGTCCCCATCCCAGGCCGCCATGCCGCTTTCGACCAGTTCCCGCGCCAGCACGTCGATCTCTTGCTTGCGGGCATCGATCTGCGTCTGCATCTGACGGCGCACTTCGCCGAGCGTGCGCCCTTCGATCAGCGCATTCAGAAAATTCGCCGCTTCACGCATTGAACTGGGCGTCTGCCCGGGCGGAGGCGTGAACAGGCGGTTTTCCACGTGACCGTCTGCAAACACCAGAACCACCAAAGCACGGTCATGGGCCAGTGAGACAAACTCGATATGTTTGATTTCGGATTCATGCTTGGGCGTCAAGACCAGAGAGGCCCCATGCGTCACGTGTGACAAGGCCGACCCCACCCGGTCCAGCATTCCGCCCACATCGCCCGCGTTAGAGCCTAAAGTCTCATCCAGCTTCTGCCGATCTTCCGCGCCCAGATCGCCAACCTCAAGCAGCCCATCAACGAACATCCGCAACCCTTGCTGCGTCGGAATCCGCCCGGCACTGACATGCGGACTGTCCAAAAGGCCCAGATACTCCAGATCCTGCATCACGTTGCGCACAGTCGCGGCGCTGACCTTTTCCGACAGGGTGCGGGTCAGGGTGCGGCTTCCCACCGGTTCCCCGCTGTCCAGATAGCTTTCGACGATCAACCGAAACACCTCACGCGAGCGGTCATTCATCTCGTTCAGAATTTTACTTGCTTCGCTCATCGGCGGCCCCCTGCTGGGTCGTCATTAAATCGCAGGCAAATGAAAGGTCAATCGGGGTTGCATCGTAACGCCGCGGGGCGTTATCCCCAACCCAGCAAACAAAGGATTTTCCATGCGACCCTCAGGACGTGATCTAAACGAAATGCGCCCGGTTTCAATCGAAACGGGCTTTACCAAACATGCCGAAGGTTCCTGCCTGATCAAAATGGGCGACACCCACGTGCTGTGCACCGCCACGATCGAGGATCGCGTGCCGCCGTTCATCAAGGGCTCGGGCCTCGGTTGGGTCACTGCCGAATACGGGATGCTGCCCCGCGCCACCAACACACGGATGCGCCGCGAGGCCGCCAGCGGCAAACAAGGCGGCCGCACCGTGGAAATCCAACGTCTGATCGGTCGTGCTCTGCGTGCCGGTGTGGACCGGGTTGCGCTGGGTGAGCGTCAGATCACCGTCGACTGTGACGTGATCCAGGCCGATGGCGGCACCCGCTGTGCGTCGATCACCGGAGGCTGGGTCGCGCTGCGTCTGGCGGTGAACAAGCTGATGAAGGCGGGCGACGTGGTCTCGGACCCCTTGGTAGACCCTGTTGCGGCCGTTTCTTGCGGTATCTACGCCGGTCAGCCGGTGCTGGACCTCGACTATCCCGAAGACAGCGAGGCCGGCGTGGATGGCAACTTCATCATGACCGGTTCCGGTAAACTGATCGAAGTGCAGATGAGCGCCGAAGGCTCGGTGTTCAGCCGCACCCAGATGGATCAACTGATGGATCTGGCCGAAAGTGGCGTGACCCAGCTGGCCGCTGCGCAAAAGGCCGCCACCGAATGACCCGCAGGTTCGACAGCGACAGGCTGCTGGTGGCCACGCATAACAAGGGCAAGCTTGAAGAGATGGCGCATCTTCTTGAACCTTTTGGCGTGACCGTTGTTGGCGCGGCAGAAATGAACCTGCCCGAGCCAGAAGAGACCGAGGACACATTCGTCGGCAACGCCCGGATCAAGGCGCATGCTGCGGCCAAGGCGACCGGCCTGCCTGCCCTGTCGGACGATTCCGGCATCACCATCGACGCGCTGGACGGCGCGCCCGGCGTCTACACCGCTGATTGGGCCGAAACCGGCAATGGCCGCGATTTCCTGATGGCGATGACCCGCGCCCATAATGAGCTTGAGGCGAAAGACGCCCCGCACCCCCGCACCGCGCAATTCCGCAGCACGCTGGTTCTGGCCTGGCCTGACGGGCATGACGAGGTGTTCGAGGGCATCGCCCCTGGCCATCTGGTCTGGCCGATCCGCGGGGAAGGCGGGTTTGGCTATGACCCGATGTTTGTTCCCGACGGGTACGACATTACCTTCGCCGAGATGGATCGCTGGGAAAAGAACAAGATCAGCCATCGCGGTCGCGCGGTGGAGATGTTCGTGAAGGGCTGTTTTGGCGGATGATTGGCGCAACGGGGGCTTTGGCCTGTATGTGCATTGGCCTTTTTGCGAGGCCAAATGCCCCTATTGCGACTTCAACAGCCATGTTTCCAGAAATATTAATCAAAAACAATGGCTTGACGCGTATCTAAGCGAATTGCACCGCTCGGCCGCCGAAATCCATGACCGTGTCCTGAACACGATCTTTTTCGGCGGCGGCACCCCGTCCCTGATGGAGCCTGAAACGGTCGCTGCGGTGATTGATGAGGCCCGCGCCCTGTGGCGGCCTGCCAATGACATGGAAATCACGCTCGAGGCTAATCCTGGTTCGGTTGAGGCCGGTCGCTTTGCCGCTTATCGTGACGCTGGCGTGAACCGAATCTCGATGGGTGTGCAGGCCCTGAATGACGAAGACCTGCGCCGACTGGGTCGGATCCACACAGTCGCCGATGCCCGCGCCGCCTTTGACATCGCCCGCGCTTGTTTTGACCGGGTCAGTTTTGACCTGATCTACGCCCGCCAGCATCAGACATTGGAGGCCTGGCGCAAGGAACTGACCGAGGCGCTGTCGATGGCCGTCGATCACCTGTCGCTGTATCAACTGACCATCGAGGACGGCACCGCCTTCGGCGACCGCTATGCCATCGGAAAACTGCGCGGGTTGCCCGAGGATGACAGCGCCGCCGACATGTATCTGGCTACGCAAGAGATCTGCGAGGCGCATGGCCTGCCCACTTATGAGGTTTCAAACCACGCACGGCCCGGCGCGGAATCGCAGCACAACCTGATCTATTGGCGTTATGGCGATTATGTCGGTATCGGCCCCGGGGCACATGGGCGTATTACTCTGAACGGTCGAAAACTCGCGACGGAAACCTATCTGTCTCCAAATGCTTGGCTGAACGCCGTTGAAAACGGGTCCGGAGAAAAAGAGCGCGCCGTCCTTTCACCGCAAGATCAGGTCAACGAATACCTTATGATGGGTCTAAGAGTGACTGAAGGTCTAGATATTGATAGGTTCAACGCATTGTCCGATCAACCTCTGCCGCAGGACAAGCTGTCTGATCTGGTTGAATTGGGCATGATCGAACAGACAAATGGGCGGCTGGTTGCGACCAAAGACGGGCGCGCCGTGCTGAATGCGGTGATCCGGGAATTGTTGGGATAGATGATGCAATATTTCTGGGCCATTCTGGGATTGATCTGCGTCGGGCTTGCGATGGTGGGCATCGTTCTGCCCCTGTTGCCGACGGTGCCATTTCTGCTTTTGGCGGCGTTCTTCTTCGCCCGCTCCTCCTCGCGCCTGCATAATTGGCTGGTCACGCATCGATCATTCGGGCCGCTGATCGTCGATTGGCAAAGCTCTGGCGCCATTCGTCCGGGCGCAAAAAAAGCGGCGACCCTTTCGATCGCCGCCGTGTTCGGCCTGTCTGTCCTACTTGCCCTGCCTTCTCATGTCCTGATCATTCAGGCCGTGGTGCTGAGCGGAGTGATGATCTTTATCTGGACCCGGCCTAACGGCTGAGCTTGGCGCAAAGATCGTCCAGCTGATCCAGGTTTTCATAAGTCAGAACCACCTGACCGGTTTCAGTTCCAGCTTTGTGGTTGATTACAACCTTCATCGCCAGGATCGCGGAAAGGTCCTTTTCCAGCGCCCGCGTGTCCGCATCCTTGCCCGCATCCAGGTTTCTGGACCGTGGCGCAGACTTGGCCGGATCACCCTGCTGTTTTTTCACCAGCGCCTCGGTCGCGCGCACCGACAGCCCATCGCGCACAACGATTTTTGCCAGTTCAGACGGGTTTTCCGCCGTAATCAGCGCCCGCGCGTGGCCCGCCGACAGCTTACCTTCAATCACCAGCGTCTGCACATCCAGCGGCAGAGACAACAACCGCAGCAAGTTTGCGATATGGCTGCGGCTTTTACCCAGCGCTTCGGCGAGCTTCTCCTGCGTGTGCCCGAAACGGTCCATCAGTTGCTTGTAGCCCGCCGCCTCTTCGACGGCATTCAGGTCTGCGCGCTGAATGTTCTCGATAATCGCGACTTCCAGCACTTCGGTATCGTCGAAGTTTCGCACGATCACCGGAATATCATGCAGCTGCGCCATTTGGGCAGCCCGCCAGCGGCGCTCACCGGCCACGATTTCATATTCGCTACCGTTGATTTCGCGCACGATCAGAGGCTGAATGATGCCCTTTTCTTTGACCGAAGCTGCAAGTTCGTCCAGCTGATCCGGTGAAAACGTCCGGCGTGGCTGGTTCGGGTTGGCGCGTAGCTTTTCAATCGGGACTTTCATGTCCGGCCGGCGGGGCTCTGACGGAACCAGACCTTCGGCTTCCTGCGTCACATCTGCCATCAGGGCCGACAATCCGCGGCCCAAACCTCGGGGTTTTGATTTCTTGACGGCCACTGAGCCCTCCTCACTGCCGCTCAGGCGGCGGCTTTCTTATTCTTATGAATGACTTCGCGCGCCAGATGGCGATACGCCATCGCCCCCAACGACCCCGAGTCATACTGCAGAACCGGCAAAGCGTAAGACGGCGCCTCGCTGACCCGCACATTTCTGGGTATCTTGGTTTTAAATACCATCTCACCCAGATTGTCACGCGCGTCTTTTTCGACCTGTCGGGACAAGTTGTTGCGGTTGTCATACATTGTCAACACAACACCTTCGATTCTCAGGTCCGGATTCGCTGTTTGGCGGACCTCTCGTATCGTCAGCATCAACTGGGACAGGCCTTCCAGCGCAAAGAACTCGCTTTGCAGCGGAACCAAAACGGAATGGGCCGCGACCATGGCGTTTACTGTCAGCAGATTCAACGATGGTGGGCAGTCGATGAGCACAAAATCCAGCTCGAACTTGTCGATTGGCGTCTGCCGCAGCGCATCATGCAATAGATAGCTGCGTTTTTCGTTGGAAATCAGTTCGATATCAGCTGAACTCAGATCGACTGTCGCGGGGATCACAAAAAGACCATTGATTTCCGTCTCTTGTACCACTGCCTCAAGCGGGGCATCGTCAAGGATCAGATCATAAGTCGTCCAATCCCGGTCCTCGACACCCAGACCGGTTGATGCATTGCCCTGCGGATCGAGGTCGACAACCAAGACCCTGCATCCTGCCTCGGCCAGACCTGCAGCCAGATTGATCGCCGTCGTCGTTTTTCCCACCCCACCCTTTTGATTGGCAACCGCAATTATCCGGGGCCCTGAGGGACGAGACAGATCAACCACGCGATACTCCTTTGATCCTTAGGATAACAGCTTGGGGTTCAGTTAAACTTGTAATCGGCTCGCACTCGAATTTCCATTCCTCGCGTGCGGCTTCCAGCTCTTTTTTCCAACTTGCACCTTTCGGCAACAAAGCAGTACCGGTTTTTCCTAAATGTCTGTCACAAAATGACAATAATGCCTTAAGATCGGCAAGCGCCCGCGCAGACAAGACATCTGCCTGTAGGGGTTCCACGTTTTCGATTCGCCTTGAAATGACAGTACAATTGGCACCGCATTCCCGTGCCACATTGCGTAAGAACGCTGATTTGCGCTGATCGCTTTCCACTAGGCTGAATTTGGCGTCTGGCGCTGTATCTATGGCCATGATCGCGCAAACCATACCGGGAAATCCGCCACCGCTGCCCAGATCCACCCAGGTATTGAATGCACCTGCACACTGGTAAACCTGTACGGAATCCAGAATATGCCGCGTCCAAATGTCCTTTAAACTGTTGCGGGATACCAGATTGATCTTAGGATTCCAGCGATGCACCAGATCTACATAGGTTTCGAGCCGTTCAATTGTTTCACGTGAAACACTCGAACCATCAAAGATCTCGTGGCTCATGCCTTGCGTACCTTTTGTTCACGCCTCAATTTGGCCAACAACAACGTAAGCGCCGCCGGTGTCACCCCTTCAACCCGCCCGGCCTGAGCGATGTTGATCGGCCGCGCCTGAGAAAGCTTCTGCTTCATCTCGGCTGACAGACCTTCCAGCGCAGAATAGTCGAAATCCCGCGGTATTTCATAGGATTCATCGCGTTTCATCGCTTCGACGTCCTTTTGCTGACGCGCAATGTAGTTCGCATAGAGCGCGTCCCGCTCGACTTGAAGGCGGATATCCGTTTCAACCTCTTCCAATTCCGGGACCAGGGGGACCAGATCATCAAAGGAAACGTCGGGAAACGCCAAAATCGCCATTCCATCCCGGCGGTTTCCGTCCTGATTGACGTTGATTCCAACTGCGCGCACCTCTTTCGGCGTATATGTGCGATCGGTCAGCATGGATTTGGCTGCGGAGAGTTTCTCCATCTTTTCGCCGAACCGTACTTGGCGTTTCTCTCCGACACACCCGAGAACGGTGCCCAAAGGTGTCAACCGTTGATCCGCATTATCCGCCCGCAAGGACAGTCGGAATTCTGCCCTTGAGGTGAACATTCGGTACGGCTCCGCTACACCACGCGTAGTCAGATCGTCGATCATCACGCCGATATAGCTGTCGGCCCGCGTGAAATGAACCGGATCGTGACCCAAAACGGACAGGGCGGCGTTTAATCCGGCGACTAGGCCTTGCGCTGCGGCTTCCTCATATCCTGTGGTGCCGTTGATCTGGCCCGCAAGATATAGACCAGGTGCATCTGGCAAGGACAGCGACGATGTCAGAACGCGGGGATCAACATAGTCATATTCAATCGCGTATCCCGGTTGCAGGATCTCGGCCTTCTCCAATCCCTTGATTGAGCGCACATAATCCTGCTGTACATCCTGAGGCAATGAGGTAGAAATTCCGTTCGGATAGATCGTGTGGTCATCAACCCCTTCAGGCTCCAGAAATATCTGGTGCGAGTCCTTTTCCGCAAATCGAACGATCTTGTCCTCGATCGAAGGGCAATATCTGGGCCCCACCCCATCGATATGCCCCCCATACATAGCGGATCGAGACAGGTTCTTTTCGATGATCTCATGGGTGCGTGTGTTTGTATGCGTGATGCCGCAGGATATCTGTGGTGCAACAACCGAGGTGGAGAGAAACGAAAACAGCGTAGGATCGTCGTCACCGTCCTGACGTTCAAGATCGGACCAGTCGATTGTCCGTCCATCCAGCCTTGGCGGTGTTCCGGTTTTCAAACGCCCCATCGGCAAATCAAGACTGTCCAACCGTTCTGCCAGCTTGACTGAGGGCCGATCCCCCATTCGCCCGCCCGGCCGGGAAACATCGCCGATATGGATAATGCCGCGCAGGAAGGTCCCCGAGGTCAGGATGACGGCGCCGGCGAGGATTTCGGAATCGTCCGCCAGCCTGATCCCAGCGACCCTGAGCCCGTCCATTACAAAATCGACGACTTCGCCCACTACGACCGTCAACCGATCCTGCGCCTGCGTCTCTTTTTGCATGGCAGCTCGATACAATGCACGATCCGCCTGGGTTCTGGGACCCTGCACCGCTGGGCCCTTGCGACGGTTCAGCAGGCGAAACTGAATGCCTGCCTGATCCGCAACCCGGCCCATGACACCATCCAGCGCATCAATCTCGCGTACCAAATGCCCTTTACCCAAACCTCCAATGGCAGGGTTGCAGGACATCACACCGATATCTGATGCGGACAAAGTGACCAAAGCCGTCTCAGCCCCCAGTCTTGCGGCAGCGTGTGCAGCTTCGGTTCCGGCATGTCCTGCGCCAACAACAACAACATCGAACTTCGAATGTTTCACGTGAAACACTCCCTACTTACCCAGGCAGAAACTGGAAAATATCTCATCCAGCAGGTCTTCGACCCCAATCCTGCCAACCAGTGTTTCCAAGGCACGGATCGCCGTGCGCAGCTCTTCTGCAGCGATATCATACAAGTCTGGGCCTGATTCCAGAACCGCCATCGCCGCAGCCAATGCTGACCGGGCATCAATCAGCGCGACGCGGTGCCGTTCACGGGTGGCGATACCATGACTAGTAGATCGCTCACCAAGAACACACGATATGTGGGATATCAACTGATCAATCCCCTGCCCCGTCTTCCCGGAAATCCCGCCATTGCCATCCTCACGGAGATCAGATTTCGGCAACATCTGAATGTCGCCCTCCAACATCTGAACGCCAAGCTCCGAGGTATCTTCGGCCAAAAACACCCGCAAATCAGCCGCATCGGCGCGTTTTCGAGCCAGTTCGATCCCAAGGTTTTCGACGTGATCCTCGGTTTCGCGCAATCCAGCCGTATCCAGCAGCGTCACCGGCAATCCACCAAGATCCATCCGAACCTCGATGACATCGCGAGTCGTCCCGGCATATTCCGACGTGATTGCCGCCTCGCGCCCGGCCAATGCGTTCAGCAAGGTCGACTTGCCCGCATTCGGCAGGCCAACGATGGCGACCTCGAACCCGGTTCGGATGCGTTCGGCAATCTTCACGCCTTCCGCTTCACGCTGCAGGTCTTGCATGACGCCAGTCACCAATGTCTGCACTTCTGGTGTGACGTCCGTTGGCACTTCTTCATCGGCAAAATCGATGACGGCTTCCAACAACGAAGCCGCCCGGATCAGATCACGGCGCCAGCGTTCGGCCAATCCGCCCAGTTCCCCGGCTAGAATGGTCTGTGCCTGTTTTCGCTGCGCCTCGGTTTCGGCATCGATCAGATCAGCCAGTCCTTCGACCTGGGTCAGGTCCATCTTGCCGTTTTCCAACGCACGGCGGGTGAACTCTCCGGGTTCCGCCAGCCGCAGCCCGTCCGTGTCCGACAGGCAGCGCATCACGGCGTTGACCGAGGCGGTACTGCCATGGATCTGCAACTCGGCCACGTCTTCGCCGGTGAAGCTGGCCGGCGCCTGGAAGGTCAGAACCAGCCCGTCATCCAAACGTGATCCGTCTGACGCATGCAAGGTTCGAACCCGCAAGCCACGGGGCGGCAGCGGGCTGCCTGTCAGATCAGCCGCAGCAGAATGCGCCAAAGGGCCAGAGAGGCGGATGACCGCCACCCCTGCTTTGCCTTGTGCGCTGGCCAAGGCGAATATCGTATCCATTCGAAGGCCTCGCGTCAGTTAAGACCTGTGTCAGGTGTTCATCGAATCGAAGAACTCGCCGTTTGTCTTGGTCTGCTTCAACTTCGACAACAGGAATTCGATCGCATCGGTAGTGCCCATCGGGTTGAGGATGCGGCGCAGGACGAAGGTCTTGGCCAGATCGCCCTTGTCGACCAGCAGATCCTCTTTCCGGGTACCGGACTTGAGGATGTCGATGGCCGGGAACACGCGCTTGTCTGCAATCTTACGATCCAGAACGATTTCCGAGTTACCTGTACCTTTGAATTCTTCAAAGATAACCTCGTCCATCCGGCTGCCGGTATCGATCAGCGCCGTGGCGATGATGGTCAGCGAACCGCCCTCTTCAATGTTTCGCGCCGCACCGAAGAAGCGCTTGGGCCGTTGCAGAGCGTTGGCGTCCACACCACCGGTCAGAACTTTACCCGAGGACGGCACCACGGTGTTAAACGCCCTACCAAGTCTTGTGATCGAGTCGAGAAGAATAACAACATCTCGTTTATGTTCGACCAAACGCTTGGCTTTTTCGATGACCATTTCCGACACGGCCACGTGGCGCGTCGCCGGTTCATCGAAGGTCGAGGACACAACCTCGCCCTTCACCGAGCGCTGCATGTCGGTCACCTCTTCCGGGCGTTCGTCGATCAGCAGAACGATCAGATAGCATTCGGGGTGGTTCTGTTCGATCGAATGCGCAATATTCTGCAAAATCACTGTCTTACCGGTCCGCGGCGGCGCAACGATCAGCGAACGCTGGCCTTTTCCGATCGGCGAAACCAGGTCGATCACACGGGCCGACTTGTCCTTGATGGTGGGATCTTCGATTTCCATCTTCAAACGCTCATCCGGGTACAGAGGCGTCAGGTTGTCGAACAGAATCTTGTGCTTGGCCTTTTCAGGATTTTCAAAGTTGATCTTGGTGACTTTGGTCAGCGCAAAATACCGCTCGTTCTCGTCCGGTGCCTTGATCTCACCTTCGACCGTGTCGCCGGTGCGCAGCGAATGCTGACGGATCATGTCGGGCGAAACATAGATGTCATCGGGACCCGGCAGATAGTTCGCCTCGGGCGAGCGCAGGAAGCCGAAACCGTCCTGCAGCACTTCAAGCACACCATCGCCGCTGACGGTCCAGCCGTCATCAGCGCGTTCGCGCAGGATCTGGAACATCATCTCGCCTTTGCGCATGGTCGAGGCGTTTTCGATTTCCAGCTCTTCGGCCATCGCCAGAAGGTCTTTGGGGCTTTTGGCCTTCAGGTCGGCCAGATTCAGGGCATCAGTAGTCATGATATATACCTTCACCGCTGACAGCGCGGCACGAAGTGGGATTTCAGTACGGAAGATACGCCGCCCGGACGGGCGTGTTGATCCCTACATAAGCGCGACTGACTTCGGAGTCAAACAGGCCGTCAGAACTTCAGAATGACCGCCAGAACGATGGCAACCATCAGAACGGTGGGAACCTCGTTCATCATGCGATACTGCCGCCCAGTGAGCTTGTTTCGGCCCTCTGCGAAGTCTTTCCGCCGCGCCATCAGCCAATGATGGAACCATGTCATTCCAAGCACCGCTGCGCCCTTGACCCAGGGCCATGACCAGTCCCAGCCGACAATGCCCGGCGTGAACACCATGATCAGCCCGCACCCCCATGCCACGTACATCGCAGGGCGCATGATCACGCGCAGCAGCTTGTCTTCCATTTCAAAGAAAATGGTCTCTGCCCCGTCGACGCTTTGGGCCTTTTCCACGTGATAGACGAACAGTCTGGGCAAATAGAACAGCCCCGCCATCCATGAGATCACGGCCATGATGTGTAAAGACTTCACCCACGGGTAAATCGTGAAAAGAAGATCGGTCATTCTGGCTCCGGGCGTTGCTCGGAACTCTCCCTAATAAAAAAATAAGAAAAGAAAAAGGATGATGGTTTTGTAGGGTGAACAATATCCGTGGATTACTTTTTTACACATGTGTTTTCCCCAGGTGGAAAGTTGCCCGGTTCAGCGGAGTGATTCTGTGAATGACACAAATAACCATTTAATTTCATATAATTAACAATTACACTCCATGATCTGTCTGGGGATAAAATGCGGGGTATCTGTGGAGTTCTCGCTTATCCCACCCATCCGACTTATCCTTGTCCCGGATGGACAGTGTTCGAGCGACTCAGGGAAGTTTTGGGCGAAATTCCCGGGGTTGCGTGTCAATCGGAAAACCATACAAACCGTTCAGGAACGCTCAACGAATTGCACACGGGGTTGTCCACATGCCTGTCCCCATCATCCTGGCCTCGGGCTCATCCATTCGCGCGCAGTTGCTGGAAAACGCAGGCGTGCCGTTTTCCGTTCAGGTCGCGCGCGTAGACGAAGAGTCCATGAAACGCGCTCTGCTGGCCGAAGGTGCCCCGCCCCGCGACATCGCTGATGCGTTGGCCGAGATGAAGGCGCGAAAGGTCAGTGACAAAACCCCCGGGTCGATGGTTCTGGGCTGTGATCAGGTGTTGGACTTTGACGGGCAGTTGCTGTCCAAGCCCGAAACGCCCGAGGACGCTCTGGCGCAGCTTAAGATGATGCGGGGCAAGCGGCATATGCTGTTGTCGGCTGCGGTAGTCTATCGGGATGGCGAACCGATCTGGCGCCATGTCGGCCAGGTGCGTCTGCGGATGCGGATGAGCTCGGACGCTTACCTGCGCGACTATATCGACCGCAACTGGGACAGTATCCGGCATGCGGTCGGCGCCTATAAGCTGGAAGAGGAAGGCGTCCGCCTTTTCGCCACCATTGACGGCGACTATTTTAATGTTTTGGGTATGCCCCTGTTGGAACTGCTTGATTTTCTGGCCGTCAAAGGGGTGATCGATCAATGACGCATAACCGTATTCCATTGGCCGGAGTGATCGGGCACCCGATTGCGCATTCCAGATCGCCTCAGCTGCATGGCCACTGGCTGAAGAAATACGGGCTGGCCGGGCATTACGTTCCAATGGACGTGGCCCCCGATGATTTTGAGACAGTGCTGCGGACCTTGCCCATGGCCGGGTTTGTCGGCACCAATGTGACCGTTCCCCATAAAGAGGCCGCGCTGCGCATTGCCGATCACGTGTCCGACCGGGCCTCGGTCATCGGTGCGGCGAATACACTTGTGTTTCAGAAGGACGGTTCGATCCACGCGGACAACACCGATGGCTATGGATTCCTTGAGAACCTGCGCAGCGGCGCGCCGGACTGGACGCCCTCGGACGGCCCGGCCGTGGTGTTTGGCGCAGGTGGTGCGGCGCGGGCGGTGCTGCAAAGCCTGCTGGACGCGGGCGTGCCCCAGATTATGCTGACCAACCGTACCCGTGCGCGTGCCGATCAGTTGCAGCAGGAATTCGGTGACCGCGTTTCCGTGGTGGATTGGCTGCAGGCGGGAAATGTCATCGAAAACGCGGAACTGGTGGTCAACACGACCTCTTTGGGGATGCAGGGGCAGCCGGAATTGCGCGTTCCGCTGGATGGGCTGCAGCCGGGTGCGGTTGTCACCGATCTGGTCTATGCCCCGTTGAAGACCCGTCTGTTGCAATCGGCGGAACAGGCCGGCTGTACTACCGTCGATGGTCTGGGCATGTTGCTGCATCAGGCGGTCCCCGGGTTCGAGCGCTGGTTCGGCACCCGCCCCGAGGTGACGGATGATCTGCGCGCGGCGGTCCTGGGATGAGTTTCGCGCTTGGTTTGACGGGCTCGATCGGGATGGGCAAAAGCACCACGGCGCAGATGTTCGCCGAAGAAGGCTGCGCGCTGTGGGATGCGGATGCGGCCGTACATAGACTCTATTCAAGGGGCGGAGCTGCTGTTGAGCCCATGCGCGCGGTCTTTCCCGATGCCATTGTCGATGGTGCGGTCAGCCGCGATGCGCTGAAACAGATCATCGCGCAGGACCCGTCCGCGTTAAAACAGATCGAGGCCATCGTGCACCCGCTGGTCGCTGCGGACCGGGCGGCGTTCCGCGAACAGACCAAGGCGGATATTCTGGTGTTCGACATCCCCCTGCTATTCGAAACCGGTGGCGATGCGGCGATGGATGCGGTTGCCTGTGTCTCGATCCCCGCCGACGAACAAAAGCGCCGCGTGATGGAGCGCGGTACCATGACCGAGGCACAGTTCGAACAGATCCGCGCCAAGCAGATGCCGAATGACGAAAAATGCGTGCGGTCGGACTATATTATAGTGACGGATACGCTGGACCACGCCCGCACGCAGGTGCAGGATGTGGTCAGGCAGATACGGGCGGGACTGACAGATGCGTGAGATTGTACTCGATACCGAAACCACGGGGTTTGACCCCGAAAGCGGCGACAGGATCGTTGAAATCGGCGCGGTCGAGCTGTGGAACCATGTGGCCACCGGTGAGACCTATCACGTCTATATCAACCCCGAACGCTCGATGCCCGATGAGGCGTTTGGCGTGCATGGCATCGGCCCCGACCTGCTTGAAAACCCGCGCCCGCCGGAAAAGGGTGAGGTCACGCTGAAGGACAAGCCGGTTTTTGCCAAGGTGGGTCAGGGCTTTCTGGATTTCATCCAGGATTCCAAACTGGTGATCCACAACGCATCCTTCGACATGAAATTCCTGAACGCGGAACTCAGATGGCTGGGCCTGCCGCAGATCCCGATGGATCAGGCGCTGGATACGCTGGCCATTGCGCGCAAACGCTTTCCGGGCTCGCCCGCCTCGTTGGATGCTTTGTGCCGACGATTCAATATCGACAACTCGAACCGGACGCTGCACGGGGCGTTGCTCGACTCGGAAATTCTGGCCGAGGTCTATCTGGAACTGATTGGCGGGCGGCAGCCGGATTTCGGACTGTCCACCTCCGCTGCTTCGGGTGCCGGAGGACAGGACGATTGGCGCCCGACGGCGCGCCCGACACCGCTGGCGTCAAAGATCACCGACGCAGAACGCGCGGCGCATGAGGAATTTGTCGGGAAACTGGGCGAAAATGCCCTGTGGACCCGCGCCTGAGACCGATCCCGGCGCGGGTCAAACCGATTAAGCTTCGGCTTTTTGGGCTTCGGCCTGACGGCGCATCAATTCGTTGCGATACAGTGTGACAAAATCGATATTGTCCAGGTTCACCGGTGGATAGCCACCGTCGCGGGTGATGTCGCTGACGATGCGGCGCAGGAACGGGAACAGCATCCGCGGGCATTCGATCATCAGGAACGGGTGCAGCTGATCTTCGGCCACGCCTTCGATGTGGAACAGGCCGCAATAGTCGATCTCGCACAGGAACAGAACGTCCTCCATGCCTTTGGCTTTCGACTTGAGGTTCAGTTTGATCGCCACTTCGTACTGATGCTCGACCGAACGCTTTTTCGCATCCAGGTTCACCTGAACCGCGATCTCGGGCTGAACGTCACCGGACACGCCTTTTTGCGCCATCACGTTTTCAAAGGACATATCGCGAATGAACTGTCCCAGAACGCGCATCTGAATTTGCGGGGCGGTCTGTGCCGCTGTGTTTTCTGCAGGGCTTTCGTCAGCCATGGATCTACTCCGAAAATGAATTTCGCTACTGCTTAGCAAGTTGGGCGCGGCACCTCAATGCAGGTCACGGGCCTCCGACCCATTTGGATGGCTTTGAGGGGTCCTGGCGCGGTCGGACCTCGGTAAATTCGCCGTCGATCACATCATCATCGGACGGCGTCGGCCCGGTCCGGAACTGCGCTCTGGTGCCCATCTGGAACTGCGTGATCGTGACTTTCGACTTGAGATAACGGAAAACGGCCACCCGAATGCCCGGTACAAGCAGCGCAAAGCCGACCGCATCGGTGAAAAATCCCGGCGTCAGCAGCAGAACACCGGATAGCAGGATCATCGCGCCATGGGCCAAAGGCTCGGTCGGGTCGTCCAGTTCGGCGAAGGATCGCTGCAGGTTGGCCAGTGCCATGCGACCTTGTGTCCTGACCAAAGCGGTACCCAGAATTGCGGTCAGAACCACGATCGCAAGCGTTGGCCACAGGCCGATCAGACCGCCAACCTGAATGAACAGGGCGATCTCGATGATCGGAACCAATAAAAATGCCAAGAACAGGTACATTTGCGTTATCCTTTACCTAAGGCCGGGCGGTGGACTTGCCACGAACTGTCACCTACATAGTGGCATGAGGCTGCGTATACAAAGCCGCAGTCTGAAAAGAGGATGAAATGAACGAACCGATGATCCAGTTGCTGGTCCTGGCCGGAATTGCCGTTTTCCTGATCCTGCGCCTGAAAAGCGTGCTGGGCACGCGTGAAGGTTTTGAAAAACCACCCGTGCAGCAGCAGCCCGATACCCAGAACGCCCGCCGCGGGTTCGAGGTGATCGACGGCGGCCCGGATCACGACATCACAGACCATGTCGCCGAAGACAGTGAGGAGGCACAGACCCTGGCCGCGATGAAGCGGGTTGAGCCCAGTTTCTCGGTCACTGAATTTGTGCAGGGCGCGCGCGGTGCTTATGAAATGATCGTCATGGGGTTCGAAAAAGGGAATCTGGACGAAATCCAGCCTTTCCTGTCCGAAGAGGTGTTTGACACTTTCGTGTCTGTCGTGGCCGCCCGCGAAGATCAGGGCTTGACCATCGAAGCCGAGTTCGTTGGTGTCCGCGAGACCACGCTGGCCGATGCGAAATTCGACAAGGATACCAATCAGGCCGAGATCACCATGAAATTCGTGGGTGAACTGACCTCGGTCGTGCGGGATCGCGGCGGCGACATCATCGAAGGCAGCCCGAACACCGTCAAACGCCAAAAGGACAGCTGGACCTTTGCCCGTGTCATGGGCTCGGACGATCCGAACTGGCTGCTTGTTGCCACGGACGCATGATTGCCGCATTCCGGTCGCTCTTACTGGTGGGCGCAATGACCACCGCAAGCGCCGCCGGAGCCGAGGCGACGCGCTCGATCTTGTCTTTTGATGATCTTGAGGGCTGGGCCGCCGATGATCACGGCGCAGCCCTTTCGGTTTTTCTGAATACCTGCGGCGATCTGGACGACCCGGATTGGCGCGCGCTGTGTGGTGTGGCACAGACCTATGAGGCCGATGCCGCGCGCTCCTTCTTCGAGCTGTTCTTCCGGCCGGTTCTGGTCGAAGACGGCCAGGATGCGCTGTTCACGGGGTATTTCGAACCGGAACTGGACGGGTCGCGCACCCGGACGGATCGCTACAAATACCCGATCTACGAAATGCCGCCCGAGGCGCGGGCCGAGGGACCCTGGCTCAGCCGCCGGGACATCCTGACCGGAGATGTCATGACCGACCGGGGCCTTGAGATTGCCTGGGTCGATGACCCGGTCGAGCTGTTCTTTCTGCAAATCCAGGGCTCGGGCCGTATTCGTCTGGCCGATGGCGGGGCTTTGCGGGTCGGCTATGGCGGGGCCAACGGGCATCCCTATCGTTCCATCGGCTCGGAATTGATCCGGCAGGGCGCGTTGGGGGCGCATCAGGTCAGCGCCCAGATGATCAAGGCCTGGGTGCGCAAGAACCCCGAGGCCGGGGCGGAATTGCTGTTTCACAACCCCTCATACGTGTTTTTCCGCGAGGTTACCCGCGTCGCGCCGGAATTCGGGCCGCTGGGTGCGATGAACCGATCCGTCACCACCATGCGCAGCATCGCCGCCGATCCGGCCTTTACGCCGTTGGGGGCTCCGGTCTGGGTGGAAAAGGACGGGAAAGAGCCGCTGCGCCGACTGATGATCGCGCAGGATACGGGCGCCGCTATCAAGGGGGCGCAGCGGGCGGATATCTTCTTTGGCACCGGGGATGAGGCGGGACAGGCCGCCGGACGCCTGAAAGATCCGGGCCGGATGATCCTGCTGCTCCCGATCCAGCGCGCCTATGCTCTGATCCCGGGTGAATTCTGATGCCTCGCCGCAAATTGACCGCTGAAGAGATCGAGCTTTGGCGCAAGGTCGCCAAACAGGCCGAACGCCTGCACCCCGAGCTGCCGCAATCGGTGCATCCGACCACCCTGCCCAAGCCAAAACCGTCGAAATCGCCACAGATGCGTCTGGAGGGGTTTGAAGTCGGCCAGACCGCGCGGGTCAAGTCGGTGCGTCATGCGCTGAAACCGTCGGTGACTGACAGCCTGCGGGCCAGCCCGGTACAGATGGACACCAAGGCCTTTGGGCGGATGAAACGCGGCAAGCTGAGGCCCGAAGGCAAGCTGGACCTGCACGGGATGCGGGTCGACACGGCACACCCGGCGCTGATCCGTTTTGTCCTGACAGCACAGGCGCAGGGCAAACGGCTGGTTCTTGTGGTGACCGGCAAGGGCAAGGATCGGGATGAACCCGGCCCGATCCCGACCCCGCGCGGTGTGCTGCGCAACAATGTGCCACACTGGCTGTCGATCCCGCCCTTGGCGCAAGCCGTCCTGCAGGTCACGCCCGCGCATATCAGCCATGGCGGCGATGGGGCCTATTACGTCTATCTGCGGCGCACCCGCTAGAACTGGGATTGGGCACGGCGGATACCGGTCCAGGCCAATACGCAGACCAGCACAAAGAACACGGCGATCCACAGGAATTGAGTGCTCAGCGATACGCCCCGGTCGATCAGCACGCCGGTCAGCGCCGGGCCGATGGCCGATCCAAGCACCATAACAGCTGTGGCCAGCGCCTTGATCGCGCCGATATGCCGGGTGCCGTAGAATTCGGCCCAAAAAGCGCTGGGCAAGGTGTTGTTGGCGCCGACGGTCAGGGCCAGAAAGATCAGGCCGACCAATGCTCCGCCGATCGTGTCCGTGACTGAGAGGATGGCAAAGCCGACCGCCATGGGCAGTTGGTAGAACGGCATGATACGGGCGGTGCCCCATTTGTCCAACGCCCAGCCCGCCGCAAACATCGACAGGATCGAAATCCCGGTGAACACCGGGAACAGGGCCACCAGTTGGATATGCGGCCAGTCTTTGATCGCGGCCAGATGGACCTGATGAAAGAAGAAGGCGGTGATGAAGGCCGATGGCCCAAGGATCGCAGGTGCCATGAACCAGAACAGCGGATGGAGCAGCGCCGCGCGCCGGGTCCAGTGCCGGTCCTGCATCCCGGTGGCCGTGTGATTGCCCGCCAGGCTTTGCGGCGTGCGTTCCTGCCGCAGCAAACGCATCAGGGCCGGGATGCCCAGAATTGTCGCGCCTGCGGCTACCACCCACAACCAGCGCCAGTCCAGAAAACCCATCGCAGCCACAAAGATCAGCGGCAGCAGGGATTCCCCGATCGCATAGCCCAGCGAGGCGATGGACAGTGCCTTGCCCCGTGTCAGGGTGAACCAGCGCGCCATCGCGACCTGCGCCAGATGGATGCTCATCCCCTGCCCGAACAGGCGCAGCAGAAAGATCACGAGGGGCAGCAGGAATAGCGCGCTGTTCGTTGCCATCGCCAGTGCCGCAAGTGACAGACCAGCCAGAACCACCGGTCCCAATATCCGTACCCGGAAGATGTCGGTCAGCCCCCCGGCCCAGATCATAACAATGGCCGATACCGTGGTACCTAGCGAGTAAATCGCGCCCCAGGACCCGTGGCTCAGGCCGAACTCGGCGCGGATCTGCCCCGAGAAGATCGAGATGAAGAAGGTCTGCCCAAAGCTGGACATGAAGGTCAGAAGGACACCCGCGCTCAGCCAGTTTGCATTTTCGATCAGATACCGACGCAGGCTGAACGTCACGGAGTCGTCACCTCGGCCTCGCCGGTTTCCGTCAGGACGATTTCGGTTGCACCATCGGGATTACGTTCGTTGGGCGGAGCCAGAACGTCGATCCCCGGCCGTTCGGGCCCGAACGTGTTGCTGACCCGTCGAACCGAACTGAGGATCGCCAGCAGCGCCGGAGAAGTTGCCGCCACGAAGTGCGATGACTCAGCATCGCTGTTGAACGCCGTGGTGTCGATGACGCTGATGGGAAACTCAGCCAGCGAGTCGATTGAGCTGATATTGCCCAGCCGCTCACCCTCGGCCGTTCCGCGCAGGCGGGCCGAGATGTTCAGGATTTTGTCTTTCTGCGAGACCATGACCACAAAGGGATCGGGCGGCGTGTCGATCCGCTCCATCTGCGAGCGGAACAGGTCCACGTCCAGATCGGGCGAGATCAGAATGACCCCTTCGAGGTTTCTGTTGGCCCAGCCGGGGTCCTGCAACTCGGCCTGCCGCATCATCTCCATCGACAGGGCGCCGCCCATCGAATGCGCCACCAGAATGACGCGCTTGACGCCCATGGATTTCAGTTCGCGTATGGTCTGCTCCAATCCGTCGCGGGCATACAGCATACTGTCCAGATCGTAGGCATATCCGTACCCTGTCGCGCGGCTGGGCCAGGAATAGACAAGGATCTGTCCGGGAAGGCCGATGTCATGGGACAATTGCGCCGCGCGGAAGATGGTTTCCATCTGGGTCGAGTTATAGCCATGCACAAAAATGGTGACGTCGTCCTGACCATGCAGGTGTTCCCGCAAGCCTTTCGGGCCGTCCAGTTCAGTTATGCCCGCCAGCACGAATTCCTTTTGCGGATTCGGGTTGGCATAAGAAAACTTCAACGTCCCCGGCGTGTGGTTCGGTGGGATCGAAACCCTGGTTTCCAGGAATTGCAGCGTTTCGCCTCGCTGGAAACCGTATGATCCATCCGCCTCGCGGGCGCGGGTGGTGCTGGCAAACACGGTCAGCGGCGTTCCCACGTTCACGGCCGAAGGCACGGTTTCCGTGATCGTCCGGTCGACGCAGGCAGTCAGGGACAGGGAAGCAATCAGAATGATAAAATAGCGCAGCACGGGGCAGACCTCGGAACCTTTTGCGCCAAGCTATCGATTTCTCGCCCCACGTCCAGCGACATGGGGCAAGGGGGGCGGCAAGAACCGGCTGGCCGTGTTACAGAACGTAACGGCTGAGGTCGGTGGACTTGGTCAATTCACCCAGATTGTCGTCCACGAACTGCGCGTTCACGGTGATCTCGGCCCCGGCCTGATCGGGGGCGGTAAAGGACAGTTCTTCGAACACCCGCTCCATCACGGTATAAAGCCGCCGCGCGCCGATGTTTTCGATGGTCTGGTTCACATCCGCGGCGATGCGGGCCAGTGCCGCGATGCCGTCTTCGGTAAAGCTGACGGTGACTTCCTCGGTTCCCATCAGGGCGGTGTATTGAAGGGTCAGCGCGTTGTCGGTCTCGGTCAGGATGCGCACGAAATCCTCTTCGGTCAGCGCGCGCAGTTCCACACGGATCGGCAGGCGGCCCTGCAATTCCGGCAACAGATCCGAGGGTTTGGCGATGTGGAATGCACCCGAGGCGATGAACAGGATATGGTCGGTTTTCACCGGGCCATGTTTGGTGCTGACGGTGGTGCCTTCGATCAAAGGCAGCAGGTCGCGCTGCACCCCTTCGCGGCTGACATCGCCACCGCGTGCATCAGAGCGGGCGCAGACCTTGTCGATCTCGTCCAGGAACACGATGCCGTTCTGTTCGACCGACTCCAGCGCCACGCGGTTGACGGTTTCATCATCCAGAAGCTTGTCGGCCTCTTCCCCGATCAGGGCATCATAGCTTTCGGCGACGGTCATGCGTTTTTTAACGGTGCGCCCGCCGAAGGCTTTGCCGAAGATATCGCCCAGGTTCATCATGCCCATCTGGCTGCCGGGCTGGCCGGGCACGTCAAACATCGGCATCGGGTTCGAGCTGTCGGAAAGCTCCAGCTCGATCACTGTGTCATCCAGTTCCCCGGCTTTCAGTTTCTTGCGGAACATCTCGCGCGTGGCCTCGCGGGCGTCGGCACCGGCGATGGCTTCGATCACGCGATCCTCGGCAGCCTGATAGGCGCGCGCTTTCACATCCTCGCGCATGTATTCGCGGGTCTGGAGTATCGCCGCATCTGCCAAATCGCGCACGATCTGTTCCACGTCCCGGCCCACGTAACCGACCTCGGTGAACTTGGTGGCCTCGACCTTGATGAAGGGCGCGCGGGCCAGTTTCGCCAGACGGCGGCTGATTTCGGTCTTGCCGACACCGGTGGGGCCGATCATCAGGATGTTCTTCGGATACACCTCATCGCGGATGTCATCGGCCAGCTGTTTGCGGCGCCAGCGGTTGCGCAGCGCCACGGCCACGGCCCGCTTGGCATCCTTCTGGCCGATGATGAAACGGTCCAGTTCCGAGACAATCTCGCGCGGGGTCAGGTCGGTCAAAGCGCAGTCCTTTCGGTCGGCATAGCAAAACTTGGGCTTAGGTAATCACCGATGAGGCGAAAACAACCAAGCCTTTTTCATTGGCAGCGTTGGTTAGCAATGCCCCACCCGGTTTGCAAATGCTTTCCATAGGTGAAACGCGCCCGCTCTGATACAATGATTTCAAGGCTTTGAGGGTCAGGAGCGCGGACATGACGAAAATTGCCAAGATCACCTTGCTGTTTGTGGTGTTTGTCGACCTGATCGGGCAGGGGCTGGTTTTCCCGATCATCAATTCGCTGATCATGGAGACAAAATCCGGTTTCCTGCCCGAAAGTACGGCCATGGGCACGCGGCATCTATATTATGGCCTGGTGATCGGATGTTTCTTTCTGTCCTGGTTTCTGGGTGTGGTCTACGTCTCGAAAGTGTCGGATTCGATCGGCCGCAAGAACGCGCTGCTGGTCTGTCTGAGCGGCGCGCTGGCCGGGTATGCGCTGACGATTGCGGCGCTATATCTGAACAGCCTGCTGCTGCTGATTGTCGGGCGTTCGATCACCGGATTCACCGCCGGGAACCAACCCATCGCACAGGCGGCGATGATTGACGGCAGCACCGATGCCGCCGACCGGGACCGCAATATGGGCTATATCATCACCGGCGTCAGCTTCGGTCTTGTCGGCGGGCCTATCATTGGCGCGGTGTTGTCCGATGCAACGTTGCTGGGCAGCTTCGCGACGCTGAAAACCCCCTTTTACGGTGCCTTTGTTCTGGTGTTGATCGCGATTTTCCTGGTGTTGTTTTTCTTCAGGGACATGCGGACCGAGCGAACGGCCTTTGTCTTTCGCCCGCGCGACGTGACCGACAGCCTGATCGCCGTGCGCGAACATCCGATGGTTCTGAAAATCCTGCCGGTCTATGCGCTGTTCATGATCGCCAACGTGACCTTCTATGTGTTCGTCGACAATTTCCTGACCAGCGCCTGGGGATACGGTGTGATCGGCGGCAGCATGGCGATGGTGGTGATCGGCTTTGCGCTGGCGTTTTCCAGCACATTCCTGGTGAAACCGGCGCAGGAGAGGTTCAGCAAGCACCAGATCATCTATACCTCGCTGGTGGTGATGGTGATCTGCGGTTTTGGCTTTGCGTTCAGCCCCAGCGGCGTGCTCAGCTATGTGCCGGTGTTTTTCTTCTATTTCTTCTTCGGCGTGTCCTACCCGACCTTGCTGGGCCTGTTTTCATCAGCCGTCAGCGAAACCGATCAGGGTTGGGTCATGGGGGTGACCACGGCGGTCTTCTGCCTTGCCGGTGGCGTCATGTCCCTGATCGGCGGTGGATTGATGAGCTTTGATATCCGCCTGCCCTATTACATCGTCATCGCGACGGCCCTGATGGGCCTGATCGGGATGCACCTGCGCTGGAAGGGCAAAGAGATCAAGGCGCTGTTAGCCTGAGATTGTCTCGACCGTCAGATTGCCGTTGGTATAGACGCAGATATCGGCGGCAATCGCCATCGCCTCACGCGCGACCTGTTCCGCCGGTTTGTCGCCGTCCATCATCGCGCGGGCCGCGGCCAGCGCGAAGTTGCCCCCCGATCCGATGGCTGCCACATTGTGTTCCGGCTCCAGCACGTCCCCTGCCCCGGTGATCACCAGCAGATCCTTGCCGTCGGTGACGATCAACATCGCCTCAAGCTTTTGCAGGTACTTGTCGGTACGCCAGTCCTTGGCCAGCTCGACCGAGGCGCGGGCCAGTTGGCCGGGCGTCGCCTCAAGCTTGGCTTCCAGACGTTCCAGCAGAGTAAACGCGTCGGCGGTCGATCCGGCAAAACCGGCCACAACCTCGAACCCGCCGGGCGACAGGCGGCGCACCTTGCGGGCAGTGCCCTTGATCACGGTCTGGCCCAGGCTGACCTGTCCGTCGCCGGCGATCACTACATGGCCGCCCTTCTTGACGCCAATGATCGTTGTGCCATGCCAACCGGGAAAATCGCTGTCTGCCATCAGGGCCTCCGTTCTTCGTTGGCATCTTATATGGGCCGGACCCGCCCGCAGCGCAACAGTTCACAAACTGCCTAAATGATATGCACAGAACGCAAATCGGGGTTACCGGACTAGCAATTGTGAGACTCAGCCAGTGGTCCTAAATAAAGCGCACAACCGACGAAGGGTCGGCTGTTTCAGTTTTAAGGAATGCGCAAATGGCAACCACCGCAAATATCCATGCGCCGCTCGGAGCAGCTACCATCCTGCATGTAGTGGACGCGTTCACCGCAGCTTTTGAAAAAGCAGCCGAATGGAACGAAGCCCGCAAAACACGTGCGCTTTTGGCCGAGCTGAGCGATGCACAGCTGGACGACATTGGCCTGTGCCGCGCGGATATCAAGAATATCTGATCCGCGATCAGTACGACCGCAAAAGATGAGCCGCTCACCCGAGCGGCTTTTTCTTTGTCAGGACAGCTTAGATTGACCTGAAAAGTCCGGCAGAAATGCATCGATCGCGGCGGTTGCCACGATATGCCGGGTGCTGGCTTCGGTATCCACGACGTCCAGACCATCTTTGACGGCCCGCACCTCGGCCCGGCCGCGGGGCAGATCTGCGGCGATCAGGTCGCAATCCATATGGTCCGGTGCCTGCACGCCTATCGTGACCATCACCCGCATCTCGGCATGGTCGATGCCGAGCGTGGATAACAGGGTAATCGAGGAATGGTGCAGCGCATCCTGCACCTCCCGCCGCGCCGCCTTGGTGTAATCTTCGCGCCGCAGCGATGTGCCCATGCCGAATTCAACAAGAACCCGTGTCCTTGCCATCTGGCCCTCCGGCGAAAAAAGGCGCCCGGTGCGGGGCGCCTTAGATCTGTGTGATCCAAACGGATCAGATGGATTCGTCGATCCAGCTTTGCAGCGCCGCCTTCGGAGCCGCACCAGCGCGGTTCGAAACAACCTGACCGTCCTTGAAGATGAACAGCGCCGGAATGCCGCGCACGCCCATGGCGGCGGCTGCGTTCGGGTTGCTGTCTACGTCCACCTTAGCGATTTTGATCTTGTCACCGTATTCAGCGGCCAGCTCTTCCAGAGCGGGGCCGATCTGCTTACAGGGGCCACACCATTCGGCCCAGAAATCGACAACAACGGGGATGTCGGAATTCTTGACCTCTGCGTCAAAGGTATCGTCGGTTACGGCTACGGTCGACATTCTCTGTCTCCTGAATGGGGTAAACTCGGGAACAGAACGTAGGGGCCGGGCATGGTAAGGTCAAGATATCTGGGTGCAGGTCAGTGCATCCGTCACAAGATCGTGTGGCAACCACATGAGCTCTGCCGTGCGCGTCCACAGGATCGCCGTGCGGATTTCACGATCCGGATAGATCTGCGCAAGCGCCTGCGCATAGGCCCCCATCTGCCGCAACAGGCCTTGGGGGCAGGTCGCAGGGCTGTCCGGAACCGTGGCATTTGATTTGAAATCAATCACCTGGACGTCGGTCTCGGTCACGATCAGCCGGTCGATCACCCCGTGCATCCGCCGCCCGTTCAGCGCGGCAGCGACCGGAACTTCGGCCAACGCGTCGCCCGCGAATACCGCTTGCAGATGATCCGCTGTCAGCACATTTTGCGCTTCGGTCAGCAAATCCTGCCAGCCCGCTTCCTGCATATCGGGCAGAACCCGGGCGCAGAGCTGCGGCCATTTTTCCTGCGCAACCGAGGGCAAATGTTCCAGCAGCAAGTGCAAGCGCGTGCCGCGCAGCTTGGCGGCCTCTTCATCCTGACCTGAATCGCCGGGCAACGCCTTGGCCCCACCCAGATCAGACGGGCTGAGCGTTTCAGGTGCCGGCTCGGGAATCGTGGCAGGGGTCTGGAACCGGTCCGGCAAGGGAGTTTCTGCAATTTCAGTTTCCGCCTGTTCGACAATCGGCAGCGCGTCCCAATTCGCGTGGGACAGGCGCAGCGTGCCCGAGTCTGGCAGTTGCGTGGCCCCGGCCCGCGCCATTGCGGCCTCAACCATCTGATACCAGCTGGTGCCATCCTTGCCGACATCCCCCGCCGCGCCCACGATCAACCACTTTTCAGCCCGTGTCAGAGCCACATATAGCAGGCGAAGACGTTCATTTTCCTCCCGCGCCCGCGCCTCGGCCCGCGCCTGGGTGATCAATGCCGGAGAGGCATCGCCGGGCACTTTCCACAGGGGCGTACCCTCACCCACCATGATCTCGGCGTCACGCGGGGCCTGTCGTTTGCCGGTATCCGGCAGGATCACGATCGGCGCCTCCAACCCCTTGGAGCCATGCACCGTCATCACCCGGATCATGTTGCCGACGCCGCTCATCTGCCGTTTGATTTCCAGATCGTCGGTTTGCATCCACACAAGAAAGCCGGTCAGGCTGGGGATATCGGTGCGTTCATAAGCCAGCGCCTGCGACAGCAACGCATTTATGCCGTCTTCGGCCTCGGCCCCCAACCGGCCCAGCAGTTTGCGCCGCCCGTCATGGCGGGTCAGGATGCGTTCGATCAGGTCATAGGGGCGCAGAAAGTCGATCTGACCGCGCAGATCGTTCAGGACGTCCAGCGTTTCGGGGAAATCTTCAGCCCGTTGGCGCAGCGCCGCCCACAGGAATTGGTCCTGCCGCCTGTGCGCCAGATCGAACAATTGCTGTTCGCTCCAACCAAACAAGGGCGATTTCAGCACGGTCGCCAGCGACAGGCTGTCTTCGGGCGTGGCCAGAAAGCTGAGCAGCGCGGCCAGGTCTTTCACGGCCAGTTCCGCACCCACCTTCAACCGGTCGGCCCCGGCGATGGGCAGGCGCAGGGCCTTGCAGGCGCGGATGATCTCGGCAAACAGATCGGATCGGCGCTGCACGAGGATCAGGAAATCCCCCGGCTGTACCTTGCGGCGAACAAATGTGCCGGGCGCATCGCCATCCTCGGGGATCGTCTCACCCCTGTCGATCATATCCTTGATCGACCGGGCCACCTTCTCGGCCAGAATGACGGTATGATGCCGCGCGCCGGGGCGGTCGACCGGATCGGTCCAGTCGCCATCATCGTCGTCTTCGACTTTTTCAACCACCGGCCACAGATCGACCCGACCGGGCAGATCGGCCTTGAAGGCGCGGTGCAGGCTGTCTTTGTGAAACCCGGCCTCAGCCCGGTTTTCGAACAGGATATCGACCAGAGACAGGATCGCACTGGAGGACCGGAACGAGTACTCCAACGTCGAATCCCACAGTTTAGAGCCTGATTCCGTCAATCTGCGCCCAAATTCCCGCTGCATTCGGTCAAACGCTGCGGGGTCGGCCCCCTGGAAGGAATAGATCGATTGCTTCTTGTCGCCGACCACGAAAATCGTGCGTTCAACCCCGGATCGTGCCCCTTCCCCGCTGGTGAATTCCTGCGCCAGTTTCTCGACCACGTCCCATTGGTCCGGGCTGGTGTCCTGCGCCTCGTCGACCAGAATATGGTCAATGCCGCCGTCCAACCGGTACAGGACCCATTCCGCCACCGCCGGATCGTTCAGCACCTGCCGCGCGCGCAGGATCAGATCGTCGAAGTCCAGCCAGCCGCGCAGCTGCTTGCGGCGTTCGTATTCCGGTAGGAAGGCGGCCGCGAACCGGTGCAGCACATGTGTCTTGCGCGCCGCAACCAGCGCCAGCCGCTGCTCGCGCGCGGCCTCGACCCGCAACATCAAGGATTCCAACTGCGGCATCTGCGCGGCCAACACCCCTTCGCGCAGGGCCTTGGTCGGGAAGCTGTTGATCTTGGCGGCAAAGGGCTCCTTGGCGGATTTCCCGGTCAAAAACACGCTTTCCAATACCGGCAGGTTACCGACCTGCGCTTGGGTAAAGGTCGCCAGCTTGGCCGCAGCTTTGGCGTTATTGCCGCCGCTTTCAGCCAGCGCCGGCAGGATCGAGCGGATCAGATCGACCTCACCGCCCATGAAAACGCGGGACTGCAGGGCGTCTTCGTCAAACTCCTCTGGCAGATCGAACCGGCGCAGCAGGTCGCGCCAGCCCAGCGGCTGAGCAAACAGGTTGCGTTTATGGGTGATGGCGGCGGTCAGGTTGTCGAACCCCGTGTCGGTGACAAACCGGGCGACATCCTCGATCAGCGCGGCCTGCTGGCCTTCGGCAAAATCCTCAACAATCTCTTCGCGCAACAGGGCGGCGGCGCGGTCCTCCATCTCGGAAAACTGAGGGCTGACCCCGGCCTCCAGCGGAAAGCGCCGCAGCAAAGAGGCGCAGAACGAATGGATCGTCTGAATTTTCAGACCGCCCGGTGTCTCAATGGCGCGGGCAAATAGCGTACGTGCCTGCGCCAGTCGATCAGGATTGATGACACCCGGCACGCCCAGGTCGGTCAGCTGGGTCAGCAGCGTGTCGTCGCCCAACATGGCCCACTCACCCAGCCGTTTGAACAGCCGGTTCTGCATCTCGCTGGCGGCGGCCTTGGTATAGGTCAGGCAGAGGATGTGCTGCGGCTGCACCCCGCCCAGCAGCAGACGCGCCACCCGATCGGTCAGAACCCGCGTCTTGCCCGAACCCGCATTGGCCGCCAACCAGGTCGAGGCATCGGGACGCGCAGCCTGCACCTGACGTTCGGTAGCATCGTTGCGGGCGTTCATTTCAACACCTCGGGATCGGTCTCATCGGTGCGGTCCCATTCGCCGAAACGGGCCAGATGGTCATAGTCGCCAATATCGGTGTCCTTGTGCAGCATCCGGCGGGATGTGAAGCCCTGATCAGGCTCTAAATAGGCGGAAATCAACTCTTTCAGTTCGGCCAGGACCTTGTCTGGCGGTTCCTTGGCCAGCGGCGCTGTGACCTCTTTGTAGGTGCCGCCCATGCCGATAAAGACCGCCTCAGCCACCGGCAGCGGGTCGATCCCTTCGATGGCGCCCTGCTCGGCCATTGCCGCCTCGATCAGCAGCTGCTTGTCGAACTTGGCCTGCTGGCTTTCGGTCGGCGGGGTGCCGGTTTTGTAGTCCACAATCCGCAGCGCACCGCGACTGTTGTGGTCGATCCGGTCGGCGCGACCGGCGATGGTGAAATCCAGCGGGCTCAGCACCAGTTTCATTACGGCCTCGAACGCCACCGGCCCGCCATCGCCGCGCCGGGCGGTTTCGGCGGTCAGGAAATCGTCGGCAATGCGGTCCAGCCGGGCCAGCCACAATTTGCGGGCCGTGGGCCAGGCGACATGCTGATCCAGCAGTGTCTCGGCGCGTTTCAGGAAGTTCTCACGGGTCAGCAAGGCGCTGTCCAACACGCTGTCCTTGACGAAATGTTCCAGGATTTCGTGGATAACGATTCCGCGCAGCAGGGCATCCGGGGCCTGCACCAGCGGGTCCAGCGGCCGCAGGCGCAGCACATGTTTCGCATATATCGCATAGGGATCGCGGATCAGGCGTTTGATTTCCGTCACGCTCAGACGGCGCGGGCGTGCGGTAACCGGCGGGCGCGGAGACGGGCGCGGCGCCGGGTCGATCCGGGGTGCGGCCTCTAGCTGTTCCGTCCAGCGCAAATATGTCTGACCACGGGCGCGCATCGCTGACAGGGCCCGAGGACCACCCTGCCCCGGCAAGCCCTGCAACAGGTTCGTCATGCGGTTCAGCCAGCGCGACGGCACGGTTTCGGCGTCGTCTGACCGGGTTGCGCGGGTCAGCCAGACCTCGGGCGCGCCGACCGCTTGCTGGAAATCATGGGCTGACAGGCCAATGCGGCGTTCGGGCAGCAAAAGCCCGGCCTTGTCACGCATCTGACGGTTCAGCCAGGGGTCCGGCGCGGCGGCTTCGGGCCAGCTGCCTTCATTCAGGCCGCCCAGGATCAGCAGATCGGCACCCTGCACCCGTGCCTCGAGCGTGCCCCAGATCATGATATGCGGATGCGGCGCGTCGCGGTCGCGGACCTCTTCCCCGGCCAGCAAAGCGCCCAGCAGATCGGCGAAATCATGGGCGGTCATCGGACCGCCATGCTGCGCCTCATCCTCCAGCGCGGTCAGTACCGACAGCGCCTTTTGGCCTGCGTTCTTGTCCCAGAGCGGCCCGGTATCGCCCTCGCTGCCGACAGAAATCGCCTCGGCCAGCGCACGCAGCCGCGCCACCCAATCCGACAACGGCAATTCACCCGTGACATGCTGATCGCAGAAATGCCTGGTCAGCCAGCCCATCCAGCCCTTGGGCACCTCTTTACGGATGGCGAAGGCGGTCAGGCTGGCGCTGTCGGGAAACGGAGGACCATGCCGCCGCAGGTCCAGCTCCAGATCGCGGCTATGCAGCAGATGCGCGCCGCGATCGCCGCCACCGTGGCACAAGGGGTGCTTCAATAGAGTCAGCAGCGCCTCACCCTCCAGCCGCCGGGCGAACAGGCCCGCCACATGGCGCAGGAACCGGCCCGGAGGCGACAATTGCAGCGGCAGGCCCGCGCTGTCATCAGGCAGGATGTTCCAGCGATCCAGCGCGGCACTGACCTGCCGGGTCAGCATCCGATCCGGGGTGATCAGCGCCGCGGTTTGGCCGGTTTCGGCGGCCTCACGCAGGCGCAGCGCGATGGCGAGCGCCTCGGCCCGGGGGGATTGCGCCTCGACCAGTGTGAGGTCCTTGGTCGCATCGTCCTGATCAGTCAGTTGAGGTCCTTCGGACATCCAGGCATCGGTGATTGGAGCGGGGCGTAACGCCAGCGAAATCAATCTGTTACGCGCGGGCGAGGGAGCAGGATCAGCGGTCCACGGCTCGATCTGGCCGGGCTGAAGCTCAAGCCGGGTCATCAGCTTGCGGAACCGGAATTGCGGGTGATCTTCCGAGGTCAGCGCGTCCTCCAGCCCGCGCCAGACATGATCCGGCTGGTCGAAATCATAGCCGGGCAGGATCAGCGCCCCTTGCGGCAGACGGGCGACGGCCTCCATCAGCATCAGTGTGGTGCCGCGCGAGCCGGTTGACCCCGCGAGGATAACCGGGTGCTGCGGTGGCGCCGCCTGCCAGCGATCGATCAGGCTTTCCACCACACGCCGCTGCCGCGCCTGCGCATCCAGCGCATTGGGACCGGAGTCGATAAAGTGATCGGCAATCCCGATAAAGGCCTGCGCCCGCGCCCAGTGACCAGACATATCGCTGACATCCAGTTGGCGGATCGTATCGGGGGAGACCCCTTCGCCCTGCATCTCGTCAATCAGCGCGGCCAGACTGTCGGAGAGATCAAACAGCGAGGACCGCGCGGCCAGATCAGGCTGTTGCTCCAACAGCTTGGCAATCAGCTGCGTCAGTTCCAACCTGCGCCGTAGGCCCGGAATGGCGGGGGGTATTTGCGCCAGATCGACGCTTTCCCCCAAATCGGTGACCAGCGAAAGCCGCGGCAACAGGCAGGCCGGGCCCAGATCGAACAGATCGCGCACCCGGCGGGCCATCCGGCGGGTGTTCACGACAAGCTGCACCCGGGCCAAGGCCTCGGGCGGGTGTTCGGCGCTGCGCTGTCGCAACCCGTCCACCAGCGCTTTGGGGAAATCCGATCCGGGCGGAACGGCAAAGACGCGGGGTGCGGCGCTGGGTTCAAACATCCGCGATCAGCCCCTCGGCCAGAGCGATGCCCTCGGGGCGGCCCACATCGCACCAGCGGCCGGGATAGGTGACGGCGAACAGGCGACCTTGGCCATGTATCTGATCCCAAAGCAGGTTCAGCGAGAATGCCTTGTCCGGAATGGCCATCAGCCCGTCAGTCTTCAGGATTTGCGCCCCGCCATAGATCAGACCGGGACCGCGGGTGATCCGGCCGTCGGCATCGGCGGTGAAATCACCTGCGCCGGTGTGTCCGAGTGTCTGGTTGGTTGGAATGCACATCAGCAACGCATCCATCCGATCCGGATCCCAAGCCTCGCGCAACAGGGTCAGAGGGTTCGGTCCGGCCCAGATTGCATCGGTGTTCAGGGTATAAACCGGGTCCGGTCCCAGCAGGGGCAAAGCCGCCCGCAACCCGCCGCCGGTTTCCAGAATCTCGGGCTCTTCACGGGACATCAGCACGCCTTTGGGGGCCAGATGTGCGGCAAGCTGATCGGGCAGATAGTGCAGATTGGCCACCACGCGACCCGGGCCGAGATCATCCACCAGATCCAGCGCATGATCGATCAGGGGGCGGTCCGCGACCTCGATCAGGGGTTTCGGGCGGGTTTTGGTCATCGCGCCCATGCGGGTGCCAAACCCGGCGGCGAACAGCATCACGGCTTCGGGGAGTCGGGTCATGTCTGTCTGAGCCTGTCCAGGTTTTCCGGGGTCGGGGCGGGCAGGGCCGTGCGCAGCAGATCGGCCACGGTGGCCAGCGCCGGGTGGTCCAGATCGCGCATCAGATGCGCCCAAGTGGCAGGGATCAGTTCAACATACTGAGGTTTGCCGTATTCCGTCGCCAGACGGGCAAAAACGCCCAGAATCCGCAGGTTTCTCTGCGCCCCCAGCACGGCATAGGCGGTGCGGAAATCGTGATCGTTCACGCCGGTCGCGGTGATATAGCGGCTGACCATCCGCATCTCGGTCCCCGCGGCCACATCGCGGCGGACATCCTGCAGCATCGACACAAGGTCATAGGCCGGATGACCCAGCATGGCGGTCTGGAAATCCAGCAGACCCACCCGTTTCACGCCGTCACGGTCCTGCAGCCAGATCAAGTTTTCGGCGTGGTAATCGCGCTGGATCACCACTTTGGTCCCCGAGGTTTCCTGGTGCAGAATGTCCGAAAACCGGTATTCGAACTGTTCCCGCGCATCCCTGTCGTGCTGACCCTGAACCGCCTGCGCGTATTTGGAAAAGGACAGTGCCGCAAGCTCGGTCATCAGTGACGGGCCGTATGAGGGCAGCGACAGGGTGGGGGCCTTGTGCAGCGCGATCAGAACGTCGGTTGCGGCCTCGTATAGCTGCAGCTCCCTCTTTGGGTTTTGTTTCAGGATGCGGGCAAACAAGTCGTCGCCCAGGTCTTCCAGCAGCAGAAAGCCGTATTCCGCATCTTCGGCATAAATCTCAGGCGCGCTGAGGCCGACGGACCGCAAATGGTTCGCCATGCGCACAAAATCCTCGACCGGTTCGGCTTTGCCCGGCGGAGAGTCCATCAACACGGCGGTCCGGCCGGTTTCGGGATCGGTCAGACGCTCGTATCGACGGTTCGAGGCATCCCCGGCCAGCGGCGCACGCTTGGCGTTGGCCCATGGTGTTTGTGCAATCAGCGCCTCGGCCAGCACAGCGCGGTTGGTCATGCGGCGCTCTCCAGTTTGGGGGGCCATTTCGGATCGGACCACGACAGGGTCAGATGACGGTTTTCCATCGTATCAGGGTCTGTTTCAAAGCTTAGTTTCAGGGCGGTTTCAGGGGTCAGCGGACCCAGCTTGCCGGGCCATTCGATCAGACAAATGGCCGCATCAAACGCCTCGGTCAGGCCCAGTTCCTCGATCTCTTCCACGGCGCCCAGCCGGTAGAGGTCGCAATGCCAGATCTCGCCTGCCGATGTGTCATAGGCCTGCACCAACGTATAGGTGGGCGAGGGCACATCCTCGCGGACGGTCATCAGCGATTGGATCAGGCTGCGGGCGAAATGGGTCTTGCCGCTGCCGATCTCACCTTCAAGCAGCAGCACGTCGCCGGGGCGCAATTCCGCCCCCAGCCGGGCGGCGAATTGCGAGGTTTCTTCGGGTGAAGTCAGGGTGATCGAACGAGGGTGCAGCGTCATGGCGCCACAATGACCTCAGGCCCTGTCGGCTGCAACCCGGTTCAGGCGCTGATTTGGCGTATCGGCTGCGCCGTCCGAAGCTCATCCACCACGAACCGGACAATCGTGGCGCCGTTCTGCATCGGGCTGACGATACAGATCAGTTCGGTGCCATTGCGCATCCGAATGTCGCCGGACCATTCGGCGCGGTTGTCGCGCATCTCGACAAAGTCGCGCACTTCACCCAGCAGCGGCGTGGCAGCGCATTGGTCCTGCCAGCTGCGCGTGACGTCCAGCACCGAGTCCGGTTCGAACCCGGTCTCGTCGGACTCTCCCCATAGTTTTTGATAGGCACGGTTGGTAAAGGCCAGCGTTCCGTCATCGCCGAACACCGCGATGGCATCGGCCAGCTTGTCCAGAACCGATTGCATCAGGTCCATTTCCGAGCGGAACCGGCGGGTCAGGGTAATCTCGGCGGTGATATCCTCGAACAGGAACGCCACCGCCCCGTCAGGATGCGGGCGCCCGCTGACCGAATAGACCGACCCCGAGGGCAGCGACCAGGTTTCCTGGTAATTCCCGTCCTCGGCGGCCTCGAGCAGGTCATTCATCTGACTGCGCCAGCTGCGGTAATTCTTGGGTTCCGGCATCATGTGCTGATCGCGCAGCCGGTCGAAAAAGCTGGACAGGCCGGGGCGGCAGCTGAGGAAATCCGGGGGCAGGGTGGTCAGGTCGATCAGGGCCGGGTTGAACAGCGCCAATTGTCGGTTGCGGTCGAAGATCGCCAGCCCGATGGACAGCTGGGCGAAGGTCTTCGTCATGGTTTGAACGAATTTGCGCTGGGCGGTTTCGGCCGCAACAATGGCATTGATATCAACTGCATAGCACAGGTGACCTTCGGGGTGATCGACCAGCGTCAGGTCGAACCACAGCTTGTTTTCGCTGCTCTCGGACGAGATCGAGATGCGGGTTTTTGCGCTTAGCCGCGCATCGCCGTCCGCCCCGGGAAACAGCGGTGCGGTCAGATCGGTATCCGGGCCACGAACCTTTCTGGCCAAGGCGACATAGGCTGCATTGCACCAACGGACATTGCTTTGATAATCCAGCAGCCAAACGGGGTAGGGCGCCTGCTCCATCGCCAGACGGATCGGATCCTGCGTGTCGCGCTGGACCGGAGTTGGACGGTCGGCGCTGTGGCGCAGCTGGACCCGGACGATACCGTCAATCCACTCGCACAGGATATCCCGTTCGACGGTGCAGTCGATGGCGGGTATGATCAGCATGCCCTGACGCCGGATATGGTCGGGTGTTTCGGGAAAGCTGGGAAAATCCCGCTGCAGCAGACGGCGCAGGTCGGGCCAGTCGCGGACTGCTTCGAACCCTTCCAGCGCGATGTCGGAATGGCTGATCAGGCGGTTGCCGTCGAACAGAAATACCGCATCATACAGCGATGCAGGTGCGGACAAGCCGAAATTGTCGCCCCGCTGCCGGCGGCGGGGCAAAAGCCATTGCACCGCCAGGCTGGCAGACACCAGGCTGATCGCGGCCAGAATGATCCAGTCGACCATGCGCCCTCCGGAACTGATACCGGGGGAACTATGCGTGTTAATGGTTAACGGGGTCTTAACTCAGACCCGGATGCGCTGGTTCTCACCCGAGGGGACAGGGGTATCGCCGGTCTGGGCATCCACCAGATTGCGCGGCCACGACACCCTTACAATCGCGCCCCGGCGTTCGGGATTGTCACACAGCGTCTGGTAGGGGTCCGAGCCGTTGGCAAAGTCCAGCTCGGCACCGCTGCGTTCCAGCAGGGTCTTGGCGATGAACAGACCCAGCCCCATGCCTTCATATTCCGGGCGGGTCTTCTGGTCTTTTTCGGTCCGGCGGCGACGCATGAATGGATCGCCGATGCGGCCGATCATCTGGGACGGGTATCCGCGCCCGTCATCCATGATATTGACGGTGATCTGATCCGCAGTCCATTCAGCCTCGACCCAGACATTGGCGCGGGCGAAATCCACCGCGTTCTGGATCAGGTTGCGCAATCCGTGAATGATCTCGGGCTTGCGCAGGATCGAGGGTTGCTGCACATCGCCATCGCCCGCCGGGCCTTCGGCAAAGTGAACGGCTTTGCCCCGGTGGATATGCGGCTCGGCGGCCTCATGCACCACGGTGGACAGAGGCGCCTGCCGCAGATGCAGGTCGTCTTTGCCGGCCCGGCCCATATCGCGCAGGATGTCGCGGCAGCGGTTGGCCTGTTCGCGGATCAGGGCAGCGTCTTCCTTCAGGTCAGGGCGGTCCTCCAGTTCCTCGATCAGTTCGGAACTGGTCAGCTTGATGGTGGCCAGCGGTGTGCCCAGCTCATGCGCAGCCGCCGCAACAACGCCGCCCAGATCGGTCAGCTTCTGCTCGCGCGCCAGAGCCATATGGGTGGCGGCCAGAGCCTCGGACATCGACTGCACCTCGGAGCTGACGCGGTGGGAATAGGCGCCGATGAAAACGATGGCGATAACAACCGCCGCCCAATTGCCGAACAAAAGCAGATCCGGAATCTGCAGTATGAGACCCTGTTCAGTGCGCAAAGGCAGGTGAAACTCAGCCAGCATGCTTGTCAGCGCAATTGCCACGGCGCCGACAATCACGGTCGAGCGTGTGCTCATCACATTGGCCGAAATCGTCACCGGACCCAGCAGCAGCAGGGCGAAGGGGTTGTTCAGGCCGCCGGTCAGGTACAGCAGGATCGCCAGCTGCGACAGGTCGAACAGCACCATCAGGAAGTTTTCGAACTCGGTCAGGCGCTTGTTTTTCGGAAACAGCAGAATGGCGGTCATGTTGCCCATGACCGACACGCCGATGGCCAGGTAACACAGCGCCACCTCCAGCTGCACCTGAAAATATTGCTGCGCAACCGTGATGGCGGTGAACTGACCGATGATGGCCACCCAACGCAGCAGGATCAGCGTGCGCAGCCGAATCCAGCTGCTGCGTTCCTGACTGCGCCATAATGTGATGTTGGAATTTGCCATCGGTCTATTATGTCCTGTTGCATCGGCTGGTCATCTTGATAGGTGTCCCGACCGAAACGATCAACAACCCCTCTCATCCCAGGATAGATGTCATGATCCGCCTTTACGCCATCCTTGCAACCGTTGTTCTGGCCGTCGGTCTGGGCGCCATGTGGCTGCTGACGCGGGGGGCGGGGTCGGACGATCAGTTCGCACAATGCCGGTCGGCCCAGATCGCCGGCGGGGCGGCCGCAATCGGCGGTCCGTTTGAGCTGGTTAACGGCAAGGGCGAAACCGTCACCGACACCGATGTGATCACCGAGCCGACACTGGTTTATTTCGGTTATACCTTCTGCCCCGATGTCTGCCCCTTTGACATGTCGCGCAACGCCGAGGCCGTGGACATTCTGGCCGAGCGTGGCCAGTCGGTGACGCCGCTGTTCATCTCGATCGATCCGGATCGGGACACGCCGCAGGTGGTGGATGACTTTGCCTTCAACCTGGGTGGCAAGACCATCGCGCTGACCGGCTCGCCCGAGCAGGTAAAGGCCGCCAGCCAGGCCTACAAGACCTATTACCGGGCGCATGACAAAAGCGACGAGTTCTATCTGGTCGACCATTCCACCTTTACCTACCTGGTGACGCCCGGGCAGGGTTTCCTTGAGTTTTTCAACCGCGATGACAGTGCCGAGCAGATGGCCGACAAGGTTGGATGTTTTCTGGATAAGCTGTGATGCGTTTGACCTTTGGAATGGCGCTGCTATTACTCATGTTTAAGCCAAAGGCGTGAAATAGCGGAAAGAACAGAATATGGCGGACAGCTCTGGCCTCGATATCGGCCCCGATAAATCCCTGCTTCTGGTGGATGATGACGAGCCGTTTCTGAGGCGACTGGCCAAGGCCATGGAAAAACGCGGGTTCGAGGTTGAAACCGCAGGCTCTGTCGCCGCAGGCCGCGCCATTTCCACCGCCCGCCCCCCCGCCTATGCCGTTGTCGATCTGCGGCTTGAGGATGGCAACGGTCTGGATGTGGTCGAAGTGCTGCGCGAAAAACGCCCCGACAGCCGGGTCGTGGTTCTGACCGGATATGGCGCGATTGCCACCGCCGTGGCTGCGGTCAAGATCGGCGCGACCGACTATCTGTCGAAACCCGCTGACGCCACCGACATCACCAGCGCGCTGCTGGCCAAGGGCGACGAACTGCCCCCACCACCGGAAAACCCCATGAGCGCGGATCGCGTGCGCTGGGAGCATATCCAGCGCGTCTATGAACTGTGTGACCGGAACGTCTCGGAAACCGCCCGCCGCCTGAACATGCACCGCCGGACGTTGCAGCGAATTTTGGCGAAACGTAGTCCGCGTTAGCGAACCCTTAGCCGGACATCGGCTTCCCTACAGAAAACATCGGTTTTACCTGCTTACAGGGGTAATCCGATCACCAACGGTTTCGACTTGCTGGCCTGATTTCCGGTCATCCTTCGAACTATGGTAGACTTGCTGTCATGTCATAGGAGAAGGAGAGAACGAATGTTTCGTCAAGTATTCTCAGTACTCTCACTACTTTTTGGTTCTTTGGTTCCGGTTATGGCAAGTGCAGAAGACGCAAAAGGCTATATTGTCGGAACGGTTACAATCCAGAACAAGGATTGGATCGCCGAATACCGCCCGAAAACTGCCGAACTGTTAGAAAAACATGGCGGCAAAATTCTTGTCAGGGGCGCGCCCGTCGAAACTCTGGAAGGTAAGGCGCCAGAAGCAAACGCGATACTCGTTGTCGAGTTCCCTTCTGTTGAAAGCGCCCTTGCCTGGTACAATGACCCGGAATACGCACCGCTTCGTGATCTGCGTCAGACAGGATCAACGGTTGACTGGGTCTTGGTAGAGGCACTGAACAAGTAGCTATCGTGATGACTGTTTAATGGTGCGGACCGAGGGTTTTGGCCCGGTTTGTACTTTGAACCTTCGTTACGCGTCTGCTTTGGGCTCAGAAGGGGCGTTTGACCAAATTGGACAGCTAGAGCCCATCTATCAGCGCCTCATGCCGCTCCATATACGCCTCTCGCACCTCAACCGGCGGGCGCAGAGTAATCTCCAACCCTTCCATCACCGCCTTATCCGGGCGACCGAAGAATTTGGTCGCCTCGGCCTCGGAAAAACCCGCAATCTGGGTGGCCTCCATCCAGGCGCTGATCTTGTCGGCCTTTTTGATCTGTCGTTTCACCGTTTTCGGCACTGCAGCAGGCAGGCCAAAGCGGATGTGGATCGCTGCCGCCAGACGGTCATCCAGTGCGCCGTAGTCGGGGCCGACGGCGGATTTGACTGGCGAGATCATATCTCCGATCACATATTCCGGCGCGTCGTGTAACAAGGCTGCGAGCCGCCATTTCACCGGTGCTTTTGGGGCGATCCGGCCAAAAAGCTCTTCGACCAGCAGGGAATGTTCGGCCACGGAATAGGCAAAATCCCCTGCCGTTTGGCCGTTCCAGCGGGCCACAAAGGCCAGCCCGTGGGCGATATCTTCGATTTCGATGTCCACAGGGGTCGGGTCCAGCAGGTCCAGCCTGCGCCCCGACAACATCCGCTGCCATGCTCGTGCTTGTGTTGCCATTCTGCCATGCCTTGTGAAGTGGGACACGTAAGTTTCGCGTTTTTGTGTTATGATGTACCTGTCGAGATCACCGGCTGCCAACTTTTTCTTGACCAGACGTGCTTTGAACCAGCGCGTGGTGATACCGACATTTGTGCTGAGGGGGGTGCATGCTCCTCCTGGTGTGCCCCTCTCGGAACGTAACTCGTATCGAAAGGAGCTAGCTATGTTTAAGCGACTGTTTGGAATTACCCTGACCTTTGGAATGGCCGCCACTGCCCCACCCGCATTTGCCCAAAGTTGTGCACAGCGTGAACATGTGATCGCCAAGCTGCAGGACAGCTATTCAGAAGAGCTGGTCTTTGGCGGATTGCAGAAAACACGCGGTGCGCAGGCGGTCATGGAGGTCTGGACCTCGAAGGAAACCGGAAGCTACACGGTTCTGGTGACCCAGGCGAACGGCATCAGTTGTATTGTCGCCGTTGGCACTGATTTTTTTGAAGCGATCCCGAAGATTAAGCTAAAGGGTCAACCCAGCTGAATTGAGCGGCGGAAAACCCCGTTTCCGGCCATTCGCGTTGCCACCTGCCCCAAGGAATGCTAGGGGCAGCCCGAACGTGATTTACTCAATGGAGCACCTGATGGCCGGGGACTATATCGTCAAAGACATTTCATTGGCCGGGTTTGGCCGTAAAGAGCTGGACATTGCCGAAACCGAGATGCCGGGCCTGATGTCCCTGCGCGCCGAATATGGCGAGGCCAAGCCGTTGAAAGGTGCGCGGATCGTCGGTTCGCTGCACATGACCATTCAGACCGCAGTTCTGATTGAAACCCTGGTTGCACTGGGCGCGGATGTGCGCTGGGCGTCGTGCAACATCTTCTCGACCCAGGACCATGCGGCGGCGGCGATTGCCGAAGCCGGCATTCCCGTTTTCGCCATCAAGGGCCAGACGCTGGAAGAGCATTGGGATTATCTGGACAAATCCTTCATGTTCGACGACGGCCCGAACATGATCCTGGACGATGGCGGCGACGCAACGCTGTACATCCTGCTGGGCGCACGCGCCGAAGCGGGGGAAGACATCATCCCCGTTCCCGGTTCGGAAGAGGAAGAGGTGATCAAGAAGCAGATCGTCAAGCGTATGGCCGCGTCCCCAGGCTGGTTCACCAAGATGCGCGACCAGATCAAGGGCGTGTCCGAGGAAACCACCACCGGTGTGAACCGCCTGTATCAGCTGGTGAAAGAGGGTCACCTGCCGTTCCCGGCGATCAACGTCAACGACAGCGTCACCAAGTCGAAATTTGACAACAAATACGGCTGCAAGGAATCGCTGGTCGACGGTATCCGCCGCGCCACCGACACCATGCTGGCCGGTAAGGTTGCCGTGGTCTGCGGGTATGGCGACGTGGGCAAAGGCTCGGCCGCGTCGCTGGCTGGCGCAGGTGCCCGTGTGAAAGTGACCGAGGTTGACCCGATCTGCGCCCTGCAGGCCGCGATGGACGGGTTCGAGGTCACGCTGCTGGAAGACGAAGTTGCCTCTGCTGACGTGTTCATCACCACCACAGGCAACAAGGACGTGATCCGCATCGAGCATATGCGCGAGATGAAGGACATGGCCATCGTCGGCAATATCGGTCACTTCGACAACGAAATTCAGGTGGCCAGCCTGAAGAACCACAAATGGACCAATATCAAGGAACAGGTGGACATGATCGAGATGCCCTCGGGCAACCGCATCATCCTGCTGTCCGAAGGCCGTCTGCTGAACCTCGGCAACGCCACCGGCCACCCGTCCTTTGTGATGTCGGCCTCGTTCACCAACCAGGTGCTGGCGCAGATCGAGCTGTTCACCAAGGGTGATCAGTACAATAACGACGTCTACATCCTGCCCAAACATCTGGACGAAAAGGTTGCCCGTCTGCACCTGGACCGCATCGGCGTGAAGCTGACCAAGATGGACGCCGAGCAGGCCGCCTATATCGGTGTGAAACCCGAAGGCCCCTACAAGCCCGAGCACTACCGCTACTGATTGCGGGTCGGGTATGACCAAACGCACGGGACGCCGCCGGATCTTGTATCTGGCGGCGTCTTTTCTTTTTACCTGTCTTGTCTTGCTGATCCTTGTGGGTGGTGGCGGGTGGTTGTTGCTGTCCCATCCGAAAACACCCCTTCCGGCGCATTGGAACCCGCTGCGGGACTTATCGGTAGCGGCCCCGGTGACCCCGATCACCGGATACCAGCTGAACCGGGCGCTGGCGGATGACGCCCAATGCCGTGCGGTTTTGTCCGAGGCCGGTGTTATGTTCGCGCCGATGGAAGATCTGGTCGTCGATCGGAATTGCGGGATTTCAGGCCGGGGAGAGTTGTCACAACTTGGCACGGCCCGCCTTGCACCGGTTGAGACCCGTTGCACCACCGCCCTGCGGTTGGTGATGTGGGAACACCACGTGGTTCAGCCCGCTGCACGGGATGTTTTGGCGACCAAAGTTCACAGAATTCGCCATCTGGGCAGCTACAACTGCCGTCGCATGCGCACCGCTGAGGGTGAAAACAACCGGTGGAGCAGTCATGCGACAGCGGATTCGATCGATATCACTGGGCTGGAGCTTGAGGACGGACGGAAGCTCAGCCTGCTTCATGACTGGGCAACACCCGGTCCCGAGGCCGAGTTTCTGCACCGCATCGGGCAGGGCGCCTGTAATTGGTTCCGGGTGGTGCTGAGCCCGAATTTCAACCGACTTCACGCGGATCATTTCCATCTGCAAGGACCCGGCTGGGGGTATTGCCGGTAACCTCTGCCCTCGGCGGCCCCAGCAGGGGGGAGAAACTGCCGATTTTTTTCCTTTTGGGATGGCCATAGTCGCGGCTAATCTTTTCCGGAACGGCGCAATGCGCCGTAACAACACAAGTTTAGGAGAATTGAACATGGGAAAACGCGACGAGCTGATCGCCAAATACGCCGAAGATCTGAAAGGCAAATGCGGGATGGACCCCGATATGGACCTGCTGACCAAGGTCACCATCGGTTGCGGTCCGGCGATCTATGACGCCGACGCGTCGACCGTGGCGGCCACGCAGGAAGCCGAGCTTGAGACCGTCAAGAACAATTACCTGATCAAGAAACTGGGTCTGGCGGACGGGCCGGAACTGATGGAAGCGATCAATTCGGTTCTGGAAACCTATGGCATGTCCGAGCGCAACAAATACCGCGCCGTGGTCTACTATATGCTGACCAAGCGGTTCGGAAAAGAGTCGGTCTACGCCTGATCCTTTGGTTTTCTGGCGCCCGCCCCGCGGCGGGCGTTTTCAATTTTAAGCACTTGGCGTTTGTGCCAGCCGCCAGAAATGGGCTAGTGTCAGAGTGCGACCAGGACGGTCAGAGCCAAAGATTTCCATATGCGTGTGGTGAGTAGGGAGCACGCGGGGTAGGGAAGGTTCTGCAACCGTCAGGGCCTTCCCTTTTTATTTGATCAATCCGCTTGCGTGCCACCCAAGGCGCAGATCACCTGCCATTCGGCCTCGCTGACCGGCTGAACCGACAGGCGCGAGTTCTTCACCAGAACCATCTCGGCCAGACGCTCGTCCGTCTTGATCTGGTCCAGCGTCACCGGTGTTGTAAACGGCCGCACCGCCTTGATATCCACGCAGTCCCAGCGTTCGTCATCGGTGGTGCTGTCGGGATGGGCCTCGGCGCAGACCTCGACGATACCGACAATCGCCTTGTCCTTTTGCGAGTGGTAGAAAAACCCGCGATCCCCGACCACCATCTGCCGCATGAAATTGCGCGCCTGATAGTTGCGCACACCGTCCCATTCTTCGCCCGCATCGCCTTTGGCAACCTGCTGGTCCCAGCTCCAGGTCGATGGTTCGGATTTGAACAGCCAGTATGCCATCAGCCCACGACCTTCTTCCACGGGATCAGGTCGACGGACTGGAACAGCCCTGCCTTGGCATAGGGGTCATTTACGGCCCAGATTTCGGCGGCAGCCATGTCCTCGACCTCGAGGATCACCAGCGAGCCGATCATCGCGTCCCCGTTCAGCAACGGACCGGCCTGTGAAACGACGCCGGTTTCCTCGATATAGGCCAGATGGGCCGCGCGGTTGTCCAGCCGGGTCTGCAAGGCGCCGTCCTTGTCACGGGCGATGAGGGCGATCAGCATGTTATTCCTCCTTGAGGGGTCGGTTGAGCAGGGTTTCGATGGCTTGCGCGACACTGTAGGCACCGTGGCTCAGGTCTGCCACTGTGGCACTGATGGGCATGTCCAGCCCCTCGTTTGTGGCGATCTCGGACATGGCGCGCGCGGTGGCGACGCCTTCGACCGTTGTGTGGCTGTCAAAGGGACGATTCAGACCCAAACTCAGGCCAAAACGGTAGTTTCGGGAAAGGTCGGACGAGCAGGTGAGCACCAGATCCCCCAGCCCGGACAGCCCCATCAGCGTCTCGGGTCGCGCACCACGCATCAGGGCAAAGCGCTGCATTTCGGCAAATCCGCGGGTCATCAAGGCGGCGCGGGCGCTGTCGCCGAGGCCCGCCCCGATGGCGGCCCCGCAGCCAATGGCCATCACGTTTTTCAACGCGCCGCCCAGTTCCGCGCCGATCACATCCGTCGTGCGATAGAGGCGCAGATTGGCGGTGGTCAGTTCGGTCTGAAGTGTTTCGCTCAGATCGGCATCCGCGCAGGCCAGGGTCAGCGCCGTGGGCAGCCCCCGTGCGATGTCATCGGCAAAGCTAGGCCCGGTCAGCAGGGCAGGGCGCGCGTTCGGAATGGTCGCGCGGATCACGGAAATGGGTCCGAGGCCGGTGGATAGCTCGATCCCCTTACAGCAGGCCACCAGCGTTTTCCCGGCCAGATCCGAGGTATGTTCTGTCAGAGCCTCACGTAGTTTCTGCATCGGGACGGCCAGCAACAGCACATTCGCGGCGACGGCGTCTTCAATATCGGCGGTCACGGTAATTGCATCCGGTAGGGTTACATTCGGCAGGCGGGCCGAGTTCTGGCGGCTGTTTTGCATCTGCACCACCTGACCGGCGTTGCGCGACCACAGCGTGACCGGCCCGTTTCCGGCCAGCGAAATTGCCAGCGCCGTGCCGAAGGCACCGGATCCCAGCACCGAAACACTCATGCCTTGGCCCCTTTCTTGCCGCTGCCCAGCATCGCCGGGCTGGTTTGGTCCAAGGGCCATCGGGGTCGGGCTGTCAGGTCCAGACCATCGCGGGCGCCGGTGCGAAACCGCTCCAGCCCGGCATAGGCGATCATGGCCGCGTTGTCGGTGCACAACGCCAGCGGCGGCGCGGTGAAACGGGCGCCTTTTTCGGCGCAAACAGTCTCTAACGCGGCACGAATGGCGGTATTTGCGGCAACACCTCCGGCCACGGCAATCACCGGGTCCGCGGGGTTTTCCTCCAGATACAGATCCATCGCGCGGCGGGTTTTCTCGGCCAGCGTGTCGACGATGGCCTGCTGAAACCCGGCGCACAGATCAGCGCGATCCTGACGGGTCAGGCCGCCTTTTTCGGCGACGATCTGGTCCCGCATCCGCATCAGCGCGGTCTTAAGCCCCGAAAACGACAGGTCACATCCGGGTCGATCCAACAATGGCCGGGGAAAGCGAAACCGTTTGGGATCACCCGACCGGGCCTCGGCCTCGACCGAGGGACCGCCGGGTTGCGGCAGACCCAGCAGGCGGGCGGTTTTGTCGAACGCCTCACCCGGCGCGTCGTCGATAGTGCCGCCCAGTCGGGTGAACTGTTCTGGCCCCTGGGCGATCAGGTATTGGCAGTGCCCGCCTGAAACCAACAGCATCAGGTAGGGAAAGGCGATTCCATCGGTCAGGCGCGGCGTCAGAGCATGGCCCGCCAGATGGTTGACACCGACCAAAGGCAGGCCGGTCGCGGCGCAAAGTCCTTTGGCACACATGACGCCGGACATGACCCCACCGATCAGGCCAGGACCGGCGGTGACAGCGATGGCGTCCATATCGGCAAGGGTCAGGCCCGCAGCCGCAAGCGCCTGCACCACGCAGGTATCCAGCTTTTCCGCATGCGCCCGCGCGGCGATTTCGGGCACCACACCGCCAAAGGCGCTGTGCAATTCGGTCTGGCCGTGTACGATGGATGACAGCACTTCGGCCCCGGCGCCATCGGTCTGGCGCACGACGGCGGCCGCTGTGTCGTCACAGCTGCTTTCCAGTCCGAGGACGGTAAGTGTTTGCACCATTGGCCCGATCCGTTACACCTTGATTGCCAAGCGGGGTATCACCCCGCGCGGATGCAAACAATCCCAAGGCGGAAGGCGCCGACTGTTGTATTTGCTGATGACCCGCCCGCGCGCTGCTTCTGAACGGTTTGTTGCGCAGCTGCCGACCCGCATCAGATCGCAGGTCGAGGTTATCTATTCCCCGATCCTCGAGATCAAACCCCTGCCGATCAGCGTCGATACCAACGGTTTGCGCGGGCTGATATTCACATCTGCCAACGGGGTGAATGCCGCGGTGTCTCTGGGTTTGGCGCGCGACATGCCTGCCTTTTGCGTTGGCCCTGCCACCACCGGCACCGCAAAAGACGCCGGGTGGGACGCGCAGATGGTTGGCGCAACCGCCGAGGAACTGGTGGCGTATCTGCTGAAGCATCGCCCTGAAAGTCCGCTGCTGCACCTGCGGGGTGAACACAGCCGGGGCAATATCGCTCACCGCCTGACCGAGTCGGGCCTGACCGTGCGCGAACAACCCGTCTATCAGCAGCGCCTGTTGCCGCTGACACCCGAAGCCGCTGCGGTTGCTGACGCAGATATACCGGTTGTCGCACCGCTGTTTTCACCCAGAACGGCGCGACAATTTGCCGATATCTGGACCGGTTCGGCGCCCTTGTGGCTGGCCGCAATCAGTCAGGCGACGGCGGACCCCCTTTATTCCTTGGACTATGCGCATCTGAAGATTGTCAACGAGCCGACCCCGAAGAAAATGCAGAAAGCCGTTAAAAAACTTGTGAAACATGCGATGCGGGTTGAGGGCAGCGGGACCACCGATTAACCTAGAGTGGTCTGTTATTCATGTGAAATTGGATTCGATAAGGGGAACGTTGCGGTGGCTGGTAAGAAGAAAACCGATCGAAAGCCGGTGGAAGACCCCAAGTCGAACGAAGCGGTTGAATCCGTTTCCACGCAGGATGGTGCGCCTCTTGACGCGGTCGAGCCTGTAGAAGAGGCCCTTTCCGAAGCCGAAGCCGAAGCCGAAGCCGAAGCCGAAGCCGAAGCCGAAGCCGAAGCCGAAGCCGAAGCCGAAGCCGAAGCCGAAGCCGAAGCCGAAGCCGAAGCGGAGGCCGAAGCCGAAGCCGAAGCGGAAGCCGCGG